>DWZD01000037.1 GCA_019118345.1 Candidatus Desulfovibrio intestinavium | reverse complement strand
CCCAGGATCACGCCGCCGCGGCCATTGTCGATCAGGGCATGGCCAAGGTTTTTGCCTGGAAGGGCGAAAGCCTTGAGGAATACTGGTGGTGCACCGAAATGGCCCTCACCTGGCCCGACGGTTCCGGCCCCGACCTCATCGTGGACGACGGCGGCGACGCCACCCTGCTCATCCACAAGGGCGTGGAAGCCGAGAACAATCCCGCCATGCTCGAGCAAAAGGCCGACAGCAAGGAATTTCAGTGCGTGCTTGACCGCCTGGCCCTGCGCCTCAAGGAAGATCCGCAGCACTGGCACAAGGTGGCCGCCCGCATCAAGGGCGTTTCCGAGGAAACCACCACCGGCGTGCATCGCCTCTATCAGCTCGAGGCCGAGGGCAAGCTGCTCTTCCCGGCCATCAACGTCAATGACTCGGTGACCAAGTCCAAGTTCGACAATCTCTATGGCTGCCGCGAATCCCTTGCCGACGGCATCAAGCGCGCCACCGACGTCATGGTGGCCGGCAAGGTGGTGGTGATCTGCGGGTATGGCGACGTGGGCAAGGGCTGCGCCCAGTCCATGCGCGGCTTCGGCGCGCGCGTGCTGGTGACCGAAATCGACCCCATCTGCGCCCTGCAGGCCGCCATGGAAGGCTATGAAGTGACCACCGTGGAAGACGCCCTGCCCCTCGGCGACATCTACATCACCTGCACCGGCAATTACCATGTCATTACCGGCAAGCACATGGAAGGCATGAAGGATGAAGCCATTGTCTGCAATATCGGCCACTTCGACAATGAAATCGAAATGACCTACCTTGAGGACACCCCCGGCATCAGCAAGCTCAACATCAAGCCGCAGGTGGACAAGTGGACGCTCAAATCCGGCCGCAGCATCATCGTGCTGGCTGAAGGCCGTCTGGTGAACCTCGGCTGCGCCACCGGGCACGCCAGCTTTGTCATGTCCAACAGCTTCACCAACCAGACCCTGGCCCAGATCAAGCTGGCCTCAGAAACGCTGGAAAAGAAGGTCTATACCCTGCCCAAGGAACTGGATGAGGAAGTGGCCCGCCTGCACCTCGGCCGCCTCGGCGCCAAGCTCACCCGCCTGACCCAGGAACAGGCCGACTACATCGGCGTGAAGATCGAAGGCCCCTACAAGGCCGACAACTACCGCTATTAGAACCTGCTGCCGCCAACGGCTGTGCTTTCCGGGGGGAATCCCCCCGGAAAGCACCCATGCCCCGGCGCGCCTTTCCCGGCAAAGCGCAGCCGCGCCATGTGGCAAGTCCCCGGCAAGGCTGCCGTGCCGCCATGCCTGCGCACGGCGAGAACGCTTCGCCAATGGCCGCCGGGCGCGATGGGGTGCGCCCGCGACTTCCTCAGCCACAGCGCCCTTTCCGCTGTCTGCCGTCGGGACTTGACGGGGCCGTCACATAAGGGCAGCCTTGTCCGGCCGCTCCATGACGACGCGGCGGCCTCATTGTCCCGGAGAATCGCCATGCAGCACGACGGCATCCTGACCGTTACCAAGATCTTCGAATTTGCCTACGCCCACCGCCTGCCCTCCTATGCGGGCAAATGCGCGCATCTTCACGGACACACCGGCAAACTGGAAGTGGAAGTGGCCGGCCTTGCCGGCAGCGCTTCCTATCCGGGCATTGTGGTGGATTTTCATGATCTCAAGGCCATGCTGGCCCCCATTCTCGAGGAAATCGATCACCGCTGCCTTGACGATGTGCTCAATGCCCCGGCCTACGCCGGCTGGGCAGAGGCCCACCTGCCCCGCGTCCGCCACGAAAACGGCAGCGAAGTCTTTGCCGCCACCGCCGAAAATATGGTGCTCTGGCTGCTCCATCGCCTGCGCACGCTGTATCCGCAACTGGACGTGCGCCGCCTGCGCTGGTGGGAATCCGGCACCTCCCATGCCGAATGGAGGCAGGCATGAGCAATGGCCGCATTCTCGTCTCTCCCGAAGACAGCCTGAGCCTGCGGGTCATCTCCCTCTTTCTCAGCATCGACGGCGAAGTGACGGCTCGCGGGCAGGGTTGCCCCGCCTTCTTCATCCGCCTCGCGGGCTGCAACCTGCGCTGCTGGCAGGATCTGGGCGGCTGCGACACCACCTACTCCTTTGGCGCGGGCGAGGAAATGCGGGTCAGCACGCTCCTTGAGCGCGTGACCGCCTCGGGCTGCCCCCGCGTCACGCTCACCGGCGGCGAACCGCTCCTGCAGCAAGGCCCGGCCCTCACCGCCCTGCTGCGGGGACTGGCCCAACGCCATATTTCCGTCTCCGTGGAAACCAACGGCAGTCAGCCCCCGGACTTCCCCGGCCGCGAACTTGTGAACTGTCTCGTCTATGACTATAAATGCCCCTCCAGCGGCTGCGAAAGCGCCATGCTGCCCTTTGAGCACATGTATGCCGGCCTTGCCCCCAGCGACTACATCAAGTTCGTCATCGCGGACGAAAGCGACTACCGCTGTGCCCGCGCCAAGGCATTGCAGGCCCGCGAACTGGCAAGGCAGCGGCCCGGCCCCCGGCTGGCCTTCTCCTCATTTCTCCCCGCCCTGCCTGCCGGCCTGACGCCCCCCCGCCTCGTGGCCCGCCTGCTGGAGGATGGGCTGTTTGAGGTGCAGTTCAACCTGCAAATCCACAAGTTCATCTGGCCCGATGCCGAGACAGATATCTGACGCATCCTGCTGAATTGCTGTCTTGCGGTTTTGCGGTTTTTTCAAGCCGGGCTTGGCCCAACATCACAGGCAAACCATGAAAAACGTCTCCATTTATACGGACGGCTCCTGCCTCGGCAATCCCGGCCCGGGCGGCTGGGCCGCCATCCTGCGCCTTGACGGCACCCCCCACGAACGGGAGCTGTCCGGCGGTTATGCCCGCACCACCAACAACCGCATGGAACTGCGGGCCGTGCTCTTCGCTCTTGCCGCCCTGCGCGAACCCTGCGCCGTGAACCTCTATACCGATTCGCAATATGTCTGCCATGCCGTGGAAAAAGGCTGGCTCTGGGGCTGGAAAAAACGCGGCTGGGTCAAATCGGACAAGAAGCCCGTCAAGAACATCGACCTCTGGCGGCAGCTCCCCCCGCTCCTGCAGCAGCACGACGTACGCCTGCACTGGCTGCGCGGTCACGCCGGTCACCCTGAAAACGAACGCTGCGACGAACTCGCCCGCCTCTG
This sequence comes from Candidatus Desulfovibrio intestinavium, assembly GCA_019118345.1. Classification (GTDB taxonomy): domain Bacteria; phylum Desulfobacterota; class Desulfovibrionia; order Desulfovibrionales; family Desulfovibrionaceae; genus Desulfovibrio; species Desulfovibrio intestinavium. The sequence goes on along the minus strand of DWZD01000037.1, from coordinate 14,406 downwards.
TGCCGCCCGCCCGCAACTGCCCCCTGATGACGGCTTCTCCCCGGATGCGGAATAAGCCTGTGTGCAAAAGACGGGGAGGCCATTCCGTACCACATAAAACTACTTGCAAAATACGTAGATGCGAGGGGGCGCGGGAAAGCGTTTTGAAAAACGGTTCACCCTCGCCCCCTCGCGCCCCCCCACACCCTTCCCAAAACGTTTGCCGGATCGCTGTTACGCCGACGCGGCCCGGCAAGGCGTCGCGCGCCTGTTTCGTCGCCGTCGGCATGGCAAAAACGATACGTCGGGCAGCACAAGCTGTCCGGCCTCTTTTTTAGAGAGTTTGGCTGGGCTGGAGTCGGGCGACGCCCGGCATGGCGCGACGCCCGGCATCAGGACAGTAACGTTTTTGGGGGGATGGGGGGTGTGGGGGGAAGGCCCCCCTTGTTCACAAAGGGGGCCTTCCCCCCACGAAAAAACGAGAAAAACAATTTGTTGCGAAGGATCGCGTCATTCCGCCGGACTAGCGTGGCTCGATGACTTCGACGCCGTCCATATAGGGCACGAGCACCTTGGGCAGGACAATGCTGCCGTCTTTTTGCTGGCCGTTTTCAAGGATGGCGGCCAGGGCGCGACCGGTAGGCAGGCCTGAGCCGTTGAGGGTATGGGCGTAGGTGCTTTTGCCGCCCTTGGGTTTGAAGCGGATGTCGGCGCGGCGGGCCTGAAAGTCCACGCAGTTGGAGCAGGAGGAAATTTCGCGGTAGGTGTTCTGACCGGGCAACCAGACCTCGAGGTCATAGGTTTTGGCCGAGCCGAAGCCGAGGTCGCCGGTGCAGAGGGCAATGACGCGGTAGGGCAGTTCCAGTTTTTCAAGCAGGTTGCGAGCGTGGCCGACCATGACGTCGAGCTGATGGAAGCTGTCGTCGGGATGGGCGAAGCGCACCATTTCCACCTTGGTGAACTGATGCAGGCGAATGAGGCCACGGGTATCCTTGCCGGCGGATCCGGCTTCGGAGCGAAAGCAGGGGGTTGCGGCGCAGTAGGCGCGGGGCAGGTCGGCTTCGTCGAGCACTTCGCCGGCGTGGATATTGGTAAGGGGCACTTCGGCGGTGGGGATGAGGTAGTATCCCCAATCGGTGAGCTTGAAGAGATCCTCTTCGAACTTGGGCAGCTGGCCGGTGCCGGTCATGGTGGCGCGGTTGACCATGAAGGGGGGGCAGACCTCGATATAATCCTCGTGCTTCACATGCTCGTCGAGGAAGAAGTTGACCAGCGCGCGATCCAGCCGGGCGGCCCAGCCCATGTAGAGGGAGAAGCGGCTGCCGGCCAGGCGTGTGGCGCGCTCGAAATCGAGGCCGCCGAGTTGCGTGCCGAGTTCCCAGTGTTCCCTGATGGGGAAGTCGAAACTGCGCGGCGTGCCCCAGCGCAGGACTTCGGGATTTTCGCTTTCGTCCTTGCCCACCGGGGTGCTGGCGTCCGGGATGTTGGGCACGCCCATGAGCCAGTCCTCCACCGCGGCCTTGGCCTCGGCGGTCTGGGCGTCAAGGGCCTTGATGCGGTCGGAGAGTGCGCCCAGTTCTTCCATCATGTGGGAGGCGTCGCCGCCTTCGCGTTTGATGGCGGCCACTTGCGCCGAGGCGGAGTTGCGTTGATTTTTCAGGCTTTCCACTTCGGCCAGCAGGGCGCGGCGGCGACCGTCCAGGATCAGGAAGTCCTCCACGCGCAGGTTGGACTGACGGTCGGCCAGGGCCTTGGCCAGCACTTCCGGATTCTTTTGCACCAGTTTGAGATCTATCATGGGAACTCCTGCGAGGAAAATTTGTCGTAAAAAGCTATCACGGGGGATAATGCCTTGCAAGACGCGGCTGATCGCTATATTCTGAAAAAAGCCACGACATTCTGTAGACTTTGCGATATGCCGCGTTGCGGACGTTGGCGCCGGGCGGCATCGCAGCCAGCCTTGTGAGGAAGTCCATGAAATTTTTTCAATGCTTGCTGATTGTTGGCACGTTTTTGCTGAGCGCCTGCGGGCCGAGCAATACCGTGCCGCTTCTGGCCCCCTCCATACCCAACAATGTGTTGCCCGCGCCCAATGCTCCGCGAGTCACCGTGGTGGCCTTCGAGGACAAGCGCGACAGTCAGGATCTGGGCGTGCGGCGCGACGGCACGGCCTTTGTGGGCAGTCAGGACGCGAGCCAGTGGGTCAGCCAGGCCCTTGCGGATGAGTTGCGGCGTTGCGGTTTGCAGGTTTCCTATGCGCTCACGCCGGATCAGGCCCGGGGCGGCAATCCCGATTACATTGTGACCGGGACGCTGGACAAGGCCTGGCTGCGTGAAATCTCGGCCACGGAGTTGATTTGCGATTTGAGCGCCACCTTCCGGGTGGCCAGCCGCAGCGGCAAGCTCTCCAACCGCGAGACGCTCAATGCCGGACAAACCCGCAACGGTCTGCCTTCGGGCGACGTGGCGCAGGATCTGATGATCACCACCCTGCGGGATCTTGTTCAGCCCATGGCGCGAAAGATTCAGAACATCATCGGCCACAAGTAGGCTGCCGTGCGGCGCAAGCTGCTTCGATGGACGCTTCCCCTTTCGGCGGCGCTGCTTGTCTGTTGCCGCCTGTTCCTGACGGACCCCGGCCTTGCGGCCGGGGCCGTCGTTTACTCGCCCCATATCCGCGCCCTGCCTGCCGACGGCCCGTGTCCGCGCATTCATGTACGGCAGGACGGGGCCTTTGCCGAGGCGGGGCAGAGCGCCGGGGCGCACGAAGCCGAAGGCGTGCGGCAGGCGGCCCGCCTCTGGATCATGGGCCTGCGGAGCGGGGCCGAGGCATTGTCCCGGCATCGGGCGGTGAACCGCTATTTCATGAGCGCGGCTTCCCGTTTGCCGCTGGCGGCCATGATTTACGGGGCCGAGGGGCCGGATCGCGCGGTGGACGGACGACCGGACTTCATCCTTGAGCCGCGCCCGCTGGAAGCGGCTCTGCTCATGGCCTTGCAACCCGGGCCGCTCTACGGTGCGTGGCAGCAGCTGCTGAAGGAGCTGGAACAGACTTTGGCGCAGGACGTCATGCCGGACAGTGCGGAGGAGCGGCGGCAAATCGTGCGCCTGAGCGCCCTGATCGGGCCGGCCCGCAAGGCGCTGGCGGGCGCGGACGAAAACTGGCTGGCCCCTCCCGAACTGGCGTTGGAGCTGGAGCATGCGGCAAATGCTGTGGAGGACAGCCCGCTGCTCTGGCTGTTGCTGGCCGAAGCGGTGCTGCAGCGCGATCAGCCCCAGCGCGGGGTCGGGGCCTGCGGTCGCGCCCTCGAACTGAAACCCGGGCTGGCGCGGGCGCGCTATATCCGCGCATTGGGCTACTGGCGCTTGCATCAGCTGGCGCTGGCGGAAAACGATCTCTCCATCATCCTGCACGGAACGCCCGAGCCGCATATGGCGCCCTGGCTGCGCGCCCGAGGGGCCATTCGTCTGTTGCGCGGCAATACCGAGGGCATGTGTGAGGATTTTACCGCCGCCTGCATGGAAGGCGACTGCGACGGTCTGGAAATGGCCCGGCAGCAGGATTTGTGCCGCCGCGTGCCCGAGGGGCCGACGATGGAGGAACTTCCCCCGGCGGCCCGCCAGCGGGCCGACTACCTTGGTTCGCTGGTGCTGGCCTTCCTGGGCCGGGAGGAAAGCCTGCCACAGCCCGAGGCGGACATGGCCACGCTGCTGGGCCTGCTGGCGCCGGATTCCTCACAGCGGCCGTATTGCCTCCGTCAGCCGTCGCGGGCCATGAATGGGCGCACTTCCCCCCTGCCTCCGGCGGGCAGCGAGGCGGACGGACATGATTTGCCCCTTGTGGCGGAAGTCCCGTTGGGACAGGCGGCCCGGCAGCGAGGCAGGCAGTGGGGGCAGGATGTGCTGCGCCTGCTGGGGGTGGATGTGGGCCTTGCCGGCCTGTCCGAAGCGGCGCTGCGCGATTGGGCCACAGGCCGGGCGCTGGCGGACATGGGTTTGGCGCCGCCCGCTGAGCTGCCCGTGGCGCACTGCCGCCGCAGGCTCTGGGCGGCCCCCGCGCAATGGGATGTCCGCGTGCCGTTGACGGATGAGGTGCGTACCGCCCTGTGGCGGGCCATTGAGGACGCCGTGGGCGTCAGCCGGCAGGCGGCCCGGGCCGGGACGCCCGAGCGCCAGCTTGTGGCGGTGGCCCCGGAAGCGGCAGGGCCGCCGGACGTGGCTGCGGAACTCTGCGGAGCCGGCAGGCGCATGCCCCATTGCCCGCTGCCTCGTTTGGGCGAAAAGCGGTCAACTGTCTGGGAACGGATATGGGACGATGCCTGGTTTGCCCGCATCAAGAGCCTGGCCTACGCCCTGCGGGAGGATGACGCCCCCCGCCGGCAGGGCGGCCCGGCGGACGGGCCGAAGGATCAGCCCGCCACGGGCGCGGCCCCGCCGCTTGTGACAGGCGACGGGAATTATCCCTTCGGCTGGAACTGGATATGCTGGCCCGGGCCGGAACAGCAGCCCTGACGCCGCCATGAGTCATCATCAGGGGAGGAAACCGGATGACGCAGATGCCGTTGTGCAAGGTATATGGGCATGTCTATCCCTTGAGCGAAGCCCTGTATGCGGCGCTGGAGGCGGCCATGAGCGGCTGCATGGGGCAGGAGACGGATGACCCGGCCCTGCTGCGCGAGGGGGACATGGCCCGCGTGAGCTTTGAGGGCATTCACTTTCCCGAGGAGGAGGTGATTGCGGCCTTGCGCACGCATCTGACTCCGGCCATGCAGGGCAAGCTGGACTGTCTGGATCTGGAGAACTGGCGGCTTACCCGCTACCGTTTCGAAGGGGGCGAGGTGCGGACTTCAGCCGCGCCCCTCAATAATGTGCTGGATTTTTCCGGACATTAGGCAGTGGGCCGCACGGCGCTCCGTCCGTGCGCGGCGGTGGCAGCCCGCTTGTTCAGGCGGACGACGGCCCGTCGTAAAATCCGCTGATGCGAGCGCTTTCCGCCTGCTCGCAGGGCCAGAAGCCGTGCGTGCGCAGGATCTCCGCGATCGCCGTTGCCTGCTGCCGGGGCAGGCGCTCGCACTGCAGCAGGGGCGCTGGCCGCAGGCGCAGGCGAAAATTGCCGAGGGCCGGCCGACCGTCGCCGTCGCGCAGGGCGGCCAGGGCGGTTTCAGCCTCAGCCAGACGGCGCAGGCCCGTCGCATCCGGCGGACAGCCGTAGGCATAGCGGGTGAGCAGGCAGGGCCGGGCCGCCTGATCGGGATCATCCAGCTCCCAGTCCCGCCCCAACGCGCGGATGTCCGCCTTGGCGATGCCGGCTTCGGCCAGCGGCGAAAGCACGCCCGCCTCACGCAGGGCGCGCAGGCCGGGGCGGTAGGCACGCAGATCGTCGGCATTGCTGCCGTCGCAGAGCAGGGCATCCGGCAGCCCCCGCTGAGTCAGGCGTTGCCGCAGGGCGGCCAGCAGGGCTGTCTTGCAGGCATAGCAGCGCTCCCGGCTGCCGGCGGCCACTTTCGGCAGACTGAGGGGCGAGAAGTCCACCATCTCGAGCGCAATGGCGCGGCCTTTGGCCCAATGCGCGGCGGCGCGGCTTTCCGCCTCGGGGATATGCGGGCCGCGCGCATGCAGGGCAAGGAAGGGGATGCCCTGCCGTTGCAGGGCAAGGCAGAGAAAGCGGCTGTCCACCCCGCCGGACAGGGCCACGGCCAGCGCGGGGGCGGCGGCGCAGGCGGCCAGCCGTTTTCGCAGGCGGGCGGCCAGCTCAGCGCGCGGGCCGCCCGCAAGCTCGCCCCGGAGCGAGCCGGCGATTGCCCCGCCGGAAACGGAAAGGGAATCTACCACGTCAGGCGCACTTTTGCCCCGCGCGCGGCCATGTGCTCCTTGCAGTCGCGGATGCTGTACTGCCCGTAGTGAACTATGGAAGCAATGAGCGCGGCCGATGCGCCGCCCGTGCTCACGGCTTCATACATGTGTTCCGGGTTGCCCGCGCCGCCCGAGGCGATGACCGGGATGTTCACGGCGTCCGCAATGGCGCGGGTGAGGGTCAGTTCGTAGCCGTCGCGGGTGCCGTCGGCGTCGATGGAATTGACGCAGAGTTCGCCGGCGCCCAGCTCCTCGCAGCGTCTGGCCCAGGCAATGGCGTCCAGCCCCATGCGCTTGCGCCCGCCGTGGATGACGATTTCATAACCTGAGGGGATGGTTTCGCACACGGGCACGCGCAGCACGTCCATGCCCACCACAATGGCCTGCACGCCGAAGGCCGCCGCCCCCTCGCTGATGAGTTGCGGATTCTTGACCGCCGCGGAATTGATGGAGACCTTTTCCGCCCCGGCCACCAGCACGGCCCGCATGTCGGCCACGCTGGCAATGCCGCCGCCCACGCTGAAGGGGATGAAGATCTGTTCGGCCACGCGTTCCACCACATCGAGGAAGATGCCGCGATCCTCGGCCGAGGCCGTGATGTCGTAGAAGACGATCTCGTCCGCGCCTTCCTCGTAGTAGCGGCGGGCGCTTTCCACGGGGTCGCCGATGTCCTCGTTGCCCGCGAAGCGGATGCCCTTGGTGAGACGTCCGGCCCGCACATCCAGACAGGGGATGACACGTTTACTGAGCATGGCGCACCTCGCGGCAGTAATCAAAGAAGTTGCGGAGAATCCGGAGGCCCGGGCGGCCGCTCTTTTCCAGATGGAACTGCACGGCCCAAAGGCCGTCGCGACCGTAGACCGAGCAGAACTCGTGTCCGTAGCGGGTGGTGGCCATGACCAGTTCCGGGGCAGGCTCCACATAGTAGCTGTGGACAAAGTAGAATTCGGCATCCGGGGCCAGGCCGGCCAGCAGGCGGCCCGGCCGGTGCAGGGTGAGGCTGTTCCAGCCCATGTGCGGCACCGGAGCGGGGGTGCCGTCCTCCTGCCGCAGGCCGTCGGCAAAGCGCAGGCAGCGGCCGGGCACGATGCCCAGGGTCTGTTCGTTGTTTTCCTCGCTGGATTCCAGCAGGATTTGACAGCCGAGGCAGATGCCGAGCAGGGGCTGCCCGGCTGCGATGGCCTGCCGCAGCACCGTGTCCAGCCCGGCTTCGCGCAGATGACTCATGGCCTGACCGGCCGCGCCCACGCCGGGAAAGATGATGCCCTGCGCCCCGAGAAGGGCGTCAGGGTCGGCGGTGATGACGCAGGGAATGCCGAGATGTTCCAGCGCGCGCCGCACGCTGGTCTGATTGCCTGCCTTGTATTCCAGAATTGCCAGCATGGTAGTCCTCCGGGAGGCCCGGAACGGTTGAGGATGAGAGGATGCGCGCCCGCACGGCGGGCGTCGCCGCCGCATGGCGCATTCCTGCCTGAATGGCGAGCGGTCAGCATAGCCGCAAGCGCGCCGGACGGCAATGCCCCGCATGGCCCGTTGTCTGGCCGTACCTGTTCCGGACGGCCTGATGCGGAGGCATACGCCCTGTCTCCCGATCCGCCCGCCGGACGTGCGCCGGGGCACGACCATCCGTTTCTCCGGCCTGCCTGTGCCGCACCTGATGCTGCGGTCGCCGCAAGCGCGGGCCGCCATCAATAGTTGATCTTCCAGCGGACGCCCGCCGAGGTATTGTTCTGTTCCGTGCGCACCTGCGCCTTGCTGTGCGGGGTAAGCTGCAGCTCGATGACCACGGCGGTGCTGTCCGGCTTGAGGCCCTGCGCCACGCCGAGATACAGCTTTTCGCCGATGAACTTGCCCGCCTCCAGCGTGCTTTCCGCGTCCTCGTCATTGGAATCGGAAGAGCCGGGACGGCTGCTGATGCGCAGCACATCCACGCCGAGCGTCTTGCGGGCCACATCCAGCACGCTGAGGCCGCCGCCGCCGAAACCCGCCAGCTCGGCCACGGCAGCGGCCAGGCGCAGATTCTCGAAGCGGCCGAGATCGTTTGAGGCGCGGCCGAACATGACGCGGGAGATGATTTCCTCCTGCGGCATGGCCGGCGTGCTGGTGAGCTGGAACTTCGGTTGCTGCGCCGTGCCGCCGAGCCGCACGTCAGCCACAATGTCCGCAGCCTCGTGCCGCAGCACCACGTCCAGCAGGGGATTGGAGGGCGAGCCGCCCGCAAAGCGCACAACGCCCCGATACAGATTGAACTTGGCATTGAGGAAGTTGAAGCTGCCTTCCACCGCCTCCACCGCGCCGAGCACGCGTGGATTGGTCAGGGGGCCGTTGGCGCGAATGTCGGCGCGCCAGAGGCTCTCGAGGCCGCGTCCGCGCACGACGAAGCGCCCCGTGGTGCGCACGCGCGCATCAAGGCTGCCCACAGCCGGGCGCTGGCGCGGCGCGGCCTGTGGGGCATCATCCGCGGTGATGGGCAGGGTGGTGATGCTGCTGGTGCCGCTCAGACGGTCGATGCGCACCTCTCCGGCGTCGATGTCAATGGCGGCCCGGACGGCGGGGGCGGTCAGGGGGCCGCTGGCCGAGGCCGTGCCGGACAGCTGAATGCTCACGTCGCGGCGGCGCAGGGGCCGCAGTTTGTCGAGCCGCCCCGCCAGCCGCAGATTGCCGCCGGGCGACAGTTCTCCCTCAAGGTTGGCCCGGCCCTGATGCCCGTCGCCGCAGGAAGCGTCCAGCCGGATGCGGCCCAGCCCCTTGAGGCCCGAAAGCGTGCTGCGATCCAGTGCGGCCCGCATCTGCAGATCCTTGAGCAGCACGCCCAGCGCCACGTCCTCGAAACGGCCTTCGCTCAGGGCCACGTTGGCCGTCAGGGCCGGAGCTTCAAGACTGCCGGAAAGATCGGCCCGCAGTTCGAGGCGGCCGGACAGTCGGCGATCAGCCAGCGGCACGAGATTCCAGAGCGGGGCCGCCGCGCCCTGCCAGCGGAGCGAGCCCTTGAGCGCGCCCCGGGGCGCGGGCCGGGGCAGGCCGTCGGCAAAGGTCAGCGGCAGGCTGAAGCGGCCCTCGACCGCGTCGGCGCCCAGCAGCCTGCGGCTTTCGGCGGGCAGATTCAGGGCCAGAAAGGCCTCGCCGCCATTGCCTGCCTGCCGCACGCCCCCGGAAAGCCCCATGTTCAGGGGCGGCAGGGGGGTGTGCGGCACATGCAGGCCCGTGACGTCGAGTGAAAATGTGCCCTGCGGCCTTTCCGGCGTCCCCTGCAGGCGGGCGTCCAGCGCCACAAAGCCTTGCGGCAGGCCCGGCAGGACGGCCTGCCACGGCTCAAGGGCCGTTTTGGCCAGTTGCAGGCGGGCCTGCAGGGATTTGGGCGTCAGATTCCCTTCAAGGCGCAATTCCCCCGAGGGCGTGAAGCGGATATGCAGCGGCGCACACTGCAGATCCGCGGCCCGGTAGCGCAGGCTGCTCCCCTGCTGGAGCGTCAGCCCGACGTTATGGGCGGGCAGGGCGGCCGTCAGGCGTTCCAGCCGCAACAGGCCGGGCTGCCAGAGCAGCGCGAGGCCGGCGCGCAGATCGCCTTCGGTCGTGCCTTCCAGCTTCAAGGGGCCGGAAAGCGGGCCGTGCAGCCGGACGCGGGGGCGGACAAGGCGCAGGCCCGCGTCCAGCGAGTCTGCCTGCAGATCGAGCGAGAGCGCGGGCACGCCGGACGCCGTTGCGGCTTCGCCCGCAAGCGCGGGAGCGGCCTGCGGGGCAAGATCGCTTTGCAGCCGTACATTGCGCCAGTCAAGCAACGGGGCATTTCCCCGGCGCAGTCGCCCCTGCGGGGCGGTGAGGGCAAGATGCCAGTCCGTGTCGCCCCAAAGGCGTTCCACGGCTTCCGGGGCTTCGCGCCCCGTGGCCCGCAGCGCGAAACGGGCGGGCTGGCCCTCGCCGCTCAGACCGGGCACGGCCAGTGCCCCCAGTTTGCCGAGTTGCCGCCAGTCCGTGACGGCCAGATCCACCCGTCCGCGCATGGGCGGCAGGAGATGCAGCACCGCCGCAATCCGGCGGCTGATGATGTCGTCGGCCTCGTGGGCGTCGGCAGCGGGCAAAGGCGTTGCCGGGAGGGCGCTCGCCGCAGGGGCCGGGGCGGGCGGCAGGGCTTGCGGGGGGGCGGACTCCGTCAGGGCCAGATCCAGCCCCCAGCTGCCCGCCAGACGGCTGCCCGCGCCCGTGGCAAAGATGTCTTCGAGGGAAAGCCGCCAGAAGCGTTCCCCGCCCTCATGCCGCAGCCCGGCGGCCAACAGCAGTCCGGCGCGCAGGGGCAGATCCGCATAGCGGCTTTCGGCATGCAGGGCGGCCCGCGTTGTGCCGCCGTCCAGCGCACTGCGCCAGCGCAGGGGCCGGGCCTCCAGACGCAGGCGCGGCTCCCGCAGGGCGGCTTCATCGGGGGCAGTCCCCGGCGCGGCGGCAGAGGCGTCCGGCGGCGTACGCTCCCCGTCCGGGGGAAGGAGACCCGCGCCATCGGCTTGCAGGGACAGGACGGGCGCGCCCAGCGGCCCGCTCAGGCTCAGGGCGGCCGTGGTGGGGCCGCTCAACAGCCCGGCCCAGGAGGGGGCGTGCGGGGCGGGCGTCACCTGTGCATCCAGCGCCAGATCCAGCGGATTGCCCCACCAGCGCGCGGCATCGTGCTCCAGCGTCAGACCCAGCCTGCCGGAGAGCTGCGCCATGCCCGCCGAGACAGACAGTTCCGGCAGGTTCAGCCGCCAGACCTCAGGTTCCCGCCGGGCCTGCAGGTTCAGGCGAACCCGCGCCTCACCGCCGCCGAACAGGGGCAACAGGGCGTCAGGCAGGGCATGGGACGGCGCAGCCGGCGCGGCAACTGACGACGCATCCGGGGCCGTATGGGCGGCATGGTCGGCGCCGCCCGCCGTGCCTGCCGCAGCCTCGCCGGCCTCCGTCCCGGCAGTCGCCGGATCCGGGGTCGTGGCAGGCGCTTGCGGCCAGAAGGCGCGGGCATCCGCCTGCGCCCGCACATCGGCCCGCGAACCCAGCGCGCCCGCCAATTGCAGTTCCAGCGAAACGCGCGGAAAAGCCGCCACGGGCAGAGGCGCGACCCCTTCCGGCGGGGCCTCCCCTGCGGCATCCTCCTGCGGCAGCATGACCAGCCATTGCGGCGGCAGGGCCAGCCTGTCCAGCACAAGGCGACCGTCCAGCCGGGGCAGAAAGTCGGGCAGACCGCCCAGCAGGGTCAGCACGTTGCCCACGCTGAGGGCAATGTCGTCGGCCAGCGCGCCGGGCGTCAGGGCCGGGCCGGTCTCCGGCGGGCTTTCCGGCATGATGGGCAGGCGGTACAGGCCGCCGCCATAGAGGCCCAGCCTTTCCACGCGCAATACCGGCCCGTGTTCCCAGCCCGGTTTCCAGTCCAGCCGGGCGTCGGGCACGTCCAGCCAGAGGCCCGCCTCATCCTCCCCGCGCAGCGACAGGCGTACGGCAAAGGGCAGCCCCTCCAGCCGTTCAATGCGCAGACGCAGCCCCTGCTCCGCCAGAGCCGGGGTCAGCGCCTCGTTGAGCGCCGTCCGCAGCCAGTCCTGCCCGGAGGCAGAGCACAGCCACGCCAGTCCGCCGCCCGCAAGCAGAACAGGCAGCAGGACGATCAGCAGCAGGCTCAGTGCGAGGCGGCGCAGGCGTCGCGGGCGCTTTGCGCGGCGGGCCGCAGCGGCCGGGGAAGTGTGGGGCGAGTCCTGCATCAGAAAGATTGTCCTATGCTGATATAAAAATGCACCGGCGGATCGCCGTCCACGGGATTGAGCGGCGTCGCCACGTCCAGCCGCAGGGGGCCGACGGGCGTAAAGTAGCGCAGGCCCAGACCCGCGCCCCAGTGCATGTCCTCCAGGGTGGGATATTGATCCCGGTAGGCCATGCCGCCGTCCAGAAAGGGCACAAAGCCCAAATCCTCGGTAATCTTGATCCGGGCTTCCATGTTGACCAGCTGGAAGGAACGCCCTCCCAGCGGATCCCCCTTGTGGTTGCGCGGGCCAAGGGCCTGATAGGAGTAGCCGCGCACGCTGCCGGCTCCGCCCACATAATAACGCAGCGATCCGGGCATGGCGTGCAGGGGAACCCCGGCCATCATGCCCGCCGCCGCCCGTGCGGCCAGCACCAGCCGGTCGTCGGGCTTGCCGCGCCGGTTGTGGAAGAGCGCGTAATATCCCCGCCACTCGGCCTTGCCCGTCACGGCGGTAAAGGTGTCGTCATAGTAGCCGCCCAGGGGGCTGGCCTGAATATGGGCCAGCGTGCCGTCGCGCGGGCTGACGCGATTGTCGCGGCTGTCGCGGCTGATGGTGAGACGCGGCCCGATGACGCTGTACAGGCGCATGCCGTGCCCGTCCTCGGCAATCTGCCCGCCGTCGCCGCCCACGCCCACGCCCACCCGCCAGTAGCGGTTGACGCGGCGATTGAGCAGCGCATATGCCGCAAGGCCCCGGCGTTCGTAAGCGTCGGTATCCTCGTGCAGGGCCGATGCCTGAGCATTGAGGCTCTGCCCGGAACGCAAAAAGGCCGGCTTTTCAAAGTGGGCCACCAGTCCCTGCTTTTCCGTGGTGATGGGCAAATTGAGGCGCAACTCCTCCCCGTTGCCGAAAAAGTTGCGATGCTCCCATTCGCCCTCCACGCCGAAACCGCTGTCCGTATCGTACCGCGCCTCAGCCGCCAGCGAGCGGAAGGGGGCATCCTCCACGCGCAGATCCAGCGGCAGGGGCGCAACCTTGCCCGGCCCCGAGTTCTTCTTCCATTCTTCCAGCGCGGGCGTGAGCGTGACGCTGTTGAACAGACCGAGACCGCGCAGGCGATCTCCGTAATTGCCCACGCGGCGGCTGTTCCAGCGTTCGTCATCCGGCCGCCAGTAGGCAAGACGCCGCAAATAGGCCTCAGACACCGCGCTGTCGCCCACCAGACGCACTTCCCCCATGAGGGCCGGCGGCCCGGGGTCAATGGTGATGTCCGCATTGAGCGTGCGCAATTCCCGGTTCAGCGTATAACGGCTGTCCGTCACCTTGGCGATGGGATAGCCCTGCCGGCGCAGATAGCGCCCCACCCGATCCACGGCTTCCAGCATTTCTTCCGCCGTCACCGGCTTGCCCGGCGCAAGACGGAGATGACGCGGAAAGCGCGGCGGGGAGACCGGTTCCCGCGCCTCCTTGCCCAGCAGGCCCTGCAGACCGCTGTACTGGGCGAGGCGCGTGCCGTTGCGGAAGGCTTCCGGCACCTGCGGTTCAGGCTCATAGCGCACCCGAGCATAGCCCAGCACATAGCGCGGGCCGGGCACAAGGCGCAACGTGACCAGCGCCTTCTTGCCCGTGGTGTCCAGGCTGAAGTCCGCCGTGCCCTCATAATAGCCCTGCGCCTGCAACAGCTGCTCGGCGGCATCCTTGTCCAGTCGGGCGCGGCGTTCCAGCGCCAGCCGCCCGTCCGGGGCCTCGTCACGCAACTGCTCCAGCGTGCTGGCGGCTTCCATCTTGTCCTTGAGGGCCTCGGCGGCTGCGGCAAGCGCATCCCCGGGCGGGGCGCCGCGTTCGTCATCCTCCCGTGCGGCGCCTTTCGATGCGGCGTCAGAGGCTTCGCCGGACTCCCCGGACGAGGCGGCATCGTCCTCCAGCGGACGGGCATAAGCATCCCGGTCGGCCCGGGCGGCAGCCACTTCCCTTGTCACGGCAGCGGCTTCCTTTTGCAGTTCCTCCACCGCCGCCTCAGGCCGGGGGAGGGGGCGTTCCACAATGATCTTCACATCATACGGCAAGGGATCTGCCGCCCAACTGTCTGCTTTTGCGGGTTTTTTTTCATGTTGCGGATCCTGCAGCATCTGCACGAGGCCGCAGCCCCCCAGCAGGGGCAGCATCAGCAACCAGCACAGAAAGCGGGAAAAACGGGACGTCAAAAGCATGCGGCATGGTAGCCTGTCCCGTGCCGGGCCGCAAGCTCGGGCGACTTGGAAAATGGCGCGGCCTGCGCTACAAGAAAAAAGAATCGCCCTTTTCCCTTTATCGTTCGGAGAACAGCCATGAATTACAATCTCTGTCTGCATTGCGACCTCAATGACCCCGCCCTGCTGGCTCTGGCGCTCAAAAACGCCCGCAACTACCAGAACGCCCTGCCCGATCAGTCCTTTGAGCTGATCATGGTGGGCAACGGCCCGGCCGTGACCCTCTTTACCAACGCCCAGCCCGCCCTGCGCGAAACCGCCCTTCCCCTCATGGAAAAGGGCCTGAAAATCCGCCTCTGCCGCAACGCCCTCAATGACAATAACCTGACCGAGGCCGACCTCTGGCCCGGCATCGAAGTCGTCCCCGCCGGTCTGGTGGAAATCGTCCGCCTGCAGGAAGCCGGCTTCGCCTACATCAAGCCCTAGGCGGGCCTTGTTGACGTTGTTTTCTGTGTAACTAGCGAGGGGGCGAGGGAAACCGTTTTGAAAAACGGTTCTCCCTCGCCCCCTCGCGCTCCCCCACACCCTTCCCAAAACTTTTGCCGGGTCACTGTCACGCCGTCGCAATTCGGCAAGCCGTCGCGCGCCTCAGCCGTCCCCTAGCGGCATGGGAAAGCAGACAAGCC
>DWZD01000036.1 GCA_019118345.1 Candidatus Desulfovibrio intestinavium | reverse complement strand
CCATCCCCCCAAAAACTTTGCTTGCCCTGATGCCGGCCCTCACGGCGCATGGTACGACGCCTGCCCCCACCCCAGCCAAACCCTGAACAATACAAGCAAGCCGCTGCCGCCATGCCCCCCTGTCCGTCAGTCATGGCTACGACGCAACAAGGGACAATCCATTGTCCCAGCCTGTTTCAACGGGCTTTCCCCCGTCCCTGTGCGCTCCCCGTCATTCGGCTTGCCGGCGCAAGCGCGTCATGGCGCGGAGATTGCCGCGCCCACCATCATTTTCCCCTGTCCGTCAGTCATGGCTGCGACGCAACAAGGGGCAATCCATTGTCCCAACCTGTTTCAACGGGCTTTCCCCCGGCCCTGTGCGCTCCCCGTCATTCAGCTTGCCGGCGCAAGCGCGTCATGGCGCGGAGGAGATCGCCGCGCCGCAGGGGCGGCAGCTCCGACGCCGCCCGGACGCTCGTTCCGCGTGCGGAACAGCGGAAGGGCGATGCCATATGACGCGCGACAGGGAAAGGGAACTGGGGTTGCCTGAAGAGTAACGCTCCCCGCAAGGAACGGCTGCCCCAAGGCGGGGTTGGGGGTTGTAGGGGGTAAGGGGTCGCCCAGACCCCTTACCCCCTGCCGCCTCGCCGCGCAGGCGACCACGCCCGGACGCCGGGCCGAAGCCACTGTCCGGCGCACAAAAAAAGAAGGAAAAGCTCTCTCCCCCTCGCAAAAATCACACCAGGGCTTCCGCAGGGGCGTCCGCTTTGGCTGACTTGCGGGAGTCGCCGGATTTTTCGATGAGTTCATCCACGAGATCGCGCAGGATCTGCACTTGTTCCATGACCTCGAGGAGGCTTTGCGCGGCGTCGAGCATGGCCTGAGCGTTGCCTTCGGCGATGTCGCTGACGTGCTGGATATTGCGGGTAATGGCGGCGCTGGCCGTGGACTGCTGTTCGCTGGAATCGGCAATGGCGCGCACCTGTTCCACGGCGCGCTGAATGGTGGTGACGATGTCGGCCAGGGCAGCGTCGGAATCGCCGGCCAGTTCAGTGGATTCCTCCACCAGCTTCATGGAGACTTCCATTTGTTCCACACTGGTGCGGGTGCTTTGCTGGATGCTGGTCACCACGGTGTGCACGGTTCCGGCCGAGGCCATGGTTTTTTCGGCCAGTTTGCGCACTTCATCGGCCACCACGGCAAATCCGCGTCCGGCCTCGCCTGCGCGGGCAGCCTCAATGGCGGCGTTGAGGGCCAGCAGGTTGGTCTGATCAGCGATGTCGCTGATGACGCCCATGATTTCGCCGATGCTGCTGGCGTGTTTGGCAAGGGTTTCCATGTCCTCCTTGAGGGCGGCGGCATGATCGCGCACATTGTTGATGCTGGCGGCGCAGCGTCTGACGGTTTCGCGCCCTCCTTCTGCCTTGCTGCGGGTATCCTGCGCGGCTTCGGCTCCGCTGACGGCATTGTGGGCGACATTGGCGACCGAGGTATTCATCTGTTCCATGGCGCTTGCGGTTTCGGTAATGCGGGCGGCCTGGGTGGAAGAGCCTTCACGGGCCTGCGTGATTTGCTGGGAAAAGTGTTCGATGGCGCTGGTGAGGGCCTGCACGATGGTGGAAATCTGGGTGGCGGCATTGAGCATGCCTTCCTTGCGGGCGCGTTCGGCATAGGCTTGGGCGGCTTCAGCCTTTTGCATGGCTTCCTGCGCCACGGCGGACTCTTCCCAGGCCTTGTAGGCTTCTTCCTGGGCCTTGCGCATGTGTTCAAAAAGATTGATGGCCATTTTGATGATATTGGCAAAGACGCCACAGGACTCGCCGTCGTCGGCGATGTCCAGCCGTCCCTGGGCGATGAGATCCGTCACGGCCATGAGTTCATCGGGATCCTTGCCCAGCTTGCGCAGGGTGTCCCGGATGATCCAGGCGGTAAAGCCCACGGTGATCAGGATGGTGAGACCAAGCGTCAGCAGAATGTACCATTGGGTGCTTTCCGCCTTTTGCAGGGCGGACTGGGCGCTTTCATCGGCCAGTCGGCTGCTGCGCCGGAAGATTTCGCGGAGCAGGTCGTGGCTGAGGCTGTAGAGTTCGGCATGTTCCGCCAACAGCGGGCTATGCGGCTGACGGCTTGCCGGGGAGGAGGCTTGCCCGGCTTCGGCGGGGGGCGTCTGCGCCATGTGCCGCAGTTGCTCAGCAAGTCGTTCATGTTCGGTCACATAGCGATCGAGGATTGCCCGGCAGAGTTCCCAGCTGTGGCGCATGGCGGCGGGATCCGCATCGGCGGCCGCGCGGCCCCGGGGCTGCTCGAGGAATTCCCGCGCCTGCCGGACGGCATCCTGCGGATTTTCATCGGCCTTGGCCGCCGGGCGGTCGGGGCCGGCATTCAGGGGAAAGCCCTTCATGCTGTCGCGCAGTTCGCCAAGAAGGGCCGCGCCGCGCTGCATGGCCTGATGCCGGGCATCCGGCGTGGGGGCAAAGGCCATTTGCAGTTCGGCGGCCCGCAGATCCCCCAGTATGGCCGCCAGATGGCCGGATGCGGCGGCCACGGGCATGACGTCGCGCGATACCTCATCTGCCGACTGGCGAATGGCGCCGGTTCCGAAATAGGCGAGCAGGGCCAGCACGACAGCGCCGCACACGCTCAGGAAGACGCTCAGACTCAGTTTCAGGGCCAGTTTCATTCGTTCACCTCCGAGGGGGAAGGGCAGTTTTTCACCAGTCGCCCTATCCTGAGCTTATCGGCGCGGCGGCCCGAAAACTTAGAGCCGGCCTTGGAAATACGCGGGCGAACGCTTCGGGGGGCATCTTGTCGCTTGCCAGCGGCACGGGCCGTGGTTAATAAAAATATGTTCCAACGCAAACGGCGCCACGGCGCCGGGGAGAATCTATGACTGCAAAAATCGTTGCCGGCTGGCTGGCCGGCTTTTGTCTGACGCTGGGGCTTGTTGTGCCGCCGTCGCACGCCGCGCCCTCGCCTGCGGCTGCGGCGCAGCCGCCTCAGATGAAACAGGGTGAAGAAATGCTGACACGCCTGAAAAATGGGCTGACGGTCTATATCATTCGGGATACGCGCTTCCCGCTGGTCTGCACGCGCCTCTATGTGGGCACGGGGTCGGCCAATGAGCGGCCCGATCAGGCCGGCATCAGCCATGTGCTGGAGCACATGGTGTTCAAGGGCACCACGAACCGTCCCAAGGGGCGGATAGCGCAGGATGTGGAGGAGCTGGGCGGCTATCTGAACGCGGCCACCTCCTTCGACATGACCTATTATTTGACCGACATGCCCGCCAGACACTGGCAGACCGGCATGGACGTGGTGCACGACATGGCCTTCAACGCCACCTTGGACGCCGAGGAGCTGGAAAGCGAGAAAAAGGTGGTCATTTCCGAATTGCACGGCGATGACGACGATCCGAGGCGGCGTCTGTTCGAGTCCCTGCAGGTGGCCGGGCTGAAAAACAGCGTCTACGGGCGGCCCATCATCGGCTTCGAGGAGACCATCCGGGGCATCACGGCCCAGGATCTGCGCGACTATATTGCCGCCTGGTATCAGCCGCAGAACATGCTGTTGCTGGTGGCGGGCGACATTGATCCGCAGCAGGTGCTGGCCCATGCCGAAAAACTGTTCGGCGGGCTGAAGAACACGTCGGATCTGTCCGCGCCCGCGCCCGTGGATCTGGCCGGCGCTCCCGGCGGCCCGCAGGTGGAGGTGGTGCGCGGCCCGTGGAACAAGGTCTATCTGGGCCTTGCCCTGCCCGCGCCGGGCCTGCCCGACATCCGTTCCGTGGATCTGGATGTGCTGACCTATGTGCTGGGCGGGGACGGCACCTCGACCCTCTACCGCAAGTATCAGTACGAAAAACGGCTGGTGGACAGCATCAGCATGGGAAATATGAGCCTCAAGCGGGCCGGGCTGATCTATCTGTCCGCCACGCTGGACGTGACCCATCTGGAAACTTTCTGGGAGAGCCTGACGCGGGATCTGGGCGCGCTGGAAAAGAGCGATTTCGCGCCGGACGCCATTGAGCGCGCGCGCTGCAATCTGGCCGACAACATGGATCGCGCCGGAGAGACGCTCAACGGTCTGGCCTCCTGGCGGGGAACCGTGCAGTTTGAAATGGGCGGCCGTCAGGGCGAGCGCAATTTGCGCAGTGCGCTGGATGCGGTGGATGCTGCCCGGCTGAAGGAGACCGTGCGGCAATGGCTGCGGCCCGAGCGGCTGCGCGTGCGCCTGCTGGTGCCGCAAGGTGCGGCTATCCCGGATCTGGGAGCCATTCTCGAGCGCAACTGGCCGGCCGTGTCGGCTGCCGGCAGCCTCGCGGGCGGGCAGGGCGACGTGGCGGTTCCGGAGCGCATCGATCTCGGCAAGGGGCGGACGCTCATTCTGCAACGCGACGGCACCGTGCCCTATGTGGCCCTGAGCTTCCGGCAGGGCGGCGGCAATGCGCTGCTGGCGCCCGGGCAGCAGGGCCTTGCCGAGCTGACGGCCCAGACCCTGACCGACGGATACGGCAGCATGGACGCGCAGGCCGTGGAGCGCTGGTTTTCCGAGCGGGCGGCAGCCCTGTCGGCCTCGGCGGGGGTGCAGACCTTTTCCGTGGACATGAGCGGCCCGGCCCGCTTTGGCGGCGAATACTTCCAGCAGCTTGACGCCATGCTGCGTTCGCCGCGTTTCGAGAAAAGGGATATGGAACGGCAGGTGCAGAACATGAAGGCTGCACTGGCCCGTCGTCATGACAATCCGCAGGCCCTGCTGTTCTCCCGGGTACGGCCCTTCCTTTTCGGCGATCACTGCTACGGTTTTGACGGTCTCGGCACGCCGGAAAATCTCGACCGCTTCACGCGCGAGGATTTGCTGAACTACTGGAAGCGGCAGGCGGCCCTGCCGTGGGTACTGACCATCACCGGGGATTTTGATCCCGCCGCCGTCAAAAACTGGGCTGCCCAACTGCCTGTGCCGGATGCCGCCTTTGCCGGCGTGCAGGCCCCGCAATGGACGACTGAGAAGGCGGCGGGCCTGACCATGCCGGGCCGCAATCAGGCCTATCTTCTGCAGGTCTTTCCCACCGTCCCGCAGGATCATCCCGACGCGCCCGCCCTCATGCTGCTCGATGCCGTCCTTTCGGGGCAGAGCGGTCTGCTCTTCAGCAAGATGCGGGACGAGCAGGGCCTTGGCTATACGGTGACCTCCTTCTACCAGAGCTTGCCTGAGACGGGACTCATGGCCTTTTACATCGGCACCACGCCCGGGAAGGTGGAGCAGGCACGCAAGGGCTTTGCCGCCGTCATCGAGGACGTGCGGCAGCATCCCCTGCCCGCCGCCCTGCTGGAAAAGGGCCTCAACCGTCTGGAAGGGGAATACCATCGCGGACGGCAGAGCCTCGGCGCGCGCTCCACGGAGAGCGCCACCCTCGCCATTCTCGGTCTGCCGGCTTCCTTCCGGCGGGATGTGCTGGACAGGGCGGCCAAGCTGACGCCCGCAGACGTGCAGGCCGTGGCCCGCAAGTATCTTGACCCCGAGGCCCGGCGCGAGCTGTTGCTCACGCCGCAGGCGGACGGAGCCGCTCCGGCGGCGGCACCGGCCGCCCGCTAACGGCCCTGCGCATGCATGACCAACGACGCCCCGCCGGCAACGGCGGGGCGCGTTCGTCTTTGGCGGGGCAGCGGATGCGGCCTTTACAGCGTCCGGGGCATGAGCTAGATTCTGCCCACGGAACCCGCCATGATGACAGAACAAAAAAATCTTTCGCCGGATGAGGATAGCCTTTGCCTCTGGTGCCCGACCATCACCACAGCCCTGCTTTGCGCCCGGCAGCAACAGGTGCCCATCTGCCTGTCCTCCCCGGAGCGTCCGCGCGAACTCGGGCCTGCGGAATGCCGTCTGTTGCACATGGACAGGGAAAGCGCCACCCTGCTGTGCCGGGCGGCGGCCTTGCCGCAGAAGCTGGCCGGGCAGGAATGCAGCCTGTATTTCAAGGTGCGCGAGCCGGAATCCGGGCAGGAGATGCAGACCCTGGAAGGATCGGACATCCGTCTGCCGCTTTCGGCGGGTGATTTGCGCCTGACCACGCAGGAACGTCTGACCGGACGGCGTTACGGCTTTTACAGCAAGAGCACGGTGCTGTCGGTCATGCCCGCGGGCGAGACGGCGAGTCTCTGGCCGGAAGCGGGCGGGGAACTGCTGGCCGTGCGCATCAAGACGCCCTTTCGCTGCGTGCAGCGGGAACTGCGGCGGCATCCGCGCTATTTTCTTCAGCCGTCCCAATGTCATATGGCCTGCTTCTGGTTTGCGCCCGTGCTGCCCGAAGAGGGCGAGGTCATGCTGGGGGCCATTGCCCGCTACACGCCGGAAATGAAGGCCCGCACCGAGATTGTGGATATTTCCGCCGGCGGGGCCTTTGTGCGCCTGAACAATGATCCCCTGCTGAAGGATGTGCATATTGACGCTTCCACCCTCATGCTCCTCTATCTTTCTCTGGATGACGCGCAGGAGGGCAGCGTCAACGTCTTTGCCGCAGCCCGCTGCGTGGCCGTGAGCCGCAATCGCCGCGAGATGAGCGCCAACATCCACATGCGCTTCACAAAGCAGGCTGTTCTGCCCCTGCGCGAAGGCCCCATCCGCTGGCTGAACCTGGATGATGATGCGGGCATCGCCGCGCTGGATCGCTGGATCGCCCGGCAACGGGCGACGGATCTGGCGCGCGGCGTCTTTCGCTCCTGACGGTCGCAGCGTCCCGGGCGGCTTCCATGCGGCGGCGCGCCGTTCCCGATGCCGCGCCTGTGCCCGGCGGCTTGACATTGCCGGCATCTTTGGGTCGGATGGAATCTTCTTTCACCTCAGCCCGGAGTTCTCCCATGTCCAGACATCTTCTGAAATACGGCGACAGCGAATATGCCCTCGAGGTGCCCGAAGGCTGTCTGGTGGCCGAATTGCGGCCCCATGCCGTGGATGTGCCGTCCCTGTCCTCGGCGGAGGTGGTGCGGCAGGCCCTGCAGCAGCCCGTGGACTCGCCGCGCCTTGACGGCGTCGTGCGGCCCGGGGAAAAGGTCTGCATCGTCATTCCCGATATTTCCCGCCTCTGGCAATCGCCGCAGATCTATGTGCCGGAAGTGGTGGCCGCCCTCAATGCCTGCGGCATCCCGGATGCGGACATGACCCTGCTGGTGGCCACGGGCGCGCACCGTCGCCACACGCCCGAGGAGCATGTCCGCCTTGTCTCCCCCGAGGTGGCGCGGCGCATCCGCATCGTGGATCACCAGTGCCGGGATGAGGCTGACCTCGTGGAGGTGGGTACGACCTCGCGCGGCACGCCCATCCGGGTCAACAGGGAGGCCGTGGCGGCGGACAGGATCATTTTGTGCGGCGGCGTGGTTTTTCATTTCCTCGCGGGCTTCGGCGGCGGGCCGAAAATGCTCGTGCCCGGCATCTGCGGGTACGAAACCATCCAGCGCCATCACCATCTGGCCTTCAATGCCGCAGCGGACAGCGGCACCAATCCGCTGGTGCGGGCGGGCATTCTGGACGAAAACGTCTTTCAGGCCGATCTGGCCGAAGGCGCGGCCCTGCTCAAGCCCTGCTTCAGCCTCAACGTCATCACCAATGCCCGAGCGGAAATCATCGCGGCCTTTGCCGGGCACTGGCTGGCCGCGCACCGGGCGGCCTGTGCGCAGGTGGAGCGCATGGATCGCGTGGATATTCCCCGCCGCGTGCCGCTGGTGGTGGCCAGCGCGGGCGGCGCGCCGCGCGACATGAACGTCTTTCAGGAGATCAAGCTGCTCAGCAATGCGCTGGCGGCCACGGAGGAGGGCGGCACCATGATCCTGCTGGCCCGCAATCCCGACGGCTTCGGCAATGCCGAGACGGAACGGCAGCTCACGGCCTATGCCGATCATGCGGCCCGGGAAGCCGCCCTGCGGGAGACCTTTTCCATCGGCGGCTATGTGGGCCTTTTGCTGGCCGAGGCTGCGGAAAGGCACAACGTCATCCTTGTCACGGCTATGGAGCCGGCCCTTTTCGCCTCCACGCGCCTGCACGCCGTGCCCACGCTGGACAAGGCGCTGGAGCTGGCCGCGAGCTTCCACGGCGGCAGCCTTGCCGTGCCCACCATCGTCATGCCGCAGGGGGCTGTGACCCTGCCCCGGGTTATCGGCTGACAGCGGCGCAGGCCGTTCATTTTGGACTAAAAACAAATAAAAGATAACTTTTCCGGCGTAAAAAAATCCGCGTCCGGCAAGGCTTTGCGAGAGGGGGTGCCCGCCAGGCAAGAACTGGCGGGCATTTCCTTTTTTTTCTAGATATTTTCTTGAGTTATGAATGCAAGTTTTTTTTCGGCGTTGACAGAAAGTCGGGCCGTGGGCCATGTTGGTGACACGCAAGTGCCGCAAGGCCTGACAGGGAATCCCGTGCAAAGCGGGAGCGGACCCGCCGCCGTAAATCACGAGACTTCTTTCCCCCGCGCGTCACTGGTTGCCGCAACGGCCAGCCGGGAAGACCGGGAAGAGGGTGATGAGCCGGAAGACCTGCTTGCGTTCGTCTTCGGGACGTGACCTCCGGGCAACGGGCATTTGCCGTGCGAGGGAAGGGGCGCAGCCTGTCGCGCTCCTGTCGAGAATCCGCCCATAACCACGAGGAACTGTCATGCCGGTCAGCATCGTCAAGCGCGACGGTACGGTTGCGCCCTTTGATTCCGTCAAGATACTCAATGCCGTTTCCCGGGCCAATCGCGCCGTGGAAGGGGAGGACATGTCCTCCACGGATCTGCTGTTCCTCACGGACAAGGTCTGCGCCAAGCTGGACGAGAAGGGCCTCTCCCATGTGGAGGAAATTCAGGACGTGGTGGAAGAGACGCTCATCCGCTACGACTACGCGCGCACGGCCAAGGCCTACATTCTCTACCGGGCCGAGCATGCCAAGCTGCGCAATGCCGAGTCCTACCTCATGGACATCTACAAGACCCTGACCTATGCGCCGGCCCGCGAGGAGGACATCAAGCGCGAAAACGCCAATATCGACGGCGACACGGCCATGGGCACCATGCTCAAGTACGGCTCCGAGGGGGCCAAGTATTTCACGGACAACTACGTTCTGCCCAAGGATGCCTCGGCCGCCCATATCAACGGCGATATCCACATCCACGACAAGGATTTCTACATGCTCACGGAAACGTGCTGCCAGATAGATCTCCTGCGCCTGTTCCGGGACGGCTTTTCCACGGGGCACGGCTTCCTGCGCGAGCCGCAGTCCATCGAGAGTTATGCCGCCCTGGCCTGCATCGCCATTCAGGCCAATCAGAACGAGATGCACGGCGGCCAGAGCGTGCCGCACTTCGACTATTGCATGGCCGAGGGCGTGGCCAAGACCTTTCGCAAGGAATATGCCCGCGCCTTTACCGCCTATCTGCGCATTCGCGCCGACATGCCCGCCGAAGAGGCCAGCGCGCTCACCGAAAAACTGCGCGTGGCCACCGGCGACGGCATCCGCCTGAACCATTGCGACGAATACGGCCGCCGTCAGGAGGAACTCGTTTCCGAGGACATGCGCCCGCTTGTCCGGGCCGCCCATGCCTATGCCGCCGAGGAGGCGCTCGCCTGCACTGATCGCCGCACCTATCAGGCCATGGAAGCCTTTGTGCACAATCTCAACACCATGAATTCCCGCGCCGGGGCGCAGGTGCCGTTCAGTTCGGTCAATTACGGCACGGATACTTCGGCCGAGGGCCGCATGGCGGTCAAGAATCTCCTGCTGGCCACGCAGGCCGGTCTGGGCGGCGGCGAGACATCCATTTTCCCGGTGCAGATCTTCAAGGTCAAGGAAGGCGTCAACTACCATCCCGGCGACCCCAACTACGATCTCTTCCAGCTGGCCATTGCCACCTCGGCCATGCGCCTGTTCCCCAATTTCAGCTTTATCGACGCGCCCTTCAACCTGCAATATTACGACGGCAGTTACAATTCGGAAGTGGCCTACATGGGCTGCCGCACCCGGGTGCTCGGCAATGTGCATGATCCGAAACGGCAGGTCACCTGCGGGCGCGGCAACCTGAGCTTCACTTCCATCAATCTGCCGCGTCTCGGGCTGGAGGCGCACGGCGACGTGCAGGCCTTCTTCCGTCTGTTGGACGAGAAGATCGATCTTGTCTTCCGGCAGCTTCTGCATCGTTTCAAGATTCAGGCCGCCAAAAAGGTGCGCAATTATCCCTTCCTCATGGGCAACGGCATCTGGCTGGACTCGGACAAGCTCGGCTGGGACGATCGCGTGGGCGAGGTGCTCAAGCACGGCACGCTGACCGTGGGCTTCATTGGCCTTGCGGAAACGCTCAAGGCCCTCATCGGCGCGCATCACGGCGAAAGCGAGGAGGCCCAGCGTCTGGGGCTGGACATCGTGGCCCACATGCGTAAACGCTGCGACGACGAGTCCGCGGCCACGGGTCTCAATTTCTCCCTCATCGCCACCCCCGCCGAAAGCCTGAGCGGGCGCTTCGTCAGCATCGACCGCCGCAAATACGGCGAAATTCCCGGCATCACGGACAGGGAATACTATACCAATTCCTTCCATGTGCCGGTCTATTATCCCATTCGGGCCTTCCGCAAGATCCAGCTGGAGGCTCCCTATCACGCCTATACCAATGCCGGCCACATCACCTATGTGGAGCTGGACGGCGATACCTGCAAAAATCTCAAGGCGTTTGAAGATATTATCCGCTACATGCACGATCAGGGCGTGGGTTACGGCTCCATCAATCATCCCTTGGATCGTGATCCCGTGTGCGGTTATGTGGGCGTCATCAATGATCAGTGCCCCCGCTGCGGTCGCCGCGACGGCGAGCCGATCAGCGAGGAAAAGCTGCGCGAGCTGCGCCGCCGTTTCCCCGGGATGCCCGTGGCCCCGTGTCATTGTCAACATGAGCAACACTAAACAAGAGGAGGAGTTTGCGACATGCTGATGCCGTCCAAATTGAAAGAACCCCAGCCTGCCCTGCAGGAAAAGCTGGTGGGCGAGGGCGTGGCCTTTGAGCGCGTGCGCCGCATCACCGGCTATCTGGTGGGCACGCTGGACCGCTTCAACAATGCCAAGCGCGCCGAAGAGCACGACCGGGTCAAGCATGCCTGATCTGCGGCTGAGCGGCATTGTGGAGGAATCCGTCGTGGACGGGCCGGGTGTGCGCTTTGTGGTGTTCACCCAAGGCTGCGAACACCATTGTCCCGGCTGCCACAATCCGCACACCCACGCGCTCGATGGCGGCTTCCTGATGCCAACGGACGCCATATTGTCGCGCTTTGACGAGGATCCCCTGCTCAGCGGCATCACCTTTTCCGGCGGAGAACCCTTCCTCCAGCCGGAAGCGCTGGCGGTGCTGGCCGAGGCCGTGCATGCGCGCGGCAAGGAGGTGATGATCTATTCCGGCTTCACCTTCGAGCAGCTTCTCGAGCGCGGCGAGCGGGAACCGGCCGTGCGCCGCCTGCTGGAACAGGCGGATGTGCTGGTGGACGGCCCCTATGTGGAAAGCCGCCGCAATCTGGAGCTGGCATTTCGCGGCAGCGACAATCAGCGTCTTCTGAACCGGGAGGCCATGCGCCGCCTGCGGCAGGCCCATGATGCGCCTGCCGTTGCCAAGGCGAACGCCGACGCCTGAGCGTCAGCCCCCATGCCACTTGCGGAGGGCGTTTTCCCCGGGGAAAACGCCCTCCTTTCGTGCGTGCCGCTGTCGCGGCGGGCGGGGAGGCTTTTTTTCGTTCATCCCTGACAAAAAGCAAAATGTCATGCCTTGGCCCCTAATCAATAACAGGAAAAAACCGATAACATCAGCGAAACGACGCGGAGAGCTGACGCCAAAACATATCACCCCATCCTCCTTTCCTTCTTGCTTTGGACGAACTCTTACCCCCCCTGAGTCTGTCATGTGGAAAGCCGTTTTTGCGCAGCCGCAAGAAGAAGAAGGAATGTGCTTTCGCCACCGGCGAAAATGACAGCGGAGGAGTAATCCATGCGCCTGAATCTGACCAGGAAGATAGGCGGCGGTTTTGCCGTGCTGCTTGTCTTTACCTGCATCGTCTCGTACATCGCCATACGCGCCATGTACGGCGGCATACGGGTTTCCGAGGAGACGGCAACGGACAACATGCCGAAATTGACCAGCCTCAACGCCCTGCTGGGCAATCTTTTGCTGGGAACGTACAACATGCGGGTTTTCTTTGAAACCGGCAACGAAACAAGCTATGCGCAAGGCCAAGATTTCCTGAAAAGGGCCAGCGAGCATTTCGACCGTTTTCGCGCCCTGAGCAAGGATTTTCCCGGAGAGACGGAAACCGCCTTCATCCAGCAATATGAAAAGGATTTCAGCGCCTACAATGACGCAGTGGTCAAGGGCGTGGATGTTGCCCGGCAAACGGAAGCGGCCACACAGAGCATGCTGGACAGCGCAAGCACATCCATCAATGTGATGCGCAAGCTCATCTCCACCATGGGCCAGACCCTGCGGGGCTTTGTGGAGCAAGGCAATTTTGACGCTGCCAGGCAGTATTCCCACAATATGGACGATGCGGATGCCATTGTCGCGCGGGTGCTCAATGTGCAGCGGGATCTGCTGGTGGCGGAGCGCCGCAGGGATGTGCAGGCCTTTTCCGCTCTCGAGGCGACATTGGCGGGCATTGATGCCGATGCCAGAAAGATCCGCGAACATCTCCTGCTCGACGAATACCGCGCCATGTTCGATACGGCGGGCAGGGCCTATGCCGACTTCAGCAATCAGGTCAGGCAACTTGTTGCCCTGCAGATCGAGAGCGCCCGCCTCAATGACACGCGCGTGGCGAGCTATAACGCTGCCTATGAGGAAGTGCGCAAGGTGACGGAAGTCCTTTCCAACCGCACCGTCGAGGAGGTAGGAAATACCTATACCCTGTTGAGCAATTCCCGGAATGTCGTGACGGCCGCCGTGGCGATCATTCTGCTGCTGGGCATCTGTCTTTCCATTACGTTGACCCGCATGGTCACCCGTCCGCTGGCCAAGACCCAGGTCTTTGCCCAGGCGGTTGCTCATGGCGATCTTGACCGCGAACTGGACGTGACGGGCACGGACGAAACCGGCCTGCTGGCCGATGATTTGCGCCTCATGGTCGCCACCCTCAAGCAAAAGATCGCCGAAGCCAACCGGATGACCGAAGAGGCGCGTCAGGCCACGGACAGGGCGCAGGTCGCCACCCAGCAGGCGCAGGAAGCCGCCCGGCAGGCCGAAACCGCCAAGCGCGACGGCATGATGGCCGCTGCCGGCAATCTGGAAGGCAGCGTCGGCATCATCAGCTCGGCATCGGTGGAGCTTTCCGCCCAGATCGAACATGCTTCCGGCAATGCGCAGGAAATCGCCCAGCGCCTGCAGGAAGTGGCTGCGGCCATGAACGAGATGACCGCCACCGTGCAGGAGGTGGCCAAGAATTCCGCGACGGCCGCTTCCATGGCCGATCAGGCGCGAGGACAGGCCATCGTGGGCAAGGATGTGGTGCGGCGTTCTCTGCAAAGCACCCAGACCCTGCATACCCTTTCCGTCAAGCTCAAGAACGACATGGGCGATCTGCAGGATAAGACTACGGCCATTACCGGCATCATGGGGGTCATTTCCGATATTGCGGATCAGACCAACCTGCTGGCCCTCAATGCCGCCATTGAGGCCGCCCGGGCCGGCGAGGCCGGACGCGGCTTTGCCGTGGTGGCCGATGAGGTGCGCAAGCTGGCCGAAAAGAC
>DWZD01000004.1 GCA_019118345.1 Candidatus Desulfovibrio intestinavium | reverse complement strand
TTTTTTTGCGGGGGGAAGGAAGGGGACTTTTTTGCAAAAAAGTCCCCTTCCTTCCCCCCGCAAAAAAAAAACACAAAAACAGGCAGAAATAACGCCAAGAGACGGGAAAGGCGGCCCGCCGAAGCGGGCCGCCGTGTCGTTGCGGGTTGGTGGGTTATTCCTGCCCGTTATGTTCCTGATATTCGGAGATGACGCGGTCGGCGATGGGTTGGGGGGCTTCTTCGTAGTGGGCGAATTCCATGGTGAAGAAGCCTTGGCCGCCGGTCATGGAGCGCAGGTCGGGCGCGTAGCGCAGCACTTCGCTCATGGGCACGTGGGCTTTGATTTCGGTGACGCCGGCGCGGGAGTCGGAGCCGAGCACCTTGCCGCGGCGGGAGGAGAGGTCGCCGATGACGTCGCCCATATTTTCATCCGGCACTGAGACGGTCAGCAGGACGATGGGTTCCAGCAGCACGGGCTTGAGGCTTTCCATGGCTTTCTTGAAGGCGAGGGAACCGGCCACCTTGAAGGCCATTTCCGACGAGTCCACGGTGTGGTAACTGCCGTCGTAGACCTTGACGCGGAAGTCCACCACCTGGCAACCGGCGAGGAAGCCGCGAGCGGCCGCCTCCTGAATGCCCTTGTCGATGGCGGGGATGTACTGGCGCGGGATGACGCCGCCGACGATGGCGTCCTCGAAGACGTAGCCCGAGCCGCGCGGCAGGCCTTCCAGTTCGATCCAGCAGTCGCCGAACTGGCCGCGTCCGCCGGACTGCTTCTTGTGGCGGCCCTGCACCTGGCATTTGCCGCGCACGGTTTCGCGGTAGGGCACCTTGGGCGTCTTGAGCACAAAGTCAACCTTGAAGCGGCGGCGGGCCTTTTCCACGGAGAGTTCGATATGGAGCTGTCCCATGCCGGAAAGGAGGATGTCGCCGGTTTCCTCGTCGCGGCCCAGACGCAGGGTGATGTCTTCGTCGAGCAGGCGCTGAATGGCGGCATAGACCTTGTCTTCATCGCCCTTTTCCTTGGGGGAGAGGGCATAGGTGATGAGTTGCGGCGGCAGTTCGGGCACAGGCAGGGTGAAGGGGGCCTTTTCATCGCAGAGGGTGTCGCCGGTGCGGGTATTTTTCAGCTTGGCCACGGCCACGATGGCGCCGGGGCCGACCACATCCTTGCAGGGGGTCTGATTTTTGCCCACCATATAGAGCAGGTTGCCGAGGCGTTCGTTTTCCTCGCTGCGGGTATTTTTGACCGAGGCGTCGCCGTCGATGGTGCCGGAGAGGATGCGCAGGAAGGAGAGCTGGCCGGTGAAGGGGTCGGCCAGCGTCTTGAAGACGAAGGCGGCCAGCGGCTCGTCGGGCGAGGAGGCGCGTTCGTTGCCTTCGGCGTCCACAAAGGGCGGGCGTTCCAGCGGCGAGGGAAGGAGGGCCTGCACGGCATCCAGCACGGCGGCGCCGCCCTTGTTTTCCAGGGCCGCGCAGACGAGCACGGGCGTCAGATCGCAGTGCAGCACGCCGTTGCGCAGACCGGTACGCAGATCCTCATCCGAGAGGCTGCCTTCCTCAAGGTATTTTTCCATGAGGGTCTCGTCGCTTTCAGCGATGTTTTCCACGGTGACGTCGCGCAGCAGGGCCACGTCATCAGCCGCGTCGTCGGGCAGTTTGGCGGCGTTGACGGCGCCGTCCGGGCCGAATTTGTAGGCCTGTCCGGACAGCACATCCACATAGCCCACGAATTTTTCCCCTTCGCGCAGGGGGTACTGGAGGGCCACGGGCTTGACGCCGAGGGAGTTCAGGCTGTCAAAGGCCATCTGGAAGTCGGCGCGATCGCGATCCAGCTTGTTGATGACGAAGAGGGAGGGCAGGCCGGCTTCGCGCACGGTCAGCCATATTTTCTTGGTCAGCGGGCGCACGCCGTCCACGGCATCCAGCACGAAAAGGGTGCCGTCCACCCCTTTGAGCAGGTAATCCATGTCGCCGGTAAAATTGCCGTCGCCGGGAATGTCCAGCAGAAAATGGCGGTTTTTGTTCCAGAGCCAGGTTCCCACGGCGGGCTGGATGGAGCCGCGACGCCGGACTTCCTCGGGTTCGTAGTCAAGGCTGGTGGTACCTTCCTCAATGGCGCCCAGGCGCGTAATGGCGCCCGCCGTGAAAAGAAGCATTTCCGCCAGTGAGGTTTTGCCGCACCCGCCGGTGCCGACGAGAGCGAACGTGCGTTGCGTATCTACCGGGTTGGACATAGAAAACTCCCTTGGTAAGCAGTGTGGCACAGAGCCGGAGGGCCTCAGCCGAAAGGGCATGGCGCGTCTCCGGCCACATGCCCGTCATCATGGGCGCAATCCCCGTGCCGCGCGCAGAACCGCGGCAAAGGCAGCTTCGCCGGGGAAGATGCCTGCGCCGCAGCCGGACAAGGCGAGCCGTTGCGCGCGGGTTTGACCCGACGTTTTGCTATTACTGTTCCCAACATAGCGCGTCACCCGAAAAAAGGGAAGTCCCCCCGTGGTGTCCGCTGCCTTGACAGGGGCGGCCCGAGGGAGGACTATCAATCGGATGGAATGCCCGTCCGGGAGGGAGAAAAGATGGTGGTTCTGGCCGCGGCGGCCTTTGTCATTCTGGTGGGCCTGATAATCAGCTTTCGCATCATGCGCAACGGCATCGGCTCGCTGGAAAAGAGCACGGCCCGCATGCAGGAGCGCATTGCCGGCGAAGAGCGCAAACTGGCCGACGAGATGCGCCATATGACCAGCGAGGAGCATATGGCCGTCACGCGTGCCGCCGTGGCCGATTTGCTGCGCCTGACCCCGGGGCGGGAACATTGCGCCGTGGAGCAGGAGGGGAACAGGATCGTGCTGCATCTGCCGGAAGGGGAGGTCAGCATGATGCTGGCCGTGCAGGAAATGACCCTGCGCTCCTCGCACAAGGCCCTGGCGGGCCAGAGCGTCTGGCAGGTGCGCGGCGGCGACCGGGATGCCGATTTCCGGGATATTGCCTCGGCCATGCGGCATTTGGACGGCATCTTGCGCGGCACGGCGACCGAGGAGCGGGAACTGCCGCAGTTTTCCCGTCGTTTTGCTCCGCAGGCGTTGCCCTTGCGGCGTACCGCCTGCCCGCCCCCCCTGTCGCCCGGGGCGGACGAGGCGGACAGCCTCGGGGGAGTCGGCTTGCCGCCTGTCGATCCGCAGATGCCTACGCCTGAGGTTCCGGCGTATCTGCTTGAAGATAAAACAGCGCCTTGAACCAGTCCGGCACGGCCACGGGACGCCCGGCCCGGTTGACCAGGGCATGCTGGGTGCTGCCGCTGGCCAGCAGGCGGGACTTGTCCTCATTCCACATCTCATATACAAAGACGAGCGACGCCCGCCCCCATTCGCTGATGCCCGCATGCACCCACAGAAGGTCGTCATAGCGGGCCGGCGCGCGATAGCGGCAATGGGCCTCCCGCACCGGCAGCAGCAGGTCGCGGGCTTCGACATCGCTGTAGCTCATGCCCCGGCAGCGGATATACTCGCTGCGTGCCCGTTCAAAAATGTGGAAATATTCCGCGTAATACAAGACGCCCATCGTATCGGTTTCCCCATAGGAAACCCGGTGTGACAACCAGACGTCAGAGGCAGGAAAATCCGTATGCACCGTCTTGCTCCTTTGCAGGCCCGCTTCGGGCGGGCCGTCTTTTCCGCGCTGGTTCGCGGCGGTATTCTGTTTGTGCTGGCGTTGGCCTGCGCCTGCGCCAAAAGTCCGGTGGCTACCCGGGAGGAAGCGCCGCGCTGGCGGCCCGCCGGGCCTGCCGTGGCTGCGGCGGAATCGCAGGCGGAGTTTGTGCACTGGCTTGACCCCCGCAATCAGGATCTGACCAGCTGGCGCGAACTGGCTCCTACGGTGCGCAAGTCCCTGCGCTATGTCAAGAACAAGCCGCAGAACGCCGTGGCCGTCAACCGTCCCGGCCTGCGCCTGACCTGGGGCGACATGCGGCGCACGCTGGAGCGGCTTGACGAACTCCTGCCCCGGCTGGACGCCGAACCCGGACTCTTCCTCGCCAATTTCACCTGGGTGCCGGTGACGGGCGGCATTGACTATTCCGGCTATTATGAACCCTATGTGCGGGCCAGCCGCACGGCCAAGCCCGGCTATCCGCAGGCCATCTACGCCTTGCCGCCGGATCTGGCGCGCGTGAAGCGTCGCAATCGCGGGCGCTATCATGATCGGCGCACCATCGAGGAAAAGCAGGTGCTGGCGGGCAAGGGGCTGGAACTGGCCTGGGCCGCCGATCCGGTGGATGTCTTCTTTCTGGAGATACAAGGCTCGGGGCGGCTCATCTTTGACGACGGCACGCAGGCCTTTGTGAACTATGCCGGGCAGAACGGCCACAAGTACAAGAGTTCCGGCCGCATCATGCGGGAAAAGGGCTTGCTCAAGGAAGGGCACATTTTCGAGCAGCGGGAATGGTTCAAAAACAATCCCGACCGCGTGCGCGAGATCCTCAACGAAAATCCGAGCTATGTCTTTTTCCGCTACGGCAACCGCGGCCCCACCGGGGCCATGGGCCATGTGGTGGACGACTGGCTTTCGCTGGCCACTGACCGCAAATATATTCCGTTGGGGGCCGTGGTTGCCTACGGGGTCAATGCGCCCGACCCGGATTTCGGGACCATTCCCCTGCGCGGCATCGGCTTTGCGCAGGATGTGGGCGGGGCCATCAAGCGCAACCGCATCGACATTTTCTGCGGCGGCGGCGAACGCGCCAATTACGTGGCCAGCCATCTGGACGCCCACGGCCCGGCCTGGGTGCTGGTGGCCCGCTAGGGCCTGCTGATACTGCCCGCAGCTTGTCGGGAAGGGGGGAGGAGAAGCCCCCGCTCTGTTGGTCATGCCCGGAGCTTCCTGCATCGCGACGGGCACGGATGGGAATCGGACTCCCGGGCGCAGGCCCGGCAGCAAGAGGGGAATCATGGCAATACTGATTTGTGGCGGCGCGGGCTATATCGGCTCCCATGCCGTGCGGGCCATGCGGGCGCTGGGCCGTGAGGTGCTGGTGCTGGACAACCTCCAGAGCGGACATCGGCAGGCTTTGGCCGATGATGTCGCCTTCGTGCGGGGCGACATGCGCGATGCGGCGCTGCTGGACGATCTTTTTGCCCGGCATCGGGTGGACGGGGTGCTGCACTTTGCCGCCAATTCGCTGGTGGGCGAAAGCATGCAGCTTCCGCTCAAGTATTTCGGCAACAATGTGCACGGCATGCAGGTGCTGCTGGAGGCCATGATCCGTCACGGGGTGGGGCGCATCGTCTTTTCCTCCTCCGCTGCGGTCTATGGCGAGCCGGAAAGCGTGCCCATCGAGGAGGATGCTCCCCTGCGACCGGGCAATCCCTACGGCGAAAGCAAGCGCATCATGGAAAGCATGATGCGCTGGACGGCCGAGGCCCACGGTTTGCGCTACGTTTCCCTGCGCTATTTCAATGTGGGCGGAGCGGCGGCCGACGGTTCCATCGGCGAGGATCACCGCCCGGAAAGTCATCTGATCCCCCTGATCCTGCAGGTGGCGCTGGGCAAGCGGCCGCACATCACCATCTTTGGCGATGACTATGCCACGCCGGACGGCACCTGCATCCGCGATTATGTGGGCATCGACGATCTCGTGGCCGCCCATGTGCTGGCCCTGCGCCATCTCGAGAACGGCGGCGAAAGCGGCATGTTCAATCTGGGCAGCGAGAAGGGCTTTTCCGTCCGTGAAATGGTGGAAACCGCGCGCCGCGTCACCGGGCATGTGCTGCCCGTGGTCATGGGCGCGCGCCGGGCGGGCGATCCGGCCCGTCTGGTGGCTTCGTCGCAGCGGGCGCGGGCGACACTTGGCTGGCAGCCCCGGCAGGGGGTGGAGGAGATTATTGCCTCGGCCTGGCGCTGGCATCGCGCGCACC
This sequence comes from Candidatus Desulfovibrio intestinavium, assembly GCA_019118345.1. Taxonomy (GTDB): domain Bacteria; phylum Desulfobacterota; class Desulfovibrionia; order Desulfovibrionales; family Desulfovibrionaceae; genus Desulfovibrio; species Desulfovibrio intestinavium. The sequence continues at coordinate 19,038 of DWZD01000004.1, read as the reverse complement.
CTGACGGCTTTGATGCGTAATGGGCTGTAAATAGTAACAGTTCTTTTTATCATTTTCGATCACAAAAAAATTTTTTTGTCAAGGCTCTTGCCAGGCGGCAGGAGCCTTTCTATTTAGATAAAAAACATAGGAGAACAGTATGAAATTTTCTGCGCATTTCAAGGACGTTCCCCTGCTGGTCGTGACCATCATTGCCGTGCTGCTGCTCGGTTTCACTCTTACCAAAACGCGCAACGCGGAGGCGCTCATGTCCGAAAGTCCCATGCCGCCCCTGAACAAGCAGGAGGCCGCCGTCATCCTGCACAAGGCCACCGAACCCCCCTACAGCGGCAAATATCACCGCCAGGGCGAGCCGGGAACCTATATCTGCCGCCAGTGCGGCATGCCGCTCTACAGCAGTGAGGACAAGTTCGATTCCGGTTGCGGCTGGCCGAGCTTTGACACCGAGCTGCCGGGCGCGGTGAAGCGCGTGCCCGATGCCGACGGGCAGCGGACGGAGATTGTCTGTGCGCATTGCGGCGGTCACCTCGGCCACGTGTTTGAAGGCGAGGGCTTCACCGAAAAGGATACGCGCCATTGCGTGAACTCCCTGAGCATGGCCTTTGTGGACAAGGGCAGCGAGGCGGAAAGGGACGCCTTTGCCCGGCGGCAGGCGGCGGATATGACGGCCACGGCCATTGTGGCGGGCGGCTGCTTCTGGGGGGTGGAGGATGCCTTCGAGAAGCTGCCCGGCGTCATCGAGGCGGTCTCGGGCTACACGGGCGGCAGCGTGCCCTCGCCCACCTATAAACAAACAGGTGTGCAGCGGGACGACGGGCCATGCCGAAGCGGTGCGCATCCGCTATGATCCCTCGAAGATCTCCTATGAGCAAATTTTGCGCCGCTTCTTTGAAATCCACGACCCGACCCAGCTCAACCGGCAGGGGCCGGATGTGGGCACGCAATACCGCTCCGCCGTTTTCTATGCCTCGGGCAGCGAAAAGTTCATTGCCGAGCATCTCATCGAGGAACTCCGGGAACGGGGCTACGAGGTGGTGACTCGGGTGGAGAAGGCAGGGCCGTTCTACGAGGCTGAAGCCTATCATCAGAACTTCACGGCCCGCACCGGACGCGGCGGCTGTCATCTGCCTGTCAAGCGCTTCGACCAGCCTGTGCTGCGGTGACCACAGCCGGGAAGGCTGCCCGATGTCCGGCTGCCGCCCCGCAAAAAAGAAATGCGGCGTTTTCGCAGGGGAAACGCCGCATTTTTGCATGCTGCACGGGGCGCGTCGCAAGGGCGCGCGACCGGTTCAGTCCAGCCGCAGGCATTTGCCGGCCACCACCAGCCGGCAGTCCTCGGCCTGCGCGGCCACCCATTGATTGACCAGGCCCAGTGCGTCCGCATACATGCGGGTCAGCGGCGTGGCGCCGATGCCGCCGAGTCCGGTTTCCACGCTGACCAGCACAAAGCGGTGGCCGCCCTGCGCCATGAGCGCAAGAAGGGCCTCGATTTCATGGTGCAGCGCAGCTTCCAGACGCTGCGGAAGATCCGGCGGGACGGCCTCTGCATCGCTGGCGTTCGACGGCGCCGAGTCCAGCAGGGCAAACAGCCGGTTGGAGACCCAGAGCGCGAGGCAGTCCAGCAGGATGACGCCGGGCCGCGGCCTGCCGTCCTCCTGCCGGAAGGGCGGGCGGGCAAGGGCCTCCCCGATGTCCCGCGCCGGATGCAGCGGGCATTCCAGCGTCAGCCAGTGGGCGGGGCGACGGAGCTGATGCCGCCGGATGCGTTCGTTGAGGGCCGCGTCGCCGGGCAGGTGCGGAGCCGTGGCCGCATAGAGCACCGGGGCGGCCCCCTGCGGCGAGGTCAGAAAGGCGGCCAGCTCGCAGACGCGGGCTTCGGCCAGCTCGCTTTTGCCGCTGCGGGTGCCGCCGAGGTAGAAGCTGAGGGGCAGGGGCATGGGGATCTCCTGTGACGGATTTCAGAAGCACGGCGCAAGGAGCGCAAGCGGCAGCGTCCAGACAAGGACGCTCAGCCACATGAGGGCCACGGCGGCGCGGATGTGCCCGGCATGGGCCTCGGGCGTGCCGCAGCCCACAAGAGGATGGGCCACGAGGCGTTCACCGTAGAAGGCCGGGCCGCCCAGTTGCAGACCCAGCGCCCCGGCGAAGGGGGCTTCGCTCCACGCGGAATTGGGGCTTTCGTGCGCCTTGCGGAAGCGCCAGCCCACGCGCAGGGCCGCACGGGTATCAAAGCGCACGTCCGGCGGCACAGCGGGAAGGAGCCGGGCAAGGCGGGGCAGGCCGCGCAACCGGCAGAGCAGATGGGCGGCCAGGGCAATGGCGGGCAGGGCCAGCCGGGCGGGCAGGAAGTTGAGCGCATCATCCAGCCGGGCCGCCACCGTGCCGAAGCGGGCATAGCGCGCATCGCGATGCCCCCACATGGCGTCCAGCACATTGGCGCAGCGATGCAGCACGGCCAGCGCGGCGGCGGCGGGCAGTCCGGCCCAGTACAGACCCACGGCCGCCCAGAAGAGGGTCGCCAGCACGCCGTCGGTCAGATTTTCGGCCACGCTTTCCACGCAGGCGCGGGCCACTCCGGCGGCATCAAGACGCCGGGGATCGCGGCCCACCATGCGGGAAACGGCCTGCCGGGCCGCATCCAGGCGGCCTTCTGCCAGAGGCGCGGCCACCTCCAGCGCGTGCCGGGCCAGACAGCGCGGGGCCAGACAGCACCAGATGCAGACAGCGGCACAGACAAAGGCGCCGAAGTTTCCCAGCAGCTCCCTGCCGCCATTGACCAGCAGGGCGGCAATGACCACCCAGGGCAGGATGACCAGCACGGCGGCAAGCCCCCCCCAGAAGAGTTGGCCCCGCGCGCCGTCCGGCAGGCCTGAGGCCTCGCGGCAGAGGCGTTCGCTCCAGTCGGCCAGACGGCCCATGCCGCAAACCGGGTGCAGCCGGGCGGGCGGTTCGCCGCAGGCCCGGTCGAGAAGGAGCGCGGCAGGCAGGAGGGCGGCGGCGAAAAGCAGGGAGGCGTCAGGCATCAGGCAAGCCCCAGTTCCTTGTAAATCACGTCAAGGCGGCAGCATTCGCGCACCACGCCGGCCAGCCGATCCAGCGCCGTTTCCGTGTCGTAGGTGGCGAGCATGCGGCCCGCCGGCGGCCGTCCCAGCGACAGGCGCACATGATCGAGCCAGGCCCGGCGAAAGGCGTCGTCGTCAAAAAGGCCGTGAAGATAGGTGCCCCAGCGGCGGCCCCGGCCATAACCGCAATCCGCGTCCGCAAGCTGCCCGGCGGGCAGTTCCCGCCGCCGGAAGAGAATGTCCGCATCCGGCCCGCAAATGGTGCGGCCATGATGGATTTCGTAGCCCGAGGCGGGCAGACCCAGCGGACTGTCGGCCCGCAGCACGCGCAGCAGGGTCTTGCGGGCGGCAAAGCTCGTGCGCACGTCGATGAGGCCCAGTCCGGGCGTGCTGTCCTGCGGACTTTCCACATGATCGGGATCGTCAATGGCCGTGCCCAGCATCTGCAGGCCGCCGCAAATGCCCAGCAGCCAGCCGTCTCCGGCGGCATGGCGGCAGATGGCCTCGGCCAGACCGGCGGCGCGCAGGGCGGCCAGATCATGCACCACGCTCTTGCTGCCGGGCAGGATGACCACATCCGGCGTGCCCCATTCGGCAAGGCTGCGCACCGGGCGCAGACGCACGTCCGGCTCCAGGGCCAGCGGATCCATATCCGTATAATTGGAGACATGTTCCGGCAAAATGACGGCAATGTCCAGCGGCGGCGGTTCCGTGTCCCCGCAGGCCGGATCCGCTCCGGCATTGCGCTGGCGTTCGGCCTCGCGCCGGGCAAAGCCGGCCATGTCCTCATCCGGCAGGTTCAGGCGGGAAAGATGGGGGATGACGCCCAGCACGGGCCGTCCGGTGCGCGCCCGCAACCAGTCATGGGCCGGGGCGAGCAGGCTGGCGTCCCCGCGAAAGCGGTTGACCAGAAAGCCGCAGAGCAGGCGGCGTTCCGCCGGGCTGAAGGTTTCCCAGGTGCCCAGAAAAGAGGCATAGACCCCGCCGCGGTCGATGTCGCCCACCAGCAGGACGCGGGCCTGCGCGTGGCGGGCCATGCGCATGTTGACGATATCCCCGGCCTTGAGATTGATTTCCGCCGGGCTGCCCGCGCCTTCCAGCACCATGATGGCGCTTTCGGCGGCAAGGCTGTCGTAGGCCCGGCGCACGGCGGGCCAGAGTTCGCGCTTGCGTTCCAGAAAATGACGGGCGCTTTCCTCCCCGGCAGGCTGTCCCAGCAGGATGACCTGCGAGCCGGTATCGCTGTGCGGCTTGAGCAGGACGGGATTCATGCGGGCATCGGGATCGCGTCCGGCGGCCTGGGCCTGAAGGATCTGCGCCCGGCCAATTTCCTCGCCCCGGGCCGTGACCCCGGAATTGAGGGACATGTTCTGGGCCTTGAAGGGGCAGACATCGTACCCGTCCTGCCGGAAGATGCGGCAGAAGGCCGCGGCCAGCAGGCTCTTGCCCGCGTCCGAGGACGTGCCCTGAAGCATGAGGGCCGGGGTGGGCCGGGGCCTGAGCGGAACGGGCGCGGCGGCTGCGCCGGGCAGCAGGGCGGTCAGGGCGTTGCAGAGACGCTCGTGCTCCTCAGGGGAACGCACGGCCGCACGGAACCAGACGCCGCCTTCCAGACCGGGATAATTGGCACAGTCCCGCAGGGCCATGCCGTATTCGTGCAGCAGGCGGCGGACAAGACCGGGCACGGCCTCCCGCAGGCGGAAGAGCACATAATTGGCCCGCGAGGGGTAGACCGTCAGCCCGGGCAGGGCCAGCAGGCGGCGGCAGAGGTCGTCGCGGCGTTCGCGGTTTTCGCGGCGGGTGCGCGCGGCAAAGGCGCTCCTGTCCGCCATGACGGCCACGGCGGCGCTCAGGGCGAGGGCATTGACGTTCCAGGCCGGGATTTCCTCCGCGCAGGCCCGCACAAGGGCGGGCGGGCCGCAGAGATAGCCCAGACGCAGGCCGGGCAGGGCATGGAACTTGGTCAGGGAGCGGACGACAAGCCCATTGTCCGGGATGCCTGCCGCGCGCCAGAGGGCCAGCAGGGAGGCGGTGGCCAGCGGCCCGGCATAGGCGGCAAAGGCTTCGTCCACGCACCAGAGCACGTCGGGGCGGGCGGCCATGCGTTGCGCCAGCGCGGCGGGCGGCAGAAAGCCGCCCCCGGGATTGCCCGGATTGGCCACAAAAACCACCGCCCCGGGGGGGATGGCCGCATCGGGCGGCAAAAGCGCCGCTTCGGCGGGTGCGGCGGGAACGGCGGGCGATGCGGCCCGGTTTGCGGGATCCAGCGGCGCGGGCAGGGGCAACGGCTGCCGCAGGCAGCGCAGACCGGCGCGCCGGGCCGCCAGCGCGTATTCGCTGAAGGCCGGTTCCGGCACCAGAACCGTCGTGCGGCCGAGACGCCGGCAGGCGCGGCAAAGGGCGTGGAACAGCTCGTTGCTGCCGTTGCCGAACAAAAAGGCGTCCTCGGGCAGGCCCAGACGGGCGGCGGCAGCGGCGCGGGCTTCTTCGGCATGGGGAGAGGGGTAGGCGTCCAGACGGTTCATGGCGGCCAGCAGGGCCGAACGCAGAAATTCCGGCGGCCCCTCGGGCCGCACGTTGACGCTGAAATCCAGAATGTCGTCCGGGTCGCGCCCGGAACGGCGAGCCATGTCCAGACGGTCGCCGCCGTGGGCCTCGGGATGGGGGGCGTCGTCCGCCGCGTCCGGACCAGCGGACGGGGCGTTGTTCGCATCCGCGGCGGGCGGATTGTCCTCCACGGCCCCGGCGCCCCAGTACAGATGCAGATAGCCCGCCCGGATGTTGCCGTGACGCACCCCGGAGGCATGCAGGCCCGTGCGATCCCGCACCGTATAAAGTGGGGCATAGTCCGTGTGCAGGCAGATGTCCGACCAGTGAAACTCGTGGCCGCGCAAACGGCGTTGCGGCAGGCCGAGGGGCGCGGCGTCCGTCAGTTCGGCTTCCCGGTAGCCCAGTCCGCGCAGGCCGTCGTGCATGGTGGCCGTGGCGTCGAGCAGATCGCAGAGGGGAAAAACCGCTTCGCCGCCGCCTTCGCGGCAGACAAGGCGCGAACAGAGGTAGACGAAGCCGCCGCACTCGGCATAGATTTCGCCGCCCTTGGCGGCAAAGCGCCGGATGTCCTCCAGCAGGCCCGTATTGGCCGAAAGCTGTGCGGCAAAAACCTCGGGATAGCCGCCGCCCAGATAGAGGGCCGTCAGCCCCCCGGGCAGGCAGGCGTCCCGCAGGGGGGAGAAGGGCACGATCTCCCAGCCCAGTTCGCGCAGGCGCACAAGGTTTTCCTCGTAATAGAAGCAGAAGGCTTCGTCGCGGGCCAGGCCCAGACGCCCGCGCGGCGCGGCAACGGCAGGGGACGGCGACGGCCCGTCGGGACACGGGCAGGCCGTGCGGGCAAAAAAGGTTTCCCAGTCCAGACAGGCGTCCAGCGTCTCGGCCGTCCGATCCAGCCAGGCGTCGTTGAGGCCGCATTCGTCGGGCGGGGTCAGGCCGAGCTGGCGTTCCGGCAGCCGCCAGTCCTCGCGCCGGGGCAGGGCGGCCAGCAGCGGCGGCAGACCGTCCCGGGCAAGGGCCTCGCGCAGGATGGCGGCATGGCGCTCGCTGCCCACCTCATTGGCGATGACCCCGGCAATGTGCGCGCCCGCCCCGGACGCCCGGCGGGCAAAGCCCTCCACCAGCGCGGCCAGCGAGGTCGCCATGCCCCGCACGCGGCAGACCAGCACCACCGGCAGTTGCAGGGTCGCGGCCACGTCCAGGGTGCTGCCCGGCAGCTCGCCGGGATCGCGCCCGTCGAACAGGCCCATGACCCCCTCGCAGACCACGGCGTCCGCATGGGCGGCATGACGTCGCCAGAGGGCGCGCACGCCCGCGCGGCCCAGCATCCAGGTGTCCAGATTGACGGCGGGACGGCCCGAAGCGGCGGTCAGAAAGGCGGGATCAATGTAGTCCGGCCCGCATTTGAACGTCTGCACATCGAGACCGCGCCGCCAGAGGGCGCGGGTCAGGGCCAGACTGACAAGGGTCTTGCCCTCGCCGGAACGGGGCGCGGCGCAGCAGACGGCATGAAAGGGGTGCTTCATGCCTCGCCGTCCGCCAGATATTTTTCGGCATAGCCGCGCGCCTCAAAAAGCGCGCCGTTTTCGTAGCGGGTACGCGGGCCGCCGATGAGCACCAGAGAGGACATGTCCACCTGATCCTCGGGCAGGTCGGTCAGTCTGCCCACCCAGCGCCATTCCTCGGGGCGTCCGGCATGGCGCACGCAGGCGCAGAGGGTGTCCGCGCCGCGCGCCTCCCGGAAGATGCCCAGCGCTTCGGCCAGCAGATCGCGGCGTTTGCGGCCCGCCGGATTGTAAAGGGTCACGGGCAGGGCCGAGGCGGCCACGGCCCGCAGGTTTTGCCGTACTTCGTCGGCAGGCACGAGCAGGTCGGAAAGGCTGATCAGGCAAAAGCCGTTCTGCAGGGGCGCGCCCAAAGCGGCGGCGGCCAGCGAGGCCGCCGTGATGCCGGGCAGCACGCGGATGGGCAGATCGGCAAGGCTCGCATCACGGGCGCGCAGTTCAAAGAGCAGACCGGCCATGGCCAGGATGCCGGGATCGCCGGAACAGACCATGCAGACCCGCTTGCCCGAGGCGGCGGCGGCCAGTGCGGCCCGGCAGCGTTCCACCTCGCCGGTCATGCCGGTTTCAATGCGTTCCTTGCCCGCGATCCGCTCGCGGATGAAATCCACATAGCGGCTGTAGCCGGCCACCACCTCGCAGGCCTCCAGCGCCTCGAGCACCTCGGGGGTCAGGTGTTGCGGCAGGCCGGAACCCAGACCGATGACGGCAATTTCGCCGGAATTGATGTGCATGAAGTCCTCCTTACCGGGGTTCTTCCGCTGGCAGCCGTCTGCCATGCGGGATGCGGGCCAGGGCAAAGGTGGCGGCTTCGGCCTTCCACTTGGGGCAGAGCAGACGGGGCGGCATGGCGTCGCCGTCCCGCGCGGCCAGCAGGGCCGCCGCCTCGCTGACCGAAGGCGTGCCTGCGCGCTCCCGAACGGCCTCAGAGGGCGTGGGCACGGGCACGGCGGCCAGCTCAGCCGCCGCGAAAAAGCGCAGGGGCAGGCCCCAGCGCCGGGCCAGCGCCGCAAGGGCAGGCTCGTCCCGCTTGAGGGCGCAGGAGGCCAGACAGGCGATCTGTTCGGGCCGTATGCCGCCCGCCTGCCGTTCCAGAAAACTTTCGGCCAGCCGGGCCAGCTCCTCAGGCGGCAGGCCCTTGCGGCAGCCGAGGCCCAGCACCAGACAGCGGCTCTCCACCACCAGCACATGCCGGGCCGGGCAGCGCCGCCGCAGGGCCGCGCCGTCCGTTTCGCACCAGATGACGGCCTGATCGGCCGTGGCGTCCTCGGGCCGGTCAATATGCCGCAGGCTGGGCAGGGCGGCCAGATGGGCCGCAAAGATGTCCTCCGGCCCGCAAAAGTCGATGGGCAGTCCCGCGAGCAGGGCCGCATGAAGCGGCCGCACCGCCTCGGCATTGCGCAGCCGGGCCTGCGCCAGCGCCGCCAGCTCGTCAAAGGCGGGCAGGCCGTTGAGATCCGTGGCCGTGCTGACGACGGCCTGCCCCCCGGTGACGCGGGCCGCGCGCCGGGCCAGACGGTTGGCCCCGCCCAGATGCCCCGAGGCAAGGCTGACCGCATGCGCGCCGCTTTCGCTCACGCAGATCACCGCCGGATCGCGGGTTTTGTCTTCCAGCAGGGGCGCGATCTTGCGCACGGCAATGCCGGTTGCCCCCACAAAGATATGGGCCGCAAAGGCCTGCCAGCCCCGCGCGAGCTGGGCATCCAGTCCCGGGCCGTCCAGCGGCTGCACCTCGGGTAGGGCAAGCCCGGACGAGTCCGGCCCGGCGGCCTCGCCTGCGGAAAGGCTGGCGTAGATGCGGCAGGGCAGGCCTAGCCCGGCGGCCAGACTGCGGGCGCAGGCCAGACCGCGCCGGGTAAAGACGTAAATGGCGCAGGCCCCGGCAAAGGCCTCCTGCGGCAGGGCATTGCGGTAGCCGTGCGAAAAGTGGGCGTCGTACAGGCGCGAGGTCGCCCGTTGCGTCCTGTCCGCCGGCGACGTTGCCAGCGCCCGGCCCACGAGAATGAGGGCCTGCCGTCCGATGCCCGCCTCCTGCACCTGCCGGGCCAGATCGGCCACCGTGCCGCGCAGGATGCGTTCCTCCGGCCAGCTGACGCGGTAGACCGCCGCCGCCGGGGTATCCGGCGCAAGGCCGCCATCCTCCATGAGGTGGCGCATGAGGCTGTCGATGCGGCCCGCGCTGAGAAAGAAAACCAGCGTCGCCCCGGTGCGGGCAAAGGCGGCGGCATCCTCGGCGGCGGGCATGGGCGTGCGGCCCGGGGTACGGGTCAGCACGACGCTCTGACTGATCTCCGGGCTGGTCAGTTCGCAGCCGAGGGCTGCCGCGGCGGCAAAGACGCTGCTCACGCCCGGCACGATTTCCACGTCGATGCCCTCGCGGGCAAGGGCCGCCATCTGCTCGTTGGTGGCGCCGTACATGGCCGGATCGCCGGTGTGCAGGCGCACCACGCGCTGTCCGGCCCGCACGGCCCCGGCCATGAGGGCCACCTGCTCTGCCAGCGCAAGGCCGGCGCTGTCGTACAGGCGGCAGTGCGGCGGGCAGACGGCAAGCTGTTCCGGCGAGACCAGCGAACCGGCATAGAGCACCACATCCGCCTGCCGGAGGGCCTGTTGTCCCCGCAGGGTAATGAGATCGCTTGCGCCCGGCCCGGCGCCGACAATGGTGACATGTGGGCGCATCAGCAAACCTCCTTGTGCGCGGCAGGGGGGGCGGCTTCCGGCTGTTCGCCGCCGGCGGGGCGGTTTGCCTCAGCCGTGGCCGGAAGGGCCTGTTCAAAGAGAAAGGCGCCGTCAAAATCGCAGACCAGTACGGCCAGATCCGGCGCGGGGCCGGCCATGCGGCGCAATTGGCGCAGCGCCTGATCGGCCATGAGCCGCAAGACGGGCAGGCGGCTGTCCGGCGGCAGCAGGCCCAGAGCTTCGCGCACCGAAACGCAGCGGGCAAGGGCGGCATGGATGGCGGCCTGCTCCGGCAGCAGACGGCGGACGGCCCGCAGCAGCAGCTCCCTGTCCTGCGCATGGCGATGGGCGTGGGTATTGTGCAGCCCTGCCGCATACTTGCAAAGTTTGCCCGGCATGCAGGCAATGGTCACGCGCCGCATGCCGCAGCGGCGGGCAACGGCAAGGCCCGCGCCGATGAAGTCCCCGATGGCCGCAAAGCCCGTTTCCGGCTGTTGCGGGTGGCGCTGCCGGGCCGTGCGCTGACTGCGCCCGCCGGTGGCGAGGATCATGTGTTTCCCCCCGGCCCACTGATGGGCACGGGTGCAGAGGCGGATGGTGGCGACATAGGCCGCGTGGCTGAAGGGGCGCACCAGCCCCGTGGTGCCCAGCAGGGAAATGCCGCCCACAATGCCGAGCTGGGGATTGAGGGTATGGCGTGCCAGCTCGGCGCCGTGCGAGACGCCGATTTCCAGCAGCCAGCAGCCCTCGTTCAGGCCCGCCAGAGCGAGATTGTGGGCCAGCATGGCGCGCGGCCCGCTGTTGACGGCCCATTTGCCCCGGGGGCAGTCCAGACCGTCGCGCGTACAGAGGCCGATGCCTTCTACGGCGCGGAGAATGAGTTGCGCGGATTCGCCCACCGGCAGGCAAATGTCTTCCGGCGCGGCCTCCTCGGGGCGGGCCGGGCGCAGGCGGGCATAGATCAGGGCATTGTCCGTCACGTCGGGATCGTCGCCGGCGTCCTTGCGCAGGCAGCACCAGCGCAGGGCGGGGAAGGCGTCGTCAGCGGGACGGGGCGAACGCCGCAGGGGGGCGCACAGGCCGATTTGCCGCTGTTTGCCGTCAGGAAAATGGAGAATGACCGAACCGGGCGGCGCGGCGAGCGGTTCCCGCCATTGCCGCCAGGCGGCCACGGCCAGCGCCGTGGCGCAGGCCCCGGTGGAAAAGCCCTGACGCAGGCGGGCCGGGCTTTCGTGATCCTGAGGCTTGGACATGCGTGTTCCTTTGTGCGGCAGGCGCGCGGCACCGGACGGCAGGCGGCCCGGGAGGCCTCCCCCGCCGTGTGCCGGCCCGTCAGGCGCTTTCCGTCAGGCGCTTTCCATGATGGCGTGCAGGCTCGTCACCGCCGTGGCGCTGCCGCCGCGCCGGCCTTCCAGCACGATCTGCGGCACGGGGCAGGCGGCCAGCAGTTCCTTGGCTTCCACCACGTTGACAAAGCCCACGGGCATGCCGATGACTAGGGCCGGGCGCAGGCCATCGTCCAGAATGGCGCGCGCAATGCGGGCCAGGGCCAGGGGGGCGTTGCCGATGAGCACAATGCCGCCGTCCAGCACGGGCAGGGCCTTCTCGGCGCTGCACAGGGCGCGGGTGAGTCCTTCCGCGCGGGCGCGTTCAGCCACATCCGGGTCGCTGATATGGCAGAGCAGCCGATCCGGGCCGTAGTCCGGGCAGAGCCGCCGCAGCTTTTCCAGCGACAGGCCGGAACGCAGCATCTTGGAATCGCAGAAGATGAACGCGCCGCGCCGCAGGGCCGCCAGTCCGGCGGCCACGGGATCGTGCCGGAAAACCAGCGTGTCGGCAATGCGCACATCCGCTGTCGTATGAATGAGGCGTCGGGCCACGCGCCAGTGTTCCGGCGGCAGGGCGGCGGCGAGTTCGGGGCATTCGCCTTCGATGATGCGGAAACTTTCCCGCTCGATTTCTCCGGCGTCCAGATGCCAGCGCAGACTCATGATCTGTCCCTCTTGACCAGCAGGAGGGAGAGATATTCCTGATCCCGCTCCCGCAGGGCGTTCAGGGCCTCGTCATCCTCGGCCAGAAATTCGCCCGGCATGGTCAGATGTTCGCCGTAGAGCAGGCGCAGGCCCTTTTCCTCGCGCAGGCGTTCCAGCAGGGCGGGGCGGCTGCGGTACGTCTTGAGCAGCACGGTCGCGGAATGGGGGGGGAAATCCAGCTGCCGCGCCTGCTGCTCGGTAAAGGAGGGAATCACGCGCAGCTGTTCGCCGTTTTCCGCCAGCACGCGGGCCGAGCGGGCGGCCAGCATGGCAAAGGAGGTGACGCCGGGCACGACTTCCACCGCAAGTCCCGGCAGGGCGGCGCGCAGAATCGCCAGCACATAGCCGAAGGTGCTGTAGGTCATGGGATCGCCCAGGGTGGCAAAGGCACAATGCCGCCCGGCCTCCAGTTCGGCCCGTATGGCGTCGGCATTGGCCTGTACCTGCGCCTGCCGCACGGCCGGGTCGCGGGACATGCTGAAAACAAGCTGGCGGATATCCCCCTGCGGCGCAAAATGACGCACCACCGCGCCGGAAACGCTTTCCTCGGCGTTGCGGCTGATGACGTTGAAGACGACATCCGCGGAGCGCAACACCTCAGCCGCGCGCAAGGTGATATATTGCGGATCGCCGGGGCCGATGCCCACACCATACAGGACGCCGAGACTCATGACGGCCTCCCTTGCCGGATGCGGCACGCAAAGGCCGGCGGTTGTATGTGCAAAGGAAGCGGGAAAAGCGCCTGCAGGGGGCGGCCAATGGCCGGACAGACATGCGCAATGGGCGCCGATGACAGGACGGAAACGCCTCCCGCCGGGGGAAGACGCCATGACCCGAGGACAGACATGGCAGAGACTCCTTGCCCAAAACTCGTGGGCAGGCACGGACGTGCCGGTCTGGCAGGAGGCTGGTTTCCCGGCTTGGGGCTTGAACACGCCGCCGCCTTCCCGTGCACGGCACAGTGGCATACGGCTGGCGCAACGCCCTTCACGGTTGCGAGTCAGCGTCGTTTTTACGAACTTCCCAATTATTTCCCGTCATTGACGGGAACACCTCTTGCCCAAGTTATTGAGACGATGCTGATATATCTCAGAAGGGCTTGCCGGGTCAAGCCCGCTCAGGCGTGAAACGGCGGCGGGGGTGCGCCCGTCGCCGGTCGCCTGCCGGGGCCGGGACTACTGCGGCAGGGGCACATCCGTCTGAAAGCCCGTGGACATGCAACGGGCCACCAGCTGATCATTGGCGTCGCGCACTTCCACATTGTAGCTCTGGATGTGCGCGCCCTTGCGCACAAGCCGGGCTTCGGCCCTGAGCGGCCCGGCCAGCCCGGGACGCAGAAATTCGATGGTGGCATTGAGGCTGACCACGCCGTTGACCTGATCGGCATTGGCCGCCGCACCGAAGGCCACATCGGCCAGGGAGAAGATGGCGCCGCCGTGGGCGAGACCCATGCCGTTCTTGATCTCGTCCGCAATGGGCATGCTCACGCGGGCGTATTCGCGGGTGGCTTCTTCGATGGTCATGCCGAGGTGGCGCATGAGTTTGTCATGCTTGGCAACATAATTATTCATGGGGAATCCTCTGGTTGCGATCATGGCGTCCCGCAGGGACGTGAAAAAGGCAGGCCGCCTGTGCGGCCTGCCAAAAGAAGGTATCGGGATCCGTTAGCCCGAAATTTGCTGAATGCCGTCCAGTTTCCACATGCCGCCGGTCTGCCGGTCGCGCACGAAGTGCCAGATTTCCCGGGCATTGGTGGGGGTGGACTGGGCAGGATCCTCACGCAGGAGTACATCGAAATAGACCTGCGCCCGTTCCTCGGCGCCATCCTCGCTCACTTCCAGCAACTGGGCGTTGACCAGCATGATTTCCGTATGGCTGCTTTCGGGTTCCTGCGCAAGCTGTTCCCGAATGGCGTCCTGAACGGCAGGCGTGGCGAACTGGGCGATGTCGTCCAGATCCCGCCTGTCCCAGGCCGCCTGCAGGCGCGTATAGGCCATCTTGGCCCCGCGCAGGAATTCGTCGGCATCGAATCCGGCGGGCATGCTCGGAGCCTGCGGCTGCGGCGTGCCGCCGTCGCGCAGGGCGCCCCAGGCATCCTGCATGGCGTCGGAAGCGTTGCCGGCGCTGTTGTCGGCATAGCGGCTGAGGTGTTCGGGCGACGGCATGGGGGGCTGCATCATGCCGCCGTGTGCGCCGGCGGCTGCGGCCTGGGCAGGAGCGGAGGCCGTCGCGCGGCGGCGGGCAAGGAGCTTGAGGACAATGAAGATCACCACGCCGATGAGCAAAATATCCAGCAGGCCGCCGCCGGAAAAGCCCGCGCCGGAGAGCAGGGAACCGATGAGCGTACCCGCCAGCAGGCCGCCAAGAATGCCGCCCATGCCGCCGAGGAAGCCGCGGTTGGGCTGAGCGGTCGCCTGTGCCGCGTTTTGGCGCTGGGCCGCATTGGGCTGGGCCTGCCGCTGCATGGCTGCCGGAGGCGTGGTCGGGCTGCGCATGGCAGGCTTGCTGCCGAAGGAGCGTCCGCCGCCCATGCGCGCCGCATCGGCATAATCGGGCATGACCAGGCTACAGGCGGCAAAGGTCAGGAAAAAGGCTGCCACAAGAGTTTTCAGAGACATATTCGACTCCCGAATGGGGGTTGAGGAAAAGCGCCGAAGCGCCATTTTTTGCCAGTTTTCAACATATAATCATGCCGGGGCGTCTGACAAGGGGAGAACGCTTGCGGCAGACGGGCAGCGCCCGTTTCCCGGGGCGGTTGGTTTCGTAACCCACGGAATATGCCAGATTTTCTTGTGAGGAATGCCTATGTAACATAGTGCAACGATAAGAATCGTCAAGGCTGTCGGACGGCGCCGGGGGAGGCTGGGGACGCTTGTTCTTTCAGCCGCAAGCAGGGCAAAAAAAGAAAAAAGTCTTATGGCAAACAGGCATTGCCGGGAAGGGAATCAGCGGCGGGCGGCATCGCCGGGCAGTCATGGGGCTGTCCGGCGAAAAAATTTTTTTTCCTCTGCCGCCAGCCGGGGCGCCTGCCGCAGCGGGCAGGCCGGGCAGGGGACTGCCGCTGCCCGTTCATGACGCAAAACAGGCCGATTTCGCAGGAAAATACATCACATAATCCGGCGGCTTCGCCGCGGATGTCAGCGCAGGACTGAATGGGCGGGAATGTCATCTATCCATGAGAGAATATATCGCATGACATCTTGACAATTGTCAGGATAGGGGTACAACTGAAGGCAAATAGTTCAAAGAATCACAAGGCCGCTGCGGACGCGGACATGGCGCGCTGAGTTGTTGTGCTTGAGGATCGGCCATTGTCCGTCGGGTTCGCAACAAGCAGTAAGGGGGATAACCAGAAAAATGGTGTATTGCTGCTGACGCATGGGGAATGATCCGCCTGCGGGCGGATACGGTGTCAAAACATTTTGAGGAGTTGGACTATGACAACGAAAGCAACTTTCAATGAAGATAAGGTTGCTCTGCTGCTCGGATCGATCATCTTCATTCTTGCCCTTGGCAAGTTTGTCGGCCTTGACGTTCTCGGCTGGGCCTTGAAGATGGGCATGTGGGTCGGCGATCCCATGAAGTGCTGGAGTTCCGCCAGCAAGATCATCCCCGGCGTGGGTGCGCTCTTTGCCACGTACGCCTTTGTGGCCGCGCTGCTCAGCTTCGGCGTGAAACTGATGAATGGCAATGTGGGGCGCTTTCTGGCGGCCTTCACGGTGATATTCTTCATCGCCGTGGCCTGCTATACCATCGGCGCCAACGCCTATATCGCAGCCAACCCCACCCAGCTGCAAAAGCAGGGCATTGACTGGGCGCTGGGCCTGAGCACGGAAGCCGGCCTGATCCTGGCCCTGATCGTGGGCCTCATCTTCGGCAACGTGACCCCCGGCTTTGCCAACTGGCTGCGTGACGCCTGCCGTCCCGAGCTGTTCGTGAAGATCGCCATCGTGGTGCTCGGCGCCGAACTGGGCGTGAAGGCCGCCGGCGCTTCCGCATTTGCCGGCCATGTGTTCTTCCGGGGTCTCTGCGCCATCGTTGAAGCCTACCTGCTGTACTGGGCCGTGGTCTACTATGTGGCCCGCAAGTGGTTCAAGTTCAACAAGGAATGGGCCGCTCCGCTGGCCTCCGGCATTTCCATCTGCGGCGTGTCCGCCGCCATCGCCACCGGCGGCGCCATCCGCGCCCGGCCTGTGGTGCCGATCATGGTCTCCTCCCTGGTTGTGGTGTTCACCTGCATCGAAATGCTGATCCTGCCCTTCGTGGCCTCCGCCTTCCTGCACACCGAGCCCATGGTGGCCGGCGGCTGGATGGGTCTGGCCGTGAAGTCCGACGGCGGCGCCATTGCCTCCGGCGCCATTACCGAAGCCCTGATCCTGACCAAGGTGGCCGGCCTGACCGGCGTGCAGTACGAACCCGGCTGGATCGTGATGGTGACCACCACGGTCAAGGTCTTCATCGACATGTTCATCGGCATCTGGGCGCTGGTGCTGGCCTACATCTGGACGGCCAAGTTCGACAAGACCCGCGGCGAACGCGCCATGACCTGGGGCGACGTGATGGAACGCTTCCCCCGCTTCGTCCTCGGTTATCTGGCAACCTTCGTGATCATGCTGGCCATCTGCCTCATCGAACCCAATGGCCCCATCCACAAGATCGGCAATCAGGTTTCCGGCGTGGCCAACTGCTTCCGCGTGATCTTCTTCCTGCTGACCTTCTTCAGCATCGGCGTGGTCTCCAACTTCCACAAGCTGCGTGAAGAAGGCATCGGTCGCCTGGCCGTCGTCTACATGGTCTGCCTGTTCGGCTTCATCATCTGGGTCGGCCTGTTCATTTCCTACGCCTTCTTCCACGGCATGCATCCGCCGGTCATCGGCGGCTAGTCAGCCTGTGCAATAAAGGAGAACTCTCATGGAAGATAAAGAAGTCAAGCTGCACGAAGAAATGCAGAACATGGAATACGAGCCCCTGGATGAAACCGAAATGAAGCTCATCCACTGGAGCTGGGGCCTCGGTGTCGGCCTTCTCGTGGTGCTCTTCCTCATCAGCAAATTCGTGATGACGGTGCACTAGGCCGTACGCATAACCTGACCACCTTGACCGGGAGGGGTTTCCCCTCCCGGTTTTTTTCAAGGAGAATCCCCATGCCCCGTTATCATCTGCGTTTTCTCAAAGGCCCCAACTACACCCTGCGGCTGGCCCAGGAAGCCACCGTCGAGGCCCCCTCCTTTGCCGAGGCCCTTGCCCCCTTTACCAACTGGCCCATCACCGAAGCCTATGACCATGCCACGGCTACAGCCTGGAATCCCGGCACCTGCATGTACTATCAGGAAATGTGGGAGGCGGCCCTCCTGCCCGATGAGGACGGGGACGATACCGCGACGGAGTCAAAAGCGTGAAATATGTGGTGAGCGGCTGCCTTGCCGGTCTGGCCTGCCGCTATGACGGCGCTGCCAAGCCCTGCGAGGCCGTGCGGCGGCTGGTGGCGGCGGGCAGGGCGGTGACGGCCTGCCCGGAAACGCTGTCCGGCCTGCCCGTTCCCCGTCCGCCCTGCGAGCAGCGTCACGGACGGGTGTTCCTGAAAAGTGGCGAGGACGTGACCGAAGCCCTCGAAAAGGGGGCTGAGCGGGCCATGCGCATCGTGCGGGAGCATGGCTGCACGGCGGCCATCCTCAAGGCTCGTTCCCCCTCCTGCGGCTTTGGCCGTATTTATGACGGCAGCTTTACCGGCACAACCTGTGCAGGCGACGGCGTTTGGGCGCGCAAGCTGCGCGAGGCCGGACTGAGCCTGTACAGCGAGGAGGCTTTGCCTGCGGATGCCGCCCTCGATGCGGAAGACTGAGGTTGCCGCACAGAAGGCTGATGGAGGATCGCCATGCCGCTGAGCGGGCAAAGAGCGCCCGTCCTGCCGCAGGCTGGAGAGCGCGGCGGGGAGGGTTTTGCGACCGCACTGGCCGGTGTGGTGCTGGCCGGGGGCCAGTCCCGCCGCATGGGGCAGGACAAGGCCTTGCTGTGTTGCGTTGCGCAGGGGCGGGTCAGCCTGTTGCGGCGCGCGGCGGATAGCCTGCGCGCCATCTGCTCTGAGGTCTGGATTTCCTGCGCGGCGGGACGTCGCCATGCCGGTTTTGATTGCGTGGAGGACGAGCCGTTGCCGCCGGTCGTGCGGGCCGAAGGGCGGCACGACGCCGGGCCGCTGCTGGGCATCATCACCTGTTTGGCCCGCGCGGCGCGGGAGGGACGGCAGGGAGTGCTGGTGCTGCCCTGCGACATGCCGCTGCTGCCGGAACGCCTGCTGCGCGACCTGATCAACGGGGCGGCGCAGCATCCGACGGCCCTTGCCGTCTACTACCGCACGCCGGGAGGCTGGGAAGAGCCGCTGGTGGGCGTGTATCGCTGCGGCGCTTTGCCCGCATTGCGCGAAGCCCTGCTGGCCGGGCAATGTCGGGTGCGGGCCGCCCTGCCGCCGGAAGGCAAGCACTTGCTTCCCCTTTCCGAGGCTGAGCATGGTCTGTTTGCCAATTGCAATACGCCGGAGCAGGCCCGCGCGCTGGGCGTGCGTGCGCCGTCCGCATCGGAACCGGGCTGAGCCGCAACAATGCCCGCAATGGGGGGCGGAACGTCGCGGCATGCCGTCTGCCGCTTCCCGTTCACAGGTGCGAAATCTCTCGTCTGCGATCCTCGCTGACTTTTCAGTGCGAACGTGCATGAATAACGCGATAAATGGCTAAGTTGTGCCAGCTCCCTTGTTTCAGAACCGGGAATGGGGTAATTCATGGGAGAAAATATGCCCGTTGCACCTGAACAAACCATTGACGCCATCATGGCCTACGTCAAGGATGATCTCCGCAGCAAGTGCAGATTCTGGCCCAGGAAGATACGCGAGCTTGTCGGCTGGGATGCGTGTCAATTCTTCATCCTGGTCATGCTTGACCAGATGCAGCGGGTTGAACGGGCAAGTGCTGCCGCAAAAGATTTCATCGATAAGCGTGACAAGCGATGGACACCGCGAACCTTTTGGCGAAATGTTGCCCAAATGAAGCTATGGGACGTAAAAAGATATTGCACATTTTCTGATAAAAATGAACATGCATATAACGGAAAATATGCCAGCTATAATGCAAATAAATTTTCTGGATGGCTTCGCAAAAACGCAAG
>DWZD01000035.1 GCA_019118345.1 Candidatus Desulfovibrio intestinavium | reverse complement strand
GGGGGGTGTGGGGGGAAGGGCCCCTTTGTTCACAAAGGGGCCCTTCCCCCCACGAAAAAAACACACCGCCTGTCCCCGCGCCGCCTGCGTCGCGGGAGGTGGGGCAGGTGAAGCATGGGGCCGACGGCGATGCCCAGTGCGCCCAGCACGACCACGCAGGCGCCGGCGAGACTGAGCAGGCCCACGCTTTCCAGAGGGTAGGCATGGGGAAACAGGGCATGGAGCAGGCTTTCGAGCACGAGGGAGAACAGCGGCGTGGTGGCGACCACGGCGCTGACCTTGGCCGCATGCCAGATGCTCATGGCCTTGGTGAAGGCCCCGTAGGCCACCAACGTATTGAGGCAGGCAAAGGCGAGGCAGGCCCCCTGCACGGCGTCCACACGCAGGATGGCGGCGGGGGAGGCCAGCGGGGTAAGACCCAATGCGCAGCAGGGATAGATGACGCGCAGGATGCTGGTAGGCGTCAGATGGCGCAGCAGGACTTTCTGGGCCAGACCGTAGGTGGCCCAGACGAGGGCGGCTGAGGCGCCCAGCAGCATGCCGAAGGCAAAGTTGCTGTCTCCACCCCAGAGCAGGCCCAGCCGGGTATTGAAAAAGAGCAGCAGGCCTGCCAGCAGCAGGGCCACGCCCACGCCCTGAATGGGCAGGAAGGCTTCCCTGAGGATGAAGACGCCGCCGAGCAGGAGCAGCACCGGCCCGGCCTGCGCGAGAATTTGGCAGGCCGAGGCGCTCAGGTAGGCCACGGAGGAGTTGAAAAAGACGAAATTGGCGCCCAGTCCCGCCGTGGCCACGAACAGCAGCAGGCAGGCGCGGCGCAGGGGCAGGCGTGGCGGGGGCGGTACGACCGGGGCAGGCGCTGCGGTGCGGAGGCGGCGGCCCGGCGCGGGAATGAGCCATATCCAGACGGCGGCCACGCAAAAGCGCAGCCAGACGAGGGTCACGGCATCCATGACCGGCAGTACATGTTTCACCGCCAGCGGCAGCGCGCCCCAAAAGAGGGCTGTCAGCAGCGCCAGCAGCAGGCCGGCGGCATTGTTTCCCAGGGTCATGCCTTCTCCCGTGTTTCCCGCAAGATATTTGTCCTTCCGGCAGGATCGGCGTTGGAGCACGACAGGGCGCGGTCAACGTCAAACCTGTTCCTTGGGGTAGGGCAGAGCGGGCGCAAGGTCAAGCCAGCGGGGAGCGGGAGACGGGCGAAAAAATGCCGCCCGCCACAGGCGGTTCCTGCTTGACTGTTTGCCTGAACAGGAATCAAATACGGCGGTGGTTGCAGCCATACCGCGACCGCAAAGGGTAGACGAGCATGTCACGAATTGTATTTCTTGAAGAACGCTGCAAGGGCTGCCGCCTGTGTGCGGAAGCCTGTCCGGTGCGGATTATCCGCCCGGCAGGACGGTTCAACCGTCAGGGGTATGAGGTGATGGAGACCGAGGGGCGCTGTACGGGCTGCGCCTCGTGTGCGATCATGTGTCCGGACACGGCCATTCGCGTCTTTCGGGACAAGGCGGGAGGCAAGACGGCATGAGCGACGGACGTATTCTCATCAAGGGCAATGAGGCCGTGGCGTATGGGGCGCTGGACGCCGGTTGCCGCTGTTATTTCGGCTATCCCATCACGCCGCAGAACGAGATTCCCGAGGCCATGAGCCGTCTGCTGCCGGAAAACGGCGGGCAGTTCGTGCAGGCCGAAAGCGAGCTGGCGGCCAGCGCCATGCTGCTGGGGGCCGGTTCCTGCGGCATCCCGGCCATGACCTCATCCTCGAGCTGCGGCATAGCTCTCATGCAGGAATCGCTTTCCTACATGGCGGGCAGCCAGATTCCGGGGGTCATCGTCAACATGATGCGCGGCGGCCCGGGTCTTGGCGATATTGGCCCCTCGCAGGGGGATTATTTTCAGGCGGTCAAGGGGGGCGGCAACGGCGATCACCGCAATTTCGTGCTGGCCCCGTCCACGGCGCAGGAGTGTTATGACTTCATGTTCCGGGCGTTTCGGCTGGCCTTCACCTTCGCCAATCCCGTGGTGGTGCTGGGCGACGCCATTGTGGCCCAGATCAAGGAGGGCGTGCGGCGGCAACCGCCGGCCGATGCCCTGACGGCGGGGGACTATGCCGCGCTTTCCGCCTCGTGGCGGCTGGAAGGGTACGGCCAGCGCGGGGCCGGAGCCGAACCGCGCCTGCTCAAGTCGGTCTATCTGGCCGAGGGGGCGCTGGCGGCGCGCAATGTGCTGCTCATGCGCAAGTACGAGGCCATGCGCGCCCATGCGGCGTGGGAGGAATGGCAATGCGAGGATGCCCAGCTCATTGTCGTGGCCTTTGGTTCCGTGGCCCGCGTGGCGCGCAGCGCCATCCGGCAGTTGCGCGAGGCTGGGCATCGCATCGGCCTCTTTCGCCCCATCACCCTTTATCCCTTCCCGGAAGCGGCCCTGCGTCGGGTGGCTCAGGATCGTCAGGTGCTGGTGCTGGAGCAGAACACCGGCCAGATGGTGGAGGACGTGCGTCTGGCGCTGGACGTGCTGGCCCGCCGGGCCGCGGTGAGCTGGCACGGCATCATGCCCGGTCTGTTCATCGGCACGGACGATCTGGCGGATCCCATTCTCGCCGCCCTCAGGGAGAACTGACATGCGCGACGTGCATCTTGACGAATGCCTGCGTCCTGCCGCGGGCGAAGAACTGGTTTTTGACGCCACGCCCACGCTGGCGGGCAAGGTGACGCATTATTGCCCCGGCTGCCACCACGGCATTGCCCACCGGCTGGTGAGCGAGGTGCTGGATGAACTGGGCCTGGCGGACAGGGCCATTCTGGTGGCTTCGGTGGGCTGTTCGGCCTTCAGCTATGATTATTTCCGCGTGGATGCGGTGGAATCTCCGCACGGGCGGGCCTGTGCCGTGGCCACGGGCATCCGCCGCGCCCGACCGGAAAGCATCGTCTTCACCTATCAGGGCGACGGCGACATGGCGGCCATCGGTCTGGCGGAGTCGCTCCATGCCGCCAATCGCGGGGAGAACATCACCACGGTGTTCATCAACAATACCGTCTACGGCATGACCGGCGGGCAAATGGCCCCCACCACCCTGCTGGGCCAGAAAACCACCACCACCCCGCTGGGTCGCCATCTGCTGGGCGAGGGCGGGCCGGTGCATCTGGCCGAGATCATGGGCGGGCTGGCCGGGGTGGCCTATGCCGAGCGCTGCGCGCTGGACAGCGTGAAGCATGTGCGGCAGGCGAAGAAGGCGTTGCGGACGGCCTTTGACTGTCAGGCGCGAGGGCTGGGCTTCAGCTTCGTGGAGCTGCTTGCGGGCTGTCCCACCAATTGGCATCTGGATCCGCTGGCGGCCAATCGCCGCATCAGCGAGGAAATGATCCCCGTCTTTCCGCTGGGCGTTTTCCGGGATGTGCGGGAAGAGCGCGCCGCCGCGCGGGCGGACGGCGCAAGCGAGGTGCGGGCATGAGCGGCTATCAGGATGTGATCATGGCCGGTTTCGGCGGGCAGGGCGTCATGCTCATCGGCAATCTGCTGGCGCAGGCCGGGCTGGAACAGGGGCTGGAAGTGAGCTTCATTCCGGTCTATGGCGCGGAGATGCGCGGCGGCACGGCCAATTGCACCGTGGTGCTGGATACCCATCCCGTGGGTGCGCCGCTGGTCAACCGGCCCATGTCCACCATCATTCTCAACGAACCGTCGCTGCACAAGTTCCAGCCGCGTCTGCGGGAAGGCGGCGTGCAGATCGTCAATGCCTCGCTGGTTTCGCGGGAGCTGCTGGATGAGCGCCTGCGCACGGTGTACATTCCGGTCAATGACATGGCCCATGAACTGGGCAACGTGAAGATGGCCAATGTGGTGGCGCTGGGGGCCTGGCTCAGGGCCACGGGCGCGCTGCCGCCCGAGGTGGTCATCCAGGCCATGCACAGCGTGGTCAATGCCCATTATGTCAAACTGATTCCCGCCAATATCCGCGCGCTGGAGGCCGGTTACGCCTTTGCCGCCTGATGATGCGCGGACGCATTCGTGCGATGTTCCGCCCGCGGACGGGGAACCGCCCCCTGTCCGCGGGCGGTTTTTTGCGTCCCGGCCCGGCGTGCGCGGCGTCAGCCGCCCGCCGGAAGCCCCGCCCCGGCTCCGCACAGGCGCAGCATGTCGCGCACGGCCTGCAGATGGGCAAAACCGTGGCGGGCATCCGGCTCGATATGGCAGCCCTCGCCCCATTCGTTCCAGGCATTGATGAAGACGTACTGCAGTTCAGGGGGCAAAATGCGCCGCGTATACTCGGTCAGGAAGATGAGCGAGCGCCGGAAGAGTTCGACGGATGTGCCCGTGCAGACCATGCCGCTTGCCCCGCGCCGGGGGGTATTGTCCCAGCCGGGGAAGGTGCTGCGCAGCCGGAGATACGGCGGCACGGGCTTTTGCCGCATGAATGTCAGCGTGCGGGCATAATCCATGCGCCGGGGCCGTTCGTCGGGCGCGGAAACCTGATTTTCCGGCCGCCAGTCCGGCGCAAATTCCAGCATGGCGTCCAGCCCCCATTGTTGCGGCAGTGAGGCCGCATAAGCCTCCACCCCCATGAGAAACACCCCGGGAAAGCCCCGCCGGTGCGCGGCTTCGCGCAGCATGTCGGCGTAGACATTGACCAGCGGCAGGCGTTCCGGCGCCCAGAAGAGAAAGAGCGGTCTGCCGTTGATGCGAATATGCCGGGGATGCTCGAAGTAGGTCAGGACATCCTCGGCCAGCTGGCGGGCCTGGGCCGCATCATAGGTCTGGGGCAGAAAGACGGCGCCCGGCCCCTGCCGGTTGTTGAACCAGCTCACATGCGCCCAGCAGAGGCAGAACTCGTTGCGGATGTGCCGGTTGGCGAGAATGCGCTCCAGCGGCTTTTCCAGCAGGCGTTTGCCCGCCATATTGTAATAATAGTAGCAGAAGCCCGTCACCCCGAATTCATGGGCCAGGGCGTGCTGGCGTTCGAGAAATGCCCCGTCCAGCAGGTTGTACCAGCCGAGGCGCGGATGCGGGGCCTGGGGTTGCTCGTGACCGGGAAAGAGCGGACGGGCCGCCCGCACATTGTCCCATTCCGTGAAGCCCTTGCCGTAGACGGCGTCATTTTCGGGAATGGCGTGAAACTGGGGCAGATAGAAGGCAAGGCACTTCATGCGGAATCCTGCTCCTGACCGGCACGGGCAAGACCCACATAGCGCGCATAGCAGCGCGCCACCGGCGAATCCGGCCGCATATGGGCCAGCGCCTCGCCCGTGAGGCGGGGACGTTCCAGCGGCTGCGGCGGCGGGGCGGGCGGCGGGGCAATAGTGTCCAGTTCCGTGCGCCGGAAGCCGAGGCTGACCTTGACGCAGGCAAAGAACGGCCCTTCCATGAAGGCGTTGACGCGCTCCAGAATTTCGCCGGACTGCAAATGCAGCTCCTGCATGAGCATGGCATCCTCGGCCCCGATGAGCAGACAGTCGCCGTGGTGACCCAGCGGGCGGGCCAGCGGGGCCAGCTCAGGCCCGAGCACCATTTCCCAGTGCCGCCAGAGCTGCACCAGCCGCAGGCGCGCGGCATCCCCTCCCAGAGCGGTCAGCACGCCGGGCAGCAGTTCGCCGACCCCGCGCGGGGCGAAATCCGGCTGTTCGGCGCGGCTGCCGTCCGGCCGCCGCCGCAGGGCGCGCGGTCGCCAGCGGGCCGTGAACGCCCGACCGCGCCCCCGCGTCTCGTCCGTTTCCGGCAGATTTGCGGCGCTTTGGTCCGCTTTCTCACGCGCGTGCGCAGCCGGCACAGCGGAATCCATTTGGGGCGGGAGCGCGCGTTCCCCTGTCCGGACAGCTTTTGCCCCGGGGGATTTTCGTGCGCCACGGCGCGGCGAAGTCGGCATGGCAACAACCTGCTTGACCATATGTGGATAAGTTGATATTTACATCAGGCAATTTTGATACAGTGTCGCGACAACGCACCAAGCCCGGCGAAACACCATGTCCCTAGCCTTTTTCAAAGCCCTTTCCGATGAGACCCGTTTGCGCCTTGTCCACATTTTGCGCCATTACGAGCTGTCGGTCAACGAACTCGTGCGCATCCTGGACATGGGGCAGTCCCGCGTCTCCCGTCATCTCAAGATCCTGACCGAAGCCGGCCTGCTGACCTCGCGCCGGGACGGTCTCTGGGTGTTCTATGCGGCCAGCCCCGCCGGGACGGCCCATGACTTCCTGCAGGCCATTGCCCCCTTCATGCCCGCCGACGCCGCCATGCGCGCGGATATGGACGTGGCGGCCCACATTCTGGAGGAGCGGGCGCGCAAAACCCGGCAATTCTTCAACGCCATTGCCGAGGACTGGGACGAGCTGAACCATGAGGTGCTGGGGGACTTCGATCTTCCGGCGCAGGTGGCCGCCGCCGTGCCGCCGCATTGCCGCATGGCCGTGGATCTCGGCTGCGGCACCGGGGCCGTGCTGGCCCGCCTGCTGCCCCGGGCCGGGGGCGTCATCGGGGTGGACGGTTCGGCTCGCATGCTGGACATCTGCCGTCGCCGCCTCGACGGCGAAAATGTGCCGGAGCAGCGCTATTCCCTGCGCATAGGCGAGCTTGATCACCTGCCCCTGCGCGATCACGAGGCGGACTTCGCCTGCATCAACCTCGTTCTGCACCATCTTTCCGATCCCGCTGCCGCCCTGGGCGAAGCCCATCGCATCCTTGCCGCAGGCGGCCGCCTGCTGGTGACGGATTTTCTGCGCCACCACGACGAAACCATGCGCAGCCGCTACGGCGACCGCTGGCTGGGCTTTGCCCCGGACAGCCTGACGGCCTATCTGGAACAAGCCGGCTTTGTCCTTGTGGACAGCCGCCAATGCGCCGTCGGACGGGGGCTGCATCTGCTGCTGCTGACGGCCGAAGCCCGCGCCCCGCGCACGCCGTAAGCCCATTCTGGATATAAACCCATTCTGGAGGAAATATATGACCCAACCCCTTGATCTTTCCCTTGCCTACAAAGTTGCCGACATGAGCCTTGCCGACTTCGGCAAAAAGGAAATGCAGCTTTCCGAACGTGAAACCCCCGGCCTCATGGAGTGCATCCGCAAGTACGGCGACAGCAAGCCCCTCAAGGGCCTGCGCGTCACCGGCTCCCTGCACATG
>DWZD01000034.1 GCA_019118345.1 Candidatus Desulfovibrio intestinavium | reverse complement strand
AAAATTTGTGCAAGGAAAATGCGGTAAAAAAAGAACATATTGAAGCATGGCGCTCTCTTAGAAATCAAATTTCTCATGCCAATCCTAGCGGCGAAACGCAGCAGAAGATAAATAAAGCCTTTACATGCCTCGAACTTTTTTACTTACTTAACTTTATCGTTGTCGGCTATGAGGGAGGCTATAGAGGTTTCGACAATGAGTCTGATAACAAAAAAATATTTACTATTCCTGAAAAAATAAAAGAAATTGATTTTACACAGTTTAAGATAAAAGAGGAACAGTAGGGGGGCTTTGCGATCCCCCCTACTGCCGCCACCCTACAAGCGGGCAGCAGTGTCGCCAATGCCGGCAGGCAGGGCCTTGGGGGCGTCGGTGCGTCCTTCTCTCTGCCTGGTCAGCAATTCATCCTGAAGCTGAATGATCCTTTCCTGAGCTGCCAGCAATCTGGCCTGCAGTTCCTGGATCTGGCGGCTGTCGGCCGCCGGTTCCGTTCGCACGCCTTCCGCCCGTGCAGCATCCACGATGTAGGTCAGCACATCGCTCCAAGTCCCGCCCGCTTCGGCGGCCATGGCCTCGGCCGCGACCGCGATCTCCTGCAGGGGCACCGGCCTGTCCAGCGGCGTGCCGTGCCCGATGAGCATGGGGCCTTCCCCAAAATACAGCCATTGCCGCGACAGGCGCGGGAATGCCTCCAGCATGGCGGGCAGGAGCGGCCAGAGGTTGTGCTGCCGCTTCCGGTTCAGGTAGCCGAGGAACGTCCGGTACTGCACCCCCACCATTTCCGCGAACGTCGGGATGCCCCCGAAAAATTTTCCGGCGGCGGCAACGCGCTCGTATAGTTCGTTTTTCTTGGAATCTTTCATTTCAATTCGGGAAATTTTGTTGACAAGAACGAAAGAATTTTTCACATTGTCTGCATACATGTACGTTTACCTCTCACCCCGAAAGGGAAAGGTCGTTTTATGGAACAGCCTATACCAATGAAAACCGGCAGGCAAGCCCGCATTCTCAAGCTGAAGATCTGGATGCTGGAGCGGGATCTGACCTTTGAGGCCCTGGGCAGGCTCCTGGGCATCTCCGGGCGTGCCGCCAGCATCAGCCTGAAGCAGGACCGCATGCCCGTGCGTCATCATGAGAAGCTCCGGGGCTGCCTCAGCATCCCGCTGGATCTGCTGCCCCGGGCCGAAGACGTGCCCACCGGTCCCAAACCGCGCGATTGCTGACGCCATGATGACGGCATAACGCGCATTCGACGCCAGAACCACGCAAAAGATGGAGAGTTTTTTACATGAACGCCCCCTGCCGCCCGTATCCTTCCCTGACGGCCGTGCTGCACGGCATGGTCAAGGCGGCGCCCTCCGGCCTGGACGTGCGCACAGTGGCCGATCTGGTGGGCAAGCCCTATGCCACCCTCATGAGCGAACTGTCGCAGCAGCCCGGCCACAAGCTGGGCGCGGAGCTGCTGCTGCCGCTCATGGACGTCTGCGAGTCCGACCTGCCGCTCATCTTCCTTGCCCGGCAGCGCGGCGGAGCCTTTGTGCCCTTGCGCATCCCCGCCGGCGGGCCGGAACAGCTGGTCGCCGGGCTGAGCGCCAGCATCCGCGAATTCGGCGAATTCGCCTGCGCGGCGGCGGACCATATCGCTGACGGCAGGATCACCTCGCAGGAACTGCACGACATGACCCGCCGGGGTCATGAGGCCGTGGAAGCCATCCTCGCCATCCTCAGGCTGGCGCACGAGACCCACGACCGCCAGATATGAAAAAGAGCTGCGGACGCTGGAACCGTCCACAGCCCGAACTTCCGAAGGAGCAAACCTGTGTCCCGACCCCATGTTGCCCCATCCGCTCTTGTCAAGGTCGCCAGCTACCGTGTCCGCCTGCCCGGCATGCCGCCCCGGCGCGTGCTGGCCAGCCATCGCCAGATGCTGCACTGGCTGCTGACCGTCCTCCCTTCCCGCAAGGAGACTCCCCGTGTCCGCTGACGCCGTCATCCCGTCCCCTGCTCCCGGGCAGGCTCCGCTCCCCTCCCCGACCGCCGCAGGAAACCACCTGTGCCGGACGCTGCTCGTCGATGCCGGTCTGGCGGCGCAGGCCGTGCGCCGCTTTGGCCTGGATGCCCAGCTGCAGGTGCTGCAGGAAGAACTGGCCGAGGCCATCGTGGCCATCAGCCACCTGCGGCGCGGCCGCCGTGGCGCGCGTGAAGAGGTGGTAGAGGAACTTGGCGACGTGCTGGTGCTTATCGATCAACTGCGCACCGAACCGTTCATGGCCGCCGAGATCGACCAGAGTGTGGCCCACAAATGCAGCCGGCTGCGTGCCCTGCTGGAGGTTTAGCCATGCGTGCCGCCCATCCTGCGTCCGTCTCCTGCGCCCGCCTGGGCCGGGTCATCCCGCCGTCAGACTGCGCGGCCCTGATCTGCCGGACCGGCGAGGCTGCCGATCTGCAAAGCTGCTTCGTCTGCCCGGCCGGCCAGGCGCTTGCCGCCGGCTGCCCCGATCATGCCCGGCTCGTGCGCCGACGGGATGCCGTGCCTGATGCCGTCGTGCTGCTGCGCGTCCTGGGAGAAGCCCTGCGGGACGACCCGTCCGCGCCGCAGATAAGCATACGCGCCCTGGCGCGCAACGCCGAACGAAGCTTCGGCGGCGACGGCGATCCCTATCGTCTGGCCCGTGCCGCACAGCGTTGCGGCCTGACGGTCACCCTGCGCCCGTGGGCCATCATCCGTGATGCCGCCTGCCGGCGTTTTGCGCTCAAGGAGGTGTGAACATGTCCAAGCCAACAACCATGCCCGCCCCGCCCCAGCTGAAGGTGCTGGGCTGCTTTCTGGACAAGCTGCCGCCCATGATCGCCCGCAAGGAGGTCAAGTATTTCACCGGCGGCGCCATCAGTCCCAAAAGCGTCTCCAATGACGATTATCTGGGCAACGGTCCCCGTGTCCGCATGAAGATGGGTGACGCCGTCGTGTACCCGACGCCGTTCTTTCTGGCATATCTTGAAGAAAAAGGAGTGAAGATCATTGTCCCGCCGTCCTTTTGATCTCCGTCTGCCGGGCCAGCTCCGCTTTCGCCAGAGCGGCCCGGCGCTTGTCCATGTCGCAGATGTGGAGGTAGATCTCCGTCGTCGTGACGCTGGCATGCCCCATGAGCGTCCGCAGGGCGTAGATGTCCAGCCCGGATTCCAGCATGCGTGTGGCAAAGGTATGCCGCAGCGTGTGCCAGACCACCCGGTTGCGCGGGTCCGTCACGCCGTCATTGAAACCGAGCTTGTCCATGATGCGGCGCATGGCCTGCGGCAAGCCGAAGGGAGAGCGCATCTCTCCGCCGGGTCCGGGAAAAAGGTATTCGCTGGAGGCATGCTTCAGCCTCTTGCGCAGCATGGCGAGGCTCTCGGGAAAAAGGCGTCCGGCATGGACGATGCGCGTCTTGCCGCCCTTCGTGGATCGCTCGCTGCCTTTTGCGCCGGTAAGTACACGTATGGCTCCCGTTTCCGGCGTGCAGCTTTCACAGCGGAGGGTGATCAGCTCCCCCGCTCTCAGGCCCGTATCCAGAGAAAGGAGTATCATGTCATGCAGATCGCTGGCCCCTTCCCGCCGGCCCTGGTAGGCCAGCAGGGCCTCGATCTCCGTATCGCTCAGGACGCGCAGGCGGCGGCTGTCCGTTTCGGGCAGCACGACGGCACGATTGCGGCGGCTCAGCATGGCCGGATTGGAGCCGTTGAACAGCATCACGCCCGACAAACCCGGGGCGGGCGTCTCCAGCGCGTAGTTGTAGACCTCCCGCACGGTCTTGAGGATGTGCAGGACCGTCTGGGGAGCAAGACCGGCCGATGGGTCATTCTTGTTGCGTCCGGTGAGCGGTCGCTTGGCGGCCACGATCCGTCCAAGCTCCGCAATGTCCTGCGGGGTGATCTCCCGGGCGAGACGATCCCCAAGGACAGGCAGGATATGGTTCGTCAGCAGCTGGACGACCTTGGCATGGCTCGCCCGATGCCGCTGTGTCCAGTCGGTATAGCATGCGGCCAGCTCCCTGAACGTCAGCCCGGCCACACGCTCCTTGCTGCGCAGCAGAGCCTCGCGCTGCCGCTGCTCCTCTGCCATGCTGCGCATCTCTCGCAGGCTCTGCGGGCGCTTGCCGGTACGGATGTTTTCCTTCAGCTCACGCAGCAGGGCAATGGCCTTGGCGACGGTCCAGCCGTCACTGGCCCAGCCCAGGGACTCGTGCATGCGCTTGCCGCCTCCTGCCCGGTAACGGATGGAGAAGCAACGGTCCGGCACGCGGCCATTTTTGCGAGTGGGATGTTCGCGATAAAGGACGCCCTCTTTGCCCGG
Organism: Candidatus Desulfovibrio intestinavium; assembly: GCA_019118345.1. Taxonomy (GTDB): domain Bacteria; phylum Desulfobacterota; class Desulfovibrionia; order Desulfovibrionales; family Desulfovibrionaceae; genus Desulfovibrio; species Desulfovibrio intestinavium. Next base: position 53,218 of record DWZD01000034.1, on the reverse strand, counting down.
GACGGTCTGCCAGCGATACTTGTCACCCAACTGTCACCCACCTTTTTTGACGTCATGGGCATTTATGGGCATCTGTTATCATCGGCCATGCTTATAAATCAAGATGATAAGACAGTAAGGGCAACCATGGGAAATACCGTCAGCCTTCTTCTAAGCTCTTGGTCGGGGGTTCGAATCCTCCCGGGCGCGCCAGCAATTCAGGGACGTACGGAAAAAGCGCCGCACGTCCCTTTTTCTCGCGCACAGACGCGCAACGCCCGCCGGAGCTGTCCGACGGGCGTGTGTTGTTTTCAGCGAAAAGGGCGCGCGGGGCGGCGTCCCTGCCTCGCCATATTGATGCGCTGTGCCCTACAGGCCGCGCAGGTAGTTGACGGCATTGACAAAGAGCATGGTGCCCGGCGCATCCACCTCGCCGCGCGTCCAGGCCGGGTGATTGGTGACGTGGTGGAAGGCTTCGGGATGGGGCATGAGGCCGAGCACGCGCCCGCTGGGGTCGGTCAGGCCCGCAATGCCCAGCGGGGAGCCGTTGGGATTGAGGGGATACGCCTCGGTGGGCCGACCGGTGGCCGGATCGGCGTACTGGAGGGCAATGAGATTTTCCTCCTGCAGGCGCTGCAGGGTGGCCGCATCGCGGGTCACGAGCTTGCCCTCGCCGTGGCGCACGGGCATGGCCAGCATGTCGAGGCCGCGCGTGAAGACGCAGGGGCTGTTTTTATTGGGCAAAAGGCGCACCCAGCGATCCTCGTAGCGGGCCGAGTCGTTGTGGCTCAGGGAAACCTGCCGCTCGAAGCGCGCATTGTCCAGCGCGGGCAGCACGCCGAGCTTGACCAGCAGCTGGAAGCCGTTGCAGATGCCGAGCACCAGCTTGCCGTCGTCGAGGAAGCGGGTCAGGCTTTGCAGCAGGGGCGTGCCGGCATCATCCTTCAGATAGCGCCAGCGCAGACTGGCCGTCTGGGCCGCGCCGAGGTCGTCCCCGTCCAGAAAGCCGCCGGGAAAGACGAGAAAATGATAATCCTCCAGACGCACCCGGGCGGCCACGATGTCCGAAAAATGCACCACGTCGGCCCTGTCCGCCCCGGCAAGGCGCGCGGCATGCGCCGTTTCAAGGTGGGAATTGGTGCCGTAGCCCGTAATGACCAAGGTATTGACAGCGCCCATGCGGTCCAGCCTCCTGAAGGAACAAGCATCCTGTGGTGAAAGGGAATGTACATTACGTTTTGTGGGTCGCATAGTCAATGCTGGTCAGCAGACCCGACTTGGGGTATAGCCTTGCGGATGACATGGCGCGGGAGCGCGCCCCCGGGCACGGACGCGGCCCGAGGCATCAGCCTTTGGAGGAGGCTTTATGAAAACCAAATACATCTTTGTGACCGGCGGCGTGCTTTCCTCACTGGGCAAGGGCCTGGCGGCGGCTTCCCTCGGCGCTCTGCTGCAGACCCGCGGTCTCAGCGTGACCATTCAGAAACTTGATCCGTATATCAACGTCGATCCCGGCACCATGAATCCCTTTCAGCACGGGGAAGTGTTCGTCACCGACGACGGCGCCGAAACCGACCTCGATCTCGGCCATTACGAGCGCTATCTCAATGTGCCCATGTCCCGCAAGAACAACACCACCTCCGGGGCCATTTACAACAACGTCATCGCCAAGGAACGGCGCGGGGACTATCTGGGCGGCACGGTACAGGTGATTCCGCACATCACCGACGAGATCAAGGCCAAGATCCTTTCCCTGTCCGAGGGCGATCAGGCCCCGGACGTGGCCATTATCGAAATCGGCGGCACGGTGGGCGACATCGAGGGCCTGCCCTTTCTGGAGGCCATCCGCCAGCTGCGCACGGAACTCGGGCGCGACAACTGCCTGAACATCCACCTGACCCTTGTGCCCTATCTGCGGGCGGCCGGCGAGCACAAGACCAAACCCACCCAGCACAGCGTCAAGGAGCTGCTGTCCATCGGCATTCAGCCGGATATCATTCTCTGCCGGTGCGAACAGAGCATCCCGGCGGAAATGCGGCGCAAGATCGCGCTGTTCTGCAATGTGGATCAGGATGCCGTCTTCTGCTCCGTGGATGTGGGCAACATCTACGAGGTGCCCCTGCGCTTTTATGAGGAAGGCTTTGACCAGAAGGTGGCCATCATGCTGCGCCTGCCTGCGCGCAACGCCAATCTGGAAAGCTGGAAGCAGCTCGTCTACGACTGCGCGCACCCGCAGGGCAAGGTGACCATCGCCATTGTGGGCAAGTATGTCGATCTCAAGGAAGCCTACAAGAGCCTGCACGAGGCTCTCATCCATGCGGGCATCGCCAACCGGGTGGCCGTGGAACTGCGCTACGTCAACTCGGAAAATGTGGATGCGGGCAACGCCCGCGACACCTTTGAGGGCTGCGACGGCATTCTTGTGCCCGGGGGCTTCGGTTATCGCGGGGTGGAAGGCAAGATCGAGGCCATCCGCCATGCCCGGGAAAACAACGTGCCCTTCTTCGGAATCTGTCTGGGCATGCAGTGCGCGGTCATCGAGTTTGCCCGCCATGTGGCCGGGCTGGAGGACGCCAATTCCGAGGAATTCAACCCCCTCTCCGATCACAAGGTCATCTACCTGATGACCGAATGGTTCGACTTCCGCACCAAGCATCTGGAAAAACGCGATACGGGCAGCGACAAGGGCGGCACCATGCGCCTCGGGGCCTATCCTTGCAAGATTCTGCCCAATACCCATGCCGCCGCGGCCTACGGCAAGGAAATGGTGGAGGAACGCCACCGCCACCGCTATGAATTCAACAACGCCTTCCGCGACATTCTGGCCGACAAGGGCATGATCTTCAGCGGCCTTGCGCCCGACGACTCGCTGGTGGAAATCGTGGAACTGCCCGATCATCCGTGGTTCGTGGGCTGCCAGTTCCATCCCGAATTCAAGTCCCGGCCCATGCATGCCCACCCCCTGTTCCGGGATTTCATCAATGCCGCCAAGCAGCGGACAGCCGGGCGGCAGCATATTGCCGAAGGCTAGCGACGCCTTTTGCCGCAACAATGACGAGGGGGCGGGGTTTGCCCGCCCCCGGGCGTGCGCAGCCCCGCCGCGCCTCCTTCCCGCCCCTCCCCCTTCCTTCAGGATTTGCCGTCCGCGTGCCTTCCCCGCTCCTTTTCGGTCGCCAATTCAGGCCGTTTTTCGGACAATATGGCGCAACACAAGGCTATTGCAAGTTTTTATGACTTATGGCATGGTATTTGTAACGGGGTAAAAGACTCAACAGGAATCACGACGACTTATGGCATTGGAACTTCGTCAGCAGCTCAAGCTTGCCCAGCAACTGCGCATGACGCCGCAATTGCAGCAGGCCATCAAGCTGTTGCAGCTCTCCCGTGTGGAACTGCTGGAGACCGTCCAGCAGGAACTGATGGAGAATCCCTTTCTGGAGGAAAGCGAATCGCCTGCCGCCGCCGACAGCCAGGTGATCGAGGACAGCCGCCATACCCATGAGGAGGATCCCGTTTACGAGGCCGACCTTGTGCGCAATGCCGACTGGGAGGATTACCTCGGCGAGTTCGCCAGTACGCCGCGCCTTGTCCAGCCGCGCGAGTACGAAGTGCCGGAGGAGAGTTCCCCCCTTGAAGCCCGCCATGCCGCCAAGCCCTCGCTGGAGAGTCACCTCATGTGGCAGCTGCGCCTGTCCACTCTGAGTGATCGGCAGAAGGATATTGGCGAGGCCATTATCGGCAATCTTGCCTCCTCCGGCTATCTGCAGGCCAGTCTGGAAGAAATCGCCGCCCTGACCGATGCCGCGCCCGAGGAAGTGGCCACCGTGCTGGAGCGGATACAGTTTTTCGATCCGGTGGGCGTGGCCGCACGCGATGCGCGGGAATGCCTGCTCATCCAGCTCCGCAACCTCCATTACGACCGTGACCCCGTGCTCAGGGAGCTGGTGGAATATCATCTGGAAGATCTGGAGGCCCACCGCTACAAGCCCCTGCTGCGCAAGTTCCGGCTGGACATGGACACCCTGGGCGAATATCTGGAGATCATCCAGAGCCTTGACCCCCTGCCCGGGGCCAGCTTCGGCGGGGGCGAACCCACCTATGTCAGTCCCGATGTCTATGTGTACAAGCTGGGCGACGACTTTGTCATCGTGCTCAATGAGGACGGTCTGCCCCAGCTGCAGCTTTCCGAACTGGCCAAGGCGCCCATCGATTGCGAAAGCAGTACGGAAAAGGACTACTGCGCGGATAAGATCCGCTCCGCCTCCTGGCTCATCAAGAGCCTGTACCAGCGGCAGCGCACGCTGTACAAGGTCATGGAAAGCATCGTGCGCCATCAGCGCCCCTTCTTCGAGTACGGCGTGACCCACCTTGCGCCCCTCATCCTCAAGGACATTGCCGACGATATCGGCATGCACGAATCCACGGTCAGCCGCATCACCACCAACAAGTACGCGGCCACGCCGCACGGCATCTTTGAACTGAAGTTCTTTTTCAACAGCGGGCTGGAGCTGGATGACGGCAGTCAGGTCGGTTCCGAAAGCGTCAAGGCCCTGATCAAGAAGTTCATCAGCGAAGAGGATCCCCGCTCGCCCCTGAGCGACGAACGCCTGGGCGAAATGCTCAAGGATCATCTCAAGGTGACCATCGCGCGACGCACCGTCGCCAAGTATCGAACGGCACTGAACATTCCCTCGTCCTCCAAGCGCAGGGAACATTTCTAACCGCCAACCTCGGAGGCCCCATGAACATTTCCTTTGCCTTCAAGAATTTTGATGCGTCCGATCATCTCAAGAAGTACGCCCGCCGCCGCATGGAAAAGCTGGGCCGCTTCTTCGGCAAGTCCTCCGGTCTGGAAGTGGCCGTGGTGCTCACCGTGGACAAGTTCCGCCACCGTTGCGAAGTGACCGTCAGCGGCGAAGGCCTGCATATCAATGCCTCGGAACAGACCTCAGACATGTATGCCGCCATTGATCTTGTGACCGACAAGGTGGAAGCCCAGATCAAGAAGCAGGTGTCCCGCGTCAAGGAACAGCGCCGCAAGGCCCGCAATGCCGATGTGGATGTCTTCACCTACAATCTTGAAGCGCAGCCCGAGGAAGAGGTGTCCGCGGATGTGGTGGGCACGGATCGCTTTGCGCCCAAGCCCATGCATCTGGATGAAGCCCTCCTGCAGCTGGAAAACGTGGGCGGGGACTTCCTCGTCTTCATCAATGCCGAGTCCACGCGCGTCAATGTGGTCTATCGGCGGCGCGACAGCGGCTTTGCCCTCATCGACCCCGTATTGTAGGATCGCAACGGCCCCCGCAAGGGGGCCTTTTTCCCCGCCGCAGCGAGGCCGCATGAACACCTCCCCCGCCCCTACCGCCGACTGTCCGCGCGTTTCCTCCACCGTCTGCATCGTCACCGGCCTGTCCGGCGCCGGCAAAAGCACCGCGCTCGGCGTCTTCGAGGATCTGGGCTACTTCACGGTGGACGGCCTGCCCGCGGCCCTTGCCCCGGACATGGCCGCTCTCATGGCCCGCCCTTCCATGAATCGTTACAAGGGCGTGGCCCTGGGCATGGATATCCGCCAGAGCGACTTTCTGGAAGACATCACCCTGGCCCTGTCCCGCCTCTCCGGCGACGGCTACCGGCCCCTGCTGCTCTTTCTGGAGGCCGCCCCGGCCGAACTCATGCGCCGTTACGCCACGACGCGCCGCCCGCATCCCCTCGAACGCGAAGGCATGGGACTCGAGGAGGCGCTTGCCACGGAGCAACGCCGTCTTGCCCCCCTGCGCGAATCGGCGGATCTCGTTTTTGACACCACGCGCTTTTCCATTCACGATCTGCGGCGCGCCATTCAAAAGCGCTGGCGCTCCAAGGAAAAGCTGCGCGCCATCCGCGTCAACGTCCTTTCCTTCGGCTACAAGTACGGCGTTCCCCGCGAGGCGGACATGGTCTTCGACATGCGCTTTCTGCCCAATCCCTACTTTGATCCCGCCCTGCGCCCGCTCTCCGGCAAGGACAGGGCCGTGGCCGACTATGTGCTGCACTCGCCGGGAGCGCAGGAATTTTTCCAGAAACTGCGCGATCTGCTCTTTTTCGTGCTGCCGCTCATGGAATCCGAGGGCCGATACCGCGTCAGCATTGCCGTGGGCTGCACGGGCGGTCGTCATCGCTCGGTGGCCGTGGCCGAGGAGCTGACCCAGGCCCTGCGGCAGGCCGATTACGCAGCCGTGGTCGAACACCGGCATCTTGAACTTGGCTGAAAAAGCTGGCAGGCTGAAAAAAGAAATTATCGCAACCGACAGAAGGGCAAGGTCCATCATGGCAGAAGATCAGAGCAGCTCCGCACAGGTCGGCATCATTGTCGTGGCCCACGCCGATTATGGCTCGGCCATGCTGCGCACGGCGGAATTCATCCTCGGCACGTTGAGCGACTGTACCTCCATCAGCGTCGATATTGCCCAGGAAGTGCCGGAAACCGTCAGGCGTCTGGATGACGCCGCCCAACGCCTCGACAAGGGCGCCGGGGTCATCATTCTCACGGACATGTTCGGCGGCACGCCCACCAATCTGGCCCTGTCGCTGCTGGGCAATCACCATGTGGAAGTGGTGACCGGCGTCAATCTGCCCATGCTGCTCAAGGTGTTCAGCAGCCGCGACAAGAGTCTGGAGGAACTGGCCGAACTGGCGGGCGAGGCGGGCACCCGGGGCATTGTGGTGGCCGGCAAGATGCTGCGCAACAAGACCCGCGAAAAGACGGACAAGGCAGGCGAAAAGGCATGACGTGGTTCCGCGTGGACAATCGTCTGGTACACGGGCAGGTCATCGAGGGCTGGCTGCCCTATGTGGCGGCCAAACATCTTGTGGTGGCCAATGATGTCATGGCCCGGGACGACTTGCGGCAGCAGATCACGCTTCTGGCCGTACCGCAAAGCGTGGAAACCTACTTTGTCACGCTGGATGCGCTGGCCGACACCTTGCGGGCCTGCGGCGACAGCACCTTTGTCCTTTTCGAGGACTGCAAGGATGCCCGCCAGGCCAGCGATACCGGCGTTGTCATGAAAAGCCTGAATATCGGCAACCTGCATTACGGCCCCGGCAAAAAACAGCTGCTGCCCCATGTGGCCGTTTCCGAACAGGACAGCGAGGATCTGCGCACCCTGCTTGCGCGGCGCGTGCAGCTGGACTTTCGCTGCGTACCTTCCGAGAAGGTGAGGGACTCCATTGAACAGCTTCTCTGACATGGCCCTGGCCGGGATACCTTACGCTTTTTTTTTGTCCTTCTGGGACTCTGCCGCCACACGCTGGTTTTTCGCCTCGCTGACCGGCCGCTCTTTGCGGCCCTGCTCATGGGCGGCCTGACCGGCGACTGGCTGCTGGCCCTGCCGCTCGGCATCACCCTGGAACTGCTCTGGCTGGATGTGGTGCCGCTGGGCAGCGTCGTGCCGCCGCAAGGCGTACTGAGTTTCCTGCTCATGTTCCCGCTGGCCCGCCTCTACGGCTGGTCAGCCCCCGGCGCCCTGCTGCTGCCCCTGCTCCTTGCCGTCCTTGCCGCCTACGGCGCGGCCTTTGCCGAACGCAGCCAGCGCGTTCTGCTCAACCGCCTCATGCCCGCCGTGGAAAACTTCTGCCGCAGCGGAAAGGGCTGCCCGCCGGGCGGGGCGCTGCTCGTCGGCATCAGCCTGCGCGCCTGCTGGCAATTTGCCCTCTATCTCGCCTGTTTCATCCTGCTGGCCGTCATCTTTGACGGGCTGGACTCGCAGCGCCGCGGCCCGCTTCTGCGCACCATCAACTGGCCCATGATGTATGTGGCCGCCATGCTGGGGGCCATTCTCTCCCTGCGCGTGCGCCGGGCCTATGCCACGCTGCTGGCGGGACTCTGCCTTGCCGCCGTGGCGCTCCTTCTGGAGTACAGGATCTGATTCACCCGGCCCCTGCCGGCAACCCACAAGGAAGTCTCATGAACATCCGCTCCCTGCCCCTGCTTTCCCTCTGCCTGCTCGCCGCCTGCCCCACCGCCCTCATGGCCGAGAGCCTCAGCCTACCGGCCCCGGACACCACCGGCGGCAAGCCGCTCATGCAGGCGCTCGCCCAGCGGCACACCACCCGCGCCTTCCGCCCCGATCCGCTGGACAATGCCACCCTGGGCAATCTGCTCTGGGCCGCCTGGGGCCAGAATCGCCCCGACGGCAAGCGCACGGCCCCCAGCGCCCGCAACCGGCAGGCCCTGCAACTCTACGTCAACAAGGCCGACGGCCTCTGGCGCTATGAGGCCGCCACCCACAGCCTTGAGCGCATCAGCGATGCGCTGGGCAGTCCCCTCGACGAAGCCCCTGCGGTGCTGATCTTTGCCGTGCCCGAAAACGACCCCTACGGCGGCATGCACGTCGGCTCCGTGTACCAGAATGTGGGCCTGTTCTGCGCTTCGGCCGGACTGGCCAACGTGGTCAAGGCCTCCACCACCCGCGATGCAAGCCGATTCGGCTTCCTGCCCCGGGGCTGGAAGGCGGCGGCCACCCAGTCCGTGGGCAAGCCGCGCTAGCATTTCGGGCCGCATCAGGCCCTGCGCCAAGTCTTCGAGGCCCAAAAGCCGACCGCCAGACGCGCCGACCCCTGCCGCCCTGCCCCGCATGGCGCACACCGGCGCATCGCACAGGCCCACAGGGCGTCATGCCGCCCCGTGGACGGTTGGCAAGAGATCAGGCCCGTCCCGGCAGGCATCCTGCCCGCCGCAGCAGACTTTCGCTGCAGCAGATGGGTGATTGCGCCGTTCTGACCAGCCGGTTGCGACAGGCAAGCCGGTGCGCCGCATCATCAGGGACGACAAGGCGTTCAAGGCTGTCATGCCGAACCGCCTCTTCCAGTCGGGGAATATCGAGCAAACCATCTTTCCCGACATCAATCCGCTTGTAGAAAAAGCCTCTCCGCTGTCGGATCGTCACAAAATTTTCATTTTCATCTCGCCTGATGGCATACATCCTTGTTCGCAACTCCCGAAAAAGCAGAATCGTATGAAAGGCGGAACCCTCAATGCCAAGCACGATTTCCGAGCTTGCGATCTCGCGCAGCTGCTCCCTGACGGACAGGGTCTCAGGAGAAAGGACATTCCAGCCGTGGCCTCTCAGCATCTCTTCGGCCTCGGCCTCGTTGGCATAGACCCGATTGCCGGCCAGCGCGCGGGAAAGATAGGTTTTTTTCCCCGTGATCATTTCCTCCGGGGTGACGCAGGCCAGAAAGGCGGCATGTTCCGCCGCGAATTCCGTGGGGATGACATAGCCGGGCGGCGGAACGACAAGTTTGCGAAAGGCCGTCGGGCGGGTGACTTCCCAAAACGTGTTCCGTAGGCCCAGAAGCGAAAGGATCTCCCGCTGCCATGCGGCAAGCTCTCCCTGCCCATCACTGACATAGCAGCAGAGCAGCGAAGGATGCATTTTGGCAAGCGTCAATCGCGAAAGACTTTCCAGCAAAAAATGCCCGTAATGCGAAAAAAATCGTCCACAGTAAATGGCCGGAGCGTCAATGAAGACTTCCGGTTCGGCATATGGACGCAAAAATTCGACTCTGGCGTAGTGCCGGAAAAGCAGGGCTTCCGGAAGAGGCCGCCCGCGACAATACACGCCCGCCAGGTAGACCCGGGGGGGGTTGCAACAATGTGGCCGAGGGCATGACCACGTAGGGATATGCGCGGGATTCCTTGCCTGCCGCCATGATGACCTGTTCCGCTTTTCTGCTGCGACGACACCGCGCCGGAAGTCATTGCGACAGCTGCATTATGTGCCATGTCGTCCGGTCAGGCAAGCGGGAAGGGCCGCCCTCCCCCTCCTTGCCAAGCGCGGCGCACTTGGGCAACATACGGCAAACATCTTTTCAAGGAGTTTCCGTGTCCCCAAAACGATATGCCGTGGTCGGCGGCGGGCTGGCGGGCTGCGAATGTGCCCTGCGGCTTGCCCGCGCCGGTCTGGCGGTGACCCTGTTCGAGCAGAAGCCGGGCCATATGTCCGCCGCCCATGTGAGCGGTCAGCTGGCTGAGCTGGTGTGTTCCAATTCCCTGCGTTCCGACGAGCCGGTCTCGGGCATCGGTCTGCTCAAGGCCGAAATGCGCGCGCTGGGCAGCGACTTCATGGCCGCCGCCGATGCTCACCGCGTGCCGGCGGGCAAGGCGCTGGCCGTGGATCGGGAAGCCTTTGCCGCGGACATGACGCGGCGGGTGGCCGCCGCGGAGCGCATTCAGCGGGTGGAGGCCCGCATCGCCTCGCTGGAGGATCCCCGCCTGCAGGGGCATGAGGTCATCATCATCGCTTCCGGCCCCATGACGGACGACAGCCTGTCCGCCGCCCTGGCCGAGGCGGTGGGAGCGCAACACTGCTATTTTTACGACGCCATTGCGCCCATTGTCTGGACGCACTCGCTGGACATGTCCGTTGTCTTTCGCGCCTCGCGCTACGGGCAGGAAAAGGGCGAGGAAGGCGGCGACTATCTGAACTGCCCCTTTGAACGGGACGAATATGAAGCCTTTTACGAGGCCCTGCTGGCAGCGGAAAAGGTCACGCCGCACGGCTTCGAAAAAGAAAAGCATTTCGAGGGCTGCATGCCCATCGAGGCGCTTGCCCAGCGCGGGCCGCGCACGCTCACCTTCGGCCCGCTCAAACCCGTGGGCTTTGTGGATCCGCGCAGCGGCCGCCGCCCGTGGGCCGTGCTGCAGCTGCGGGCGGAAAGCAGCAATGGCGAGGCCTGCAATCTGGTGGGCTGCCAGACCAAGCTGACCTATGCCGAGCAGGCCCGCATCTTTCGCATGGTGCCGGGACTCGAGCGGGCCGAATTTGCCCGCTTCGGCAGCATGCACCGCAATACCTACGTCAACGCGCCGGAAGCGCTGACGCCGGAACTTTCGCTCAGGACGCGGCCCCATGTCTATCTGGCCGGGCAGATCACCGGGGTGGAAGGCTATGTGGAATCCGCGGCCTGCGGCCTCTGGCTGGCGCTCAGCCTCATAGCCCGCGAACAGGGAAGAGAGCTGCCGCAGCCGCCCGCGGAATGCGCTCTGGGGGCGCTGCTTCAACACCTTCGTACCCCGGTCAAGCATTTTCAGCCTTCCAACGCCCATTTCGGCCTCATGCCGGAACTGGGCGAAAAGGCCAGAAAAAAGGATCGCAAGGCCCTCTACGCCCAGCGGGCGCAGGCCGCCTTTGCACGCTGGCGCGAAGCGGCGGGGGCTGCTGCCCTCCTCTTCCCGGACGCGGCGTTTTAGGGTATCCTCAGCGCGTACTGTTCATGGCAACAAAGGAGCCATTATGGAAATGGAAGCCCTGCAGGCCAGTCTCAACGTCGCGTTGAGCCGTTCCATCCTGAACATGCAGGCCAGTCTTGCCAGCCAGCTCATCAACGGCAGCACGGCGGGCGCGGCTGCCCCCGCCACGCAGACCGATCCGGCGCGTGCGGCCGGCCTGGCCGCCGAAGGCATCGGCACCCGGCTGGATGCCGTGGCCTGATCGTCCGGCGGGAACATCCCCGGGGGCGCTCCTGTTTGCCGAAACGGAGCGCCCCTGTCGTATCGCCCCGGTTTGCGTCCGATGTTTTTTTCCATCCCCGCAGGGAGGTTTGTATGAAAGTTCTGGTGACTCCGCGTTCCTTCGGCAAAACCGATCCGGGCCTGTTTGACCGCCTGCGCGCGGCGGGTCTGGACATCGTACGCAATGAGACCGGCGGCATCCTCAAGGCGGATCAAATGCGCGCCCTCCTGACGGATTGTCAGGGTCTCATCGTCGGCGTGGATCCGGTCAATACGGATGTGCTGGCGGACGCGCCGGCGCTGAAAGCCATTGCCAAGTACGGCGTCGGTCTGGACAATATCGATCTGGCGGCCTGCGAGGCGCGCGGCATTGCCGTTTCCCGCACGCTGGGCGCGCCCACCGAGGCCGTGGCCGACTACGCCCTGGCTCTCATGCTGGCCGTGGCCCGCAAGGTGCCGCTCATCGACAGGCGCTGCCGGGAACGCGACTGGAGCAAGATTACCGGCATCGATCTTTTCGGCAGGACACTGGGCATTGTGGGCCTGGGGGCCATCGGTCGGGCCGTGGCCCGCCGGGCGCAGGGCTTTTCCATGCGAATCCTGGCCAATGACATCCGCTGGGACGAGGACTTTGCCGCGGCCAACCGCATCGAACGCGCCAGCCTCGACGAGATTTGCGCCGAGGCCGACTTCATCTCCCTGCATACCCAGCTGGATGACAGCACCCGCCACTGCATCGACGCCCGCCGTCTGGCAAGCATGAAGCCCACGGCCATCCTCATCAATACCGCGCGCGGCGAACTGGTGGACAATGCCGCCCTGCTGGCCGCCCTTCAGGAAGGCCGCATCCACGGCGCGGGCCTCGACGTCTTCGAGCAGGAACCGCCCGTCGAGGAGGCGTGGTACCAGCTGGACAATCTGGTCATGGGTTCGCACTGCTCCTCCTCCACGCGCGGCGCCACGGAACTCATGGGCCGCATGGCCGTGGACAATCTGCTGCGGGATCTGGGGCTTTCACAGGGCCAGGACGGCCAAGGTCTGTCAACGTAAATTTTACAAACAATTTCAACAGATAATGCAAATAGGCCGTACACGCTCAGCTTGCTTTTGGAGGCAGGGTTGCCTCGTGTCCCTGTCTCTTGCCCGGTAAACGCGCGTTGGGGATGGGATGAAGGACTTGGGGCCGGCAGCGACCGAAAGGCGGCCCGCAAGGGCCGTGCCCGTTAGGGCAGGAACCTTGCGGGCACCGACAGCAGAGCGCGGGGTGCCCCTTCCCCCCAAAACACGCAGCGAATCGTGGTAACAGGCCCGAGCGGCGTAAGGACAACGGGCGATCCGCGTCACACCCCACGGCTGCCGCCCTCAGTGCTCGACGCCGTCGGCGATTCGGGCCGTCGGCGGGGCGGCAACAGGCGGCATGTCGGATTTGTGCGGGCCGGCGACGGCAACGGTTTTCACCGCGCCAAGCACGCGGCAGGGCGACGGCGGAAAAGGGCAAATGCGCCGTTGCCCAGGCGGCGGGGCGTGTTGCGCGCGAGGGGCTGACCGCCGCTTTTTCTCACGGCCCCGGCCTGCCGCCTCCTTTCGCGTGTGCCGGCGGCCCGTCCCGGAACGCGGCGAGACGGAAGGCCGCATCAGGCCCGACCGGGCGACGGCATACGCCGGGGGAGAGACCTTTTCCCTCTCGACAGGGACGTGCCGTCATGACAATATTGATTGGAGCGACCTTTGGGCCTTTTTCCTTCCTGATCTATGGCGAACAGAATCATCCACTGGCATCATGCGGCACCCGCTGCCGGGGCTGCGAAGCCGCCGGCGCTTGCCGCCCGCGCCCTGCGGCATGGCATCCGCACAGGGCTGGCCGCTCTTCTGCTGCTGGCGGCCCTGCCGTTCTGGCCCACGGCGGCTCTTGGCGCCGGCCTGTTCGGCACGGTGGAATTCAAGCGCCCCCTTTCCAGCCTGCCCGCCTGGGAGACCGTTCGCAACAAGAACGCCGAGGAACCCATTTTTCTCAAGGAAAAAGTCTTTCGCAAGGGCGTCACCTGGGAAAAATTCCAGCAGGAAGCTGCCGGGAAAACAGGCGTTGAACTGTTGCGGTACGTCAATGCCTTCTGGAACCGCTTTCCCTATCGCGAGGACAAGGAGAACTGGGGGCTGCCGGATTACTGGGCCTGGCCCAATGCCTTCCTGCAAAAGTCCGGCGATTGTGAGGATTACGCCATTATCAAATATTTTACGCTCAAGGAACTGGGCGTGCCGGTCGAAAAGATGCGCATTGTCGTGCTGCGGGATACGCTGCGTCGCCTGCCCCATGCCGTGCTTGCCGTCTACACCGATGATGATATTCTCATTCTGGACAATCTCAGCAACAGCGTCCTGTCCCACACAAGGCTGCGCAACTACTCGCCGCAGTTTTCCTTCAATGAGCAGGGCCGCTGGGCGCATATGAAAGGTAAAAAAATCAGTGAGTAAGCCATGAGCACCTACTTCCCGGAAATGCCACGCAAACTGCGCTGGACAAAACGGCAGCTCGTCATCGGCAGCATCCTTTTCTTCCTTCTGGTGGTCGCCTTCTGCTATGCGCTTTGCCAGCTCGAGATCAGCCGGACGGAGCAGGAGATTTTCAGCGCCAGAAACCGCTTCCTCCTTTCCAAGATGGATACCATGCAGCAGCGCCTCCAGTTCTGGCGCTCAGACATCCTGGATCAGGTGCAGAATGTGCGAACCTCAGAGGCCATACGCCTTTTTGTTCAGGACATGGCCACCCTGCCCGCAGACCTGTTGCATGCCCCGGAAGCGTCGCGGGAAACGCTGGATGAGGGCCAGCAATCCCTGCTGGAGCAGCGCGACTATATGCAGCGCCTGCTGGCCGACATGGCCCGGGGCAGCAGCAGCATACAGCGCATCAGCCTGTTCCTGCCGGACGGCAGCAAGATTGTCGATAGCGCCGCAAGCGCCGCCCCCTCATTCACCGCCCAGCTCGTCCAGCTCAGCATGGCCTCGCGCCAGACGCTCTTTTCTTCGCTGGAAGCGAATGACGAAGATATCCTTCTCGGCGTGGCGGCCCCCCTGCTCGAACTCAGCGGCGTGGAAACGCCCGCCGTCATCGGCTGCGCAGTATTCACCTTCAAGATGAACACCTTTTTGTTCACTCTGCTCCATGACAAGGAAGTGCTGCTGGAGCTGGCAGACATCTCTCCGCAGGGGCAGTCCGTCTTTTTTGTGCAGGACAATGCCCTGTGCATGCGCCCTCTGGCGGACGGCGCCCGCACGTCTCAATCCCAGACCTTTGCGAAACGTGCCGGACTGCGAGGGGACGCCGAGGTTTATTCCCTCATCAGGCTGGCGCACCTGCCTGACAGCTTCCTGCTGGAAGCGGCCATCCCCGCCCGGCTTGTTGACGATGAAATCAGCCGCAAAAGCCTGATCGTCTATCTGGGGGCAGTCATCGGCTGCGCCGGCGTTGCGCTGCTGCTGGCCTTTGGCGTCTCCTTTCTGGCCGGTCGCGCGCATCAGGCCATGGCCGCCTATTTCAAAACGCTCTATACCCTCATTCGGGATCAGAAACAGCTGCTGGACAGCATCAATGCCTCGCTGCAGGTCGGCATCGTCCTCTTTTCCCCGCAGGGCGGCATTCGCCTCTTTACCCCCGAATTTGCCCGCATCTGCGGCATGCTGGGCCACGATCAGCCCGAAGGGACGGCCCTGGACGACATTTTTCCGGCGGAAGCCGCCCGGACGCTGCGGGATGGCATTGCCCGCAAGCAGCAGGACGCTTCGGCAGACGACGTGGAAATCTCCCTGACCGGGCAGGACGGCGAGCAGCGCCTGTACCGGGTCTCTCTCTCCCTGTTCAGCGGCGATGAGGGCGGCGAGACGCACGAGGACGCCCTCAGTGTCGTC
Organism: Candidatus Desulfovibrio intestinavium; assembly: GCA_019118345.1. Classification (GTDB taxonomy): domain Bacteria; phylum Desulfobacterota; class Desulfovibrionia; order Desulfovibrionales; family Desulfovibrionaceae; genus Desulfovibrio; species Desulfovibrio intestinavium. The sequence goes on along the minus strand of DWZD01000034.1, from coordinate 37,842 downwards.
GCCATGTTCAACGACATTACCCAGTTCCGCAAAAAGGCCCTGCAGGCCAAGGCCCTGCAACGCAACCTGATGGACGCCCTGATTCGGGCCGTGGAAAATGTGGATCCCAATCTTGTGGGGCACAGCCTCAAGATGGAGCAAGTCGCGGCCGTGCTGAGCCGCCACATGGGGCTTGACGCCCCGGACGTCACCACCCTGCACATGGCGGCCCGGCTTTGCCAGATCGGCAAGATATTCGTGCCGCACGAGCTGCTGCAGAAAAGCGGCAAACTGACGGACGAGGAGCAGCAGGCCGTGCTGCGCTCCACCGAATACGCCTTCAATATTCTGAAAGGCATTCCGTTCGGCCTGCCTGTCTCAGAAGCCGTGTACGACATGAACGAAAAGTTCGACGGCAGCGGCCCGCGCGGCCTGAAGGGCATGGACATCAATATCCATTCCCGCATTCTGGCCATTGTCAATGCCTTCTGTTCCATGACCAGCGACCGGGCCTACCGCAGCGGCATGCCCATCGAACAGGCGCTTGACATTCTGAGCCAAAGCGACGCCTTTGATCCGGATATCGTGCAAACGCTGCGGCACATTCCGCCGCAGGAACTGCGGGCCGCTCTGGAAAAGCAGGAGGACACGCCGCAGGGAGCGTAAGGCGAGCGGGCAAGGACAGCAAGAAAATGACAGACGTCTGGCGGCGGCCTGTCCCGGGAAGGCGCGCCGCCCGTCACGCCGGGCTTCATGGCCGCGTCCAGTCGCCGCAAAAGACCGTCCTTCGTCTTCTGGTCAAGCGTTTTGTCGGCGTACACGCGGGCGCGTTCGTCGTCGATGAGCCGCCGCACGGTCTGTTCCGGGTTCGGCCCCAGCCGCTCCATGAGCGCCACGGCCCGCGCCATGCGGTCAAGGTGGCGCACGGTGGCGTCGATGAGGCTGCCGGAGCCGAAACGGTCATGGTATTTCACGGCGTCCCTGCCGCTCGCGAAGTGGAGGACGCGCGACTGTTCCAGCGGTCGCGCGGCGTTTTTGCCCACGCCCTTGCCGCTCCCGCTCCCGGCGGCGAGAAAGGGATTCCTGCCGAGGGTCAGCGTATCATAGATGCCGTCCAGCACCTCCGAGACGCGTTCCGCATCGGCGGCGTGGCGGCCGAAGGTGCGCTCCCTGTCCAGCAGGGGCAGTATTGCCTCTTTCCATTTCTCCCGCCCGGCCCTGAGCAGCTTTTCCGCGCTGTGGAGCTGCGGCGTCCAGCCCTCGAGGCGGCCCATGTCGCCGCCCGTCAGATTGAAGCGCCGCCGCGCCGCCTCGGCATAACGGGTGACGACCTCAGCCGTTTCCCGCACCAGCGGCGCGGCCTCCGCATCCGGTTCGCGCATGGCGATGATGACCGCGTCATGAAAGTCCTTGTCCTCGCGCAAGAGCTTCAGCACGCCGCCCTTGCCCATGCCCTCCGCGCCCCCTGCTCCCAGGCCGTCCAGCTCGCGCACCAGCGGTTCCGCCCAGGCCGTGAACACGGCGCGGCGCTGGGCGGCGATGGATTGACGCGCGCCGGTGAAGCGTTTGGACCTGCCCACGAGCAGGGCTTTCAGCCCGTCCAGAAAGTCGAAGCCCGCATCCTGCGCGCGCCGGATGTCGGTCAGGGCCTCGTTGCGCCGTATGGCGGAAAGCATGGCCCGCCGCTTTTTGAGGTCCGCCGCCCGTTCCACCTCCGGCGCGCGTTCCCGCCAGGCCTGTTCCAGATTCTCCCGCGTGAGCCGCCCTTCCTCCCTGAGGCGCTTCTTTTCCTCCATGATGGCGTCCACGATGTCCGCCGCCTGCTCCTCCGTCGCGCCCGCCGCCACGGCCGCGCGTATGCAGTCCGCCCGATTGGCCATGCTCACACCTCCACTGTCCAGGCGCAGTCCATGACCTCATGGCCCAGTGCGCCGGTATCGCCGTTTTCCGTGCGGGCGGCGGCGATGTCGTCCGCATCCGCCGCGCCCCGCGCCTCCAGTTCCTCCATGCCCAGCCGCAAGGCCTCGTCCTGTCCGGCAAGCTCCTCCATCTCCGCCAGCCGCGCGGCCTCCGGGGTCTCCCATGTCTCCACCGGCAGGACGGGCGCTTCGGCGGCCGGGGAATAGTCCGGCGCGAAGGGCTTGACAGACTCCGCCCCGTCAGGCATGCTGGAGTCAGTCATATGACCAGCCCCCTGTTCGCCCGCCGGGTGTGAGATCAAAATCCCCCGGCCGGTATCTCCATCCTCGTTGGCTGCCGGGATGGAGGACGCGATAGGGGGTTTTCTCCTTGAGAACTCTTCCCCTTCTTTCAGCGGCCCCACATACATGCTGACCAGCCGCGCCCCCGGCCCTTCTTCTCCGTGCCGCGTGACAATGCGCAGGACATTGCCATCCTCGCGCGGGATGCGCCATACACGATGATCCCCCTCGACACGGCTTTCATATTCCCGCAGCAGCCGGGGCAGGGAAATGACGTCCTCCCGCGTGACCGGCGGCATGTCCGGTCGCTTGTTGCCGCCTTCCCCGTGGGCAAAGATGATCTTCACGAGGCCGTAGCCATTTCTTGATCCCGTGGCCCGCCGCAGCTCTCCGCCCTGCACCACGATCTGCCCGTCCCGCATGATCGCCGGGCCGCGATGCACGAACACGGCCTCGATGTCCTCCGGGCGGATGGCGGCCAGCACCTCGTCCGGCTCTCCGCCCAGCGGGTCTTGGCGCACCCTGTCGTAGGCCCGTTCCAGCACCCCCGCCTCCCTGAGGGCCTCGCCCACGTCAACGGGCCGGGCGGCGGCGATGTCGTCCAGGGCGGCGTCCGTGGCGGCGGCGAGCGTGCGCCGGTCGCCCGCCGTCAGGGTCCCCCGCAGGGCGTCATTGTCCGCGTTGCGCGCAGGCGGGCTTTCCGGCAGCGGCCCGACCGCTTCCGCAGCTTCCAGCGTGCCGGGGACGGCTTCCGCCCCGCGCCGCATGGCCGAACGCCGGGCCAGCGCGCCGCCGCCCGCGCCGAAGACGGAGCCGAGCACGCCCCCGGCCAGCACGTCCAGCGCCAGATCGGCAAAGTCCACGTCCTCCCCGCGCGAGGCCAGATCGGGCAGCACGACGGCATCCGCCAGCGCCGTGGCGGCCGCGCCTTCCACGGCCCCGGCCCGCGCTCCGGCCAGCACGGCCTTGCCCAGCGAGTCCGCCGTGCGGGCGGCCTTCAGGCCGCCGCCGAAAGGGATGACGTTCACGGGGTCGGGCAGGGAGCCGAGCAGGGAAGCCCCGAAGCCCAGCGCCATGTCTCCCCATCCGTCATATGCCTTGCTCCCGGCGGCGATGAGGCGGTCACGGCGGCGGCGTTCGTCGAAATTCTCCGCCATGATGCGCGCCCGCGTGGGCGTCATGTCCGGGCGGAACGGCATCTCCTTCCTGTACCAGGGCGAGGCTTTCCAGTCCCGTTCCGTCAGGGCGTGGGCGTGGGGCGACCCGGCCTCCTTCGCGCCGGAGAACTCCAGCGCGTCGGAGAGCGCCTCCCCCATCTCGTCGCCCAGCCCTCCGGCGGCCCGCCGCAGCATCCATGCGGCATCGCTTTGGCCCGCGTCCGCCTCGGCCTGCGCGATGTCCGCCGCCTCCATGAGACGGGCGGACGTGGTGCGGTCAAAGCCCGCCGCGACCTGGGCGGACAGCCATTCGCCTGCCACCTCCCGCACACAATGACGAGCGACGCGCTCCCCCTTCCCTGCCCTTTTGCGAACGGGAGCCCTCGGCCACCATCTGCCGAGCTTCCCGCGCGGCCAGCCATGCCGCCTTCAGGCTCACCTCGGGATAGACGCCCAGGGACATGAGCCGCGCCTTGCCGTGAAGCGAAAAACTGAATCGCCACCATTTTCCCCCTGACGGGGAAACCTCGATGTACAGACCGGGCACGCTGCCGGCATCATGATACCGGCGCGGCCTGTCTTCCGGCTGCAATGCCTTGATCTGCCTGTCTGTCAGAGCCATTGTGGGCTAACTCCGAAATATGGGACAACAGGTTGAAAAGTTACCCCAAGAGTTACCCCGAAAATATTGCGGCAGACAACGAACCCGGACACACCACGGTGCACCCGGAAAATGAGGAAGTCCGCGTCTCCCGAGGGAAACGCGGACTTTTGCGGACTTGGGAAAATGCACTAGGAGGCCCCCAATGGGCCTCCCGGCGGGCATTTCAGGGCCGAAGAGGCAAACCCTGAAAGTTGTTCTCCTTTCCGGCGCGAGCTAGTCGGCCTGGGTGCGCAGGAAAAGGGGAGTTTCGCAATCGTTTTCGTTGTAGAGGAAGTCTTCCTGTCCCGGCGCATGGCGCTGCTGGCGGCGACGGTCGCCCTTCATGACAAAGGGGTAGTCGTTGCTGTTGGCGTTGTACCAGGAGCCGATTTCCTCCGCGCGGGACTGGCGCCGCACCGGACGAACCTGCGCATCGATCCCCTGATCGCCGTAGGCGGACTGCCCATAGACCGGGGGCTGTTCCGCCCGCACGACCCGGCGGGCTTCCGTGCGCACGGCATTGGCGCCGGCCTTGTTGAAAGGCGTCACCACGGCGGGAGCGGGTTTGCTCTCCACGGCCGGGGTGGGCTCAATGCCCGTAGCCACAACCGTGATGCGGATTTCGTCGCCCACTTCCTCATCAAAGACCACCCCGAAGATGATGTTGGCATCTTCCGGCGCGGCTTCGTGGATGATGTCGCCGACTTCCTGAATTTCCTCGGCGGAGATGTCCTGCGGCGCCGTAATGTTGTACAGCACGGCCTTGGCGCTCTCCAGCGAGACGTCTTCGAGCAGCGGACTCATGATGGCGCGCTGTGCGGCCTCTCTGGCCCGGTTTTCGCCGGAGGCCATACCCGTGCCCATGAGGGCAAGGCCGGATTCGGACATGATGGTGCGCACGTCGGCAAAGTCCAGATTGATGATGCCTTCCCCGACGATCACATCGGAAATGCCCTTGACGGCGTAATACAGCACCTCATTGGCGCGTTCCAGCATGCGCGAGAAGGGTTCCTTCTTGGGCGAAAAGGCCATCAGTCGATCATTGGGAATGGTGATCAGGCAGTCCACATGCTGGCGGAACTCCTCCAGACCGGCTTCGGCAGCCGCCCGCCGTTTCTTGCCCTCGAACATGAAAGGTTTGGTGACCACGCCCACGGTCAGCGCGCCCAGTTCCTTGGCGGCCTGCGCCACCACCGGCGCGGCGCCCGTGCCGGTACCGCCGCCCATGCCGGCGGTCACAAAGACCATATCGGCATCGCCAATGGCTTCGCGGATGGCATTGATGCTTTCCAGCGCGGCTTCGCGGCCCACATCGGGATTGGCCCCGGCGCCAAGGCCGCGCGTCAGGTTTTCGCCGAGCTGCACCTTGAGGGGCGAAGTATTTTTATTGAGCGCCTGCACGTCGGTATTGGCGCACACGAATTGAACCCCCTTCAGGCCGGCGTTGATCATATTCTGCACAGCGTTGCCGCCGCCGCCGCCAACACCGATGACCTTGAGTTTGGCACTGCTGGCCAGCGAGGTATCAATTTCATCCATGATCGACTGTGACATGCTTCCTCTCCTCGTTATGTTGCCTGTATTGCCCGCAAAAAAGAAAACTAGGAAACGTCGGCAAACCACTTCTTCATGCGCGACAGCAGCCCCTCGAACATGCTGCTTTCATTGTGCGAAGAGGTGAATTTCTTTTGCCCGCTCATTTCCTTTTCCGCGCCGTAGCACAAGAGTCCCACTGCCGTGGAGAACTTGGGACTGTTGACAACGTCCTTGAGGCCGCCCACATTGCGCGGATAGCCTATGCGCGTCGGAAGGTTGAAAATCTGCTCGCCAAGCTCCTGGCAACCTTCGATCAGCGATGTCCCGCCCGTGAGGACCACGCCGGCGCCGATGAGATCCTTGTAACCGGAGCTGACAAGGCTCTGATCCACAAGGTAGAGGATTTCCTCCATGCGCGGTTCGCAGATTTCCGCCAGCACCTGCCGCGTCAGGCGGCGGGATTCCCTGCCGCCCACGCTGGGCACTTCAATGTATTCGTCGGCGTGCACCAGTTCGGTCAGGGCACAGCCGTACTTGATCTTGATCTTCTCGGCCGAGGCCAGGGGCGTCCGCAGGCCGAAGGCGATGTCGTTGGAGAGGTTCTGCCCGCCAAGGGCCAGCACCGAGGTATACTTGATGGCATTGTTGGCAAAGACGGCAATATCCGTCGTGCCGCCGCCCAGATCCACCAGCGCCACGCCGATCTCGCGCTCCTCGTCCGTGAGGACGGCCTTGGCCGAGGCAAGGGATTCGAGTACGATTTCCGACACCTCAAGCTGCGAACGATGGCAGGAACGCACAATATTCTGCGCCGAGGAAATGGCGCCGGTCACGATGTGCACGCGCACTTCCAGCCGTATGCCGGCCATGCCAAGGGGATCGGCGATGCCGTTCTGATTGTCGACGGTATATTCCTGCGGCAGGATGTGGATGACTTCGCGATCCGCGGGGATGGCCACGGCCCGCGCCGCATCGAGCACGCGCTCGATATCGCGCTGAGAGACTTCCCCACCCTTGACCCCAATGATCCCGTGACTGTTGATCCCCATGATGTGGCTGCCGGCAATGCCCACATAGACGGAATTGATCTCGCAGCCTGCCATGAGTTCGGCTTCTTCCACCGCCTTGCGCACGGATTGCACGGTCTGCTCGATATTGACGACCACGCCGCGCCGCAGCCCGGTGGACACGCTGTTGCCGATGCCGACCACCTCGATGCCGCCGGCCTCGTTGAGCTGGCCGACCACCGCGCAAATCTTGGTTGTGCCGATATCAAGACCGACAATGAGATCAGACTTGTTCATTCCTGCCACCTGAGGTCAACCCTGTACATTTTCGTTCAAAATCACCCACACATTGCCGTGAACCGCTCGCACGTCCCGCACATTCCGCAATTCTTGACGCCGGGCCAAATCGCCCAGGGTGGCTCCCAGTCGGGCCAGATTGCCGCTCCAGTCGTCAATGGCGATGGAAAGCCGCATCTCCCGATCTTCCAGATACACTTCCACGCCTCGTGCCGGGCTGAGCGTCACCGAAGCGATGGCCCCGGACTCCACGGGGAGGCTGCCGCTGTTCAAGTCCTCCATGAGGCGGCCCAGAAAGGGAATGGCATCCTCACCGCCGGACTCCACGGACAGCGTGGGCAACGAAAGAAAATTCTCGCTTTCAACCGGGGCAATCAATTCCCCGCGTTCATTGGCGTAATACAGCACGCCGTCCTTGTGCACCCAGAAAGAGGGCATCCTCTCCTTGATGCGAATGATGAAACGATCCGGCAGCAGCCGCTTGACGGAGACCTCCTCCACCCACGGCGTGGCGCGCAGCTTGCGTTCCAGCTCGGTAATGCTGACGGCAAGACTGTTGTCCCCCTCGCTGAGTCCGCCGTATTTCAGCACCATATCCCGGGAAAGTCGGACGTTTCCCGTCACGTCAATATGCGTCGTGGCAAAAAAGTCGCTTGTGGTCGCCTTGCCGTAAAGCCAAAGGCTCAGGGAGCAGACGCCGGTCACCACAACCGCCACGAATATCAGCAGCGCGCATATCGTCAGTATATTGACCAGTCCGCCGCGCGACATCTGCCACCGGGGCAGAGGAAGGCGAAGCGTTCGCAGGGCGGCCCAGCGCGATGCCTTCTCCTTGCGATAGCTGTTGCGAGCCTGTTTTTTCCTTTTCAGCGACAGGCTCACGACAGCAACCTGACTTCCGGTTCCAGCGTCACCGCAAACCGGCGCTTCACTTCTTCTTCGGCCAGCCGCATCAGGTCATGCGCCGCCGTGGCGCTTCCCCTGCCCGTATTAACAAGGAAGTTGGCATGCAGGGGAGAAAACATCATACCGCCCAGCGATTTTCCACGAAACCCTGCGAGATCCAACAATTTTCCTGCGGTCTGCCCAGGGGCGGGATTCTTGTAGATGCAGCCGGCGCTCCATGCGGTCACAGGTTGTTTAGACTTTTTCTCGAAAAAGTTGTGACGCATGAGTAAAGCAATGCCATTCCTTGCCTTGCGAGTCAAGCGAAAGGTGCCGGAAAGCACGAGATATTTTCCCTCTTTTTTTCCGAAGCGCATCCGCCTGTAGCCATAGTCCAATTGCGAGGCGTCCAGATCGGCAATGCCCGTTCCGTCAAAAATCCGTACCGAAGCCAGTTGCGGGCCGACCTCGCAGCCGAAGGATCCCGCATTCATGGCAATGGCCCCGCCCACGCTTCCCGGAATGCCCACCAGTCCTTCCAGACCGCCAAGCCCGTGGGCGGCACAGTAACGCAACAGTCGCGGCAGAGGCACAGCGGCGCCAGCACGCACCCATACCATATCGTCGCGTTCCCTAACCATTTCCGGCCCATCGGCAACTGCATAACGTACAAGAACAATAGGCAAATCGCCATCGCTCGCAAGAATGTTCGTTCCAGCGCCGAGAAAAAAAATACTTCCGCCAAGTTGCGTGCAGCGCTCAGTGATTCGGAAAATGTCGCTTTCCGATTCAATAAGCAATTCTGCAATGGCTTTTCCGCCGAGGTGAATGCTGGTACGTTGGGAAAGATGCGGCTCCATGATTTCACGCATGGTCTTTTTCCTCCAGCCAGAGCGGCCCCACCCGGGTGATGCTGCCCGCGCCGAGAGTCAGCAGCACATCGCCGGGCACAAGTTCTTCGGAGAGCGCAGCGACCAGTTCTTCCAGCGTCTGCACATAGCGCACCGGCGTGGGGCACACCTGCCGCATGCCCTGAGCGAGACTTTCCCCAGAGACGCCCGGAATGGGATTTTCGCCGGCGGCATAAATCTCTGTGAGCATGATGCGGTCGATCCCTTCAAAAACTTTGCAGAATTCGCCGAAATGCGCCTGCGTGCGGCTGAAGCGATGCGGCTGGAAGGCAGCCACGATGCGCCGCCCGGGAAAAACCTGCCGCGCGGTTTCCAGCGTGGCGGCTATCTCCGCCGGGTGATGACCGTAATCATCCACCACGGTCACGCCGTTGCGTTCGCCCTTGAATTCAAAGCGCCGCCCCACTCCCGCAAAGGCCGCCAGCCCCTCGGCGCAGCGCGCAAAGGGAATTTCCGCTTCCAGGGCCGTGCCGATGGCCGCCAGCGCATTGAGCACATTGTGGTGGCCCGGGTGCGGCAGGCGCACTTCGCCAAGGCATGCGCCGTCCAGATAGACGTCAAAACGGCTGGCCGCGCCGCTCTCACGCATTTCCGCCCGCAGCCGGGCTTCGCCGCTGAAGCCGTAAGTCAGCACAGGGCGCTTGACCTGCGGCAAAAGCCGCCGCACGCCCGGATCATCCACGCAAACCACATTGCGCCCGTAGAAGGGAACCTTGTTCATGAAGCGGACAAAGGCTTCATCCAGCGCCTGCTGCGTGCCATAGTGGTCGAGGTGATCCTCATCCACGTTGGTGACCACGTTGATGATGGGAAACAGGCAGAGAAAGGAGGCGTCCGACTCGTCGGCCTCGGCAATGAGGTATTCCCCGGTTCCCAGATGGGCATTGGTGCCATAGACATTGAGCCGCCCGCCGATGATGACCGTGGGATCCAGACCGGCGGCGTCAAATATGGCGGCGGTCAGCGAGGTGGTGGTGGTTTTGCCGTGCGTGCCGGCAATGGCGATGCCCTGCCGCAGGCGCATGAGTTCGGCCAGCATTTCGGCGCGCGGAATGATGGCGATATTGCGGCGGCGGGCCTCAGCCACTTCGGGATTGCTGTCGGCAATGGCCGTGGATTTGACGAGCACCTGCACGTCGCCCACATTTTCCGGGGCATGCCCCACGGCAATCTGCGCGCCAAGGGAACGCAGATGCCGCACCACGGCCGAATCCGCCATGTCGGAACCCGAAATCTGATAGCCCTGACTGAGCAGCACCTCGGCAATGCCGCTCATGCCGGCCCCGCCGATGCCCACCATATGGATGCGCCGCACCCTGTTGTTCATTCCGCTCCGTTCCACGCGCAAACCTCGCATCCGTTCTGACGCCTTTCGGCTGTTGTTGTTCCTGTCCGGCGCCTCAGGCCCGCGCCACGCCTTCCAGCACATCGCAGACGGCCGCCGCCGCCAGGGGCCGTGCCGCGTGCCGCGCCGCCTCGGCCATGCGCCGCCGTTCGTCCGGCGCATCGATCAGGGCCAGCAGCCGCGTCAGCAAGCCATCGGGCCGCATGCGGCATTCCGCCATCCAGTCGGCGGCTCCGGCCCGGCTCAGAGCAATGGCGTTGCCGCTCTGGTGGTCGTGCGCCGCATAGGGGAAGGGGATCAGCATGGCGGGCAACCCGGCGGCGCACAATTCCGCCACTGTGGTGGCCCCGGCCCGGCACAGGGCCAGATCGGCCCAGGCATAGGCCGCGCCCATGTCGTCCATGAAGGCGCTCACACAACCGGCGTCATAGCCCGCCGCCACATAGGCCGCGCGTACGCCGTCATAATCCCGTTCGCCGGTCTGATGCCGTATTTCCACCCCTGCCTCGCGCAGGGCCGCCAGATGCTCCACCACATATTCGTTGATGGCATGCGCGCCCAGCGACCCGCCCATGACGAGCAACCGCCTGCCCGTAAACGTCCGTTCCCGTTCTCCGGCAGCCGCCACGGCCGCGCGCACGGGATTGCCGGTGAGCACGCATTTTTCCGGGGCAAAACCGCTCGTGCCCTCCAGCGAAAGGCATACCCTTCTTGCCAGCCGCCCCAGCAGCCGGTTGCTGGCGCCGGCCACGGCGTTCTGCTCATGCAGCACGCAGGGCACGCCGCAGAGGCGGGCCGCCAGCAGGGGCGCAAAGGCCGCATAACTGCCGAAGCCGATGGCCACATGGGGCCGGAAGCGCCGCACCCGGGCCAGGGCCTGCCCGCAGGCCGCCGCCAGCCCCGCCGCCGCAGCCGCTCCCCGCCAGCCGCGCCCCACCAGACCGCGCACCGGCAGACCCGCAAAGGGCAGTCCGGCCTGCGCCGCCAGCCGGGCTTCCGGGCCGTAGAGCGCGCCCATGAAGAGCAGCTCCGCCTGCGGATGCCGCCGCCGCAGCTCCTCGGCCACGGCCAGCGCCGGAAAGATGTGTCCACCGGTGCCGCCGGTGGTCAGGAGGATCTTTTCCATCCCTCGGCCGTCCTTGAGAAGTTGAGCAGCAGGCCCACGCAGAGCAGGGTCGCCACGAGATTGCTGCCGCCATAGCTCACCAGCGGCATGGGCACGCCCTTGGGCGGGGCCACGCCCATGACCACAGCCAGATTCATGACGCAGCCCATGGCAATGATCACCGTGAGGCCAAAGGCCGTGAAGCGGTCGCGCAAATCCTGCTGGCCCATAATGATGCGGTAGCAACGCCAGAACAGCATGGTGAAGAGCAGCATGACCACGCTCACGCCCACAAAGCCCAGTTCCTCGCCCAGCACGGCCATGATGAAGTCGTTGTGGGCTTCGGGGAGGTAAAACATTTTCTGCTTGCTGGCCCCCACCCCCACGCCGAGGAAGCTGCCCGAGCCGAAGGCCAGCAGGGACTGCACCAGGTGGTAGCCGGTGTTGGACGGATCGGCAAAGGGGTCGAGGAAGGCCAACAGCCGCCGCAGGCGGTACGGCGAGGCAATGGCCAGCGCCATGGCGCCGGCGACCACCAGGGCCATGGCAAAAAACAGGTAGATGAAGCGCGTTCCTCCGGCCACACACATGAAAAAGAGCAGGCTGGCCAGCACGACCGAGCTGCCGAAATCCGGCTGCAGCAGCAGGAGGAAGCAGAAGAGGCCGGTCACGGCAAAGGGCGGGATGACGCCGCGGCTGAAGGTCTTGATCAAATCCTGCTTGCTGCTCATGAAGTAGGCCAGATAGAGCGCCATGGAAATCTTGACGAATTCCATGGGCTGGATCGAAATCGGCCCGATGGGGATCCAGCGGCGCGCGCCGTTGATGGCGGGCGCGAGCGGCGAAAGGGTGAGCAGAAGGAGCAGGAGCGAGAGAAACAGCGCCGGATATTGCAGCTTGTAGAGCCAGGCGCGCGGCATGAGGGCCGCACCCCAGAGGGCCAGCAGTCCGGCCACGGCAAAGACGACCTGACGCTTGAAGAAGTAGTATTTGTCGCCGTTGTCGATCTCCGCCACGATGCCGCTGGACGAGAGCACCATGATCAGGCCGATGGACAGGATGATGACGGTCAGCGTGAACAGCCACCAGTCAAAGCCCCCCGGCAGGGCCTTTTCGGCCACGCGCGCGAGGACGCCGTTTTCCTTTTTTTCGCGAAAGCTGTTCTTCTTCATGCCAGCATCCCCACAATGCGCTTGAAGTCCTCGCCACGCTTCAGATAATTCTCGTACTGATCGAAGCTGGAGGTGGCCGGGGCCAGCAGCACCACGTCGCCCTTTTGGGCTGTGCTGGACAGCAGGGTTACGGCTTCTTCCAGATTTTCGTGCCAGTGCAGGGGCACCACATCGCCCCAGGCCTCTTCAAAGACCTCGCGACTGCCGCCAAACAGGGCCACTTCGTGCACCTTTTCCTGCAGCAGCGGCACAAGGGCCGCCAGATCGCCGCCCTTGAACTTGCCGCCGCAGAGCAGGCGCACGGGCTGATCAAAGGACTCCAGCGCCACCTTGAGCGCAGCCACGGTGGTGCATTTGGAATCATTGACATAGAGCACCCCGCGATGGCGGCGTACCCGTTCCAGACGATGCGGCAGGGGATGGAAGGCCGCCACGGCGGCTGCGGCATTGGCCTCGCTTACGCCGAAAAAGCGGCAGGCCAGCCAGGCGGCTTCCATATTGAAGACATTGTGCGCGCCCAGCAGGCGGCTTTCGGCAAAGCGCTGCGGGCAGCGGGCCGGGATGAACAGCTGCTGCCGCGCCCGCAGCCGGAAGGCGGCGGCCACCTTGCGCAGGCCCTCGCCCATGATGGCAAGATCGCCTTCGTCCTGGCAGCGGAAGATGCGGAACTTGGCTTCGATGTATTCGGCCATGTCCTTGTGGTGATCCAGATGGTTGGGCGAAATATTGAGAATCACCCCCACGCGCGGACAGAAGGTGGAACAGCCCTGCAGCTGGAAACTCGAGGCTTCCAGCACCAGCACATCGGCCCGGCGGCCCGCCAGCACATATTCCGAAAGGGGCGTGCCGATATTGCCGCCCAGAAAGACGGCATAGCCCTGCTTCTGCAGCATGGCGGCGGCCAGACTCACGGTGGTGGTCTTGCCGCTGGTGCCGGTCACGGCCAGCACCGGTTCGCCGTCCAGATAGCGCCAGGCCAGTTCCATTTCCGCCAGGATTTCGCAGCCGGGGCGCTGGGCCTGCGGCCCCATCATCTCGCGCAGGGCGGCAAGGGGCAGGCCGGGACTGGAAACCACCATCGCGGCATTCTCGAAAAGTTCCGGCGTATGTTCGCCGAACAGCACCTCGATGCCCGCACGCTGCAAATCGGCCAGCGTGCCCAGATCAATGGCATTGCGGTGGCGTTCCAGAAGGCGCACCCGCGCGCTTTCCCGGCGCAGCAGGCGGGCGGCGGCAAGACCGGAGCGCCCGGCGCCCACCACCACGGCCAGTTCTCCGGGCTGAATGCGACGACCTCTATTGCGTTCCAAAGCCATGTGCGTTCTCCTCCCCCGTCCCGTCTAGCGCAGCTTGAGGACGGACAGGGCCATAAGCCCCAGCAAGATGGACGTGATCCAGAAGCGGATGATGATTTTGGACTCCGGCACGCCCTTGAGTTCAAAGTGATGGTGCAGCGGCGCCATGCGGAAGAGCCGCTTGCCCCCTGTCCAGCGGAAGTAGCCCACCTGCATGATGACGGACAGGGTTTCGGCCACAAAGAGTCCCCCCACCACGGCCAGCACCAGTTCCTGCTTGCTCAGCAGGGCCAGATAGCCCAGCACGCCGCCGAGACTCAGCGAACCCACATCCCCCATGAAAATCTGTGCCGGGTAGGCATTGAACCACAAAAAGCCCAGGCCGGCCCCCACCAGCGCGCCGCAAAAAACCGTCACCTCGCCCATGCCCGGCACATAGGGCACGAGCAGATAGGAGGCCATGCGCGCATGGCCGGTGATGTAAATGAAGATGGCAAAGACCGCGCCCGCCACGATGGTCGGCCCGATGGCCAGCCCGTCCAGCCCGTCCGTGAGATTGACGGCATTGGAGGCGGCCATCATCACGAACATGCCGAAAGGAATGTAGAATATGCCCAGATCCGGCGTCCATTCCTTGATGAAGGGGATGGAAAGCGTGGTATTGCAGCCCTCATTGCTGTACAGGGCCAGCATGGCCAGCATGGCCACGGCGGCCTGTCCGGCCAGCTTTGCCCGCCCGCTGATGCCCCGGTTCTGGTGGTGGCGCAGCTTGGTCAGGTCATCCCACAGGCCCACCGCGCCAAAGCCCGCAAACACGAAAAAGGTCTGCCAGATGTAGGCGCTGGTCAGATCCGCCCAGAGCAGCAGGCTCAGGCCGAGGCTGAACAGCATCATCAGGCCGCCCATGGTGGGCGTGCCCGCCTTGCCCGCATGGGCGGCCACATCCTCGTGAATGTACTGCCCGCACTTGATCTTGCGCAGCCAGGCAATGAAACGCGGCCCCACCAACACGGAAATGACCAGCGCGGTCATCAGCGCCGCCAGCGAGCGGAAGGTGATGTAGCGGAAAACGTTGAGCGCCGTCCATTCGTTGGCCAGCGGCACCAGCAGATGGTAAAACATGCGCTACCTCTCCCGCCGTTCGCCGGCCCCGTCCCGCAGAGCCGTCAGCCAAACTTCCAGCGCGTTGCCGCGCGAACCCTTGAACAGCGCCAGCCCGCCCTGCGGATGTTCCCTGCCCAGCGCCGCCATGCAGTCAACAAATTCCGCGGCGTCTTGCGGCTGGCGGAAAAGGCCCGCATAGCCGCCCCGCTCCAGTCCGGCACGCACGGCCTCGCCCTGCCCGCCCTTCCAGATGACGGCACAGGGCCGCAATTCGGCAAGATGCCGCCCGAGGCGTTCATGCTCGGCTTCGGCCAGTTCGCCCAGTTCCCGCATTTCGCCCAGCACGGCCACCAGACAATCGCGCTCGTCGCTCTGGGCCAGCTCGGCGGCGGCGTCCAGCATGCGCAGCATGGACAGCGGATTGGCGTTGTAGGTATCGTCAATGACGCTCCACGGGCCGATGCTCTGCCGCACGAATCGCTGAGCGGGCAGTTCGGCCCCGGCAATGCCCCGGGCAATGGTTTCCGGCGCGAGGCCCAGCAGACTGGCCATCGCCGCCACGGCAATGCAGTTTTCCGTGCCGTAGCCGCCCCGGAAGGGCGCCGACACGTCGCAGGATTTGCCGTCCAGACTGAGGCGGTAGCGCCCCCGCTCCCCGTCCCGTCCGGCTGCCGCGCCGCGAAACTGCAGGGGACGGCCCTCGGCGGTAAAATAGTGCAAATCCCCCCGCACGGCCCTCGCCTCGCGTACCAGATCGGGATAGTCGGCGCTGATGAGACAGATGCCCTCGCGGGGCACATGGCGCAACAGGCGCGCCTTGTGCCAGGCCACGCCGCGCGCCCCAAGCCCCTCGGTATGCCCGGCCCCCACGTTGAGGATGAGGGCCGCATCCGGGCGCAGGATTTCGCCCAGCTCGTCCATGTCGCCCTCGTGGCTGATGCCGACCTCCATGACCCAGAAGGCTTCATCGCCGTCCGTGGCCAGCAGAGAGAGCGGCAGGCCGATCTGATTGTTCAGGTTGACGGGATTGCGCGCCGTCTTGCCCTGAAGGGCCAGGGTCTGAGCCAGCAATTCCTTGACCGTTGTCTTGCCGGCGGTACCGGTAATGCCGACGACCTTCACTCCGGTGCAGCGGCTGCGCCAGCAGGCTGCCATGCGGCCCAGGGCCGTTACCGCATCATCCGCCCGCAGATAGGGGATGCGCAGTCCGGCGGGCATGTCCTCAGCCGCGCGCGTGCCGAGCACGGCAGCAGCCCCGCTTTCCTGGGCTGTGAGCGCAAAGTCGTGCCCGTCCGCATGTTCGCCCGCCAGGCAGACAAAGAGCGTGCCGGGCCGCACGGCACGGCTGTCCGTGACCACGGCGGTGACGGTCACGTTCCCCGCGGCCTCCGGCAGCGTGCAGCCGGCGGCAGCAGCCAGTTCTTCCAGTTCTAGGCGCACCCCAGTATCTCCCGTACCACTTCCTGATCGCTGTAGTGGTGCTTGACGCCCTGAATGATCTGATAATCCTCATGCCCCTTGCCCGCGATGAGCAGGGCATCCTCCGGCCCCAGCATCTCGAGGGCCTTGCGGGTGGCCGTGCGGCGGTCGGCTTCCACCAGCACTTCCCGGGCCGTTTTCAGGCCGGGCAGCACATCCCGCAGGATGGCTTCAGGCTCCTCAAAACGCGGATTGTCCGAGGTCAGCACCGCCACATCGGCATGGCGGGCCACAGCCTCGCCCATGAGCGGGCGCTTGCCGCGATCCCGATTGCCGCCGCAGCCAAAGACGGCGACAATGCGTTTGAAGCCCGCACCGCGCAACGCCTGCAGCACATTGACCAGCGCATCGGGCGTGTGGGCGTAATCCACAAAGACATTGAGGCCGCGCGGATTCTCCACCCGCTCCAGCCGGCCGCTTACGCCGCGAAAGTCCTCCAGCGCCCGCAGGGCCTCCACATCCAGCCCCAGCCCCAGCGCCAGAGCCTGCACGCCCAGCAGATTGAGCGCATTGAACTGCCCCACCAGCGGCGAACGCAATTCCCATGCACGCCCCTCGAGCGTCATGCGCAGTTGCAGGCCGTCCGTGCCCGCATGCCGGATTTCGCCGCGCAGGTGGCGATGCCTGCCGCCCGCCTCCCCGGCGGCCGGCGCAACCTGCAGGCCGTAGGAAAGGGCTGCGGGGCAGAGATCGAGCAGCCGGCGGCCCCATGCGTCGTCCGCATTGACGGCCAGCGCCTTGTCCTGTCGGGGCAGTTCCGTGAACAGTCTGGCCTTGGCCGCGAAGTAGGCGTCCATGTCGGGATGGAAATCCAGATGATCCTGCGTCAGATTGGTAAAGAGCGCCCCGGCAAAGGGAATGCCGCCCACCCGCTGCTGATCCAGCGCGTGGGAGGAGACCTCCATGATCGCCACATCCACGCCCGCCTCGGCCATGCGGGCCAGCATGGCGTGCAGGCTCAGGGGATCGGGGGTGGTGAGAGGCGCATTTTCCACATGGCCGGGCCAGCGGTAATTGACCGTGCCCAGCACGCCGACCGTGTGCCCTGCGGCCGTGAAAAGATGCTCCAGCAAATAGGCGCTGGTGGTTTTGCCGTTGGTGCCGGTGACGCCGATGATGGTCATGGGATGCGCCGCCGTATGCCAGCGTGCCGCAGCCAGACGCCAGAGCGCCTCGCGCGGGTCGGCATGGGCGACGATGCGGCAGGCCCCGCCCGCTTCGAGGGAGGCGGCGGCCTGCGGCGTGCAGACGATGACGCCTGCCCCGGCCTCGAGCGCGGCGGGAATGAAGCGCGCTCCGTCCTCGCTTGCGCCGGGCACGGCCACAAAGATGTCGCCGGGCTGTACCTGTCGCGAGTCGGCGCGAACTTCCACGCCGCCCTGTTCCACCTGTTCGCACAATGCGTCAAAGGGGCCGTTCATGCCTACTTCTCCGAAAGCCAAAGGATGTATTTGACGTTCTTGCTTTCCTCAGACCAGCTGCTGCCCGCGGGCGGACTCTGCTTGATCACGCGGCTGCCGCTGCCCTTGAGTTCGGGCACGATGCCCGCCCGGGCAAAGAGTTCCACCGCATTGCGCAGGCTTTTGCCCCGCACGTCGGGAACTCTGGCACCGGCCCGGCTGCGATGGCCGGGCAACTGCATGCCTTCGGTCACATGGCGGGCGGGCGTCACCGCCGCCTCGGCCAGATACGGAGCTGTCGGCAGGGAGAGCTTGAGACTGCGCTGCCGCCCGCTGCGCTTTTCTTCCTTTTCCTCGGCTACGGCGGTGGGTACGATGGCGCCGCTGTAGGTGATGGTGCGGGCCGCGATCTCACGGAAGACCGGCGCAGCCACCACGCCGCCGTACTGGTTCTTGGTGGGTTCATCCACGAGTACGAGGATGAGATACCGCGGATTCTCGGCAGGCAGAAAGCCCACAAAGGAAGCCAGACGCTTGTCGCCATAAGCACCGGCCCGGCGGTCGGCCTTCTGGGCCGTGCCCGTCTTGCCGGCCACCTCCACGCCCTCGATACGGGCACGTTTGCCGGTACCGTCCTTTTCCTCCACCACATCGCGCATCATCCTGCGCACTTGCTCGGCCACTTCCTCACGGAAGATGCGGGGCTGACGCTCCTCCACATGGCTGTCTTCCCTGAGCAGGCAGAGCGGTTTGCGCACGCCGTTGTTGAGCAGGGTCAGATAGGCTTGCGCCATTTGCAGCGCGGTGACGGATACGCTCTGCCCGAAGGCGGCGGACATGATGTCCACATCGCTCCAGTCCCGGGGAACGCGCAGGATGCCGCGACTGTCGGCCACCGGCACGGCGGCATGTTCGCCAAAGCCCAGCGCGCGCAGGTAGCGGTAGGTGGTGGGCGCGCCCAGCTCCAGACCGATCTTGGCCATGCCGATATTGGAGGAGTAGCGCAGCACCTTGTGAGCGGGCAGCACGCCCTGCCGCGAGGTGTCGCGCAGGGTGACCTTTTTCGTTTCCCAGCGCCCGTTTTCGCAGTCGATGGCCGTGTTGGGATTGATCTTTCTTTCCTGCAGGGCGGCGGCCATGATGAAGGGCTTGAACGTCGATCCCGGTTCCAGGGCGTCCGCCGCCAGCCGGTTGCGATAGACCACCGGGCTGGATTCCCGATAATTGTTGGGATTGAAGAAGGGATACTGCGCCCAGGCCAGAATTTCGCCCGACGGCACGTCCACCACCAGCGCGCCGCTCCAGCGGGCATCAAAGTCCTTTGCGGCGCGGGCCACGGCCTCCTCGGCAATGAACTGCATCTGCACGTCGATGGTCAGGGTGATGTCCTCGCCGCGCGGCTCGGTGCGCCCCTCCTCATGCAGATAGAAGCGGCGGCCCGTGGCATCGCGCTGCACCACCTGCCGGGTGGGCAGCGAACCCAGACGCCCGTCGAGCGAACGCTCGATGCCTTCCAGTCCCTTGTCGTCCAGCCCCACAAAGCCCAGCAGCTGTCCGGCCAGATGCTTGAAAGGATAGACGCGATCATATTCCTTGGTCAGGCCGATGCCGGGAATATTGGCCCGGCGCACGGCCTCGGCAGTATAATCGTCCACCTTGCGACGCAACCAGACAAAGCGGCGGCTGGTTTTGGACAGATTATCATAGAGCTTTTGCGGCTCCATGCCGAGCAGCGGGCCGAGAGTATTGGCCATGGTCAGGAAATCCTGAATCTCGCGCGGCTTGGCATAGACGGAACGGGCTTCCACACTGCGGGCCAGCACCTGTCCGTTGCGGTCGAAGATCATGCCCCGCCGCCCGGTCACCAGTTCAGTGGCCGTGTGCTGCCGGTTGGCCCGATCCGCCAGGCGCGGCCCCTCGATCATCTGCAGATACCAGGCGCGGCACCAGAGGCCGCCCCACAGCAGACAGAAACCGGCAACGACTAGATTGATGCGGGCGCGCGTCCAGTCCACATCGGCCCAGAAACTCTTTTTGGCGGCCTGACGTGAGGCATTGGCCCTGTTGCCCGAGGATTCGCCGAGAAGGCGCGAGACGGCAGGCTGACGCTTGCGCGGTCTGCTTTCGTTCTTTTTCGGCGTGTTGCGCTTGCCGCGCGACAGCGAAAATTTCAGCATGCTCCGAACCCCTTTCCTCTTTCCGAATGCCGCCGTTGCCGCAGGCCGTGCGGGCTTTTTCCGGCCCGCTGCCGCACCGGCGGAAAATGCATCAATTGACTTGCAAACGCCGCACCTGCCCGGGCTTCGGCTCCTTCATGCCGAATTCCTCCGCCCGGCGGCGCAGTTCATAGGGCGACAGCAGACGCTCGCGCTCCACCTGCAGCTTGGCCCGCAGGGACTTGCGCTCTTTGAGCGTATTCTGGGCAATATTGATAAAATAATTGGTGTCCATGCGCTCGATATTCACCCAGACCAGCACAAGCCCCATGCTCATGCAGGCAATGACGCCCCAGGCCAGCACCAGCAGCCAGCCGCGTCCGCTTGTGCGCTGCAGCATTGCCGTCTTCATGCGCATGGCGATTCACTCCCTGCCGTCGCGGCTTCAGCGATCTTTTCCGCGGCGCGCAACTTGGCGCTGCTTGCCCGCAGATTGCGGGCCAGCTCGTCCTCGCCGGCCTGCACGGGCTTCTTGAACAGAATGCGCACCTCAGGCTCGTGACCGCAGACGCAGCGCATGACATGGCGCGGACAGCGGCAGCCCTCGGCCCAGTGCCGCATGGCCTGCTTGACCATGCGATCCTCCAGCGAATGAAAGCAGATGACGGCCAGCCGTCCGCCCACCCGCAAGCGCCCCAGAATGGCGTCCAGAAAGGCCTGCAGTTCGCCCAGCTCGTCATTGACGGCCATGCGCAGGGCCTGAAAGGTGCGCGTGGCCGGGTGACGGCGGGCCTTCGCCCGCCAGGCTGGCGGATAGGCGCGCTCCACCAGCGCGGCCAGCTGGGCGGTGGTATCGATGCTGTCTTTTTGCCGGGCCTCCACAATGGTGCGGGCAATGCGCCCGGCCTGCGGCTCCTCGCCCAGGGTGGCGATGCAGTCCCGCAGGCGATCAAAGGATTCCCGGTTGACCCAGTGCCAGGCCGAGGGCCGGCCGGACTGCTGATCCATGCGCATGTCCAGCGGGCCGTCGCCGTAAAAGCTGAAGCCGCGCTGGGCCTCGTCCAGCTGCAGCGAGGACACGCCGATGTCCAGCAGCGCCCCGTCCAGCCTGTCCCAGCCCAGTTCGTCCAGGGCCTCTGCAAAGCGGCTGTAGCAAATATGGAACCCCCGGAAGCGATCCCCGTGGGGGGCCAGCCGCTGCCGGGCCAGGGCGAGCGCCTCCTCGTCCCTGTCCAGACCGCAGACGCGCACGCGCGGCGAGGCTTCCAGCAGGGCCTGGGTGTGCCCGCCGAGACCCAGCGTGCCGTCCAGCAGGCGCACATCCCCCTCGCCCTCCGTCCAGAGCGGGGCAAAGACCGCCAGCGTTTCGCGCGGCAGCACGGAAAGATGGCGCGAGGCAATATCGCTGACAGAGGATGCAAGGCTCATGCGCACCCCTTTACAAGGAGAATTCTATGCCGCTGGCCGCCAGTTCGGCGGAGACATCCGCAAGCTCAATGGCGTCATGGCGGCCCTGATCCCAGATTTCAAACTTGTCGAGCATGCCCACCAGCACCACGTCCTTGCACAATCCGGCCTCGCGCATGAGCGGTTGCGGTATGCGCACCCGCCCTTGCGGGTCAGGGATCATCTCCTGTGCCAGCCCGATGACCTTGGACTTGAAATGGGACAGCGCCGGGGAAGGAAAGCGGATACGGCTCAGCTGCTCGATGATCTTTTCCCAGTCATCGGGCAGATAGGCCGTCAAATGTCCGTAGTAGGCCGTGAGCCAGAATGTCCCGTTCCCGCCTTCGGCCTGCAGGCCGTCGCGGAATCCGGGAGGCAGCATCAGACGCCCCTTGGCGTCCAGGCTGCGATGAAAACTGCCACGAAAGAGCTTTCTCACGATCTACCACACAATTACCATGTTTTACCACTTTTTCCCACTTATGCCCCAAGCCCTCCCCTCTGTCAAGAGACGATACCCACGGCAGCATACAAACTTTTTCTTGAAATTCAGCATATTACTTATCAAAAATCATTCTCGCTCTCCCACGGTTTCCCACCCTTGCCGCAGGGCCGGCCAGCGCCGCCGCCGTGGCCGAAAGCCCGGCCCACAAGGCCCCCCGCGCGCGGCCACCCATCCCGCGCAAACCATGCCGTCGTCCTTCTTTCCGGTCGTGTTTCGGGCCGCTTCCCGCGCGCCCATACGGCGGGTTGCAACAGATTTGAACTGGAGAGTTTGATTCTCAGCTTCCCGCGCGCCCATACGGCGGGGGACGCAAGGGGGGGACTTGCCAAAGCCGCCATTTGCGGCAATACTTGCGGCCACTCTTTTCTAGCGAGGCTGCCATGAGCAACAAGATCAAAAAAGTGGTGCTCGCCTATTCCGGCGGGCTGGATACCTCAGTCATCCTCAAATGGCTGATTGAAACCTACCATTGCGAAGTCATCACCTGCACGGCTGACCTCGGCCAGCCGGAAGACCTGAGCGGGGTCGAGGCCAAGGCCTACAAGACCGGCGCTTCCAAGGCCTATGTGGTGGATTTGCGCGAGGAAATGGCGCGGGATTTCGTCTTTCCCATGATGCGCGGCGCCGCCCGCTACGAGAACCGCTACATGCTGGGCACCTCCATCGCCCGGCCCTGCATCACCAAGGCCCTTATCGACATCGCCCGCAAGGAGGGCGCGGACGCCATTTCCCACGGCGCCACCGGCAAGGGCAACGATCAGGTGCGCTTTGAATTTTCCGCCAAGGCGCTCGCGCCGGACATCAAGGTCATCGCCCCCTGGCGCGAATGGGATCTCATGTCCCGCACGGCCCTCAACGCCTTTGCCGAAAAGCACGGCATTCCCATTTCCTCCGCGGCCAAACGCTACAGCATGGACGCCAACATGCTGCACACGAGCTTTGAAGGCAGCGAACTGGAAGATCCGGCCAATGCCCCGCACGAATCCTGCCACGAGCGTTGCGTGCCCGTGGAGCAGGCCCCCAACGAGCCGGAAATCATCGAAGTGGGCTTTGAGGCCGGCAATCCCGTGTCCGTCAACGGGGAAAAGCTCTCGCCCTACAACATTATTCGCGTGCTGGCCGAAAAGGCGGGCAAGCACGGCATCGGCCGTGACGACATGGTGGAAAACCGCTATGTGGGCATGAAGTGCCGCGGCGTGTACGAAAATCCCGCCGGCACCCTGCTCTTTGCCCTGCAGCGCGACCTTGAGGGCATCTGCATGGATCGCGATCTGCTGGCCATTCGCGATCAGCTGGCCGTGCCCTACTCCCACGCCGTTTACAACGGCTACTGGTTCTCGCCCGAACGCGAAGCCATGCAGGCCTTTTTCGACAAGTCGCAGGAGACGGTCACCGGCACGGTGAAGGCCAAGCTCTACAAGGGTGGGGTCTGGCCGCTCTGCCGCACCTCTCCCTATTCCCTCTTCTCCGAGGATCTCGCCACCTTCGAGGGCGGCGATTACGATCACAAGGATGCGGCGGGCTTCATCCGCCTCAACGGCCTGCGGCTCGGCATGTACGCCGCCATCAAGGCCAAGCTGGGCAAATAGCCCGGCATCGGCGTCATGGACAGGCGCGGACGGCCCCGGCGGGTCTCCGCGCCTTTTCCGCACCTTCTTCTTTTGCGAGAGCTGACTATGAGCACCAATCAGAGCTGGGGCGGCCGCTTTGCCGAAGGCCCCCGGGAGGCCGTGGCCGCCTATACCGATTCCCAAACCTATGATCGCGCCCTCTACGCGCAGGACATCCGCGCCTCGCAGGCCCATGCCCGCATGCTGGGGCGGCAGGGCATCATCACCCCGCAGGAGGCCGAAACCCTTGTGCGCGGCCTCAATGCCGTCAGGAAGGAAATCGAGGACGGGACATTTGACTGGCAGCCCGCTCTGGAAGACGTGCACATGAACATCGAGGCCCGCCTCACCGAGCTGGTGGGCGATACCGGCAAGAAGCTGCATACCGGGCGCAGCCGCAATGATCAGGTGGGCCTCACTTTCCGGCTCTTCGTCAATGACCGGCTGGCCGACTGGCAGAAGGCCGCCGCGCATCTGGTGGCCACCCTCGTGCGTCTGGCCGACGGCCATCAGGCCGACATCCTGCCCGGCTGCACCCATCTGCAACCGGCCCAGCCCGTGAGCCTTGCCCATCATCTGCTGGCCTATGCCTGGATGTTCGCCCGCGATGTCGAGCGGCTGGACGACGTGCGCAAACGGGTGCGCGTCTCCCCGCTGGGCTGCGCGGCCCTTGCCGGAACCACCTATCCCCTCGACCCCGAAAGCGTGGCCCGGGAAGTGGGCTTCGAGGCCATTTACGGCAATTCCATGGACGGCGTGTCCGACCGGGACTTCGTGCTGGAAGCCCTGTTCGCCGCCTCCTGCATCATGGCCCACCTGTCCCGTCTCTGCGAGGAAATCATCCTCTGGGCCAATCCGGCCTTCGGCTTCGTGAGCCTCTCGGACGGCTATTCCACCGGCTCTTCCATCATGCCGCAAAAAAAGAATCCCGATGTGGCCGAACTCATGCGCGGCAAGACCGGCCGGGTGTATGGCGCGCTCATGGGCCTGCTCACCACGGTCAAGGGCCTGCCCCTCACCTACAACCGGGATTTGCAGGAAGACAAGGAAGGTTTCCTCGATGCCGACCGCACGGTGGAAGCCTCGCTCAGCCTCATGGCGGGCATGCTGGAGGAAGCCTCCTTCCGTACCGATCGCATGCGCGCCGCCTGCGCGCGCGGCTTCCTCAACGCCACGGAACTGGCCGACTATCTTGTGGGCAAGGGCCTGCCCTTCCGCGAGGCCCATCACGTCACCGGGCATGCCGTGGCCCTGGCCGAAAAGGAAGGCAAGGGCCTCGAGGATCTGAGCCTCGAGCAGCTCAGAACGCTGGATGCGCGCATCGACGAGGATGTGTATGCCGTGCTCGATTACGACGCCGCCGTGCGCCGCCGCGAAACCCCGGCCGGAACCGGGCCGAAGTCCGTGGCGCGCCAGCTCGAACAGCTGCGGCAGTGGCTGGCGGGCCGCGACTGATCCAATGTCCCGTTGCCCTGTTCCCGACGGACAGGGCATGGCGCGCCCCCGCCGGAATGGAACCCTTGCGGACGGCGGGAAGATGCGCCCTTCATCAACCTGCAACAGGATAAACGCCTTCATGAGCAAACGTCTGTTGACCGCGACCTTTGTCGCCGGACTGGGCCTCGGCCTTGCCGCCTGTGGCGACAGCGATGTCATTCCCGAAAAACTGGAACAGCGCGCCCTCCTGCTGGAAGACGCCGTAACCAGGATTCAGGAGGATCCCGGCAATGATCCGCTGGCCCAGACCCTGGCGGCCATTGTCCTGACCCGCGACATGCCCGAACACAAGGACGAGCGCCGGGCCAATCTGGCGCGGGAAGCCCTCGAACAGCACCGTTACGACGCCGCCTGCGCCTCGGCGCTGGCCATGAGCCATACGGATCGGCGGGACGACATCCTGGCCGACGTGGTGCATGCGGCCGCTGTCCAGTGCCGCAACCTGCCCTGGGCGGCGTATGCGGCGCTCAAGATCGGCAAGGACGGCATGGCCGGGGGCCTGCGGCGCGAGGTGGTGCGCCGCTGGCAGGCCTGCGAAAAGGAATAGGACGGAATACGCGCGGGAGGGGCTTGCCCCTCCTTTTTTTCGCCCTGCCGGTCGTTCCGGCAGCGGGACAGGCCGGGTCTGGCTCCGGCAAAGCGGGTGTCGCGACGGGCCGCGCGGCCCACTGGCGCACGGGACAAGGTTCTGCTATGCTTGTCGGGCAGCGCTGCCGCGCGTGGACGGCGCTGCCGCCGGAGACATGCCCTGCCCAACGAGGAGATTCCATGAACGCCGCCACCCTTCCCGACATTTTTGACGATCCGGCCGCCGGCTGGCCCCAATGGCTGGACGCCCGCCGCGTGGACGACGCGGCCTGCGCCGCTGCCTACGAAGGCACATCCGCTCCCCTGCGCGCTTTTCTCAAAACCGGTCTGGCCCTGCTGGCCAGCCATTTCGGCCGCCCGGCCGCGCAGCAGCACGGCGGCTGGAGCGATCCCTTCAACGGATTCTGGCAGGAGTCCCACCGCTGCCCGGCCCCGTGGGCCATTGTGGCCTTTCCTCCGGCCTATGCGGCGGCGGCGCGCCTGACGGCGGCCTTTTTGCCCGGCCTGCTGGCCCAGGTGCCCCTGCTGGGAGCCGTCTGCGTGGGCGCGGGTTCCTTCACGCCCACGCCGCAGGCCCTGCTGGCTCTGGAACTGGGCGGCGTGGAGGATGTGTTCTGTCTGGACGAAACGGGCCTCTGCCGCCTGCTGGAAGAAACCCAGCCCGGCCCGGGCCGCCTCGTTCTCCTGCACAAGGGCGAGCTGGACATTGCCGTCCAGACGGCGCGCCATCTCAACATTCCCTGCTATGAGGAGCGCTGCGCCCCGGCCCTGGCCCTGCCGCAACCGGATCTTTTCGACATGGAGGCCCTTGTGCTGGCCCACGGCGAGGGCTGCGTCAAGCGCGCCCGCACCGCCGCCCTGCCGGAAAGTCCGTCGGCCATTTATACCACTCCTGAGGCCGCCCGCGCCCACTGCCACCTGAGCGCGGATCGGCCCTTCGGACGCGGCGCGGCTCCGCTGGCCCTGACGCCCGGCTGCGAAGGCTTCTGGCTGCATGACGGCCTGACGCCCGAGTTCTTCGCCATCCGGCGCATGGCCCTCGGCCCGCTGTAGGCGCGCCTTTTCCTCTTCCCGCCAGCCCGACAGGACAGCGCATGAAGGACATTCGCAACATCGGCATCATCGCCCACATCGACGCCGGAAAAACCACCCTTTCCGAGCGCATGCTCTTTTACAGCCGCAAAATCCACCGTCTGGGCGAAGTGCATGAGGGCACGGCCACCATGGACTACCTGCCCGAGGAGCAGGAACGCGGCATCACCATCACCTCGGCCTGTACGTCCTGCCAATGGAACGACTGTACGCTCAACCTCATCGACACGCCCGGCCATGTGGATTTCACCATCGAGGTGGAGCGTTCCCTGCGCGTGCTGGACGGGGCGGTGGGCGTCTTTTGCGCCGTGGCCGGCGTGGAGCCGCAGTCGGAAACGGTCTGGCGGCAGTCCGAACACTTTGCCGTGCCAAAACTGGCCTTCATCAACAAGATTGACCGGCTGGGCGCGGATTTCGAGGCAGTGCTCGCGGCCATGCGCGAGCGTCTCGGGGCCAATCCCCTGCCGCTCACCGTACCGCTCGGGCAGGGCGAGGACTTCCGGGGCCTCGTGGATCTGCTGAGCGAAGAAATGCTCACCTTTTCCCCGGAGGATCAGGGCCGCACGGTACTGCGGCAACCGGCGGCTGAGGCGGGCGGCGATGCGGCGGCGCTCTGCGCCCGGTGGCGGGAACTGCTGCTGGAAAAGCTGGCCGAGGCTGACGACGCCTTTCTGGAAGCCTATCTGGGCGGCGACTACGGGCCGGAGGACATCCGGCAGGCCCTGCGCCGGGCCACCCTTGCCCGCGCCGTGACGCCCGTCTATTGCGGTTCGGCCCTGCGCAACAGCGGCGTGCAGCCCCTGCTGGACGGGGTCTGCGCCTGGCTGCCCTCGCCGCTGGACATTCCCGCGCCCGTGGGCATGGATGCCGAAGGCCGGGAAAGCCCCATCCCCGCCGACCCGGCTGCCCCCGTGGCCGCGCTGGTCTTCAAGGTGCTCATGGAAAACGGGCGCAAACTGAGCTTTCTGCGCCTCTATGCCGGCACCCTGCATGAGGGGGACAACCTGCGCAACGTCAACGGCAACTGTGACGAGCGTGTGGGCCGCCTCTACCGCATGCACGCCGATCGCCGCGAACAGCTGGACAGCGCCTCGGCGGGCGACATCGTCAGCGTCATCGGCCTGCGCTCGGCCCATACCGGCGAGACCTTCTGCGCACGCGAACGGCAGGTGCGACTGGAAGCCATCGAAAGTTACGCCCCGGTCATCACCCTGGCCCTGGAGCCGCGCAATGCCGACGAGGGCAAGGTGCTGGACGAGGCGCTTGAACGCTTTGCCGCCGAGGATCCCACCCTGCTCGTGCGGCAGGACGAGGAATCCGGCTGTCGCATGGTCTCCGGCATGGGGGAACTGCATCTGGACATTTTGCTGGAGCGCATCCGCCGCGAATACGGCATCGAACCGCGCGCCGGGCATCCGCAGGTCATCCTGCGCGAATGCGTGCGCAGGACGGGCGAGGCCGACGTGGTTTTCGACCGCGATCTCGGCAAGGAGCACCATCAGGGCCATGTACGCCTGAGCATTGCCCCGCGCGAGCGCGGCACGGGCAATGCGGTCACGGTGGGCGACTTTCTGCCCGTTGATCCGCAGGAGGCCGCGCGCCTGCTGCCCAAGGCCCTGCTGGACGCCGCCCTGTCCGGCGTGCGGGACGCCCTGCAAAGCGGCGAACGCACCGGCTATCCGCTGGAAGATGTGGCGGTGCGCCTTGAGCTGGTGGAGCGCATCGAGGGTCTGACCACCGTGCCGGGCACGCACCTTGCCGCCGGGCAGGCCCTGCGCGAGGCCGTGTCCGCCGCCTCGCCCGTGACCCTGGAACCCATCATGAAGGTGGAAATCAGCGTGCCGGACGATTTTCTGGGCGCGGCCATCAGCCTGCTGGGAACCTGCGGCGGCAAGGTGGACGATTTGCAGGATCGGGCGGGCCTCAAGCAGGTGCAGGCCACGGCCCCCCTGCGCAGGCTCTTCGGCTTTTCCACCCAGCTGCGTTCGGCAACGCAGGGCCGTGCGGGCCTCATGCTGGCCTTTGACCGCTTCGACCTGCCCTGATCGCGGGATGCGCGCCATGAAACAGCCCGCCCCTGCCGCCCAGCCCGCAGCCAAAAAGAGCCTTGGCCAGCATTTCCTGAAGCACGACCATATCTGCCGGCGCATTGCCGCCCTGCTCCTGCCCGAGTCCGGAGATCGCGTCATCGAGATCGGCCCCGGGCCGGGCGCGCTGACCCGCGCCCTGGAGGCCCAGCCCCATGCCCGCCTGCTCCTGCTGGAAAAGGACAATCACTGGGCCGCCGAGCGGCAGCGTCAGGCCGGGACGCGCACACAGGCCGTGCTCTGCGACGCCCTGCGCTTTGACTGGTCGCGCATCACGCCGGACTATCCGTGGAAAATCGCGGGCAATCTGCCCTACAATGTGGCCTCGCCCATGCTCTGGGACATGGTGGCGCAGGCACGCGGCCTGCTGCGTGGAGCCTTCATGGTGCAAAAGGAGGTGGGGCAACGCCTTGCCGCCCGACCCGGCACGGCCCAGTACGGCGCGCTGTCGGTCTGGGTGCAGAGCTTTGTCAGCCCGCGTCTGGAATTCATCGTGGGGCCGGGAGCCTTCAGCCCGCCGCCCAGAGTGGATTCCGCCGTGCTGTCCTTCACCCCTCTGCCGCCCGAGGCCCGGCCGCTCCATGCTGACCATTTGTCGCGCCTGCTGAAAATCTGCTTCCAGCAGCGCCGCAAGCAGATCGGGGGCATCTTTCGCCGCAGCGGGGAAAGTGCCCTTCAGGATCTGCCGCAGGCGGCAAATCTTGACCCAAATCTGCGTCCCGAGCAGCTTTCCGTGGCCGATTTTCAGAATTTGAGCCTGCTTTGGGCTGCCAGAGCTTGACAACCTTTCGGAAAATTGTTCCTTTCAGCTTGTGCGGCCTTTCTTTTTCCGCCTGATCCCGATACGCCGCACAACAACCCTGGCCGGGGGGGCCGGGAAGAGTGTAGGAGGAAAGAAAATGACCAAGTCGGATTTTATTGAAAAAGTTGCGGCCAAGTCCAATCTGACCAAGGCGGCCGCTGAACGAGTGCTCAATGCCTTTCTTGCCGCCGTGGAAGAAAGCCTTGTGGAAGAAGGCAAGCTCACGCTCACGGGCTTCGGCAGCTTCAGCGTGGACAGCCGCGAAGCCCGGCAGGGCCGCAATCCGCGCACCGGTGAAACGCTGAACATCCCTGCCGGCAAGGTTATCCGTTTCCGTCCCGGCAAAATGCTCAAGGACGCCTTGGGGGACTAGGGATCGCAGTCCGTTTTTCCGCGCCGGCAGCCCTTCCGCGGAAAACGCCATTGCCATATGTCGCGCCGCAAACAGGTGCGCTTTTTTCCCGGTCGGGCATACGTTTCGCGTATGCCCGTTTTTTTTCGGGCGCCGTATCCGGCGTAGCCGCCTCCTGTTCTGCCGCACCCGCGTCATGCTGACTGCCGGCATCTGCCAGCCAACTGAGTATCCATGAAAATCCTCTGTCTTGCCCTATTCCTTACTTGCCGGGACTATCGCCTTACCCGGCACGGGCCGCCCGCGTGGCGGGCGACGGCATCCATCACCCGAAGGAGTATCCATGAAACTTCTCTGTCTTGCCCTTTTCCTTGCGGCACAGCTTGTCGGCGGCACGGCCGCCCTTGCGGCCTCCCCCTGGGGAACATCCTTTGCAGAGATCCGGCGGGAGGCCGAAGAAGGCAAGCAAACCGCGCAATGCAAACTCGGATACATGTACATGACGGGCACGGATGTTCCCCGGGATGATGCCAAGGCCTTTCACTGGTTCAAAAAATCCGCCGAACAGGGCTTTTGTACGGCGCAGAACTATCTCGGCTCGATGTATGCCGAAGGTCGCGGCGTGAAGCAGGATTACGCAGCAGCCCGCCATTGGTATGAAAAGGCCGCCGCACAGGACTATTCCCCGGCGGATCGCAATCTCGGCCTCCTGTATGCCGAAGGTCTCGGCGTGAAGCAGGATTATGCCCGGGCGCGCGCACTGTGGGAAAAGGCCGCCGCCGATGATGACGAGGGCGCCCAGTTTTATCTGGGAGTCATGTACGCCAACGGCGAGGGCGTGGAGCAGGATTACGCAACAGCCCGCCAATGGTGGGAAAAATCCGCTGAGGAGGGCTTTCTGCCCGCCCTCTACATGCTCGGCCTCCTCTATTGCGAAGGGGGAAAGGGCGTTCCCCGGGATTACGCCAAGGCGCGCGCGTGGTTCGAGAAAGGGGCCCGGAAGGGCTTTCCCGCCGCGCAGGTGCAACTCGGCACCCTGTATGCCGAGGGCAAGGGCGGACAAAAGGACACCGCCGCCGCCTTGACGTGGTTTGAAACGGCCTGCCGCAAGGGCAGCAGGGAAGGCTGCGAACAAGCCGCACGACTGAGCCCCCAACGCTGACGCGGGGCGGCCCTCAGGCCTCGCCGCTGTCCTTCCGCGCTGTCCGTCCGCGTTATCCGTCCGCATTGTCCGTCCGCATCCCCTCGACCTTTGGCCGTGCCTGTGCCATACTTGCCCGGACTTTCGCCTTTCCGACGCGGACCGCCCGCGCGGCGGGCGGGCGAGGGCATCCATCACCCGAAGGAGTCCCCATGAAACTTCTCTGTCTTGCGCTGTTGCTTGCGGCACAGCTTGTCGGCGGCACGGCGGCCTTGGCGGCCTCGTTTGACGAGGTGAAAAAAGAGGCCAAACACGGCGAAAAAACCGCGCAGTTTGAACTCGGCTCCCGCTACAGCCGGGGCGAAGGCGTCGCGCCGGACGAGGACGAGGCCTTCCGCTGGTTCAAGAAGTCCGCCGAACAGGGCTACGCTCCGGCCCAGAATATCCTCGGCCTCATGTACGCCAACGGCGCCGGGACAAAGCAGGACTACGCCCTTGCCCGCCGCTGGCTGGAAAAGGCCGCCGCGCAGAATTACCCGGGTGCGCAATACAATCTCGGCCGCCTGTATGTCGAAGGTCTCGGCGTGAAGCAGGATTATGCCAAGGCGCGCGCATACTGGGAAAAAGCCGCCGCGGAGGGCGAGGATACCGCCCAGTATGCGCTCGGCAACCTGTACGCCAACGGCTGGGGCGTACCGCAGGACGACGCCAAGGCGCGCGACTGGTGGGAAAAGGCCGCCGCGCAACTCAATCCCTATGCCCTGCACAATCTCGGCTATCTCCATTATGAAGGCCGGGGCGTGAAGCAGGATTATGCCAAGGCGCGCGCATACTGGGAAAAGGCGGCAAATGACGGTTTTTTTGCCTCCCAGATGTATCTCGGCACCCTGTATGAAGAGGGCAAGGGCGTCAAACGCGATCCCTTCAAGGCCCGTCATTGGTACGACAGGGCCTGCCAACAGGGCTGCGAGGAAGGTTGCGAGCGTTCCGCGCGTCTGGCCGGGGCCAGGTAGCGGGATGACGGCGGCGGGCGGCGCTGCCGCTCCCGTTCACGCGCCGGAGCATGCCGCCCTTTTCTTTTCGGGAAAAGACTTGCCTTTTTTGCAAAAAGGGCGTAAGCATGCCTTTCCGTTCCGACGGAACGGCGGCGATCTGCCCGCCGAAGCGCCCGGCCACGGCCGGAGCCCTGAAAAAAGGGGGTGATGTCTGTGCCCGGAGTGTTCCTCAACGAAGACGATTACAACTTTGATATCGCGCTGCGCCGCTTCAAGAAGCAGGTGGAAAAGGCCGGCGTGCTGTCCGAAATGAAGAAGCGGCAGCACTATGAAAAGCCCAGCGTGATGCGCAAGAAGAAGAAGGCCGCTGCCCGTAAGCGCCTGATGAAGAAAATGCGCAAGATGAACGCGGCGTAATGTCGCGCCCGCGTCCATTCGGGCGTGAGCGACGCTGTCCGTTTGCGGGAGGCCCCCTTGTCGGGCTTCCCGCTTTTTGATTTTTTCCGGGGGTTCATCCCCATGAGGTTTTCCATGAGCCTGTTTGAACAGATTGAAAAAGACTATGTGCAGGCCTACAAGGCCAAGGATGCGGTGCGCCTGACCGTGCTGCGCCTGCTCAAGACGGCGGTCAAGAACCGTCTGGTGGATCTGCGCCGCCCCGGCGGAACCCTGAGCGATGAAGAAATGCTGGATGTCATCATCAAGGAAGGCAAGCAGCGGCAGGACTCCATCGAACAGTACAATGCCGCCAATCGTCCCGATCTGGCGCAGAAGGAAGCCGACGAGCTGGCCGTCATTCAGGAATATCTGCCCAAGGCCCTGAGCGAGGAGGAACTCGGCCGCCTCATCGAGGAAACCATCGCCGCCGTGGGCGCGGCCTCGCCCCGCGACATGGGCAAGGTCATTTCCGCCATCATGGCCTCGCACAAGGGGCGCGTGGACGGCAAGGCCCTTTCCGAGGCCGTCAAACTGCGCCTGACGCCCCAGTAATGCCGACGACGGGCCGTGCCGTAGCGCGGCCTTTTTTCTTGGTTCCCGTTTCCTGCGCCGCGCCCCTGTTGCGGCGCGCCGTCCACACTCTCACCCGGCCCCGTGGCCAGCCCTGCCCATGATTCACGCGCGAACCCTTGCCGCTCTGGAATTTGACGCCATCATCGCCCATCTGGCCGCACTCTGCGCTTCCGGCGTGGGCCGCGATCTCGCCCTGCGCGTCGCGCCCCTGTCCGATGCCGGGGCCGTCACCCATGCCGCCCGCCTTTTCGAGGAATTTCGCGTCTGGGCGGCCCGTCCGCAAGGCGGCTTTGCCCTGACGGCCTTCCCGGATGTGAGCGGCCTTCTGCGCGCCGTGGAACGGCCCCATGCCCAGCCGGACACCGACGCCTTCTGGGCCCTGCGCGAGGTGCTGCGGCTGGCGCAGGCCGCCGTGGAGGCCGTCGCCGTGCCGGAGGCCGAGGATCAGTGGCCGCATCTGCTGGCCTTCGCCCGCCAATCGCCCCTGCCGGTGCAGCTCACCGCCGCCCTCAACCGCTGCCTGTCCGATGACGGCTACATCCGCGACGAAAGCTCGCCGGAACTGCATCAGGTGCGCGGCGAACTGCGCCGCCTGCATCAGAGCTGCATGCGCAAGGTCAAGGACTACGCCGTGCAGTACAATATGCTGCCCTATTTGCAGGACGAGTTCATGACCCTCTCGTCCGACCGCTATGTGCTGCCGCTCAAGGCCAATTTCAAGGGCCGCATGCAGGGCATCATTCACGACTGGTCGCAGACCGGCGAGACCTGCTATTTTGAACCCATGTTTCTGGTGGAGATCAACAACCGCCTTCAGGAACTCAAGCGCGAGGAGCGCGAGGAGGAACAGAGAATCCTCATCTATCTGCGCTCCCTGCTGCTGGCCGAACTGCCCGGGGCGCGCGCCGCCCTCGATCTGCTGGCCGATCTGGATGTTTTGCAGGCCAAGTGCCGTCTGGCCGACCGCTATGACGGGCGCTGCGTGCCCCTGACCCCGGCCGCCGAGGGCATCAGCCTGCTGGAAGCCCGCCACCCTCTCCTCCTGCTGGGCCATGCGGACGGCAGCCGACAGGCCGCGCCGGAACGCGAACGCCGCAACGCCCGCGACGAGGCCGAGGCCCGCGAGGCGGCCCGGCGCCGCGTGCGCCCGCTGGACATCGTCCTGCGCCCCGGCGAACGGGCGCTCATCATCACCGGCGGCAATGCGGGCGGCAAGACGGTCTGCCTCAAGACGCTGGGCCTCATGGCCGCCATGACTCTCAGCGCCCTGCCCGTGCCTGCGGGCGCGGGCTCGCATCTGCCGTGGTTCGGGCGGGTGGATGCCTTCATCGGTGACGAGCAGAGCCTTGCGGACAACGTGTCCACCTTCACGGCCCAGATTCAGCATCTGGGCAAGGCCTGGAAGCATCTGGACGCCGAAGCCCTCGTACTGCTGGACGAATTTGGCGCGGGCACCGATCCGGCGCAGGGCGCGGCGCTGGCGCAGGCCGTCCTCGACGAACTGCTGGAAAAACAGACCTATACGCTTGCCGCCACCCACTTCCCGGCCCTCAAGAGCTATGCCCTCACCCGCGAGGGCGCGCGGGCGGCCTCGGTGCTCTTTGACCCGCAGAGCAAGAAGCCCCTCTTCCGGCTGGCCTACGATCAGGTGGGGGCCAGTCAGGCGCTGGACGTGGCCCGCGAACACGGCCTGCCGGAAAGCATTTTGCGCCGCGCGGAACAATACCTTTTGCAGGACGGGCAGGAGACCGGGCAGGTGCTCCAGCGCCTCAACGATCTGGCCGCCCGCCGCGAGGAGGAATTGCGCGATCTGAAGAAAGCGCAGGACAAGGCCCGCCACGAGGCCGAGCACGCCCGCGAAAAGTACGAAAAGGAACGTCTGCGCCTACATGACGAGGTACGCGCGCAGGCGCAGGAATTGTTGCGCGCCTGGAAAGAGGGCCGTGCCACCCAGAAGCAGGCCCTGCGCGAAATGTCCCGCCTGCGGGCCTCGCTGGCCGCGCCCCCCCAGCCGGAAGCGCAGGCCGCGCCCCAGCCCGCGGCCGCCGATTTCCGCGTGGGACAGGAGGTGCTGCATACGGCCTTCAACAAGCGCGGCCGCATCACGGACATTGACGAACGCCGCAACCGCCTGCGTCTCGACCTCAATGGCGTGAGCCTCTGGGCCGCCATGAAGGACGTGCGCCTGCCCGTGACCGCCGCTCCGACAGCTGCCCCCTCGGCTGTGGGCCGGGCCGTGCGCGCGCAGGCCGGGGCCGATGACGGCCCCTCGCTCAAGCTCGATCTGCGCGGCATGCGCGCCGATCAGGCGCTGGCCGAGGTGGAGCGCTTCCTCGACAAGGCCCTGCTGGCGGGCTTCCATGAGCTGGAAGTGGTGCACGGGCGCGGCACCGGCGCATTGCGGCGGCAAATCCACGAGTTTTTGCGCGGCTTCCCGGCGGTGGCCCATTTTGCCCTTGCCCCGGAAGATCGCGGCGGCGACGGCATGACCATCGTGGAACTGCGCTGAGGCGGGACGCGGGGCGGCAAGGGCGGGTGGCGTTGCGCTTCCCCCTGTCTCTCCTGCCGCGTCGCGAGGAAGCCTCGCCGGGGAACAGCCGCCCGCCGCCAATGGCAGGGCCCATGCACGACGGGAGACATGCGCCATGAAAACGCCCACCCCCTCCGCACACAGCCGGGACGCGAATGCGCTGGCCTACTTTGTGGGCACGGCCTTTGTCGCAATCCTTTTCTTCCTGCCGCTCTGCACCCTGCTCAACCTCTACGTTGCGGACGGCCTTCTTTCCGCCCTGACAGGCGACCCGCTGCGGCTCAGCCGGGATAACGATTTCGCGGCGGCGGTCGTCTGCTTCAGCCTCACCATCCCCGGGATCTGCGGCGGACGGCTGGCGGCCCACGCCCATATCGCCGCCACCTTCATCGCCCGATATCTGCCGCTCCTCCTGCCGCTGCCGCTCTTTCTTGCCGTTCTGATCCTGTGCGTCCGCTCATGCTTCGGCTCCGCCCCCCTCTACAGGCTGGCAGGGCTGGCCTTTCTGCTGACCTACGGCCCGTTTCTGCTTAATTTCCTCAACTGGAGCCGCGCCTGTCCGCCCGCACGGGGACGCCGCGCGGGCATGGCCTGCCTGCTGCTTGTGCTCGCCCCGTTCTGCGCGGGCCTTGCCGTCAGCCTGCACGACACGCAAGCCACCCTGATCACGGGCGATCATGATGCCGTCGGCGTGATGGGAAATGAGGATTTCTGGAAGGCATTTACCCCCGACAGGCCGGACAATGCGCTGGCCCGACCGTCCGCGCCGCCCTCCCTGCGCCTTGGCGAAACCCTGCCCCGGCTGAACGGCATACTGGCCGCCAGACCTCTCTATGTCGCCGCCATACGGGCCGTCAGCCGTCTTGATGCGGACGGCCGCCCCCTCCCCGACAAAACCTGGATCGAACGGCTGGCCCGGGCAGGTGTGCTGATGCCGCACCATAGCCCGGATTCCGTGGACATCTTTTTCGGCCTGCCGCCGTCCGAACGGCAGCTTGCCGCCCTGCGCGCCGAGTGGCTCACGCCCGTCGTGCGGCCCGTGGCCCACGAGGGCCTCATCTTCTTCGTCCACAAGGACAATCCCGTAAGAAGCCTGACCAGCGAACAGCTCCGGCGCATCTATACCGGGGAGATCGCCAACTGGCAGGAGGTGGGCGGTCATGACGAGCGCATCCTCCCCTTCCAGCATGAAGCGGAGGACGAGAATCAGATCCTGTTGGAACGGCTCATCCTGCGCGGGGAGGAGGCCGCCCCGCCTTTGCGGGAGGAGTATTCGCCGTCGGAACACAGCTTGACGCCCGAAAGCAGGGTGGCCCGCTACCGCAAACGGACGGGCGCGCTGGGCTTCGGCCTGCGCCGCTATCTGGCCGACTGGTTCCCCGACGGCGACATCCGCCTGCTGGCCGTGGACGGGGTAACGCCCACGGACGCGAACCTGCGCGACGGCAGCTATCCGCTGGCCCTGCCCCTCTGCCTGATCACCTGCCGTCCGCTCAACAGGGAAGGCCACGCCTTCCGCGACTGGCTGCTCGGCCCCGAAGGCCGCGACCTCATCCGCCGGGCGGGCTATCTGCCGTGGGAGGACGAAAACGGCGGCGAAAGCGACGGCGACGCGGGGAAAGGCAGGGACAGGGACGCCCCACCATGCCGATGACGGCAACACATGTGGAGCGCGCCACGGTAAGCACAGCCTTCGCTCTTCTGGCGCTGGCCGAAGGGTTTCTGCTCGCCGTCATTCGGCAGGCGCTGCATGATGAGTTC
Source organism: Candidatus Desulfovibrio intestinavium (assembly GCA_019118345.1). Lineage (GTDB taxonomy): Bacteria > Desulfobacterota > Desulfovibrionia > Desulfovibrionales > Desulfovibrionaceae > Desulfovibrio > Desulfovibrio intestinavium. The sequence goes on along the minus strand of DWZD01000034.1, from coordinate 753 downwards.
TTCGATCCGTCCATCCTGGCATTCATCTGTCCTTTCCTCTTCCTGCCCGCATATGCCGGGCGGCGGATCAGGATGGAGGCATCCGGCTCGTTCCCGGCAAGGTTCCTGCCCCTGCTGCTGCCGCTGGCGCTGCTGCCGCTGGGTCTGGAGCTACCTTTCCGGGAATGGCCGGACGGGAGCGTCCTGCTCCTTTTCGTGCCGTACGGCCTGTTCCTGCTGGGCCTTTTTACCGGCCCCGCGGAACGACAGCGGAAGATGACGGGAAAAGCCTACGCGCGCTATCTGCTCATGGCGGTGGAGGCCACTATCCTGCTGGCCCTGTGTCTGGGCTGCTTGACCGCGCCGCTGCTCCTTGTCTGCGCCTGGGATCTTTATGCAGCGTCCAGCACTCAGGTAAAGAGCTTTTTGTCGGCGCCGCTCGGCCTTTCCGGCCTCTTCGTCGCACTGGACTGCGGCCGTCGGCTGGCGTCCGGGGCGCCTTCTCCCAGCAGCTTCGCCGCGCGTTATCTGCCCCTCCTGCTGCCGCCGCTGTTGTTTCTTTCCCTCGGCTATTCCTTCATGCACGCTTTTTCTTCCGCGTCGTTCCTTTTGTTCGAGGCGGCGACCCTGGCCTTTCTGCTGATCTACAGCCTGTTCCTTTTTGCCTTCCGCCGCGAGGATCGTTGCCGGAAGCCCGCGCGGGGACGCCGTGTGGGCGTGGTCTGCCTGCTGCTCGTGCTTGTTCCGCCTTGTACAGCCTATGCGGTCAAATTC
>DWZD01000033.1 GCA_019118345.1 Candidatus Desulfovibrio intestinavium | reverse complement strand
GTTTTTCAAAACGGTTTCCCTCTCCCCCTCGTAACACATTGCTTTTCAAATAGTTTTTTGGAAGGGAGGGGTTCGGGGAGGGAGAACCTTTTGTTCACAAAAGGTTTCCCTCCCCGAAATAAAAACAGCAATAAAAACAATATATTGTCAAAAAAATATTTCCATCAGTTCTTGTGCGCATTCCTGACGAGGAGGTAGCGGGCGTTCTCCCAGACGACGGGGCCGACGCGACTTTCGAGCAGGGCGCGATCCTGCGGGCGGTCGCTCAGGATGTAGTCTGGCGTGGTGGACAGGCCGACGTCGATGTATGCGGTCGGCGACATTTTGAGGGCGGCTTCGATGCGTTCCCATTCGTGCAGGGGGGCAAGGGCCTTGGCATAGTAGAGCAGGCAGGCATCCTTCCAGCCGTAGGTCAGGGGGCGCAGGGCATTGTAGCGGATGGCCTGATCCTCGCGCGCGAAGAAGATGCTTTCGCCGGGGCGGGTCTGTTCGCGCAGGGCCTGCACCATTTCGGCGCGGCGCAGCTGGGGGCCGTAGGCGGCTTCGTAGCGGGCATCGTCCAGACGGTTCCAGTACCAGGCGAAGCTGACGCGCGCCATGTCATGCAGGCCGCCGCAGAAAAAGCCGATAGCCAGTCCCAGGCAGACCAGGCCGGCGCAGATGCGTTGCCAGAGCGGTCGAACCGCCTCAAGCGCCACATCGCGCCACAGGATGTTGGCCCCGAGGAAGACAAGGCAGATGGCGAAGAACGGCAGGAAGCGGTGAACGCGCACGAGATCGAATTCCAGATGCATGCGGCCCAGCGCCCGGCTGATCTCCTGATCGAGGACAAAGAGCAGGATGACGATGTATGTGCCGGCGATCCAGAGCCAGATATGCTTGCCGAAGAGCTTTTCCCGGGGCGTCCCGCGGCGGACGATCATCCAGGTGCCCCAGAGGGCCAGGGGGATGACCGGCAGCAGGGTATATTGCCGGAGGAATCTGAGCATGCCCTCGAGATATTCGGCATATTCGATATTGAAACGCGTGCGCAGGATGTGATCCATGAAGGCAACGTCGTCCGGCCCGAGTTTCACGCCCGAGGCATGCGTGTAGGTGAGGGCGTAGGGCAGCATGACGAGCAGGAAGCAGGCGCCGGTCAGCAGCAGCCAGAGGGCGTGGCGGGGCCAGCTCGTGCCTTGCGGGCGGGAGGCGGCAAAGCTCAGCCAGAGGCCGGCCGCCGCAGGCAGGGCGCTGATGGAATGGACATAGACCAGCCCGCCCAGGGCGAGCATGAAGGGGGGCCACCAGCGGGGTTTTTCGCGTATGAGGAAGAAGAGACAGAGCAGCAGGCCATAGAGGGCGTTGAACAGGCTGCGCGGGGTATAGTCGCGGTAACCCGCGCCCCAGTAGGTTCCCCACGGCGTCCAGTAGCACAGGCCCATGAGGAGGCTGAAGAACAGGGCTTTCCAGCGCTGCTTGAAGAAAACGATGCCCAGCAGATAGAAGGCCAGATAGTGCAGAAAGACGCTGACGCCCGTCAATTGCAGGTAGGCCACGCCGTAGTTGCCGTCGTCGCCGGCCAGCCAGTTGACGGCCTGCACGAGTGGCGTCACATGGGTCAGGTAGCGGCTTTCCTCGCTGTAGACAAAGTCCTGTCGGAATGCCTCGGGATGCCCATAGGCGGCGGCAATGGAGGCGTACATGGCCGGATCCGTTGTCAGATCCACGCCGTCCACCGACGCGCCGATGCGTCCGTAATGCAGCAGTACGGCAAGGAGCAGGAAGCCGAAGACGGCCCAGACATCGAAACGGGTCAGCGCGCGCATGATTCCTCCGTGACGCGGGCGGACGGATTGTCCGTTTTCCAGAAATTGCGGCTGCCGTTGAGCAGCACGGCGGCCAGAGCCGTGGGCAGGAAATGCAGGGCATGGACATAGAGCGCTATGCCCAGCGCGGCATTGTGTTCCACGCCGAACCAGGACAGACTGAGTACCATTGCCCCTTCAAAGACGCCCAGACCGCCGGGGGAGGACGGTACGGCCATGCCCAGACAGGTCACGGCAAAGACGGTGAGCATCTGCGCGCCGTCAAGGGGCAGATTGGCCACGCAGCGCAGGGAAATGGCGAAGCTGGCGAAGTAGCAGGCCCAGATGATCAGGGAAAGCAGAAAGCCGCGCGCGGCCCAGGGCAGGGAAACCTTGTCGATGAGCTGGTCGTGAAGACGGGAAAGGAGCGTGCCCAGACGGCCGGGAAAAAATCGGGCATAGGCGGCATGGAACCAGGCTGACCAGTGGCGGCAGATGGAAAAGAGGCAGGCCCCGCCCAGCGCCAGCAGCAGCGGCAGGACGAGGCGCTGTTCCGCATCCAGCAGGGTATAGGCCAGCAGGGCCACACAGAGCAGGGAGAGCACGTCCAGCAGACGTTCCCAGAGGATGACTGAGCTTGTGTCCAGCAGAGAGGCGTTCGTTTTTCTGGCCAGATAAAACACCTTCATGGCGTCGCCGGCCTTGGCGGGCAACAGGTTGTTGTAGCCCACGCAGAGCAGCACGGCCCGAAGGCTGAGGGCATAGCCGGCGCCGGACGGCAAGAGGCAGTGCAGACGCAGGCCCATGCAGGCATAATCCAGCATCACCGCGCACAGGGAAAGCCCCATTGCCCAGAGGGCATAGCCGCGCAGCGCTTCCCAGAGCTGCGGGAGATCCACGCCGGACAGGGCATAGACAAGGGCGGCCAGACTGATGCCCCATTGCAGGAAAAAAAGCAGCCCCCGACGGGAAAACATCGCCCACATGAGCGGTTCGCATTTCATAGACGTCCCGTTTCTCCTTCCGATGTGCCGTCGCCATTTCGGCCCGGCGCAGCCCGTCCCGTGCGGGGCGGCGCTTTGCCCCGATTCGGGAGGGGCGGCAAGGGCCGCCGGCAGGAAGCGGGATCACCGCATGGCCTTGCGCAGCACGCTTTCCGCGCTGGGCGTATGTTGGGCCTCCAACAGCACCTGATAGGCGAACAGCCCCGGCAGCAGCCGCGCAAGGGGCCTGTTGAGGGCCATGAGCAGGCGGGCAAGCCGGTTGTTGCCCAGCGCCCGGGGATAGGGCGCCGTCATCATCTGTTTGCGCAACACCCGGAACCCCGCATAGCGCATGAGTCTGGCCAGCGAATGACGGGTAAAGAGCCGTTTGTGGGACAGGGCCAGAATGCCGCGCCGCCCGTAGTTGAACTGTCCGAACAGCAGCATGAGCCGCGTGATGAAAAAGCCCACATTGGCGCTGCCCGCGATGAGCGTGACGCCCGCATTGCCCGTCAGGCGCTCGCGCAGCCGCGCAAGAAAGTCCTCCGCCGAGTCGCGCTCCTCCAGCACGTCCAGCGCCACCACATAATCCAGCCGATCCCACGGCGCGTCGGGCAGTTCCCTGTCCAGATCAACGTCGGGGGGGCAGCTGATGACCGTGCAGCCCTTCTCCTGCCGCAGATGGGTCGCAAGATCCTCATCCGTGCAGCCCAGATCCAGCACCAGACTGCCGGGCCGTATGGACTCGGCCACCGCCTTGCCCGTGGAGGGAAAGGAAAAGGTGCTCACCTTGCGCGCCACTTCCGTCTGCGGAAAGAAAAACTTGGGATCGAAGAACACGCCCATGCGGATGAGCCGCCCCTTGAGGCTGGTCACCATGACATCCCAGGCGTAGCGCAGGCCGTTCACATGGCAGACTTCATCGCCGTAATGGGTGGGAATGGGCAATTCCACGATCTTTCCGCCGGAAAAAACCACCTGCATGATGATTTCCGTATCGAAATCGAAATCGTTGGTATTCAGATCCAGCGGCAGTTCGCGCAGCATCGCAACCCGGTACACCCGGTAGCCGGTGTGAAATTCGGACAGATGCGTTCCCAGAAGGCGATTCTGGAAGGCCGTCAGCAGCATGTTGCCCACGAATTTGTAATAGGGCATGCCGCCCTTGAGGGCGTCGCGCTTGTGCAGCATACGCGAACCGAATACCGCATCTACCCGCTCATTTTGGCGGGCAAAGGGTTCCAGCAGCATGGGCAGGCATTCCGGTGCATATTGTCCGTCGCCGTGCACCATGGCCACCACGTCGAAGCCCTGCTCCGCAGCATAGCGGTAGCCCACCTTCTGGTTGCCGCCATAGCCCTGATTGACCGGATTGCGCAGGGCCTCGCCCGGGCACCAGAAGCCCTCGAGATGCTTTTTGGCCAGCGCATGGGTGGCGTCGCGGCTGCCGTCGTCCAGCACCAGCACATGGACGTCGTACTGCTGCGCCAGTTCGCGCGGAATCCGGTCAAGGACGCTCTCTATGGTTTTTTCGGCATTATAGGCCAGAATGAGGATGAGGACGCGAAGCTGTTTGTGCATGATGATTCTCGTTCGGCATGTTTCGCCGCCCGGCGCGGCGGCGATGCGCACAGGTTTGCCCGTGCCGGCACAACGGGCGGGCCGTGTACGGCAGCCCGGATGACGACCGGCGCGTGAGTGTTTTATTTTGCTGCAATTATGGTTTCAAGGCAAGTTTTTCTCTCCCTTGCGGACGGATTTCTCAGGCCCGGCGGGACAGCACGGCCAGACGCGCGGCGCGGGCCGAACCGTAGCGCAGCCGCCACCAGCGCCGCCGCAGGCGCAGGCGCAGGCTGTCCAGACAGAGATAGACCACGGGCGTGGTGTAGAGCGTCAGCACCTGACTGACCATGAGGCCGCCCACGATGGTGATCCCGAGGGGCTGACGAATCTCGGCCCCGTCGCCCTGCCCCAGGGCCAGCGGCACGGCCCCGAGGGCGGCGGCCAGGGTGGTCATCATGATGGGCCGGAAGCGCAGGCGGCAGGCCTCATAAATGGCCTCGCGCGGCGGCAGTTGCCGGGTACGGGCGGCGTCCAGCGCAAAGTCGATCATCATGATGGCGTTTTTCTTGACGATGCCGCAGAGCAGCAGCACCCCGATGAGGGCGATGACGCTGAATTCCATGCCCACGGCCATGAGCGCCAGCAGCGCCCCGCCGCCCGCCGACGGCAGGGTGGAAAGGATGGTGATGGGGTGGATCAGGCTTTCGTAGAGCACGCCCAGCACGATATACAGCGCCACCAGCGCGGCCAGAATGAGCACCACCTGATTGCGCACGGTCTCGTTGAACAGCTTGGCCGTGCCCTGAAAGCTGCCCACGATGGTGGAGGGCATGCCGATGCTCACCCGCACCCGGTCAATGGCCTCCTGCGCCTGCGAGAGCGAAGCCCCCTCGGCCAGGTTGAAGGAGAGCGTCACCGCCGCAAACTGCCCCTGATGGGCCACGGAGAGCGGCGCAAAGCCCGGCCCCACCTCGGCCACGCTCAACAGGGGCACAAGGCCGTTGCCGCCGGGCAGATAGACCTTTTGCAGGGCCTCCTGCCCCTCCAGCCAGTCGGGCATGAATTCCAGCACCACGCGGTACTGGTTCTTGTCCTGATAGATGGTGGAGACCTGCCGTTGCCCGAAGGCATTGTTCAGGGCGCTGTCCACATCGTTCATGCTCAGGCCGAGGCGGGCCAGCCGGTCGCGATCCACCGAAAGCAGGGTTTGCAGGCCGCGTTCTTCAATGTCGCTGTCCACGTCCTTGAGCAGCGGGATGCCGGCAAAGGCCTCCTGCAGCTTGCGGCCCCAGGTGCGCAGGGCGGTCAGATCGTCGGCCTGCAAGGTGTACTGATACTGCGCATTGGAGCTGCGCCCGCCCATGCGCAAGTCCTGCGCGGGCTGAAGGAATATCTGCATGCCCGGCTCGGAGGAGAGCTTGCCGCGCAGGCGGGCAATGACCTGCATGGCCGACACGCCGCGTTCCTCCAGCGGCTTGAGGGCAATGAACACCCCCCCGCCGCCGCGCGAGCCGGACATGTGGCCGGACACCTTCTCCACAGCGGGATCGTCCTGAATGATCCGCATGAGGCGCGGCATCTTTTCCTGCAGGCTCTGGAAGGAGGCGCTCTGATCCGCGCGCATGCCGCCCATGATCACGCCCGTATCCTGCGTGGGAAAGAAGCCCTTGGGCACGACCATGTACAGCCAGACATTGCCGGCCATGACCAGCAGCAGGGAGCACATGGTCAGGCGCGGATGGCGCAGCACCACGGTCAGACTGCGTTCATAGGCGCGCTGCATGCCCCCGAGCAGGCTGCCCCACCAGATGCCCAGACGGGCAAACAGCCAGGCCGGGCCTCGCCGCCGGGAAGTGATGCGCTCGCTGCGGCGCGCGAGGTCTTCCTCATAGGGGCGCAGGCATTGGGCGCACATCATGGGCGTGGTGGTAAGGGAAATCACCATCGACACCAGCACCGCCGTGGCCAGCACCACGGAAAATTCCCGGAACAGGCGGCCCACGATGCCGCCCATGAAGAGAATGGGGATGAAGACCGCCACCAGCGAGAGCGAAATGGAAATGACCGTGAAGCCCACTTCCCGCGCGCCGCGCAGGGCCGCCCGCAGCGGCGTTTCGCCCAGTTCCATGCGCCGGACGATATTTTCCAGCACCACAATGGCGTCGTCCACCACAAAGCCCGTGGCCACGGTCAGCGCCATGAGGGAAAGATTGTCCAGCGTATAGCCGCAGAGATACATGACCCCGAAGGTGCCGATGAGCGAGACCGGGGCCGCCACCGCCGGAATGGCCGTGGCCCGGGCGTTGCGCAGAAAGAGGAAGACCACCAGCACCACCAGCGCCATGGAGAGCAGCAGGCTCTTTTCCACCTCGGCCAGCGAGGCCCGGATGGTGATGGAACGATCCATGTTCACATGCAGATCGGCGCTTTCCGGCAGCCAGGCCCGCAACTGGGGCAGCATCTCCTTCACCCTGTCCACGGTTTCGATGATGTTGGCGCCGGTGGCCCGGAAGACCATGAGCAGGATGGCCTGCCGTCCGTTGGCAATGGCCATGTTGCGCACATCCTGCGAACTCATTTCCACGCTGGCCACATCGCCGAGGCGGATGACCGCGCCATCCTTGCTGCCCACGATGAGCCGCCGGTAATCGGCCACGTCCGAGAGCTGATCCGCCGCATCCACCAGCCAGAAGCTCTTGTCGCTCTCCACCATGCCCTTGGGCAGGTAGGCATTGGCCCCGGCAATGGCCCGCCGCACATCCTCGCTGCTCAGGCCCGCCCGGCTCAGGGCGTCAGGGATGAGGCGCACGCGCACCGCCGGCAGCGCGCCGCCGCCCAGGGTCACTTCGCCCACGCCGGGAATCTGGGCGATCTTCTGGGCCAGCACCGTGGAGGCCGCGTCATAGAGCTGCGAGCTGGTCAGCACCTCCGAGGTGATGGCAAGGATCATGATGGGCGCGCCCGAGGGATTCACCTTGCGGTAGGTGGGATTGGACGGCATGGTGGGCAGGGTGGAACGGGCGGCGTTGATGGCGGCCTGCACGTCGCGGGCCGCGCCGTTGACGTCGCGATCCAGATCGAATTGTAGGACGACATTGGCCGAGCCGAGGCTGCTGCTGGAGGTCATTTCCGTCACCCCGGCAATGCGCCCGAGCGCCCGCTCCAGCGGCGTGGCCACCGTGGCGGCCATGGTTTCCGGCCCGGCCCCGGGCATGGAGGCCCGCACCACCACCACCGGCAAATCCACTTCCGGCAGCGGGGCCACCGGCAGCAGGCGAAAGGCCACGATGCCCGCCAGGGCCACGGCCAGGGTCAGCAGGGTCGTGGCCACGGGCCGCCGGATAAAGGGCGCGGAAAGATTGACCGGCAGAAATTCCGGGCCGAAGCGGTGACGGCGGCTCGTGCCCTCGCTGTCGTAGTCCTGCGCCTTCATGCCTGTCCGCCCGCCTCAGCCTCATCCGCGATCATGCCCGCCCTGCGCCGCCGGAAGGCCAGCGCCAGCCGGTCGAACCAGAGATAGATGACCGGCGTGGTGAAAAGGGTCAGCACCTGACTGAAAATGAGGCCGCCCACCATCGTCACGCCCAGGGGCCGCCGCAGCTCGGCGCCCATGCCCCAGCCGATCATGAGGGGCAGCGCCCCCAGCAGGGCCGCCATCGTCGTCATGAGAATGGGCCGCAGACGCAGGAGGCAGGCCTGCCGGATGGCCGCTTCCGGGCTTTTGCCCTCGTTGCGTTCGGCGTCAAGGGCGAAGTCGATCATCATGATGGCGTTTTTCTTGACGATGCCGATGAGCAGGATGATGCCGATGATGCCCACCACGCCCAGTTCCATGTCGCCCAGCATGAGGGCCAGCAATGCCCCCACCCCGGCCGACGGCAGGGTGGACAGGATGGTCACCGGATGCACATAGCTCTCGTAGAGCACGCCCAGCACGATATACATGGTAATGATGGCCGCCAGCACCAGCCAAATCTGATTGTTCGTGGACGAGCTGAAGGCCTGCGCCGCGCCCTGGAACTGGCAGCGCAGGGAGGCGGGCAGCTGCAGTTCCCGCTCCGTCTCAAGCACCGCGTCCACGGCGGCGCTGAGCGAGGAATCCTCGGCCACGTTGAAGGAAATGGTGGCCACCGGGAACTGCCCCTGCCGGGTGATGGAAAGCCGCGCGGCGCGTTCCTCCAGCCGGGCCAGCGAGGTCAGGGGCACGGGCTTGCCGTCCGTGGCCTTGACGTAGATGTTTTCCAGCGCGCCCGGGCCGTTGCGGAAGCGCGGGGCCGTCTCCAGCACCACCTTGTATTGATTGGTCTGGGTGAAAATGGTGGAAATGAGCCGCTGGCCCAGCGCGTCATACAGGGCATTGTCGATGTCGCTCATGGTCAGGCCGTAGCGGCCCGCGGCGTCGCGGTCGATGTCCAGCCAGAGGACCCGCCCGTAGCCCTGCAAATCGCTGGTCACATGCGCAAGCTCCTCGCGCTCGGCAAGGGCGGCCACGATTTTGGGCGTCCACGCCTGCAGCTGCTCCCGATCCAGGGCCTCCACGGTGAACTGATACTGGGTGCGGGACACCCGATCCTCGATGGTCAGATCCTGCACGGGCTGGAGATAGAGGGTCAGGCCCGGCTGGTTGTCGGCCCGTTCCATGATGCGGCGGGCGATTTCCGGAGCACGGGCGTCGCGGTCGGCCAGCGGCTTGAGGTTGATGGTCATGCGCGAGGTGCCGAGGCTGGGGTTCACCCCGTCCACGCCCACGAGAAAAACCACGCTGTCCACGGCGGGATCGGCAAGGATGATGTCCGAGAGTTCCTTCTGCCGCCGCGTCATGGCCGCAAAGGAGGAATCCTGCGGCGCTTCGGCAATGCCCTGAATGACCCCCGTATCCTGGGTGGGAAAGAAGCCCTTGGGCACGACGATGTACAGGAAGACGGTCAGCGCCAGCGTGCCCAGCGCCACCATGAGGGTCAGGCGCTGATGGGCCAGCACCCAGTCCAGCTTGTGGGCATACCACTCCAGCAAACGGGCGAAGAAGCCGCCCTCCTCCGCCTGCGTCTCGTGGCGCATGGCCTGCGGATGCAGGATGGTGGCGCAGAGCATGGGCGTCAGGCTCAGGGAGATGACCGCCGAAATGAGGATGGTCACGGCCAGGGTCACCGCAAATTCCCGGAACAGGCGTCCGGCCACGTCGCCCATGAAGAGCAGCGGGATGAGCACCGCCACCAGCGAAAGGGTCAGGGAAATGATGGTGAAGCCGATCTGCCCCGCGCCGCGCAGGGCCGCCGGCACGGGTTTCATGCCCATTTCGAGGTAGCGGGAAATGTTTTCGATGACCACGATGGCGTCATCCACCACGAAGCCCGTGGCGATGACCAGCGCCATGAGGGTCAGGTTGTTGAGGGAGTAGCCCGCCAGATACATGACCCCCAGCGATCCCACCAGCGAGAGCGGCACGGCCAGCGCCGGTATGACCGTGGCGGGCACATTGCGCAAAAAGAGCCAGATGACCCAGATGACCAGCGCAATGGACAGCAGCAGCTCCAGCTGCACGTCGTGCACCGTGGCCCGGATGGTGGTGGTGCGGTCGGTGACCACGCGCACTTCCACATTGCCGGGCAGGGTCTTTTGCAGTTCGGGCAGGAGGTTGACCACGCTGTCGGCCACCTTGATGACATTGGCCCCGGGCTGCCGCTGCACGGACAGGACGATGGCCTGCCGGAAGGCCTCGCCGTCACCGGCGGCATAGGCGGACAGGCGGGCGTTTTCCGCGCCTTCCACCACGTCGGCCACATCCCTGAGCCGCAGGGGCGCGCCGTCCTTGTAGCCGATGATGGTTTGCGCGTATTCCTCGGCTGATGTCAGCTGATCATTGGCGTCAATGGTGCTGGCCCGCTCCGGCCCGTCAAAGCTGCCCTTGGCCCCGTTGACGTTGGCCGTGCTCACCGCCGAGCGAATGTCGGCCAGGGTCAGCCCGGCCGAGGCCAGGGCCTTGGGATTGACCTGCACGCGCACGGCGGGCCGCTCGCCGCCGGAAAGGGTCACCAGCCCCACGCCGGAAAGCTGGGAAATCTTCTGGGCCAGCCGGGTGTCCACCAGATCTTCCAGCCGGGTCATGGGCATGGCGTCGCTGGTGACGGCCAGGGTGACGATGGCCGGGTCAGCCGGGTTCACCTTGTTGTAGACCGGCGGATTGGGCAGATCCGACGGCAGGAGGTTGTCTGCCGAATTGATGGCCGCCTGCACCTCCTGCTCGGCCACATCCAGCGGCACGGAGAGATCAAATTGCAGGGTGATGACCGACGAGCCGGCCGAGGACAGGGAGGTCATCTGCACAAGGCCCGACATGCTGCCGAACTGCCGCTCCAGCGGCGCGGTGACCACGGCGGACATGACCTCGGGCGAGGCTCCGGGATAGAGGGTCTGCACCTGAATGGTGGGATAGTCGATCTGCGGCAGGGCCGAAATGGGCAGATAGCTGTAGGCCAGCAGGCCGGACAGCAGCAGCGCCGCCATGAGCAGGGACGTGGCAATGGGCCTGAGAATGAAAATGCGGGAAATGTTCATGGCTGATCACGGGTTCGGGCCGGGCCGGCGCTGGCGTCCGCGGGAAGCCGCGGCCCGGCTCCTATTGCACGGGTTCGGCCCGGGGCGTTTCCATGCGGGCGGCCACATTGACGGCAATGCCGTCGCGCAGGCGATCCAGCCCGTCCACCACGACCATTTCCCCGGGTTCCAGTCCCTTGTCGATGACGGTGAGCTGATTGGTGCTCACGCCCGGCGTCACGTCGCGCACATGGGCCACATTGTCCGCGTCCACCACATAGACGTAGGAACCGCGGCTGCCCAGCTGCACGGCGGCGGCGGGCACGGTGACGGCATCCTCGAGCAGCTTGACCATGACCCGGGCATTGACGAACTGCTGGGCATAGAGCAGGCCGCCGTCATTGGGAAAGAGCGCCTTGAGTTTGACCGTACCCGTGGAGGAATCGATCTGGTTGTCCATGGAGAGGAGTTCGCCCACGGCAATGAGGCCCTTCTGCTCGCGATCCCAGGCCTGCACCACGGGCCGCGCGCTCTCGCCCTTGCGCGTGGCGCGCAGGGCCTCGCGCACGAGCGGCACGCGGTTTTCCGGCAGGGTGAACATCACATGACAGGGCCGGGTCTCGGTAATGCGCACAATGCCCTCGCTGTCCGAGGACTTGATCATGTTGCCCTCGTCCACCTTCTTCAGGCCGGCAATGCCGCCCACGGGCGCGGTAATGCGGCTGTAGGCCAGCTGCAGGGCCGCGGCCTCCACGGCAGCCTTGTCAGCCTCCACCGTGCCTTCGTACTGACGCACCAGCGCGCGCTGCGTCTCGTACTGCTGGGCCGAGACATAATCGTTCTTCACCAGCTTGGCATAGCGCTCCAGATCGTTGCGGGCATTGGTGAGCTGGGCCTGATCCCGCAAAAGATTGCCCTTGGCCTGGGCCAGATCGGCTTCAAAGGGACGCGGATCGATCTCGGCCAGCAGATCGCCGGCGGCCACGCGGCGGCCTTCGGTGAAATGCAGCTTGATGAGCTGTCCATCCACCCGGCTGGTCACCAGCACGTCGCTGGACGGCTCCACCGTGCCGAGGCCATTGAGAAAATAGGGCATGTCCTGAGCCAGCGCGGCGGCCACCCGCACGGGCGGCGCATCGGCGGCCATGCGCGGGCCGCCCGGCCCGCCGGCGAAAAAGAGGCGATAGACCGCCGCACAGGCAATCAGAAGGAGAACAAGGCGCAGCAGGCGGCCCCGTGAGGGAAATTTCATATGGCGTGCTCCGGCTGCCCACAGGGAAAAGACACCGTGAACACGGCTTCCCCATCGGCGACGTTTTCCTGTCGGATAATCCAGCCCATCTGCTCGCAGGCGCGTTGCGCCAGCGACAGACCCAACCCGCTCCCCACGGGTGTCGGAGCGCCGTGCGAAAACGGCGCGCGGACGCCCCTCTCGAAGACATCCAGATGTTCCGGGATGTGCCCCTTGTTGCGGATGCGGAAACTGCCAGCCCCCACATACACGAGAACCTTTCCATCTTCGGCGTATTTGCGTGCGTTGTCCAGCAAATTCTTGAAGACGATGCGCGCCAGCCCCTCGTCGCCCACGGTCGCCACCGACGCCTCGCCCGCAAGGCAGACGCAGGGATCTCCGTGGCACAGCTCGCGCACGAGCGCGCCCACGTCCAGCGCTTCGGGCACGAGATCCTCGGGCCGCCGGGCCAGCAGGAGCAGGCTGCGCACCATGTCGCTCATGTCGGCGACCGTGCGCTGCAGGCGTTGCAGCACGGGCATCAGGCTTTCCCCGCCTGCCAGCGCGGCAAGGCGCAGTTCCAGCACTTCCAGCCCGCCCTGCAGGACGGTGAGCGGCGTGCGCAGCTCGTGGCTCACGTCGCCGGTAAAGAAGCTCTCCCGCTGCATGTAGCGCGCAAGGTCGCGCTCGCGGGCGGCAATGGCCCGGGCCAGCACGCCCACCTCGTCGTCGAGATTCACCTGCGGCAGCGGAGGCAGGCTGCCGGGCTGGCCGCCCGTTTCCACGGCATGGGTCAGCCCGGTGAGGGTCTCGGACAGCCGCCGGGACAAAAAGACGCCCAGCAGGACGGCTGCGGCCAGACCGGCCACGGCGCAGAGCAGAAGCAGGCGCCGGGTCTCGTCCCAGAGGGAGGGAAAGGCGCCGGTGCTGCCGGACAGGGCATAGCGCAGGCCGTCATGGGTAGCCAGCAGGACAAAGTGGGCCTTCTCGCGCAGCAGATGCAGCCCGTCGTCCAGAGCCCGCCACTCGGGCGGCACCTGCTTGCCCACCAGAAAATCCAGCCCCAGGCCGTCGGCCAGATCCGCGCCCCAGTAAAGCACGCGGCGGCCGTGATCCTCGGCGAGAAAGGCCCGCTGCTCGGCCTCCATGAGCAGGCGCATCACCGGCCGGGCATTGCCTTCCAGCAAATGCCGCCCCAGACGCTCATAGGCCACGAGGCCCGCGCCCATCATGACCGCTCCCATGCCCACGGTCAGCAGCACAAAGGCCAGCAGCAGCCGCCGCCGCACGCTCGAACGCCGGGAAATGGCCGTCATGCCCTGTCCTTGTCGCAGGCCAGCCGGTAGCCCACATGGGAAACCGTCTGCAGCAGCGGTTGATCAAAAGGTTTGTCCAGGGCCTGCCGCACTTCGTGAATATGGGTGCGCAGGGCGCTGCCGCCGGGCGGCTCATCGCCCCAGAGGGTATGTTCCAGCTCCTCGCGCGGCACCAGCGCCGGGGCCACGCGCATGAGTTCGCAGAGAATGCGGAAACCCGTGGGGCTGAGGCGCACCTCCCGGCCCTGACGGCTGACCCGGTGCCCGGGCACGTCCAGCACCACGTCGGCATAGCGCAGTTCGCCGCCCGCGCCGCCCGTACCGCCGCCTCCGCCGCGTTCCCGCGCGCGGATGAGCGCCCGGATGCGGGCCTCCAGTTCCTTGAGGGCAAAGGGCTTGATCAGATAGTCGTCCGCGCCGGACTCCAGCCCGAGCACCCTGTCGGGCACCGTATCCCGGGCGGTCAGCATGATGATGGGCGTGCGGCAGTTGTGCTTCTCGCGCAGGGTGCGGCAGAGCGTGATGCCGTCCATGCCCGGCAGCATCACGTCCAGCACGAGGCAGTCAAAATGCCCGGCAAGGGCCTGCTCCAGCCCGGCCCGCCCGTTGCGGGCGCAGTCCAGCTCGTAGCCCAGCGGCTCGAAAAAGGCATAGAGCATGACCAGGATATCTTCGTTGTCTTCCACCAGCAGCAGACTGGGCATGGCATGACTCCCGGCATGAGCGGGCTTCCCCGTGCCGGGGAAGCGGCGCTCGCGCGCTCGTTGGCAAAAAAAGGAAAAGGCGGCGGGAAAGGCGGGCCTGACCGAGATCGCCTCAGGGCTGCGGCATGTCGTCCAGAATGGCCAGTCCGTCCACCTCCACCTCATTGGGGCGCTTGGAACTCCATTCCACCTTGCCCATGAGGCGGATGCGGGTCTGCGGCGTGACCGTCAGATGCCCGAAGGTCTCATCCTCGATTTCCACCACCACCGTGCCGCTCTCGTCCCGAAAGACATAGCGATCCTTGCGCTGGGGCAGTTTTTCCACCAGATGGCCTTCCAGCATGCAGGGCACGTCGTCATAGGCTTCGGCCACGTCCGCCGCGCGCGTCACCACGTCCGCGCCGGATCCCGCGCCCGGCCCCTCAAAACCCGCAGCCCGCGCGCCGCCCGTTGCGGCGGCACAGAGCAAAAGCAGGAAGATGACAAATCGCATGCACGCTCCTTACATCAGGGGCTGCACGGCAGGGGCGGCAGGCCGGGCCTGCCGCCACCTCCGACAGCTACTTGAGGATTTCCAGCACCTTCACGTCAACCTTGGCCGGTTCCATCATGCCGTCCTTGTCCAGCTTGCCGGACAGGCGCACCCGGGTTTCCGGGGTGACCGTGCGCCCGGCAAAGACGGCAAAGTCGATTTCCACGATGATCTCGCCGCTGGCGTCGCGGAACAGGTATTTGTCGTCGCTGCCCGCAAAGCGCTGCACGATGTTGCCGGTCAGAATGACGGGGGCATCATCCCAGCATTTGAGGGCCTTGGCCACGGTATCGGCCTGAATGCCCGCCGTCGGCCCCTGAAAGCCGCCGCCCTGACCGGCCCCCGGCCCCTGAAAGCCCGGTTCGGCAAATGCGGGCACAGCCAGCGCCAATACCAGAAGGGAAGAAAGCAGAATCTTCATGACAACTCCTTTGCGTGTCTCTTTGGCGAGCCTACTTTATGACTTCCAGCAACTTGACGTCAATCTTGGTCGGCTCGAACATGTCCTTGTCCACTTCGCCGGAGATGCGCACGGTGTTGTTCGGGGTCACGGTCTTGCCCCAGAACAGCTCGTAGTCAATGTCCACGATGATCTGGCCGGTGGCGTCCCGGAACATGTACTTGTCGTCGCTGCCGGCCATGCGCTGCACGATATTGCCGGTCAGCACCACGGGGGAATCGTCCCAGGCCTTGAGCGCCTTGGCCACGGTATTGGTTTCCACCGTGGCCGTCGGCCCCTGAAAGCCGCCGTAGCCGCTGCTCGGGCCGTTGTAGGCGGCAAGGGCGGGAGTGGACAGACCGACGACAAGGGCAAGAGCGGGAAGAATGTGACGCATGATGATGCCTCCATGAGTATGTGTGTTGCGGCAGGATTGCCGTGTGTTCATGGAGGCAGACTAGCGCGGGCACTGTCAGCGAGGCGTCAGGACGGAAAAAATTTTCTTTCTTTTGCCGTTTCGTAAAAATTGCGGATTTTCGGCGCACTTGGCGCTTGCTCCCGCCGCGTGCGGCTGATACAGTCCTCTGCATGAAAGAACTGGATCCCCATACCATACGGCCTTGCCTTGCCTGCGGCGGCGTTGACGTGCATCTGGAATCCATGCGCCCGCCGGGACGCCGCGACGATGTCTGGCGCGTGGTCTGCTCCTGCGGCCAGACCTCGCAGCAATGGTCCGTCTCGCAGGGGGCGGCCATACGGGCCTGGAACCGCAATCTCGGCAGCGAGCACTGCGACGGCGGTACGGCAGGCCGGCGTTGAGGCGCTGGCCCTCCCGCCGTCTGCGCCCTCCTTTCCCTATTCCAGTTCCCGCCCCACCCAGACGGCGCGCCCGATGATGTGCACCAGATCGCCGAGTTGATCCCGCGTATCCGCCTCAATGGGCGCATAGGCCGGGTTGACGCTGCTCAGGATGAGCTTGCCGGGCATGGCGTTGACGATCTTCAGATAAATCATGTCCTCCACGCTCACGGCATAAATGCGGCCCGGCCTCGGCTCGCGCTGCGCCTGATCGATGAGCACCACGTCATTGTGCCGGATGTCAGGCTGCATGCTGTCGCCGGATACCCGCAACAGCACCATCTGTGCCGGATTGCCCTTGCGGCGCAGAAAATCATGCCGAAAGGCATAGTGCCGCAGGATTTCCCCCCCTGTCTCCAGACTGCCCGTACCCGCTGAAAGGCGCGCCTCCACCAGCGGAATCATCACGAGTCCGGCATCTTCGCCGGTCGCCGCTCCCCGGCGCATGGCGCTTTCCGGCTCGCCCTGCCCGGCCAGCAGCCAGTCCAGCGAGCAGTCCAGCACCTGTGCCAGCCGCACGGCATACTCCCCCTTGGGCAATTGCCCGTTCTCATATTGCTGGATGGTCGTCAGGCTGACGCCGACGCCGCCGGCCACCTCGGACTTGCTCAGGCCCAAGGCCTGACGCCGCTGCCGCACGCGGCCCGCAAAGGCGGCCCCCAAATTCTGACGTATGGCATAACATACTGACATGGTTTATCCTTTGATAATTGGAACTGGCCAGCATCGCCAACCCGAAAGAAAAGTTGCCAATTTTTCTTTTGATGTTTTCCAAGAAAAGTTATAAACAAGTATCTGTTATTAAGTAAACCTAGCCAAGAACAGAGCCGGACGCAAGACCTGCCGCCCTTCCTGGCGAAGCCGCCGGCAAACGTCCCTGCCCGGTCACGCTGCCGACAAACCTTTCAACCGGAATGATCCCGTCAGTCGCTGGGAGATGCCATGAATCACCTGTCCCATCATCTGGAAACCGTCAGCAACGCCCTTGAGGCGCTGGCCCGCCGCAATGCGGCGGAACGTCCCCTGCTTGCGCTGGCCGCCTGCCACTTGCGGCTCCTGAATCTGCTTGGCGCAGCCGGCGGCCTCCCCCAGGCCCCGCTGCGGGCCGAAAGCTCAGCCGCGCCGGGCGGGCGCCCCTGCGAGCCTCGGGAGGGCGGCCATGTGCTGCAATAGGCGGCCCGAAACGGCCCGCACGCCGCAGGCTGCCGCGCCAGCGGAAGCGCCCGGCGCTCACCGCCGTCCGCGCGAGCGCCCCTGCGCGGCGGCAAGTCCGATTCGCAGCGGCAGACGCGACGACTGGGGGGCGGCCCGACCGCCTGTCGCTTCTGTCCGGCCCCGGCCTGCCGCCACGGGCGCGGCGGGCGATCCCGAGGACATCTGGCGGGCAGTGCGCGCGCGCCTCAGCCCCAATGCCCGGCTCATCCTGCGCGTGCTGGACGAGGACGGCGCGGCCTTTGCCCGGCTCATCCGCGCCTACGGCGGACAGGCCCTGCGCATCCCCCGCCGCCTGCCGCCCCCGGATCACGAATTGTGCCGCCGGCTGGGCGAGGCCATGCTGCAACGCCTCATGGCAACCTTCGGCGGCACCGTCGTCTATGTGCCGCGCTGCCGCTTCCTGCTGGCCGCCGTGCACCGCCTGCGCATCATCCGGCGCTATTACCGCTACACGAGCAGCGGCGATTCCGGCGCTGCCGCCGTCCGGACGCTGGCCCGGGAGGAAGGCCTCAGCGACCGCCGCATCCGGCAAATCCTCAACACCTGCGACGAGCTGCCCCCGGGGGCCGAGGCCCTGCCCCAGCTGCTCGACACCTGAAATGCCCGCCCGCCCGTGCGGGCATTTTTGTCGGCCGCCGGGCCGCGCCACACAAGGCCTGCACACAACAGAAACCTTTCCGTCTTACGCGCGCCCGCGTTTCGGGCATGGTGCATCCTGTCGCGGGGGCATTCCCCGCCAACCTCAAGCCAGGGAGGCACCATGCCCGCAGCCTTTGACCTTGCCCATGCCTTTACCGCCCGCTGGGAGGGCGGCCTTGTGGATCATCCCGCCGATCCCGGCGGCCTTACCCACCACGGCGTATCCTTCCGTTGGGTGCATGATCTCGCCGAAGAAGCCCGCCGCCGCTGCCTGCGCGAGGCCCGCCGGTGCGGCGCCTGCGCGCGGCAGGGCACATCCCGCTGCCAATGGCACGAACTGGACATGGATATGGACGGCGATGTGGATGCCGACGACATCCGGGCCTGCACCAAGGAACAGGCCGCCGCGCTCTTTCGCCGTCATTTCTGGGACAAGCTGAACTGTGACGCCCTGCCCCTGCCGCTGGCCGTGACCCTCTATGACGGCGCCGTGAACATGGGGCCGGGGCGGGCCGTGCGGCAATTGCAGGCCGCGCTCAATCTGGTGGGCGAGAACCGCCTCGACGTCTTCGAGCCGCTGGCCGAGGACGGCGTCATGGGGCCGAAAACCCGCGCCACCGCGCAGGCCGTGGCGGACATTGACGCCGATTTCTACAGCGCCCGCGAAAGCCTGCGGCAACGGGACGCCTTTTACCGGCAGCTGGCCGCGCGGCGGCCGTCCATGCGGGCCTTTCTCACGGGCTGGCGCAACCGGGTCAAGGCGCTGGGCGACTATCTGGCGCAACTGGAACGGGAGGTCTAGTCATGTGGGCCTTGCTGGCTTCTCTGGCAAGCGGACTGGGCAAGGGGCTGGGCGGCCTGCTGGGCAGGGACGCCAAACGCGCCGAAGCGCAAAGCCGCCTCAATGAACGCGAGGTGGAAGGCGCGCCCGCCAGCCGCCTGCGCCTCTGGCGCTCCTTCCTCGGCTGGGTGCTGGCCCTGCTCTTTGTCTGGGAGGTGGCCGGACGACTCGTGCTCGTGCCCCTGCTGGCCCCGCAATGGGCGGCGCAGCTGCCGCCCTCGACCCTCGATCAGATCATGAGCCTGCTGCTGGGCATGCTCGGTCTGGGCCTCTAACGCGCAAGGAAAGGCTATATGGAAACCTTCATCCATTCCACGGCGGCCTCGCTGGCCATTCTCGCCGTTCAGGCCGCCTTTGTCTGGGCCTTCTGGAGCCTGCGCCGCGCCTTTGTGCGGCAGGAGGACTTTCAGGAACAGCTCCAGCGCCAAAACCGCTACGAAAATGCGCTCACCCGCCGCCTCGCCTCGCTGGAACAGCAGGTGCGGCAGGTTCCCGGCGAAAAGCGCCTCAACCAGCTGCATACCGAGCTGGCCGGACTGCGGGGCGACATCATGGCCCTCAATGCCCGCATCAGCGGGCTGGATCACCTGTTGAGCCGTCTGGAACGGCATCTGGAACGGCAGGAAGAACGCCTGCTGCCCGCGCCGTCGGGACGGAGGAACGAACGGTGAGCCGCGCGCCCGGCGACAAGCGCGACCGCGGCACTGTGGCCCGCAGTCTGGAACGCCGCCTGCTCGCCCTCACCAGCGGTCTGGACAGCGCCGACGTGTCGGAAAAGGGCATCGACGTGGTGAAGGAAATCCGCGAACTGCATGCCCTTCTGCGCGCCCTGCAGGAAAACGACGGCGAAAACGCCCCACCGCCCCCGCTGGAAGTGCGCTGGCTGGAGGCCCCGCCTGACGCGGCTCCGCCCACGCCCGAACCGCCCCCTGGCCCCGAGTCCTGATCCCCCGTCCACCCTTCAGCCGCAACGCAGGAACGCCCATGCCCCACGTCATTCCCTATTGTCCGCGCCCGCTCCAGCGGCAGTTTCATGCGCAGCGCACCCGCTTCTGCGTGCTGCTCTGCCACCGCCGCTTCGGCAAGACCGTGGCCGCCGTCAACGATCTGTTGCGGGCGGCCCTGCGTTCCGGCAAGAGCGACTGGCGGGCGGCCTATGCCGCGCCCTTTCTGGGCCAGGCAAAGGCCGTGGCCTGGGATTATCTCAAGCGTTTTGCCTCGGCCGTACCGGGCACGCGCTTCCATGAGAGCGAACTGCGCTGCGACCTGCCCACCGGCGCGCGCATCCGTCTCTACGGGCTGGACAATCCGCACGCCCTGCGCGGCCTCTACCTTGACGACATCGTGCTGGACGAACCGGCGGACATGCCGCGCGGCGTCTGGTCGCAGATCATCCGGCCCATGCTGGCCGACCGGCAGGGCCGTGCCCTGTTCTGCGGCACGCCGCACGGCATGGACAATCTGTTGTACGACGTCTGGGAACAGGCCGGAAAGGAAGGGCCGGCCGGCGGCTGGAGCCGCTTCCGCTTTCCGGCTTCCCTGACCGGCTACCTGCCCGCCGCCGAACTGGAGGCCGCCCGGCGCGGCATGGACGAGGCCGAATACCGGCAGGAATTTGAATGTTCCTTTGCCGCCGCCCTGCGCGGGGCCTATTACGCGCCCCTGCTGGAACAGGCCGAACGCGAGGGCCGCATCGGCGACGTGCCCCATGCCCCGGAACTGCCCGTGCACACGGCCTGGGATCTCGGCATGGATGACGCCACGGCCATCTGGTTCTTTCAGGTGGAGCCGGGCGGCGGCTGGCGCGTGCTGGACTATTACGAGGCGGACGGCGAGGGGCTGGCCCATTATGCCCATGTGCTCGCGGCCAAGGCCCGGCCCGCCGGGCTGGGCGAAGGCCCCGAGGCCGGACGCGGCTTCCGCTATGGCCGTCACCTAGCCCCGCACGACATCCGGGTGCGCGAACTGGGCACGGGCCAAAGCCGTCTGGAAACCGCCGCCGCCCTGGGCATTCGCTTTGATCTCGCCCCCTCCCTGAACGTAGCCGACGGCATCGACGCCGTGCGCCGCCTGCTGGGCCGCTGCCGCTTTGACGCCGTTCACTGCGCCTCGGGCCTGCGCGCCCTGCGCGCCTATCGCCGCCGCTGGCAGGCCCGGCAGGATCAGGCCGCTTCCGGGCCTTTGCACGACTGGGCCAGCCACGCCGCCGACGCCCTGCGTTATGCGGCCGTCGGCTGGCGGCCGGAACAGGATCCAGCTGCCGCGCCCCGCCGCGCCCGAACCCGTTATGACATCTTCGGAGACTGACATGACCGATTACGACGGCTATTGCTACCGCCCCGTGTTGCGGCAGGCCGAACGCGACGCCCTGTTCTTCCGCATGCGGGCCGAGGGACTCCTGCCCTGCGCCATGTACGCCTGCGCCAAGCCCGATCTGCGCCGCTGGCGTGCTCTGACCCGGCCCCGACGGGGCCTGCTGCTGGTCTGCGAACACGCGGATGCCGCATCCGACCCGTCCCCCGCCCCCGCAACGCGCTTCACGGACAGTCAGGCCCCGTCCCTGCCGGACGTGAGCGCCGTGCGGGCCGTGGGCCTGTTCAGCGGCTGGCGCGGCAAGGTGGCGGAATTCGACTTCACGGTGTTCCGCGCCCATTTCCGCGAGGCCGTGCCCATTGCCCGGGGCGCGTTCCGCTGGATGTTCGCCCGCACGGACGTTTCCGCCATCATGGGCCTCTGCCCGGTGAGCAACGCCCATGCCTGGCGGCTGGCCGGGGCCTGCGGCTTCCGCGAGCTGGCCCGCCTGCCCGCCGCCTGCCGTCCGGCCCGCCGGGATCGCCATGTGGACGGCGTGCTGGTCTGCTGCACCCCGGACAGTCTGGCCGCCGCGTCCTCCCGAAACTGAGGCCCTGTTTCCCGGCAAACACACCCAACCGCAAAGGAGGAAGATATGGGATTCGGAGGAGGATCCAGCACCCCCAGCGTACCGGCCGTGACGCCCGCCCCCAAGCAGGAAGTCCAGAAGCCCGTCACCGAGGCCGCCACCGCCGCGCGCCAGAGCCAGAAGGACAAGGCCGCCAAGGCCGCGGGCATTCGCGGTTCCATCTACACCAATCCGCTGCGTGCCGAAAACGGCAGCGGCAAGACCCTGCTGGGGCAGTAGGATGCGCCCCCTGTTGCATGCCCGCCCGTCCGAAGCGGACAGTGCGGCCCGGCCCGCACCGTCCCGGAGGCCGGACGATCCGCCGCATCAGGCCGATGTGGCCGCCCTGTCCCGGCGCTGGCGCGCCCTGCTGGAACGCCGCGCCCCCTGGGACAGCGCCTGGCAGAGCCTGTCCGAACACTTCCTGCCCACCCGCTGCCGCCTCGGCCCGCAGGATGAGAATCGCCCTCTGCTCAATCAGCGCCTTGTGGACGCCACCGGCATCCTTGCCATGCGTACTCTGGCGGCCGGGCTGCACGGCGGCATGACCAGCCCGGCCCGACAGTGGTTCCGCCTTTCGCTGGACGATGCCGACCTCGCCGACAGCCGCGCCGGGCAGCTCTATCTGGACGAGGTGGAGCGCCGCATGCGCGTGGTTTTCCAGCGTTCCAACTTCTACAACGCCATGCACACGCTTTATGCGGAACTGGGCACCTTCGGCACGGCCTTTGTCTTCGAGCTGGCCGATCCGCGCCACGGCTTCCGCTTCCTGCCGCTCTGCGCCGGGGAATACGCGCTGGATACCGACGCTTCCCGCCGGGTGGACACGGTCTTTCGCCGC
Organism: Candidatus Desulfovibrio intestinavium; assembly: GCA_019118345.1. GTDB lineage: Bacteria > Desulfobacterota > Desulfovibrionia > Desulfovibrionales > Desulfovibrionaceae > Desulfovibrio > Desulfovibrio intestinavium. Next base: position 9,178 of record DWZD01000033.1, on the reverse strand, counting down.
GCCTCCATGAGCCTGCGCCAGCTGGAGGAAGCCTTCGGCCCGCAGGCCCTGCCGGACAATCTGCGGCAGGCGGCCCGGCGCACGCCGGATCAGCGGCAGACCGTGGTGCATGCCGTCTTTCCCCGGCGGCAGGGCAGACGCCCGGGCCTGCTCACGGCGACCGCCATGCCCGTGGCCTCGGTCTACTGGCTGGAAGGCCGCGAAGGCAACAGCACGCCCCTGCGCGTCTCCGGCTTCTGCGACTTCCCGGGCTTCGGGCCGCGCTGGGACGTGGCGGGCAACGAGGTCTACGGACGTTCGCCCGCCATGGACGCCCTGCCCGACTGCCGCATGCTGCAACAGATGGGCATCACCACCCTCAAGGCCATCCACAAGGCCGTCGATCCGCCCATGAGCGTGGCGGCGGGCCTCAAATCCGTGGGACTCGACCTCACGCCCGGCGGCATCAACTATGTGGATAGCCTGCCCGGCCAAAGCCCGCAGGCCGCCACGCCCCTGATCCAGCTCAAGCCGGATCTCGCCCAGTCCCGGCAGGCCATGCAGGCCGTGCAGGAACAGATCCGGGCCGGACTCTACAACGATCTGTTCCGGCTCATCCTCGAGGGACGTTCCAAGGTCACGGCCAGCGAAATCGCGGCCCGCGAGGAAGAGAAGATGGTGCTTATCGGCCCGGTGCTGGAACGCCTGCATGACGAACTGCTCATCCCGCTCATTGACCGCACCTTTGCCCTCATGCAGCGGCTGGACATGCTGCCGCCCTGCCCGCCGGAACTGGTCGGGCGACGGCTCAAGGTGGAATTCGTCTCCCTGCTGGCACAGGCCCAGAAGCTCGTGGGCAGCGGCGCGGCGGATCAGTACCTCAGCCTGACCCTGCGCGCGGCCTCGGCCTGGCCCGAAGCCCTGGACAGTCTGGATGTGGACAATCTGCTGGACAATTACGCCCGCAATCTGGGCCTGCCCGTCAGCCTCACCCGTTCGCGGCAGGAACGCGAACAGCTCCGGCAGGCCCGGGCACAGGCGCAACAGCAGGAAAGCGGTCTCAAGCAGCTCGAGCAGCTCGCCGAGCTGGGCAAAACCCTTGCCGACAGCGAAATCGAAATCCACGGCCAGAAGCGCAATCTGCTGGACGGGCTGGGCCTTGCCCTGCAAGGGCTGCTTGCGCCGTCCGCTTCAGCCGCTGCCGCGCCGCCCGTCACGGCAGACGCCGACACGTCCACGGAGGAACGCCCATGACGCCCGCTGCCCCGCCGTTGGACGGCGATTCCCTGAGTGCGTGCGCTCTCCCGGACGAAGCGGCGGCCCAAAGCCGCCGGCAACGGCAGGCCGAAGCCCTGCGGGAGGCCGCGGGCGATCTCATGGACAGTCCGCACGGCCGTCGCCTGCTGCGCTGGCTGCTGACGGCCTGCCAGTGCTTCGAGGCCTGCGAACCCGGCCCGCAGGACAGCCCCGCCGCCCTTTATGCCCGCGAAGGCCGCCGCGTGCTGGGCTTCCGCCTGCTGCGGCTGGCGCGCGAGGCTCGCCCGACCCGCGTGGCCCAACTTCTTGACCCGGAGGAAGATGATGTCTGAACAGCCCCTTTCCGCTCCCGTCAGCCCCGATCTGCCCGCTTCCGGCGGGGATATGCCCCTGCCGCCCTTTTTGCCCGGCGCGGACGATGCCGCCGTCGGTGGAACGCCGCAGGGCGCGCCCGCTTCGCCCTCGCCGGATGCGCCGGACGCGGCCCCGTCGCCGAACGCGCGTGAGGACGCGCAGGAGGCCATCTTCCGGCAGCGGCTGGCGGCCCATGCCGATACGCAGCGGCAGGACTGGCTGCGGCAGGTGGATCAGTGGCGGCGGGATGTGGCCGCCGATCCCGAGCTGGGCGGCGACAACCTGGCCGCCAGCGTGGCCCGCGCGCAGCTGGCCCTGGATCGCTTTGATGCCGACGGCCAGATCGGCCGCCTGCTCGAACAAAGCGGTTACGGCAACCATCCCGCCATTATCCGCTTCTTCAACCGCATGGCCGACGGCCTCATGGAGGACAGTCTGCCCCAGTCCCGGCCCGACCAGCCCCTGCAGCCGCTGGAAGAACGCATGTACGCGGGCTGGAGTTCCCGTCCGTAGCGGCAACGCGCGCCGCAAGGCCCATCCCCCGCAACCCCAACCCCCACAGGAGGTTTCATGGCAAGTTCCCTCGGTTTTGTCGTCACGCTCGCGGAAATGGAACAGTTCTACCGCGGCGAAAAGGCCGGACAGATCATCGAACTCATGAATCGCACCAACGACATCATGGACGATGTGCCGTGGATGGAAGCCAATCAGTCCGACGGCCACCTGACCCGCATCCGCACCGGCCTGCCCGAAATCTACTGGCGACGCCTCTATCAGGGCACGCCGCCTTCCAAGTCCCAGTGGTCGCAGGTCAAGGAGGGCTGCGGCATTCTGGAAGCCATCATGGAACTGGATGTGGAGGAGCTGCGCCTTTACGGCAGCCGCGACAAGGCCTTCCGCATGAGCGAGGGCATCGCCTTTGCCGAAGCCATGCGGCAGAAGGTGGCCTCCACCCTCTTCTACGGCGACAGCAACCTCAATCCCGACGCCTTCAACGGACTGGCCATGCGCTATCCGGCCAAGGACGCCAAGAACGTGCTCGATGCGGGCGGCACCGACGAAAACGGCTGCACCTCCCTCTGGCTCGTGGCCTGGGGGCCGCAGGCCGTGCACGGCATCTATCCCAGGGACAGCACCGGCGGCCTCTCCCATGAGGATCTGCATACCTACATGGCGCAGGACGAAAACGGCCGCAAATATCAGGTCACCGGCGACAAGTACAACTGGCGCTGCGGTCTGGCCGTGCGCGACTGGCGGGCCGTCGTCCGCATCGCCAACCTGCCCGTGGCCGCCCTCGGCAAGCGCAAGGGGCAGAGCGGCTTCATCGATCTGCAGAAGCTGACCATCGAGGCCAAGAACAAGATGCCCCAGCACCTGCGTCAGAAGGCCATCTGGTACGGCAATGCCGATCTGCTCACCGCGCTGGAACTCCAAAATTCCGACGCCGGACAGGTGCAGCTCCAGTACGGCGAATTTTTCGCCGCCCAGGCCGTGCCCATTCTGCATGGCCGCCCCGTACGCCAGTGCGACGCCATTCTGTCCACCGAACAGCCTGTCTAGTCGTCCCGTTCCCCTTCCCCGCAAGCCCCAAGGAGTCCGCATGGCCATCATCGACAGCACCGCCGTCTTTCACGAAGGCCCCCTCAACAGCGAAACCAACAGCCGCGCCGTGCCCCTCACGGCCCTGCGCCTGCCCGGCCGCATGGAACCCATCCCCTTCCGCCTCAGCGTGACCGAAGCCTTTGATCCCGCCGAGCTGGACAACCTGAGCCTCACCCTGCAGGAAGCCGACAACTGCGACGGCGACTGGACGGATGTGCCCGACGCCGGCCTGACCATCCCCGGCACGGCCCTCACCGCCGGGGCGCGCGTGGGCTGGCGGCATCTGCCGCAGGGCGTGCGCAAGAGCTGGCTGCGCCTGCATCTCGTCCCCACGCCGCAGGCCTCGCAGAGCGTCAGCAAGGGCCGCCTCTTCGTCGCCCTCACCCGCGAGGAGGATCTGCCCTACGAACCGGCCCTGCAGGTGAAATAACCCTCTCCCTCCCGGCGGCGGGCCGTGTCATCTCGCGTCCCGCCGCCGTTGCCGCCTTTCCGCTTTTTCCCCGTCAGCAGGAGTGCCCATGAATCCCCTCAGTCAAATGGCCATCTGGAACCGCGCCCTCGGCTTTCTCGGTACCCGCAGTGTGGCCTCGGAACGCGAAAACACCCCGGAAGCCATCCAATGCCGCCTCTACTGGGACAATGCCCGGCGGCAGGTGCTGCGGGACTTTCCCTGGCCCTTCGCCCAACGCCGCTGCCGACCTGCCGTCCTCCCCCTGCCCGAGGGCTACGAGGCCGATTACCGCTTTGCCTACGCCCTGCCCGAGGACTGCCTCAAAGTCCACGAGATCCGCCACGAGGGACGCCATTCCCGCCCCTTCGCTCTCGCCCATCACCCGGAAAACAACTGCCCCATGCTGCTGACCGACGCCGCCCGCGCCCTGCTCCTCTATACCTGCGACATGCGCGACTGCTCCCTCTTCGACGATCTCTTCGCCCACATGCTCTCGCGCAAGCTGGCCGCGCTGGTGGCCGTTTCCCTGCTCAAGAACAACACCACCAAGATCAATGAGCTGGAACAGCTCTATGCCGCCAGCCTGCCGCAGGCCCGGCAGGCCTCCGGCAGCGAAGCCCGCGAAGCGCCCCTCCGCGACAGCTGGCTGGATGCCCGCTAGGGCCTGTCAACACTCTTCCCCCCAAGCCCCATCCCTTCCCCAGCGCGCTTTTACCGGGGAAGAGACAGGGACGCGAGGCAAGCCTGCCTCCCAAAGCAAGCTGAGCGCGTATGGCCTCCTGCATTATCTGGCGAAATTATTTGCAAAATTTGTGTCAGCAGACCGGAACGGCGCGTAGGGGAAAAGCGTTTTGCGGGGGGATGCCGCGGACGGCCACAGCGAAATCTGCCAACCATCAAGGAGAACAGCGCATGACCATGCCATCCAGCGTGAGCCGCGCCCGCTTCGAGGGCAACGGCACGGCCACGGAATTTCCCTTTGCCTTCAAGGTCTGGGATGTTTCCCAACTGACCGTGACCCTCACCGATCCTGACGGCAAAAGTTCGCCCGCCACGGGCTGGACGGCGCAACTCGCCGAGGACGGCGGCACGGTTGCCTATCTGCACGAAGGGCAGCCCCTGCCCGTCGGCTGGCTGCTGGCCATTACCCGCAACATGCCCTTCACGCAGGAAATCGATCTGGTGAGCGCCACCCGCTTTGACCCGGCGGTCATGGAAGACGGTCTGGACATGGCCACGGCCGAACGCCAGCAATTGCGGGAACAGCTCTCCCGTTCCGTCATCCTGCCGGCCACCAGCGATCAGAGTCCGCAGGAGCTGGCCGACCGCCTGCTGGAGGCCGAAAAAACCGCCGTGAGCGCCGCGCAAAAGGCCGGAATGGACGCCGCAGCAGCAAGCGAACAGGCCGACCGCGCCGAATCGCAGGCCGACAAAGCCGCGATACAGGCCGCAGAGGCCGATGACGCCGCCCGCCTGGCCCGGGCCTGGGCCGAATCCCCCACGCCGCCCGATCCCGACGAGCCGGACAGCAAATCGGCCCGGGAATGGGCGCTGGTTGCCGCCGATACCGTGCCGCTGGCCACGGCCAGCCTGCCCGGCAAGGCCAGCTTTCCCCCGCCCTTTACCGTGGATGCGCAGGGCGCGGTGGGCGTCCGCCATGCGGATACCGGCCAAAACGGCCTTGTGCGGCTCACCGACGCCGTGAACAGCGCCACAAGCCAACTGGCGGCCTCGGATACGGCGGTCAAGACGGCATACGACAAGGCCGTGGCGACGGCAGGCCTGTGGATCGGCGTACCCCGCTTCTGGCGCGGCACGACGCTGCCCCCCGACCATTGCTGGGCCAATGGCGACTTTGTGGCCTTTGCCGACTGGCCGGAGCTGAAAGCCGTCTACGAAGCCGGGGGCTTTGCGGGCATGCTCATGGCGTGGAACGCCGACAAAGACACCAAGGCGGCCAACCTCGGCCAGTGGCGACCCGATGACGCCGAACCCACGGGCCTCTTTACGCCCAACCTGACCGGGCAGTTTTTGCGCTGCTGGGGGCCGGGCATCGAACGTCAGGCGGGCAGCTGGCAAGCTGATGCCTTTCAGGGGCACGGCCATATCCTTTACGCGGGTGTCGATTCCGGCAGCTCAGGCGGGGGCGGATACATGAACTTCTGGCAACGCAATCATGATAAAGCCATCAAGGAACCAATATCGCTCGACGGCTACGGCACGGCCCGCATTGCGGACGAAACCCGCCCGGCAAACATTGCCCTGCCGTGCATCATCTATCTTGGTCAACCTGCACAACCTGAGGAGCTTGCATGACCACACTGTACGCCTATCACCCCGCCACCGGGGAATACCTCGGCAGCCGCCCGGCGCAAATCGTGAACGGCAGGGAACTCACCCGCAGCGCCCACGCCACGACAACGCCGCCGCCCGACATCCCGGACGGCCACGCCGCCCGCTGGACGGGCGCGATCTGGGAATGTGTCGAGGATCACCGGCGGCGTCTCGACGCCACGGGCACGCCGCAGAGCGGCACGGCCTACTGGCTGCCCGGCGAGGGCGACGACTGGCAGTCCCCGCCCCGCTACATGAAAGCACTCGGCCCGCTGCCCGCAGGGGCCGTGACGGAACGGCCCGCGCCCACGCTGGACGAGGCCCGCGCCGCCGCGCTTGCCGCGCTCAATGCCGCCTTTGCCGCCGCCGAGGCCGAGGGCAGGGTCATGTCCTCGGCGGGCTTCGTCATCGACGCCACGGAACGCAGCAACCGGGACATCGAAGGCCTCATCACCAGCATGGAGGCCACGTCCACGCCCCAGACCGTTTTCTGCGCGGCGGACAACAGCTTCCACAGCGTGACCCTTGAACAGCTCCGCGCCATGCGGCTGGAGGTCATCGCCCACGGTCAGGCCCTCTATGCCCGCAAGTGGGCATTGCGGCAGGCCATCGAGGCCGCCGAAACGGTGGCGGGCCTGCAGGGCATCGTCATCAGCTTTGCGGAGGTGAACGCGTAATGGCGTACGTCAAGCATCTGCTGGTGGCCGTGGATCAGCTCGTCAACGCCGTCTGCGGCGGCTGGCCGGACGAAACCCTGTCCAGCCGGGCATGGCGACGGCATGCGGCGGGCCGGGGCTCGTGGCCCTGCCGCCTCATCGACCGGCTCTTTTTCTGGGATGTGGAGAAACGCGGCGGCCTGATCGCCGGGCATTGCCGGTTGAGTTTTGAAAGCGAACGGCAGGGACGGCAGCTGCCCCCGGAATTGCGTCCCGGCCCTCGCCCGCACAGGAGCTGAATCATGCGCGTTGCCATGCAAAACTTTACCGGCGGCGAAATTTCGCCCATTCTTTCAGCCCGTTATGATCTGGCCCGTTACCGCAATTCCGTGGCCTGCATGGAAAACATGCTGCCCGGCCTGCACGGCGACGTGCGCCGCCGCCCGGGCACGCGCTTCGTGGCCGCCCTCGACAGCGACAGCGTGCTGTTGCCCTTCAGCTTCAGTGCCGATCCCGGGCAGAATTTCGTCCTTGTGTTCGGCGGGGGCAGCCTGCGCATCGCCGGGCAGAGCGGCTTTGACCCCGCCGCCCCGGACGCCGTGCTGGAGACGCCCTATGCGGCGGACGAACTGCTGGCCCTCTCCGCCGCACAAGTGGGAGACACGGTCTATCTGGCCCACAATGCCCATCCCCTGCACAAGCTCATCCGCCGCGACAGCCTGCCCGAAGGCCTGTCGGGCATACACTGCCACGGCTATGCCTGGACGCTGGAACAGGTGGCCCTCAATACCTCGCTGCCCGCACCCGCCGCACCGTCGGTCAGCTTTTCCGGCTCGGGCGGCAGCTTCAGCCTGCGCTACCGGGTGGCCGCCGTGGACGCCTCGGGCAATGTCTCGCTGGCCTCGGAAAGCGGCGTCTGCGCCAATGCCCGGCATCCCTCGGACTGGGTGCAGGGCAATTGCGCCACCATCAGCTGGCAGGCCGTGCCCGAAGCCGTGGAATACAATGTCTATCGGGAGGAGGCGGGCTATTACGGCTTCATCGGCATTGCGCGGGAGACACGCTTCATCGACAACAATTACGAGGCCGATACCTCAGACACCCCGCGCGAGGACTGGGACCCCTTTGCCGAGGACAATCACCCCGGCGTGGTGGCCTTTCACCAGCAGCGCATGGTGCTGGCCGGTACGCGCAAGCAGCCGCAGGCCTTCTATCTCTCCCGCAGCGGCGACTTCGAGAACTTCCGCAAATCCCGCCCCCTGCAGGACGACGACCCGCTGGAATACCTCATCGCCTCCGGCTCCATCGACGCCATTGCCTGGGCCGCCAGCTTCGGCGATCTGCTCATCGGCACCTCGGGCAGCGAATACAAGGCCGCCAGCGGCGACGGCGGCCCGCTCACGCCGTCTTCCATCAGCATCACGGCGCAATCCTCATGGGGCAGCGCGGGCCTTGCCCCGCTCATCATCGGCAATTCCATCCTGCATGTGCAACGCCACGGCGCCCATGTGCGCGATCTCTTCTATTCGCTGGAAAAGGACGGCTATGCGGGCAACGATCTGTCCATCCTCGCCCCCCATCTCTTCGAGGATCATACCCTGCGCCAATGGGCCTACCAGCAAACGCCCGGCTCCGTGGTCTGGATCGCGCGCGACGACGGCCTGCTGCTGGCCTTCACCTACATGAAGGAGCATGACATCTGGGGCTGGAGCCGTCACCCCACCGCCGGAAGCGTGCGCTCGGTCTGCACCCTCTCCGGGCAAAACGGCGACGACCTCTGGCTGGTGACCCGGCGCGAGATCAACGGCCAAAGCCGCCACTTTCTCGAGGCGCTGGCCCCGCAATGGAGCGATACCGCCCCCATCGAGGAGGCCTTCTTCGTGGACTGCGGCCTGACACGCCACAGCAGCGAACCCACGGATCAGATCGACGGGCTGACCCATCTCGAGGGCTGCGCCGTTGCCGTGCTGGCCGACGGCAGCCCCGTGGAAGGCTGCGTGGTGCGCGACGGCGGCATTTCCCTGCCCTATGCCGCCCGCACGGTACAGGTTGGCCTGCCCTATGAGGCCGCTCTTTCCCTCCTGCCGCTGGAAAGCGACGGCCAATATGGCTCCACCCTCGGCAAGCGCCGGGCCTACGGTCGCTGCACCCTGCGCTTCCATCGCAGCGTGGGCGGCAAATACGGCCCAAGCCGCTCGGAACTCTACGACCTGCCCGTGCTGCCCGAAACCTGGGGCAGCCCCTGCCAACCCTTCACCGGCGACGTGGACTGCCTGCCCGGCGGCGCGCAAGAGGCCGCCGCCTCCCTCTGGCTGGTTCAGGATCGCCCCCTGCCCTTCCACCTCGCCGCCGTGGTGCTGGACGTGGATTTCGGCGAAAACTAACAATATATTGTTTTTGTTGTTTTTTCTTTATTTTTTCTTTTCGGGGAGGAAAACCTTTTGTGAACAAAAGGTTCTTCCTCCCCGAACCCCTCCTTTCCAAAAAACTTTACAGGGTCAATGAGCGGACGACGTGACCCGGCAGGGCGTCGCGTATCTGTTTG
>DWZD01000032.1 GCA_019118345.1 Candidatus Desulfovibrio intestinavium | reverse complement strand
CGCGGGACGAGCGTCCGGGCGGCGTCGGAGCTTCCGCCCCTCCGGGGCGGCGATCTCCTCCGCGCCATGACGCGCTTGCGCGTTGTCGGGCAGGATGAAAGGCAGCGCCCGGGGCCGGGGGACGGCGCGTTGTTGCAAGTGGGGGCGAGGGGTTGTCCCCTATTGAGTCACGGCACTGGCCGGCGGGCGCGGGAATATGAGGACAGGGGACGACGTAGCGCGGAAATATGATGGCCCGGCGCGGTGTCTGCTCTCCCCTTTCCGCATGGCACGGCAGTCAGGAGCAATGGAAAGCCCATATGACACGACGCCGCAACAGGGAGGCAATAAAGCGCGTTTGGGGATGGATGGGGGGAGTTTGAGGGGGGAAGGAAGGGGATTTGGGCGCGAGCAAAGCCCCTTCCTTCCCCCCTCAACAAAAAAAGCAAAAACGAAAAAGAAACGGCCTGCTGGCTAGCTGTTTTCGTCCGGTTCGACGTGGATGCAGATACGGCCGAGGGAGGGCATGAGTTCGCGGAGTTGTCGTTCGAGGCGCACGGAGAGGCTGTGCACCTGTTCGACGTTGAGGTTGCGGGCGACGCGGCAATGGAAGCTGACGCAGAGGCCTTGTTCGGCGGTGGCGTAGGCGGAGAAGCCGTGGGCCTCGCTGAGGAGGGGTTCACGGGCCACGGCCTGTCGGATTTGTTCCCAGGCGGACTGGGCCTGCGGGGAGGAGTCGGCGAGGCCGCGGCAGGCGGATTGGGCCTCGCGCGGTTCAAGGTGGGTCAGCACATCGCTGACGCGGCACTGGCGGCGCACGGCTTCCTCGAAGCCGCGCACCAGCCGGTGGGCTTGTGCGAAGGGCATTGTCCCGTCCATTTCCACATGGAGTTCGATGCGGGTCTCGTTGTCGGTGCGAAAGATGTTGACGTCGTGCACGGCGAGTCCGTGGGTGGACGCGGCGGACTGGACAGCCTCAAAGGGGTTGCCGGTTGCTGCCGAGGCCAGCATGGGTTCCACATGCACGGTCACGTCGGCTCCGGGCAGGAGGGCGCTGACGGCGAGTTCCGCCTCATGGGCGAGGCGGTGGCCCTCACTGACGCGCACCTGGGGATCCACGCCCACGGTCATGTCCACAAAGGCCTGGGGGCCGCTGGTGCGCACACGCACACGGCTGACGGCGGTAATGCCGGGAATATGGGCCACGCTGTCGGCAATGGCGCGCTGTTCTTCGCTTGCGCCGGAATCCATGAGCGTATTGACGGCATCGCGGGCCATATGCAGGCTGGCGCGGAAGATGATGCAGGCCACGAGCAGGGCGGCCACGGTATCGGCCTGCACGAGCACGTCATGCACCGGCCCGGGCACGTCCAGCACGGCGGCGAGCCAGACGGCCAGCACGCCCACAAGCACCACGGAAGAGGACAGGATGTCAGTGGCGAAATGCAGGGCATCGGCCTCGAGGGCCTGGCTTTTGGTTTCACGGGCCACGCGGCGCAGCATGCGGACGCGGTTGACATCCACGATGACGGAAATGCCCATGACGGCCGCGCCCCAGAGGGAGGGGACAACGGGTTCGCCGCCGTTGACGAGCCTGTCCACCCCTTCGTAGACCACCCAGAAGCAGATGAGAAAGAGCAGCAGGGTTTCGGCGAGGGCCGAGAGGTTTTCCACCTTGCCGTGGCCATAGGGGTGGCCGCTGTCTGCGGGGCGGCTGGACAGGCGCACGGCATAGAAGGTCATGATGGCGGCCAGCAGGTCGAGGCCGCTGTGCAGGGCCTCGGAGAGGATACCCAAGCTGTTGGTGTAGACGCCCACGCCCAGCTTGAGTGCGGTGAGGGCCAGCGCGGCCACCACTGAGGCCAGGGCGGCATGATGCTTGGCAGCGGCGTGATCTGTCGTCATATCTACCGTTCTCCGAAGATGAAAAAAGCCCCCGAAGGGGCTTTGGTTGCTGCTAGAGCCACTTGAACCAGTTTTTCCAGGATCCTTCGCGCTTCTGCCGCTGGGTGTTCGCCTGATCCTCGCGGTAGTAGAGATAGGCGGCCTGAGCCTTCTCCCGCGCGTGATCCGACACCTCGGGCACATCGGCATAGTTCTCGGCAATGAACTCATAGCGCCGCCAGGCAGAGCCGTAGTTGTTCATATGCCAGAACACGTCAGCGATGTAGAGTTCATGTTCGGCCATGATCTTGCGGCATTCGGCCATTTTTGCCTCGGCGTCCTTGGCATAGGGCGAATCGGGATAGGTCTGGCGGAGGCGGTTGAAGTATTCGTAGGCTTCCTGCACTTCGGTGGTTGCCCGGTCGATGGAGAGGAACTGCCCCTTGAGCGACATGCCCGTCTGGTAGAGGACATAGGGGATGGCCTCGTGGCGGGGGTGCATGGATTCGAAGTCCTTGTAGGCTTCGGCGGCCAGGACGTATTCTTCATCGAGGTAGTAGCAGTCGGCCAGCGCCAGTTCGGCCTCAAGCGTATAGGGGCTGAACGGGAAGACGTCACGCAGCTTGATGTACATCTCGGCAGCGCGCACATAATTCTTCTCGCTCATGGCCTCGTTGCCGGACTCAAAGAGTTCCTGTGCGGTATCTTCCGGTGGCGGCAGGTAGATCATGTCGATGATGCCGCAACCGGAGAGGGCAAACAGCGAAAGGGCCAAGACCAGCGAGCGAAGAAATGATTTACGCATGGAGCTGTTCCAGGAAGACGAATGCCGCCTGCGCGGCAGTTGCGCCGTCTCCGGCGGCAGTGATGACCTGACGGCAAAGCTTGGCACGCACATCGCCGGCGGCAAAGATGCCGGGGACGCTGGTGCGCATTTCCGTATCCGTGACAAGGAAGCCCTGGGCATCGCGCTCCACGGCGGCAGGCAGGAAGGACGTGCCCGGTTCAAAGCCCACATAGATGAACAGGCCCTGCACATCCAGACGGCGTTCTTCGCCGGTCGTGACGTTGGTGACGGTGACGCCTTCCAGCGCGTTTTCGCCATGCAGGGCCGTCACCGTGGAGGAGCGCACGATTTCGATCTTGTCCGGCATGGCTTCCAGCTTGTCGAGGTAGATGCGCGCCCCCCGGAAGGCGTCGCGACGGTGGATGACATAGACCTTGGACGCCAGCTTGGCGAGGTAGAGCGATTCTTCCAGGGCGGAATTGCCGCCGCCCACCACCGCCACCGGCAGTCCGCGGAAAAAGTTTCCGTCGCACAGGGCGCAGTAGGAAACCCCCTTGCCCTGCATCCAGCTTTCCCCGGTCACGCCGAGGCGGCGATGATGCGCGCCGGTGCAGACCAGCACGACCTTGGCAGTAAAGGTTTCCTGGGCGGTCTTGACGACAAAGGCCCCGGCATGGCCGGAAACTTCCTGCACGGCAGCCGAAGAGCGGGCCACCGTCAGCCCCTCGAGGTGGGCGGTGAAGAGATCCGCCAGTTCATAGCCCTTGATGCCCTTGGGGAAGCCGGGATAGTTCTCCAGCTCGGCCGTCTGCAGGATCTGACCGCCCGGCGTCAGCTGCTCGCAGAGCAGCACCGAGCAGCCTGAGCGTGCCAGGTAGAGGGCGGCGGTGATGCCCGCCGGCCCGCTGCCGATGACTATGGCGTCATACGCACTCATGCCAGCGCCTTGGTGTCGAGAATATGCTTGATGGCGTCCTTGGCCACCGCGCCGGTCATCTGTTCGACGGCTTCACCGTTCTTGAAAAGGATCAGGGTCGGGATGGCGCGGATGCCGTATTTGCCGGGCGTCACGGGGTTTTCGTCCACGTTCATCTTGACGATGCGCACGCGGCCTTCATATTCCGGGGCGAGTTCCTCGATGACCGGGCCGAGCGCACGGCAGGGGCCGCACCAGGGCGCCCAGAAGTCAAGCAGCACCGGAATGTCGGACTTCAGAACAAGGGCGTCAAAGGTCGCGTCGGTAATTTGTTCAGCCATGATACAACTCCTTGTTGTCAGATGGGCATATATTGGCCGCACTGCCGCAGCGGCACGGCGCATGTCGAGTCAGGGTAGATTGAGCGCCGCAAAGTGTCAAGGTGCGGGCGACTCCCGCGCATACAACATATCCGCCGGGATGGGCCTGCCGCGCGGCACCGCCTGCAGGGCAAGATCGTGATGCGCGCCCTCGCGGGCCAGCAGCCAGCCCGCATGGGCCACCATGACGGCATTGTCCGTGCAGAGTGCGGGCGATGGCATGAGAAGCCGCCCTCCCCGCCGGCGCATGAGGGCTTCCGCGCCGGAACGCAAATGGCTGTTGGCCGCGACCCCGCCGGCCAGGATCAGGGTGGACAGATCCGGCTGCCGCTCCAGCGCCCGTTCCACCTTGCGCAGGAGGGTTTCCACAATGGCCCGGGTGTAGGAGGCGCAGCAGTCGCGCAGGATGCGCGGCGCGCCCTGGGCCGTTGTCACGGGGCGGGGCCAGCGCTCCGCCGGGGGAATGCCGTCCAGATAGGCGGCGGCGGCTGTTTTCAGGCCGCTGAAGCTGAAATCCAGCGAGTCGTTGCGCAGGTAAGGCAGGGGAAAGGGCACGGCCGCCGGGTCGCCGTCGCGGGCCAGCTCGTCCATGAGGCGTCCGGCAGGATAGGCCAGCCCCATGAGCTTGCCCGCCTTGTCAAAGGCTTCGCCCGCCGCATCGTCCAGCGTGCGGCCAAGGGTCTGGAAGCTGTCCGGCCCCTCCATGCGGTAGAGGTGGGTGTGCCCGCCGGAAACCAGCAGGCCCAGCGCCGGAAAGGACAGGGGCTGCTCCAGCCCGGCGGCCAGCAGATGCGCGTGCAGATGGTTGACGCCCACGAGGCGCGCCCCGGTAGCCAGGGCAAGCCCCTTGGCAAAGGCCACGCCCACGAGCAGGCTGCCCAGCAGCCCCGGCCCGCGGGAAACAGCCACCACGTCCAGATCCGTGACGGCACAGCCGGCACGGGCCATGAGCGTGTCGAAAAGCGGCCCCATGCAACGGTAGTGCTCGCGCGAGGCCAGCTCCGGCACCACCCCGCCGAACAGGGCGTGCACATCCACCTGACTGGCCAGCACGGACGACAGCAGGGCGCCGTCGCGCACCAGCGCCAGCGCCGTTTCATCGCAAGAACTTTCGATACCCAGACACAGCATGACGTGTTCAGCTGACCGTTGCGGGAAGATTGCGTACCGGTCAGGCCCGCCCTCCCCGTTGCGACCGGAATGCTTCGTTTTGACATGGCGCGCCGGGCGCGCAGGCTGTGCCCGCCTTTCCGCCCGGGGCGGCCGTGCGGCCGCACGAAAAACGGGGGAAGGCGCCTTGCGAAGCAGGCTCCCTCCCCCCGAGGAAGGCAGTGCGGCCTAGCGGCCGTGTTTGGCGTAAATGGCTTCCACGGCTTCCACGTCGCGCGCGGAACCGATGAAGAGCGGCGTGCGGGCATGCAGCTTGTCCGGCTGCTTGTCAAGGATGCGCATGCGTCCGTCGGAGGCCTTGCCCTTGGCCTGCTCGGCCAGGAAGGCCAGCGGATTGGCCTCGCACATGAGGCGCAACTTGCCGTTGGGTTTTGCCCTGTCCGGCGGATACATGTAGATGCCGCCGTAAATGAGGGTGCGGTGAAAGTCGGCCACCAGCGAACCCACATAGCGCGCGGAATAATTCTTGCCGTTGGACGCGGGTGCGGTATGGAACCATTCCACGGCTTCGCGGGCCGCGTCGTCCCAGTTCTGCCGGTTGCCCTCGTTGACCGAGTAGATATAGCCCTGTTCCGGGATGGTCATGTCGGGATGGGAAAGCAGAAATTCCCCCACGCCGGGATCCAGCGTGAAGCCGTGCACGCCCTGCCCGGTGCTCAGCACCAGCATGGTGGACGGCCCATAGAGAACGTAACCGGCGGCCACCTGCTTCCAGCCCGGCTGCAGCACCTCATCCAGCGTCACTTCGCCGCTGCCCCCCTCGGGCCGGCGCAGGATGGAAAAGATGGTGCCCACATTGACGTTGACGTCAATATTGGACGAACCGTCCAGCGGGTCGAAGATCAGGATGTAATCCCCGTGCGGAAACTCGGGCCGCACGCGGATGAGATCCGGTTCCTCCTCGCTGGACATGGCGCACAGCGCGCCGCAGCGCTCCATGCGGTAGAGCATGATGCGATTGGCGATATCGTCCAGTTTCTGGACGTTTTCACCCTGCACGTTGATCTCGCCGGTGCCGCCCAGCACGTCCAGCAGCCCGGCCTTGGTGACGCGGAAGGCAATGGACTTGCCGGACAGAATGAGGTCATACAAGAGACCCGTGAACTGCCCCGTGGCATGCGGCGACTTCTTCTGATGCAGGAGAATATGCTCGGTAACGGTAACTTCGGTATTCATGGCAGCCTTTCCTTCTTTCCGAAAAGGGTTGTCGTCAGTTGCGCGGCCCGAAGGGGCTGGGACGCCCGCCCGGCAGGGTCGCGGGGCGCGTTTCCGTCGCGGCGGGCGCGGCGCTGTCCGCCCCGCTGTCGGCCTTGGGCGTTTCCGTCGCGGCGGGCGCGGACTCATCCGCCGGTGCGGCATCTGCCTCAGCGGCGGGCTGGGCGGCACGCGGGCCGAACGGACTGGGCATCTGAATCTGCGGCCGCGGTTCCGGCTTGGGCGCGTCGGGGATTTCCAGCGCTTCGTCAGGAATATGCAGCCGACGGCGTTGCGGACGGCGCACCTGCACATTGTCGCCCTCAAGCTGACGTTCCTGCACCCCGCTTCTGGGGGCGGAAGCGGGCTGTCCCGGCCTCAGCACGGACTGCGGGCTGCCGGGCTGAATGTCGTGCGGCTGCTGCGTGGCCCGGATTTCGGCATCGGCGGCACTCAGCGGATCAAGCGATTCCTCGCTGACGCCGAACTGCGGCGACGCGGGCGTGGTGTCCTCCTCGCGCTTCTTGCGCTCAGGCTGCGGCGGAGGCGGCAGCTTTTCGGTAATCTGCGGGAAGAAGGGCGTCCCCTGATTGACGTCGCCATTGCCTTCCGGGAAGGTGCCGGATTCGACCACGGCAAAGACAAGGGGCAGATTGCCCAGGAAACGAATCTGATAGTAGAAGCTGCCGCGTTCGTTGGTGCAGGTGCCGCTGGTGCTTTTGCGGACGACCGTTTCCCAGTCCACGCCGGCCAGGGGCGTGGCGGCAAAATCGAACTTGCCCGGCCAGAGCAGAGCCGTGGGCGACAGGATGACCAGATCCTCAGGGCTGCTGGAAAACTTGCTCAGCGCGCGCATGTCAAAATAGGCCGCGACCACGCCGAGAAAATCCATGCCGTCATACAGCGGCGCGGCCAGCATGACTTCCGGCCCGAGGGGGCTTTGTTGCACATGGCCGCGCAGGGCACGGCTGTTCTGCTTCTTGTCCTCGTACAGCAGGGGAATGAAGTCGAGTTCCTTGAGGCTCGGGCCGGGTTCCTGCCCCAGAAGCGTGCCGTCATACTTGATCCCGGCAAAACCGCTCAGCCAGGGATAGTCGGCAAAGAGTTTTTCCATCCACTCGCGGGTCGGCGCCCTGTCGGCATTCATCATGGTGCGCTCGAAGCGGGAAAGCTCCACGTCAATGCCCATCATGCAGGTGGACAGCGCCCGTGCGCGCGGCGAGAGATCACCCTTTTCGCTGTAGTCCACCGTGGCGGGCACGCTGACATAGGTGTACCACATATCCTTGGTGGTTTTCCAGACGTTCTTGGTCGGCTGGTAGGAACTGCAGGCGGACAGGGCCAGACTGCCTGCCAGCACCGTGCAACAAAGAAGGCTTGTCTTCTTCACGCGGATCTCTCCCTGACTCAATTCTGCGCCCTGGCTTCCACACGTTCGGCCAGAGCTTCAAGCACATTGATAAGCTTTTCCTTGCCGGGAGCCGCCTCGGCAGGTTGTTCCGCCACAGGCTCCAGCACGGTCTGCCCGGTCAGGCGCGCGTTCAGCGTGGCGATGCGCTGACGCAGATCCGCGCTTTCCTCAGGAGAAACGGCACTTGCGGCCAGTTCCTGATAAATGTCCAGAGCGCCCTGCACATCGCCCTGTTCGGCCAGCACCTCGGCCATGGAGCGCGTGCGCAGGGAGAAGCCCTCCTCTTCCTCGGCATGACCGTCCGCCTGGGCGGCGGGCGCAATGACGGGGCGCGGCGCCACGGGACTCGGGGCATCGGCGGCGGCAAAGCCGACGGGCATGTCCAAATCGGCATCCCGGGGCAGGGGCAGGTCGGCGGGCAGCACATCGTCATCATTGATTTCGGCGGCAGCGGCGGCCACCTCGGTCATGGCCGACGGCACGGGCGCTTCCGGCGCTACAGCCGCCGCATGCGGCGCGACCGGCGCTGTGGCGGCCTGCCCCTCGGCAGGGGCCAGCACCCTGTCCGCCACCCGGGCGGCAGCAGGCGTCAGCTCGCCGAGTACGGCATCCAGCCCCTTTTCCATGATGGCGCTGAGGGAAATGGGGCCGTGGAGAAAGTTCACGGCCATGAGGCGCAAGGCCGTGGACATTTCCGGCGACTCGCCCGCCGTGCGCAGGCAGACGGCCCATGCCTGCCAGAAATGCGCATAGGAGGCAAAAAGGCGGCTCATCTCCCGCACATGCATGCCGCATGCTTCCTGGCGGCCGGACTTGTACAGCAGCTCAATGAGAAAAAGCCGCGCCTCCATATGCTCGGGATGACGGCTCAGGCCGTGCTCCAGCACGGCCACGGCCTCATCAATCGCATTGCCGGCGACATACAGATGCGCCAAGGGCAGGAACACCTTGGAATTGGGTTCAATCTCCAGAACTTCTTTGTACCACTCAATTTTTTCCGTCATCATCGACTGCCCCACCTGCGGCGTCCTTGTCGGACGAGAAAAGATACAGCAACTCATTTTCCCGGACATAGTGCAGACGTTCGCGGATCATCTTTTCCACATATTGCTTGTCCGTCTGCAACAGGCGAATTTCACGACTCAGGGCAAGATTTTCGCTGTCAATGCTGGCGATCTCCTGCTCCAGCGTTGAATAGGTGCGCTTGAGATCCCTGTAGACGACAATGCCGCCCTCGCCCCAGACCATGTGAAAGAACAGGACAAGGTTGATTGTCCAGAGCGAGATGAGTATGGCGACCCGCGCAACCATCTATTGCACCACCCCGCGCGCAACCGTGCCCATGCTCGGGCGCAGTTCGGAAAGAAAGACCGCCGTCGCCGTTTCCAGACGGCAAACATCGGCCTCGACCAGGGTCATGCCGTCCACCTGTTCGAGAAAGGCGCGCAGGGCATCCAGCTCGCGGGCAAAGACCTGCTCCAGCCCGCTGTCGTGCATCTGCGGCTCAAGCTCGAGAATCGTCTGGATGCAGTTCCTCAGCCGCAGCTGAAGCGTGTTTGCGCTGTTTTCCATAAAAACCCACGCAGTAGTTGATACAGGAAAACACGGCCATGAGCATGGCCAGATACAGCAGCCACTCCCCGATCCGCCACAACTCATAGCCCCAGTAGGGATAATGCAGGGTCATGGGGATGATGGCGCAAATCTGCAGCACGGTCTTGGCCTTGCCGAACTTGTCGGCCGCCAGCACGATGCCCTCGTCGATGGCGATGGCCCGCAGGCCGGTCACCACCAGCTCGCGGCAGACCATGATGATCACCACCCACGCTGCCGCCCACTCCAGATGCACGAACATGATGAGCACCGAGCAGATGAGCACCTTGTCAGCCAGGGGATCAAGGAATTTGCCCATGCTGGTGACCATGTTCCAGCGGCGGGCAATATAGCCGTCCACCCAATCCGTGGCCGAGGCAAAGGCAAAGGCGCAGGCGGCCAGAAAGCAGAAAACCGGCCCCTCGAAATACAGAAGGACAATAATCAGCGGCACCATCAGGATGCGCAGCAGCGTGATCTTGTTGGCTAGGTTCATGGGCCAGTCACCGACTTTCAAAATGAATCACTCGGGCTTACCACACTTTCCGCAAAGATAAAAGCGAAAATCCGGTCATCCCCTTGCAGGGGCATATCGCGCCCCCCGCAAGGGGATGACGGCGGTCGCCGTCTGCCGGGCGCGCCGCCCGGCAGGGCAAGCAGCCTACTCCGCCGGCGGAATGGCCGCCTTGCCGGCTTCCGCCGCGGCGGCAATGGCATCGGCCACATGGAGGAAGGCCTCCTTGGCCGCGCTTTCCTGATCCAGAAAGACCACGGGCACGCCCCGGTCGGCGGATACCACGGTCACCGGATCCAGCGGAATTTCCCCGAGAAAGGCCGTGCCGTAGCGGGAGGCCAGCTCCTTGCCGCCGCCCTTCTTGAAAAGATCGATTTCCGTATGGCAATGCGGGCAGACAAGGCCGCTCATGTTTTCCACAATGCCGAGCAGCTTGCCCTCGGCGTGATGCAGGAAATTGATGGCCTTGCGCACGTCGGCGAGGGAAATTTCCTGCGGGGTGGTCACGGCCACGCAGAGAGCATCGGGAATCATCTTGAGCACGGTCATGTGCTCGTCGCCGGTGCCGGGCGGGGAATCGATGAAGAGAAAATCCAGCTCGCCCCAGGCCACGTCAGAGACGAACTGGCGGATGGCCGCCGTCTTCTTGGGGCCGCGCCAGAGGATGGCCGTATTGCGATCCTGAAGCAGGGAATCCATGGAAATGACGGAAAGATTGCCGTTGTAGCGGCAGGGCGCAAGGGAATTGTCCTCGTTCATGTCGATGCCCGAGGGCAGGCCCAGCAGATTGGGCACGCTGGGGCCGTGAATGTCCACATCCATGATGCCCACCTTGAAGCCCCGATGGGCCAGGGCCGCGGCCACGTTGACGGTGACGGAGCTTTTGCCCACGCCCCCCTTGCCGCTCATGACGAAAATCTTGTGTCGAATCTGCCCGAGCCGCCGGGCAATGGCCGCATCCTGTTGGGCCATGACATTTTCGGTGCATCCCTCGCCGCCGGGATGGCCTGCCGAAGCGCAGGTGGAGGCTGAGGAACAGGAAGAACAGGACGCCATAGACTTTGCTCCTTGCTGCAACGGATCTACCAGCCGTGATTGCCCACCAGATCCACAAAGGCGGCCGGGCCGAGATCCGTTTTTTCAATGATGTCCCCGCGGCGTTCCAGGCGCAACAGGCGCTGGTTGCGAGGTTTTGTTCCCACAGGAATAAGCAGGATGCCGCCGTCGTCAAGCTGACGCAGCAGCGGCTGCGGCACGACCGGGCCACCCGCCGTGACGATGATGCGATCATAAGGCGCGGCATCCGGCAGGCCCAGCGTCCCGTCGCCCAAGAGGGTGTGCACGTCGCGCAGGGCCAGCGATTGCAGAAGGCCCCGGGTCTGCAGGTAGAGTTCCCGCACGCATTCGATGGTCAGCACCACGCAGCCCAGGGCGGCCAGCACCGCCGTCTGATAGCCCGACCCCGTGCCGATCTCCAGCACCCGGCAGCCGGGAAAGGTCTCCAGCAGCATGGTCATGCGCGCCACGGTGGAGGGCTGGGAAATGGTCTGCCCGTAGCCGATGGGCAGGGCAGTATCCTCGTAGGCGCGGGCGCGCAGGGCCTCCTGCACGAAAAGATGACGCGGCACCTGCCCCAGGGCGGCCAGCACCGCCGGGTCGTGAATGCCGCGCGCCTCCAGCTCCCGCACCATGCGGGCGCGCTGCCGCTTGGGATCGACGCGCATGGCGCGCGACTGAGCCGGAAAGGAGGAAGAACCTGAATACCGCATGACATCGACACAAAACAGATTTTCACACGCAAGTCAACGCGCCGGAGATGCCGGAAAAACGTGCACGAGCGCACGAAGCTCCTTGCCCATTCTTGAAAAAATCCCCGAAGTATGCAAGGCTGAAATCTTGCAGACAAGGAGTGCATCATGCGCAAAAAAGGGTTTTTCTCCTCGGTTCTGATGCTCTTGGTCATCGGAGCGCTGGGAGCGGCAGCCTATGTTTTCTTCAAGGATCTTGACGGGCCGGTCATTACTGTCAGCCCGGAAACCGATCGCATTTCTCCGGCGAGCACCCTCACCATCACCATGACCGACCCTGCGGGCATCCGTTCGCTCTCGGTGGGCATCCGCAAGAACAATGTGGTCAATACCATCTTCAGCAAGCATTTTGACGAATACCTCACCGAACGCAGCGTGGAGGTGCCCTTCAAGGACGCCGGCCTGCGCGAGGGAGCCTTCGAGCTGGAAATCCGCGCCACCGACGCCTCGCTGGCCGGTTTCGGGCAGGGCAATACCCGCACGGAGCTGCGCTCCATGCGGCTGGACACCCAGCCGCCGCGCATTTCCGTCAAAACCCTGCCCCCCTATGTGCGCCGGGGCGGCTCCACGGTCATCAAGTACAGCATCGACGAGGATGTGGTGGCCAGCGGCGTGCTGGTGTCCGGTTATTTTGTGCCCGGCTACCGCCAGAAGGACGGCAGCTATATCTGCTACTTCCCCTTCCCCTATACCATGACCGCCGTGCAGTACAAGAACGCTGTGGAAATCACGGCCACCGATCTGGCGGGCAATACCACCCGCAATCGCCTCACGGTCATGGCTCTGGAGCGCAAATTCAAGAGCGACAGCATCGCCGTCAGCGACGAATTCCTCATGAACGTGCAGAACAAGCTGGGGCATCTGGCGCCGCAGGCCGCCTCGCCGCTGGAATGTTACCTGACCATCAACAACAATGTCCGCGCCGCCAATGTGGAGGCCCTGCGCGAACTGAGCCGGGATACCGTGGCCGGACAGCTCTGGAGCGGCACCTTTGCCCGCCTGCCCCGTTCCGCACCGCGCGCCGGCTTTGCCGATCACCGCTTCTTCAGCTATCAGGGCAAGCAGGTGGGCGAATCCTACCACCTGGGCTTTGACCTGGCCTCGGTGCGCAATGCCGACATTCCGGCCGCCAACAATGGCCGCGTCATCTTTGTGGGCGATATGGGCATTTATGGCAATCTCATCGTCATTGACCACGGACTCGGCCTCATGTCCCTCTACTCCCACTGCAGCGAAATCAGCGTCAGCAAGGGCACCGTGGTCAACAAGGGCGACATCATCGGCAAGACCGGCAGCACCGGGCTGGCCTTTGGCGATCATCTGCACTTCGGCATTCTCGTGGGCGGGGTGGAAGTGACGCCGCTGGAATGGCTCGATGCCAAGTGGATTCGCGACAACATCACGGATCGCCTCAAGAATACGCAGTAGGCGGGAACGCCGCTCACGCCTGTGCAAACGGGGGAGGGAAGGCCGGTCGCGGCTCCCCTCCCCCGTTTCGTGCGGTTGCGCCCGCTCGGGCCGGGTGGCCAGCAGGGCCGTGCCCGTCAGACGGCACGGGAAGCTGCGGGCATCGCCAGCGGAACAGGGGCTTCCCCTTTTCCTCCCCGAAGCCTCCCATGCGTGCAGCAGGCCCCAGGGCCTCTCAACACCAAAAATAATTTCACCAAACAATGCAAACAGGCCGTACACGCTCCACGTGCCTTTGGAGGCAGGCTTGCCTCGTGTCCCTGTCTCTTCCCCGGTAAACGCGCGCTGGGGAAGGGATGGGAGGCTTGGGGGGAGGAGTGTCAACAGGCCCTAGGCGTCCTTTTTCCACGTGCCGGGCCGGAGCATGTGTTCCGGGGCCAGCAGATCGTCCAGTTGTTCGCGGGTCAGCAGCTGGCGTTCCAGCACGATGTCCACGAGCGAACGTCCGCTCTCCAGCGCCTCGCGGGCGATGGAGGCCGACGTTTCATAGCCGAGCCAGGGATTGAGGGCCGTGACGATGCCTATGGAATGATAGACCAGCTCCCGGCAGCGCTCCCGATTGGCCGTAATCCCGCGAATACAATAGTCCACGAGGCTGCGGCAGCCCGCGCCCAGACGTTTCATGCCCGAAAAGAGCGAGTAGGCGATGACCGGCTCCATGACGTTCAGCTCGAGCTGACCGGCCTCGGCGGCCAGGGTAATGGTCACATCCTTGCCGATGATGTCGAAGCAGATCTGGTTCATCACCTCGGGCATGACCGGATTGACCTTGCCGGGCATGATGGAGGAACCGGGCTGCCGGGGCGGTAAATTGATCTCGTTGAGGCCGCAGCGCGGCCCGGAGGACAGCAGGCGCAGATCGTTGCAGATCTTGGAAATCTTGGTGGCGCAGCGCTTGAGCACGCCGGAAAGCTGCACATAGGCCCCGGTGTCTGAGGTGGCCTCCACCATATTGCCCGCCATTTCCACGGGCACGCCGGACACCTCGCGCAATTTGCGGGTGACAAGGGCGGCATAGCCCTCGGGGCTGTTGATGCCCGTGCCGATGGCCGTGGCGCCCATGTTGATCTCGGCAATGAGATTGCGGGCCTCGCCCACGCGCATCATGTCCTCGCTGATGGTTTCGGCATAGGCGGCAAATTCCATGCCCAGGGTCATGGGCACGGCATCCTGCAGCTGGGTGCGCCCCATCTTGATGACGTCCTTGAATTCCTCGGCCTTGTCGGCCAACGCCTGCCGCAGATAGTCCATATCGCCGATGAGCTGGGTCAGCTTGGCGTAGAGGGCGATGCGAATGGCGGTGGGATAGGCGTCATTGGTGGACTGGGAGCAGTTCACGTCATTATTGGGATGACAATACTGATATTCGCCCTTCTTGTGTCCCATGAGTTCCAGCGCGCGATTGGCAATGACCTCGTTGGCGTTCATGTTGCAGGATGTGCCCGCCCCGCCCTGAAAGACGTCAATGGGAAACTGATCATCGAACTTGCCCGCCACCACCTCGTCGCAGGCCCGGCAGATGGCGTCGCACTTCTCCTGCGAGAGCACGCCCAGTTCGCAATTGGCGAGGGCGGCGGCCTTTTTCACGCAGGCCATGCCCTGAATGAATTTGCTGAGAAGGGAAATGCTGATGCCGGAGATCTTGAAATTCTCCACGGCGCGGTACGTCTGAATGCCGTAATAGATATGGGCAGGAATATCCAGCTCGCCCAGAAAGTCATGTTCTCTGCGTGTTTCGCTCATGCGTCTTTCCTCTGCTGATGTTGTTGGCCTGTCAACGGGCCGCGCCGCATGGCGGGCGTCCGTCGCCTTGTCCCTCGCCCTGCCCGGGGCACAGCGGCTTCACGAGCCGCTGCCGGGGCAGCACCCCCTCATGCCGCAGCGGATCGCAGACCGTGCCGATGCGATCCAGTGCCGCGACATGATCCAGCGGCAGCAGCAGCCGGTGGCAGTCCAGCATATCAAAGTAGGACAGGCCGGCGATCCTTGCCAAATCGCCGAAAACGCGCTGCCGCTCCGCCGGCTGTTCCGTCCGCCAGACAATGGTCTGCGGATTGCCGTAGGTGACTTGGGTGGCATAGGAAAATTCGGGATGAAAATCGTGCAGGGCAAAAATCGCCTTGTACACGTCGCCATGCCAGGGTTCGCCGTCCAGTCCGGCCATTTTGCGGTACTGGCGCGACGTTTCCTGATCCGGAATGGCCGACCACGGATCGCAGGGAACCGTATCGTCGAAAATCCAGATGGTTTTGGCATGACTATAGGGAAGGGAGTGCAAAAAATCCCTGTAGGCCTGCGCAAAGGTATGTAGGCCGTCTATGAAGACGAGATCAAAGCAGAAGCGTTCCCCGGAAGGCGCGGCATAGGGCGGGCGCGAGATCAGCCGCGGCAGGGCCGCGAAGAAGTCGTCAGACGGTTGAGGAAAGAATTGCGTGGTCGGCCCGCGATGCGGCGCGACATTAAAGGCAAAGACGGGATCGACCGCCGTCTTGTGCGGCATGGCGACCTCAAGAAAGGTCTCCCCCTTGGCCACGCCGATTTCCAGATAACGCGCAAGGCCGTAACGCTTTGCCAGAAAGTTGATGCGACCGGCAGAAATGTTCACGCCTTCTCCTCTCCCATGAATGCCGCAACGCCGGGGATGCCGCGTGGCGATGTTGGTATGCTGTCGGGAACCGCCTGACGCCGGTGGCTGGCAGTTTTCCCGCATGAATTTCAGGGCCTCAGTCTTGCCGCGAAAAAGGCTCGACCGGCAGCGCCCGCCGTCGGCGCAGATGTGCGTCGCCCCTGCTGCCAGCTCCAGGGAACGCCGCCATGCGGCCATGCCCGACCGTTGGCCCGGCTCTCCGACGCCATTCCGTCGGACGGCGGCTCCCTGAGGAAATGCGTCATGCCCACTTCCCCGGCACATGCGACATCGACCGACGGCAATGCGGTCGAGGGGCTGCCGCCACAGGCGGCAACAATTTTCCCCCTCTCTCCGCCCTGTCATCCCGCCTGCCCGCTCCGGGCAGACAGGGAGCGCGACCACCGTTTCCCCGGCGGCCCGGCGTGGCCGCACGGCCTGCCGATGGCCGCATGATCGCAGTTTGCCTGCGGATGCCTGAGCCGTCAACCGACAGGCATGCCGCACGGAACCACCCCGGAAAAAACACAAGCCCTGCCGCCTGAGGACAGGGCTTGTGCGGACGGCGGGCCTGGCCCGCAACGCAGCGTTTTCAGTACGAGGCCGGGAACAACTTGGCATCAACCGGCTTGAAATTTTCCCGCATGAGCTTCTTGCCCGGTTCGTCAGACTCGCCGAGAATGGTGATCGCGCTGAAATGCTTGCCGCTGGTGGTGACGTACAGGCTTCCCCTCTTCCCGGCCTTGGAGAAATCCGCCATACGGGTGTTGCCGGAGGTCTTCGCTTCGCCCAGGGTAATGCCATTGGCTTCCAGCTGCTTGCTGAAAGGCGGAAACAGCTCGTCAAGCGAGGCGGTTCGGGGGAGCGCGGCCACAGCAATCGCCACGACCGTGTTCCCTTCATTGTGCCGCACAGCCACCTTGGTTTTTCCCTCGGCGACGCTCTTCTGCATCACCGTCCAGCCGGCAGGCAGTTCCATGCTGAAATACGGGGTTTTCATCTCCTCCGCGCGCACGGCCACTGCCAGCAACAGCACGCTCAACAGGCTGACGCCACACAGGGCAAACCGTCTTTGCATCGTTTTTCCTCCTGTATTTCCTGCCCTCCCCCGGAAACAGCCACCACACGGGCACGCCGCGCGGCAGCGGCAGGACAGCTCGTGTCCAACCTGCTCTCCCTGTCCGGGAGAGTCAACAGGCTGCGGGATTCATTTCCCCCGCAGCCGCAATTTCAGCGATCCGCGGCATGAAAGAAGCGCGCAGGCGGTGGCCCACATAGCCCACCGCCCGCGCAAGAAGTCCGGTGACAAGACACTTGTGAAAAAAAGAGGAAGACAAGGGGCTTCGTGTCAGCTTTCGCCGGCAATCTGCCCCGTACCGGCGCCGCCTCACAGGATGTACTGACTCAAATCCTGATCCTCGCGCACGTCTTCCAGATGCTGTTGCACATACTCGCGATTGACCATGATCTGCGCGCCGCGCATTTCCGGGGCGTCAAAGGAAATTTCGGCCAGTATCTTTTCCATGATGGTATAGAGCCGCCGCGCGCCGATATTTTCCGTGCGGCCGTTGATCATTTCGGCAAAGGCCGCGATTTCCTCCAGCCCGTCGTCGGAAAAGCCGAGCTTCACCTGTTCCGTGCCGAGCAGAGCCTCGTACTGCCGGGTCAGGGCATTGTCCGGCTCCTTGAGGATGCGCAAAAATTCCTCCTTGCCCAGGGGCTGCAATTCCACGCGCAGGGGAAAGCGCCCCTGCAATTCGGGAATCATGTCCGAGGGCTTGCTGAAGTGGAAGGCCCCGGCGGCAATGAAAAGGATGTGATCCGTGCGCACCATGCCATACTTGGTATTGACCGCGCTGCCCTCCACAATGGGCAGCAGGTCGCGCTGCACGCCCTCGCGGGAAATATCCGAGGTTTTGTTGGCGCTGGTGCTGGCAATCTTGTCGATTTCGTCAATGAAGATGATGCCCATCTGTTCCACGCGCTCGCGGGCGCGGTCGGCCAGCGCCTCCTGATCCACGAGCTTGCCGGATTCCTCCTGCACCAGCACATTGAAGGCCGCGCGCACCTTCATCTTGCGGCGGCGATGCTTGGGCGGGAAGGCCTTGCCGAACATGTCCCGCACCTGACTGCCCATCTGCTCCATGCCCGGAATGGCAAAGATGTCGATGCCCGCGCCGCCCTGCTCCACCACATCCATTTCCACTTCCCGATCATCGAGAAAGCCGAGCCGGAATTGCTGCAGGAGCTTCTCGCGGGTGGACTGGCGCTCCTCCACCCCGAAGGAACTGGGCAGCAGCAGATCCATGAGCCGGGACTCGGCAGCCGCCTCGGCGGACAGCCGCACGCGCTCATTCTCCTCCTCGCGGACAAGGTTGATGCCGATCTCCATGAGGTCGCGCACCATGGATTCCACATCCCGGCCCACATAGCCCACTTCGGTGAACTTGGTGGCCTCCACCTTGATGAAGGGCGCGCCGCTCAATTTGGCCAGCCGCCGGGCAATCTCCGTCTTGCCCACGCCGGTCGGCCCCATCATGATGATGTTCTTGGGGGCGATCTCGTCCCGCAGCTCGGCAGGCAGGTGCTGCCGCCGCCAGCGGTTGCGCACGGCCACGGCCACCATGCGCTTGGCCTGCTCCTGCCCCACCACATATTTGTCCAGTTCCGCCACGATTTCCCGCGGAGTCAGTGCGCTCATAACGTCTCCATTTCCTGTCGCTGCAAAGGTGTCGCCGGACTTCCGACCGGCGCGATGCGTCCGGCAAGCATAGTCGCTCCGCCGGCATCTTGCAACGGCAGGCAGGCCGTCCGGGAAAAGAAAAAGGGGGCCGAAGCCCCCCTGTTGCCGATGTTACGCCGTGCCGGATGCGCGTGTCGCCGCGCCGGGGCCGTTGGGCTGCCCCTTCTGCAGGATATAGACCAGCAGCATGAGGCCCACGCCGATGGCGTCGGTGATGAGTCCGGGCGTGATGAGGGTGATGGCCCCGGCCAGCAGGAGCAGGCGCTCCCAGATGAAGAGGTTGCGCAGCCAGAAGCCCACGCTGGCAAAGGACAGGGACACGATGCCCAGCACCGCCGTGGCCACATAGCCCGCCACTTCCGTGCCCGTGGCGTTGATCATGAGCAGGCCGGGATTGTAGCAGAAGATATAGGGAATGAGGAAGCCCGCCAGCGCCAGCTTGACGGCCATGAAGCCCGTGGCGTTGGGTTCGGCCCGGGCAATGCCCGCCGCGGCGTAGGCGGCAAGGGCCACCGGCGGCGTCAGGTCGGCAAGGATGCCGAAGTACATGATGAAGAGGTGCGCGGCCAGCGCCGGCACGCCGAAGTGCATGATGGCCGGGGCCGCGATGGTGGCCAGCACGATGTACTTGGCCGTGGTGGGCAGGCCCATGCCCAGCACGATGGAGGCCAGCATGGTCAGCACCAGCGTCAGGGCAAAGCTGTCGCCCGACACCACAAGGATGGCCTGCGCGAGCTTGAGGCCCAGACCGGTCAGCGTCACCACGCCGATGACGAAGCCGGTACAGGCGCAGGCCGCAGCCACGCCGAGAGCCAGACGACCGCCGTTTTCCATGGCGGTCAGCACGTCGCGCACGGTCATGACATTGGTCTGGGCAAGGGCGGTGCTCACGCTCTGCCCGGCATAGCGCGCCCCGCCCGCGGCCTTCCAGTTGTTGGCCAGCCAGGAGATGATGACCGTGGCCAGGATGCAGTAATACGCGGACTTGAGCGGCGTATACCCTTCCACCAGCAGATAGATGAGCACGAAGATGGGCAGGAGCAGATAGCCGCCCTGCCGCAGGACGATCCAGACCTTGGGCAGGCGCTCCTTCGGAATGCCCTTGAGACCCATGCGCTTGGCTTCCATATGCACCATGAGACCCACGGCCAGATAGTAGAGCAGGGCCGGAATGAGGGCCGCCTTGGCAATTTCCACATAGCCCACCCCGAGGAACTGGGCCATGATGAAGGCCGCCGCGCCCATGATGGGCGGCATGATCTGGCCGCCGGTGGAGGAGGCCGCTTCCACCGCGCCGGCAAAGGAGCCGCGATAGCCCACGCTCTTCATGAGCGGGATGGTAAAGGTGCCGGTGGACACGGTATTGGCCACCGATGAACCGGAAATGGTGCCGAAGAAGCCGCTGGCCAGCACGGCCACCTTGGCCGGGCCGCCCACATAGCGCCCGGCGGCGGCCAGGGCCAGGTCGATGAAGAACTTGCCGAGGCCCGTGCTGTGCAAGAAGGCCCCGAAGAGGATGAAGAGGAAGACGAAGGAGGCGGACACGCCCAGCGGCGTGCCGAACAGGCCCTCGGTGGTCAGGTACATCTGTGAGACGATGCGCTGCACGGAGAAGCCGCGGTGCCCCAGCATGCCGGGGATGAGATTGCCGAACTTGGCATAGAGCAAAAAGACCACGGCCACCAGCGTGATGGGCAGACCCACGATGCGGCGCGTGGCCTCCAGCACGAGCAGGATGGCCGCGCAGCCGAAATAGAAGTCCAGATCCGTGGCCGGCCCGGCGTCCAGCACGATGATGTCGTAATTCCAGACGATATAGCCGCAGACGGCGGCCCCGGCGACGGCCAGGATCACGTCGTACCAGGCCAGCTTGTTGATTTTGTCGGCCCGGGCCGGATAGAGCAGATAGACCAGCGTCAGCACGAAGCCCAGATGGACGGCGCGCTGAATCTGCGGCGGAAAGGCCCCCATGGCCGCCGTATAAAGGTGAAAGGCCGAAAAGGCGATGCAGAGGAAACGAATGAGGATATCCATCCAGCCCTTGAAGGTGCGGTAGACCGACTCCTTGTCGTATTTGGCCACAATCTCGGAAACGTCCATAGTTTCCTGACTGCGGGCCACTGCCACATGATCCACATCCTCGCGCTGATCCTCTTCCAGGGCAAAGCCTCCCGCGCCCTGCTGGTCAATAACCCTCATGCGATCTTCATGACTCATCTGCTCACCTCACCTCACTCAAAAAATCAATCTTCCCCTGCTCCGCTCGCGCCGGAAAAAGGTTCGCATCAACGACCGTCATCCATGCGGAAAGTCAGCGCCGACCCCGGCGGGGCCACCCTGTCCAGCGGCACTTCGCGCCAGCCGCCCGCATCGGGCAGAATCAGGGTATGGCGGGCAATGCGTCCCACGCGCAAATCAAAGCGCGGCAGGGCGCGATGAAAGCCGCTGATGATCACATGCCCGCCGGCCGTGGTCATGCGCTGACCGCCTTCCGGCATGTGCGGCAGCCCGGCCCCGAAATCCTGATAGACGGTCTTTTCCAGATACAGGCAATTGTCGTTGACGGCAAACCAGTCCTCCACCGGCGTGCGGGCCACGGAATGGATGTAGCGAATGGCAAACGTGCTGCCGTTGCCCAGCGGCAGGAGGATGCGCGTTTGCCCGCCGGCGTCCGTCACCCGCAATCGCAGGACGGGAACGGCCTCCCCGGTTGGGGCAACCGGGGAGGCGGAAACGGGCGCAGTCTGAAGCGACAGGGCCAGCACCGCGCAAAACAGTCGGCAAAGACACTTCAGACCGCGCCGCATACGTTCGCTCCGGCAGCCCTAGGGCAGCTTCACGCCCTTTTCGGCAAAGTACCTGGCCGCACCGGGATGGAAGGGAATGGTGATGCCCTCGGCGGCGCGTTCCACCGAGATTTCCGCCCCCTTGTTGTGGGCCTTGGCCACATCGCCCAGATTGTCGTACAGGGCCTTGGTCATGGCGTAGACATCATCCTCGGACATGTTCTTGTTGACCACCAGGATGCACTGCACGGACAGGGTGGGCACGGCCTTGTCCTGGCCCTTGTAGGTGCCGGCGGGAATGGCGTCCTTCACGAGGAAGGGGAACTTGCCCACCAGCTCGTCCGCCTTCTGGCCTTCCACGGGCACAAAGAAGACTTCCTGCGCGGTGGTGATGTCCTGAATGGCGGGATTGGGCGTGCCGATGGTGAAGACGAAGCCGTCCAACTGACGATCCTTGAACTGATCGGCGGTTTCGCCGTAGGGCAGGAAGATGGGTTCGATATTCTTGTAATCCAACCCGAAATACTTGAAGATCTGACGGCAGTTCACCTCATTGCCGCTGCCGCGCGCGCCCACGGAGATCTTCTTGCCCTTGAAGTCCTCCAGCGTCTTGATGTTGCTGTCCTTGCTGGCCACCACATGCAGATATTCGGGATAGAGGCGGCCGATGGCCACCACATCGCTCATCTTGTTGTCGGGACGGAAGGGTTCGGTGCCCTTGACGGCCGCATCGGCCACGTCGTTCTGCACAAGGGCGAAGTCCACATCATGGGCCTGCACGAGCCGCATGTTCTCGCCCGAGGCCCCGGTGGCCTGCGCGGTCACGGAGAATTTGCCGTCACTCTTGGTGCTGACGACCTGGGCAATGGCCCCGCCCAGGGGGAAATACACGCCGGACGTGCCGCCCGTGGCAAGCGTCAGACGCTTGGCGTCGGCAAAGGCCGAGGATGCCGTCAGCAGCAGACCGCAGGCCAGAAAAAGACTCAGGATACGTTTCATGCGCGCAACCTCCTGAAACGTGCGGATAAGATATGGGGAGGGCCGTCCAACACGGCGCCAATCCGGCTTTCTAACGCATATCGCGCGGAAGCGCAATGCGGCGATCCTTACGCACCAGCGCCGGAAAGGCGGCGGCCGGACGCAGCTTGCAGTGCCGCAGGAAGACGATGCCGAAAAGGATAATGCCTTGCCTTGACTGTGGCGAAGGTGTATGTTGACGTCGTCAAAATTTCTTTTTGCCTGAAAGGATCATCAACAACGGGAGGGAGTATGTTGCGTCGCTCATTCAGCCTCGTTCTTGCGCTTGTGCTGCTGTTCACGCTGACGCTCACGGGCTGCGGCAAGAGCCAGTACGGAGAGCAGAAAACCACGGTCAATTATTATCCGCAGTGCTATACGCCCGTAGCCGAGCTGCGCAAGGATGAAAACAGCGTGGCCAAGAGCACCGCCGCCGGCGCGGCGGGCGGCGCCGTACTGGGCGCGCTCATCGGCGGGCTGGCCACCGGCAAGGTGGAAGGCGCGCTGGCCGGGGCCGTGGCCGGCGGGGCCGCCGGGGCCGTGGGCGGCAACATCTACGGCAAGTCGCAGGCCAAGAAGCGCGACGCCCAGTACCTGCAGGCCTATGCCCAGCAGCTGGGCAGCGAGGCCCAGGCCATGGATCGCGCCACCGCCGCCGCCACCGTGGCCATGAAGTGCTACGACAAGGAATTCAAGACCGCCATTGCCCAGTACAAGTCCGGCGCCATCACCCGCACCGAACTGGACGAACGCTACAAGGAAATTCGCTCCGGTCTGGAGGAAACCTCCTTCATCCTCAAGTCCACGGTGAGCAGCATGGCCGAGCGCGATGCCGAATACCAGCAGGCCCTGGCCGAGGACTTCACCAACGCCCAGCCCAAGCGCAGTCAGAGCACGCCGGTGCGCAAGCAGGCTTCCACCTGGAAGGAATCCCGCGACAACCTCGTGCGCACGCAGGCGGAACTGGAAAGCCGTCTGGTCGCCTACGAGCAGGGCTACAGCAGCGCCACACTGTAATCGACTGCGCGCCCTGCCCGCCTGCCGGCGGCAGGGCGCTTTTTCCCTCTCGCCGCAGGACGCGCCATGAACAATCTGATCGCTACCTCCCGTCGCGGGGAAATGCGTGCCCTGGCCGTGCAGGGCATCTTTGCCACCGACTGCTACGCCCAGCTGCGAGGCCTTGTCGCCCGCCACCTCGGCCCGGCCCATGCGGCCCTGCTGGCCGAGCCGCAGCACGACGCCGGAAAACGCCAGATAGACTGGTATACCGACCTGCCCGGCACCGCCGTGCGCTGCGCCGATCTGCCTGCGGACGAGGCACGGCGCGTGCAGGCGCGCGCCGGCGAACTGGCCCGGGACATTCTGGAGACCGCCCGCCGCCTGCGCGAATCCAGCGGTCATGAGCACGGCCTTTCCGGAGAACTGCTGGCCCTTGTGCCGCGCCACGCCTCGGAAGGGGATCTGTGGGCCGTCAACGGGCAACCGGTACTCATCAACTGGGGCTTTGCCCAGGGCGGAGCCGGCGCGGAAGCTCAGGATCTCTCCCGGCTGGGCGCCACGCCGCCGCCCGCGCCGCCGGCCCCGGCCGCCCCTCCCACAACGCCGCCCCCCGTCGCCCCGACGGCCGGTCGCGGCTGCCTCTGGTGGCTGCTGCCGCTCCTGCTGCTGCTTCTCCTGCTCTGGCTGCTGCTGGCCGCCCTCGGCTACCTGCCCTCGCCCCTGCCCGCCGCCTGCGCTCCCTTGCCGGACACCGCAGCCCTGG
>DWZD01000031.1 GCA_019118345.1 Candidatus Desulfovibrio intestinavium | reverse complement strand
GTGGCCGGGGCAGTCCACATGCGCATAGTGGCGCTTGTCGGTTTCGTATTCGACGTGGGCGGTGGCAATGGTGATGCCGCGTTCCTTTTCTTCAGGAGCCTTGTCGATTTCGTCGTAGGAGATGAACTTGCCTTCGCCCTTCAGACCGGCAATCTTGGTGATGGCGGCGGTCAGGGTGGTCTTGCCGTGGTCGATGTGACCGATGGTGCCGATGTTCACATGGGGCTTTGTGCGTTCGTATTTTTCCTTGCCCATTGTACGTCTCCCTGGAGAAAGTTTTGCGTTTAAGTAGTTGCTACCAGAGCACCCCAAGGCGCCCGCATAATCCCTGTTGGCCAGGGAACGTGCTTGACAGGAAGAAGGGGAAGAACTGTTGGAAAACGCAGGAAATGGAGCGGGAAACGGGATTCGAACCCGCAACCCTCAGCTTGGAAGGCTGATGCTCTAGCCGTTGAGCTATTCCCGCATACCGGCGATGCTCACTTCTCGGCGGGTCTTGCCGGGATACCCCGGCTCTCATCCCTACCGCTGCACCGTAGTTTCCGACAGGGATCTGTCTCCTACAGTCAAGGCAGTTTTTTCAGTACACCACAATGCGTTTTGTGGTGGAGGGGGGTGGATTTGAACCACCGAAGTCTTACGACGACAGATTTACAGTCTGTTCCCTTTGGCCACTCGGGAACCCCTCCACAATCCACCTTCGCAGATGAAGATGCACAGTGACCGCATGCGCGACACTGGCGTTCGCACTTGCGGCAGGGTTGCTTTTATGCAAATTCATCCCGCTTGGCAAGTCTTTTTTGCGCTTTTTTCAGCTTTTTTTATTCAGCCGACATACCAACTTGAGATAATTGATCATTTCAAATCCTGTCCAGATACAGCCCGTCGAGAAAGCGCTCCAGCGCCTCGTCGGCGCGGGCGATGAAGCGGGCAATGTCAAAACGCTGCCGGCAATGCTCGCAGTACATGTGTGCTTCCCGGCAGGATCGCTCCGCCAGCAGCGCCTTGCCGCAGGCGGGACAGGGAATGGTGGTTTGTGCCTGACGCGCAGCAAAATAGGCCATGTTCGCTCCTTGTGCCCCTTGCCGGGGCAACGGTCAGATTTGCGTCTTGTCCCTTTCTTGTCAAGCCGCCTTTGCGCGCCTTGCCAAACGCCCCCCGCTCAGCTAGGCTTTTGCGCCATGAGCGGCGATGCCTTGTCCCTGACCGGCCCCGATGCCGGCCCCTCCCCCCGTGAGGAAACCCTGCTTGTGCTGGGCGGCGGCATGTGCGGTCTCACCGCCGCCGTGGAGGCAGCGGAATGCGGCCTGCGCGTCCATCTGGTCGATCCGGCCCCGCGCCTCGGGGGACGAGTGGCCCGCATGGCCAGCTATTTTCCCAAGTTCTGTCCGCCCGCCTGCGGTCTGGAGCTGCTGCTTGCCCGCGCACTTTGCCAGCCCCGGCTTGCCGTTCACCTGTCCCGCCGTCTGGCGGCCCACGCCCTGCGCGATGCCCGGCACGAGCTGACCATCTGCCCGGTTGACGCGCCCGCCGGCGACGCGACGGACGCCGTCGCCCGTCTTTGCGGCGATGCCATTATCGTCGCCACCGGCTGGCAACCCTATCCGCTGGAGCGCCTGGCTCAGCGCGGGGCCTGTCATCCGCTCTGTCTGTCCAATGTCGAACTGGAGGAGCGCCTTGCGGCGGACAGCCCCGGGGGCGGCGAGCTGCTCCGTCCCGATACGGGCGAACCGCCGCAGCGCATGGCCTTTGTGCAATGCGCCGGCTCGCGCGATGCCGGTCATCTGCCGTACTGTTCGGCGGTCTGCTGCGCGGCGACCCTCAAGCATTGCCGTCTCCTGCTGGAACGGTATCCCGCGCTCCGCATCGATGTCTATTATATGGATGTGCGCACGCCCGGACGACTCTTCCTGCTGCGCGAACGGCTTGCGCCTTACGAGGCCGCCGGTCGCCTGCGTTTTCTGCCGGCGCGCCCGCCACGGGCCGTGCCCCATGCCGACGGCCTCAGCCTGCCGACGGAACGCACGGACAGCGGCGAGCATCTGGCCCTGGTCTACGATCTGGTTGTCTGGGCCACGGGCATGCCGCCCAGCCTTGCGCCGCATGTCGCCGGTCGCGACCTTGCCCTGCCGCTCCTCCACCTTGATGAACGGGGCTTTGCGGCGGACAGCCCGAAACACGGCATCTTTGCGGCAGGTTGTGCCCGCCGCCCCATGAACGTGAGCGAAAGCGCCCGCTCGGGCGCGGCGGCCGTCATGCGCGCGCTGGCCTTTCTGCAGACGCGCCGGACGTCAGCCGTGCCGCTTCCGGCGGGTGAGGCGCGGGGGGATCGCCATGCCTGAGCGTCCGGGCATTCTTCTCCTGAACTGTCCCGACGGCGAGGACTTGCTGGCCGCCCTGCGCCGGCACGACGATCTCCCGGCGGGCGGCCTTGTGCGCCTCGATTGCCTCCCCTCCCTGCCGGAACTGCTGGCCCTGTGCCGGGATCAACGGCTTGACGGACTGCTGCTGGCCGCCCATGCCCATGCGCCCGTCCTGCCGCCGGAGCTGACCGCCCCCCTGCTTGCCCTGCCGGACGGGCGCACGCTGCCCCTGCAGCTGGCCGTCCTGCCGCCCCTGCCCGATGCGGCGGCCCTGACCGGGCTGCATGCGGCCCGTCTGCGGCGCGCGGCGCTCTGGCGTCCGCCGGACGACGATGCGCAGGACGGCCCCGCGCCGCCCCCGGCCCGGACGCTGGCCGCGGCCCGCCAGGCCCGGCTTGATGCCCTGCGCATGGCGCTTGCCCGTTTGCGCCACTGGCGGAACCTGCCGCCCGCCCCGTCCAGCGCGACAAGCCGGCGGCTGCTGATTCTCGGCGGCGGCTGGACGGGCCTTGTGGCGGCGCGCATGGCGGCGGACAGCGGCCTGCCCGTCCTGCTGGTGGAACGGGACGCTGAGCTGGGCGGAGCGGCTCGCCTTCTGCCGCTGGAGCGTGCTCCGTTCCGGGCGGACAGCGCGGCCCCGCTGCTGGCGGAGCAGGTGCGCGCCGTGCTGTCCCATCCCCGCATTGAGGTGCTCTGCCGCAACACGCTGCGTCGTCTGGACGGCCAGCCCGGCGATTTCATGGCCACCCTTGCCGACGGCAGCCGCCATGCCTGCGGCGGCGTCCTGCTGGCCTGCGGCTGGCGCGCGCCGGACATCACGCCGTTCGCGGGACTGGACGATCAGGCCCGCGTCCTGTCGGCCCTGTCCTTTGCCCGGCAGTTGCAGGCGGGACAGATCGCGGCCCGGCGCGTCATCTTTCTTCTGGACACGGCGGCTCTCGAAGCGCAGGCCCTGCGCGAGGCCCCGGAAGCGGAGCAAGCCCGTTTGCGACGGGCCGTCCGCCAGCTTCAGGCCTCGTATGCGCTCAACTGCCTCGGCATGTTGCGGCTGGCGCGGGCCTTTGCGGAACAGGCCGCCGACAGCGGCAGCACGGCATTTCTTGTCTTTCGCCAGATGACCATGCCCGGCCTGCTGGAGCATGCCTACCGGGATCTGCAGGCGCATCCAGGCCTGCGCCTGCGGCGGGCCGAGGCGCTCTGTGCCGTTGCGGACAAGAAGGCCGTACGCCTGCGCCTGCGGCAGGCCGCTCCGCAGGGTGAAGACGAGCTTGCGGCGGATCTTCTTGTGCTGCCGGAAATCATGGCGCCGGCCTCGGACGGCATGGCCCTCTCCCCGACCGGCGAAGAGGACGGCCCCTTGCCGGAAACCGCCCATTTTGACGGCTACGCGGCCTCGAATTTCATCTGCTTTCCCTACGAAACGCGCCGCAGCGGCATTCATGCCGCCGGTTGTCTGCGGGAACCGCAGACCCTTGAGGCCTGCGCCGAAGACGCGCAGGGGGCCGTGCTGGCGGCCCTGCGGGACATGCGCGCCGCCGCGCGGGGCGTAGCGCCCCATCCGCGCAGCGGCGACAGCGCCTGTCCGCATTTTGAACTGGCGCGCTGCACCCGCTGCAACCGCTGTGTGGAGGAATGCCCCTTCGGGGCGCTGGCCGTGGATGCCGACGGCCTGCCGCGCCATTTTCCCTCCCGCTGCCGCCGCTGCGGCACCTGCTTCGGGGCCTGCCCGGAACGGGTGGTGACCTTGGCCGGGCAGAGCATGGAGCTGGGCCGCGCCGTCCTGCGCGCCCCCCTCCTGTCCGCCCCGGCGACCGGCGAGCGCGACGAACCGCTGGTGCTGGTGCTGGCCTGCGAAAATGACGCCCTGCCCGCCCTGCGGGAGATGCAGGCCCGTTGCGGCGTCCATCCGGCCCTGCGGATCATGGGCGTGCGTTGTCTGGGTTCCGTCAACATGCAATGGCTGGCGGACGCCCTGACCGGCGGCTATGACGGCGTGCTGCTGCTGGGCTGCGCCGACGGGGAGGACAGCCAGTGCCATTTCGGCACGGCATCTGCCCTTTGCGGCCAGCGCCTGCGCAATCTGGCCGCCGCCCTCGAGGAACGGGGGCTGGACGCCCG
The DNA here is from genome assembly GCA_019118345.1 of Candidatus Desulfovibrio intestinavium. Lineage (GTDB taxonomy): Bacteria > Desulfobacterota > Desulfovibrionia > Desulfovibrionales > Desulfovibrionaceae > Desulfovibrio > Desulfovibrio intestinavium. The sequence goes on along the minus strand of DWZD01000031.1, from coordinate 19,671 downwards.
CCGCGTCCGGCGGCAACAGACGGCGCGCGATGACGCGCCCCGCCTGCCCGCTCGCCTCGACAGCTTTCTGGAACAACTGGCCGCCCTCGGCCCCAACCCCCTTGCCGGGGCCTGACCGCCGCCGCAAGGCCTGCACGGGAATCCGCATGCGCCCTGATGCCGCCCCCACCTCCCCGCTGACCGCCGTATCCGGCCCGCCACGCGACGGATCTGCCGCCGCCAGGGAACGCCTCCTGCGGGCCGGCAATCATGCGGCCCTGACCTGCCTGCAATGCGGCAGCTGTTCCGTGGTCTGTCCCCATGCCTCGGTTCTGGCCCCCTGGCCGCGCAAGGAAATGCTCTGGCTGGGGCTGGGTGACGACGAACGTCTGGCCCATGATCCCGATATCTGGCTCTGCCGGGATTGCGGCCATTGCGCCCGCCTCTGCCCCCGGGGGGCCGACCCCGCCGCCGTCATGGCCGCCCTGCGGGTCGATGCCTGCCGCCGCCTGTCCGGCGGGCCGCGCGCTGACGGGCCGAGCGGGCGGGCGGCCGCACGGCTGGCCGGGCTGCCGGGCGGTCTGTTCCTGCTGGCCCTGCTGGGCTGGTGCCTGATCTGGCTCCTGCGGGCCGTGCAGCTCGGCACCTGGCTGCCGGGCGCGGATGCGCCGGACAGGCTGCGCTTTGCGGCGCTCTATCCCGTGGCCCTCATTGACGCGATCTTCCTGCTGACGGCGGCCCTTGTCCTGCTGGTGCTGGCGCGGGGAGCGCGGCGGCAGTGGCGGGCCTATGCGCCGCCCGGCAGGCTCCTGCGTCTGGGACGGCGCACCTCCCTGCTCCGGGATCTGCTGGCCGTGCTGCGCGACGGCCTCGGCGGTCGGGATTTTGCCCGCTGTCGCGCGGGCGATGAACTTCTGCCCGCCGGAGATGCCAGCGCCGCGGCGTCGAACCGCCAGCGCCGGGGGCATCTGCTGCTTACCCTCTCCCTCCTTGGGCTGGCGGGCGTGAGCGGCGCCGTGGCGCTGGGCCATTGGGCCGGTCTGCTGCGGCTCGACGGGGCCTTTGCCACGCCCCTGCCCGTTTTCGGCCCCCTGAAGCTGCTGGCCAATCTGGCCGCCCTTGCCCTGCTGGCGGGCCTCTGGCAGCTGTTGCGCCGTCGCCGCGAGGAGGGCAGGCGGCGGCATCTTTCGCCCGAGGGTCGCCGTCTGCTGCTCTTGTTCCTCTGGGTGACGCTCAGCGGACTGGCCGCGCAGGGTCTGCGCCTTGCCCAGCTGGCGTTCGGCGCCTATGCCGTCTACACCGTGCATCTGGCATTGGTCTGGACGCTGTTCGCCTCCCTGCCGTGGTCGCCGCTGGCCCATGCGGTTTATCGCAGTGTGGCCCTGCTCCATGTGCGCCATCGCGGCCGCGTGCCGCTCGCCGCCCCTCCCCTTTCCCCAGCCAAGGAGGATCCCGCATGACCCGCCCCGCGCCCGAACGCTGCCTGCTGCCGCTGGAAGAGGTCATCCGCCTCTGCGCGGCTGCGCCCGCCCCCCTTTCTCCCGCCCGGCGGGACATCCTGCGCTTCTTGCTCCAGCGCCATGATCTGAGCGACGAAACGCTGGCCGCGCTGCGGCCGCTTGTATTGGCCTGGCTGGTCTGCCTCTGCCCGGCGCTGGCCGAACTGGACTGGGAGCGGGCCGCCGCGCCCGATGATGGCGCGAAACTGGCTGCCGAAGCCCGGCGGCTGGCGGGCGACAGTCTGTCCCTTGTGCCGCTGGCGGGGCCGCTGCGCCAGCAGGCCCATGCCCTTGCCGATGCCTGTGAGGCCCGGCAGCGGGAGCAGGAGCGCCTGCGGGCCGAGGTCGAGCGCCTGACGGCGCGCCTTGCCGAACAGGAACCGGCGGTCACGGCTCTGCTGCGGGAAGAACGCCGGACGCGAAACGCCCGGGAGGCCCAGCGCCAGGCCGAAAGCCGTCTCCGCGCCGCCGAGGATGAGCTGGCGAGCCTGCGGCGGCAGGTAGAGCACCTGCAACGGCAGGCCGCGCGCGCCGCCGATGCCGACGCAGCGGCCCCCGCCGCCGCGCCCGCTGCCGACGGCTTCGGTTTTGGCGACAGCCGGGCCGATGAGCAGGGCTTCGGCTTCTAGGGCCTGCCAACAATACCATTCGCTGCTTGCGGCAGGGGAATCCCTCAGGCTGCTGACGATGCCCGCAAGGCTCCTTTGTCGCCTGACGGGCACGGGCTACGGTCGCCGCCAACGCGGGAAGGGTTCCCCTTCCTCCCAAGCCCCATCCCGTCCTCAGCGCGCTTTTCTTAGGAGAAGCGACGGGGACACGCCCCTCAGCCCAAACGGGAAGCGGATCGGGCAGGACTGCTCCTGCCAGCACATTGCAAGCGTTTGTAAAATTTGCGGAAACCGCCCCCGAAACGAACCGGAGCGCATTGCGCAACGCATCGCCTTGGCAAAGGCGCCCCGGGGGATCGCGCCGCAACGTAGAAGCGGCGCGCCGGAATTTTCATTGACGCGCGCCGTCCCGCGCGGTTCGCCCTTTGATTTTTTGCCGCACTTGGGTAGAATGGGAAGGCAGGAGACCGCTTTTCCCCAAAGGACGCTTATGACCACGCTCTTTCCCGTCATTCTCTGCGGCGGCACAGGCTCGCGCCTCTGGCCGCTTTCCCGCGCCGGGCATCCCAAGCAGTTCATCGAATTTGGCAGCACCAGCCTTCTGGCGGACACCCTTGCCCGCTGCGCCGGGCTGGAGCATGATCGGCTTCTCATCGTCAGCAACGAGGCCCATCGCTTTTATGTCAGCGATACCGTCAGGAATCTGCCCGCCGCGGACATCATTCTGGAGCCGGAACAGCGCAATACCGCCCCGGCCATTGCCCTGGCGGCCCTGCGGGCGCTGGAGGTCGGCGGCCCCCAGCCCGTGCTGCTGGTGCTGCCGGCGGATCACCGCATGGAACCCGAGGACGTCTTTGTTCGCGCCGTCCGTACGGCCCTGCCCGCCGTCGAAGAAGGGCGGCTGGTGACCTTCGGCATCACGCCCACCTCGCCCGCCACGGGTTTCGGCTATATCATCCGGGGCGAAGCCCTGCCCCACGGTCTGTACGAGGTGGCGCGCTTTCAGGAAAAGCCTGACGCGGCAACGGCCCGCCGCCTGCTGGATTCGGGGGAGGCCCTCTGGAACAGCGGCATGTTTCTCTTCCGGGCCGACGTCTATCTGGAACAGCTCCGGCGTTTCCGGCCGGAGATGTTTGCCGCGGTCAGCGCCGCCTGGCAACGGCGCACGGCGGACGGGCGCTTCCTGCGGCCGGATGCCGAGGCCTTTTGCGCCAGTGCGGCGGACTCCGTGGACTATGCCATCATGGAAAAGACTGATCGGGCGGCGGTCATCCCCCTGCCCCTGCGCTGGAACGATCTGGGTTCCTGGGAAGCCTTCTACGAGATCAGCCCCCACGATGCCGAGGGCAACGCCCGGCAGGGCGATGTCATGACCGAAGGCTGCCGCAACTGCTATCTGCACAGCACGGGCCGTCTGGTGGCCGCCGTGGGCGTGGAGGATGTGGCCGTGGTGGAAACCCGCGACGCCGTGCTGGTGGCCCGCCGCGACCGCGTGCAGGAGGTCAAGAACATCGTGCAGCGGCTGGAGGCGGCAAAGCGCCCCGAACATGCCCTGCACCCGCGCGTCTGCCGCCCGTGGGGCAGCTATGAACGCCTTGCCGCGGGCGACCGCTTTCAGGTCAAGCATATTGTGGTGAATCCCGGCGGGGAACTCTCCCTGCAAAAGCATTATCACCGTGCCGAACACTGGGTGGTGGTGGGCGGCGTGGCCGAGGTGACGCTCAACGACAGCGTCCGTGTGGTGACGGAAAACGAATCCATCTATATCCCGCAGGGCAGCCTGCACCGTCTGCGCAATCCCGGCAAGCTGCCGCTCCTGCTCATCGAGATCCAGACCGGCGGTTATCTGGGCGAGGACGACATCGTGCGCGTCAGCGACATCTACGGTCGGGCCGACGCGCCGCCCGCAGCCCCTGCCAAGGATGACGACAAGGAGGCATAATGCACGATCTTGACTGCTTCAAGGCCTATGACCTGCGCGGCGCCGTGCCGGAGGCCCTCTCTCCCGAGCTTGTCCGCGCCGTGGGGCGCGCCTTTGTGGCCGAAACGGGCGCGCGCCATGTGGTCATCGGTCGCGACGCCCGCCTTTCCGGGCCGCAGCTGCGCGACGCCCTGAGCCTCGGCCTGCGCGAGGCCGGCTGCGAAGTGACGGACATCGGCATGTGCGGCACCGAGGAAATCTATTATGCCGCCTTTTCCCGTCCGTTTGACGGCGGCATCATGATCACCGGTTCGCACAATCCGGCCAACGAAAACGGCCTCAAACTGGTGCGGGCCGGGGCCGTGCCCATCAGCGGCGACTCGGGGCTGGCCGCCATCCGGGAGCGCACGGCGCAAGAGCTGCAGGGGCCGCCCCGGGACTGCCCGCCCGCAAGCGCGCTTGCCCCCCTGCACAGCGCCGACTACCGCGCCGACTATGTGAGCCACCTGCTGGACATGGTGGGCACGGACGGCCTGCGGCCGCTGAAAATCCACTGCGATGCCGGCAACGGCTGCGCCGGACTCGTGCTGCGCGAACTGGCCCCGCGCCTGCCCTACGACTTCAGCTTCAGCCATGCCGAACCGGACGGCACCTTTCCCCACGGCGTGCCCAATCCCCTGCTGCCCGAAAAGCGCGAGGTCACGGCCCGGGCCGTGCGCGAGCACGGGGCGGACATGGGACTGGCCTGGGACGGCGACTTTGACCGCTGCTTCTTCTACGATCACGAGGGCACCTTCATCGAGGGGTATTACCTTGTGGGCCTGCTGGCCGAAGCCGTGCTGGAGACGCACCCCGGCGGCAAGATCATCCATGATCCGCGTCTGGTCTGGAATACGCTGGAAGTGGTCATGGCCGCGGGCGGCAAGCCCGTCATCTCCAAGGCCGGGCATGCCTTCATGAAGGAAAGCATGCGCGCCGCCGACGCCGTCTATGGCGGCGAAATGAGCGCCCATCACTTTTTCCGGGACTTTGCCTACTGCGATTCCGGCATGCTGCCCTGGCTCATGGTGGCCCGCATCGTCAGCCGCAGCGGCAAGAGCCTCAGGGAACTGGTGGAAGCCCGCATGGCGGCCTTCCCCTGCAGCGGCGAGATCAACCGCAGCGTGCGCGACGCCGCGGCGGTCATGGAGGCCGTGCGCCGGGATTATGCCCCGCAGGCCCTGGAGGAAAGTCACCTGGACGGCCTTTCCCTGAGCTTCAAGGACTGGCGCTTCAATCTGCGCCCCTCCAATACCGAACCGCTCCTGCGCCTCAATGTGGAAGCGCGCGGCGACGCGGCCCTCATGCGGCGCATGACCAAGGCCCTCCTGCACCACATCGACGTGGCCAATCACGCCTGACCGCAGCCTCCGCGCCACGGCAGGCCGGTGCGACCCGGCGGTCGGGACAGCCCAGAAAAAAAGACGGTACGGCCCGTGGGCCGTCCGTCCTTTTTTTCGGCCGCCAAGGCCGCTTTTCATCCTTTTTTCGTACCGGCTAGTCGCCCGTTTGCCGCGCACTGCCGGCGGAGAGTCCTTCACCGGGCCGCAAAAGCTGGGTCAGCGTGGCGACCATGCCCGCCACATCGCCCACATTGGCCGGGATGATGGTATTGGTGCCGGCCTTGGCCAGCTGGCCGAACTTCTCCACATAGGCTTCGGCCAGACGCAGCTGGGCAGCGGCCACGCCGCCGTCGGCCCCGAGCTGCCGCGCCACGGCATCCAGACCGTCGGCCGTGGCCTGGGCCACGGTGCGGATCTGGGCCGCCTCGCCTTCCGCCTTGTTGATCATGGCCTGCTTGAGACCCTCGGATTCCGCAATGGCCGCCGCCTTGGCGCCTTCGGCCAGATTGATCTGCGACTGCATATTCCCTTCGGACTGGGCAATGACCGCACGCTTTTCGCGCTCGGCGCGCATCTGCTTTTCCATGGCTTCCATGACCGAGGGCGGCGGGGCGATGTCGCGAATTTCGTAGCGCAGCACCTTGATGCCCCACGGGGCCGTGGCGTCGTCCAGCGCCTCCACCACTTCCTGATTGATGCGGGTGCGCTCCTCAAAGGTCTTGTCCATTTCCAGCTTGCCGATGGCCGAACGCAGGGCCGTCTGGGCCAGCTGGATGGCCCCCCACTCATAGTCCGAAATGCCGTAGGCGGACTTTTCCGGCGAAATGATTTGCAGGAAAAGCACCCCGTCGATGTTCACGCTCACGTTGTCGCGGGTGATGCAGGTCTGCTCAGGCACGTCGAGCACCTGCTCCTTGAGGGAACGCTTGTAGGCAATGCGGTCAAAAAAGGGCACCAGCACATGGAAGCCCGCGTGCAGCACTCCGCGGAATTTGCCCAGACGTTCGACGATGTACGCGGACTGCGTGGGCACAATGGCCACGCAGCGCGCCAGAAAAATGATCACCAGCAGCAGCAATGCCCCGGAAACAAACCACGAACTGTCCACTCCCAGAATTTCCATACATCCTCCCGTTATTCACCCTTCGCCTCACCAGACAAAGCGTCCGACGCCGCAGGCGCCTCTCCGCTCCCGGCAACCCTCAACGTCAGCCCGTCCTGCGGCAGCGCGCCGCGCACAATGACCGACGCTCCCGCCGCCAGGGGGGGCTCGCCCTCGTCCGTCACGGCTCGCCAGAAGGAACCGCCGACCTCCACCACGCCCGGCTGTGCGGAAGAAACCGTTTCACGCACAATGCCCCGCTGCCCTTCCAGCGGATGCGCCAGACTCTCGCCCGCCGGCACCAGCTTGCCGCTGAAAAGCCTGCGCCAGCGCTGCCGCAGGAGAACAAGACTCAGCAGCGAAATCACGGCAAAGCAGAGCACCTGCCAGGTGATGGTCTCCACCACGAGCGCCAGCAGTGAACCCGCCAGCGCACCGATGCCGAAAAAGAGAAAAATCCCCGCCGGAAAGACAGCCTCCACGGCCCCCAGCAACAGGGCGGCAATAAGCCAGTACAGGGAACTCATGTGCCCTCCTCGTTTTTAGCCTTATACAGGAGAAAAAAAATCCTGTCATCCCGCATGGCGCCAGCCGGCGGTATGCCGCCGCAAATGCAAGAGGGGCGTTGCGCCTCAGCGCAACGCCCCTGAAATCTGGTGCCGAAGGGGAGACTCGAACTCCCACTCCCTTGCGAGAACTAGACCCTGAACCTAGCGTGTCTACCAATTCCACCACTTCGGCGCGAAAGAGACCCTACAGAAAACGACGCTGCCCCGCAAGTCTTTTTTTGCTGTCTTGCAAAAAAATCGCGCAAGGCAAGACAGAACGAGGAGGAGCGAGAAAACGTCCTGCGGACGGATTCGCCCGGCTTTCCCCGAACCGCCGTCAGAGGCGGGGCCTGCCCGCAGGAACCGGCAGGAGCCGGCCCGTCCGCCGCGCCTCCGACGGCCTGATGAACCCGGGCCGGGCAGAGGGCCGTCCGGCCCGCGCCGCGGCATCGGGGCGCGCAGGCTCCGGAGAGAAGACGGCGGGAAGACAGGCAAGCCCCGCCCCCAGAGCCTGCTCCACAGAAAAAAAGAAGGTCGAAACCTCGAGGATTTCGACCTGTGCCTTTTATGCTGGTGCCGAAGGGGAGACTCGAACTCCCACTCCCTTGCGAGAACTAGACCCTGAACCTAGCGTGTCTACCAATTCCACCACTTCGGCGCGGAAAAGAATTTAGTCAAAGAGCGCCTGTTTGGCAAGCATTTTTTTCATCAGCGGTTTTTTTGCGGTGAAAAAGTTTCAACGCCATGAAAAAACAGAAAATTTTACCTTTGCTTTTCCCCTGCACCCGCACTAGCATGAAGCATTCCCGAACAGGAGCCTGTCATGTCCAACGACTTTCACGACTATGTCCGGCGCTGGCACGCCGCCTTTCCCCGGTTGCGGGACGTGCGCTGGGAGGAAGGCGGCTGGCTGTCCAATGCCTATTGCCCGGACTGCCGCTTCTGCTGCGGCCCGCAGGATTCCGCCACGCCCTTTCCCATGCCGCTCCTGCCGTCCCAGTATCGCCCCGGCCTGGAAGAGGACTTCTACCTGCTGGACGCCACGACGCCCTGTCTGGACGAGCGGGGCTGCAAGTCCTGCGGGCCGCAGGGCTGCCGCCTGCCGCGCCCGCGCCGCCCCGTTGCCTGCGGCCTTTTCCCCGTGGTGCTGACGCAGGCTGGCCTCTTTCTCTACCAGTGCTGTCCGGCGGCCCTCCATCTGCCCCTGCGGGACTGGCTCGAACTGGGCGAGCGGATCCGCGACTGGCTGCTCACGCTTGCGCCGTCCGACCGGCAGCGCCTGTGCCTGCCGCTTGCTGCGGAAACGCTGGCTGAAAAATACATCTGCCTGCATCTGCCCGTTGCCCTGGAAAACGCCTGAGGCCTTCACGGGGCCGCCGCGCTTGCGGCCTTTCCCCCGGCCTGACGCTCCCGGTTCGCCCCGTGCTGCCTGCTCCGCCCGCCGTCCCTGATGCGACGGCGGGTTTTTCGCATTTTTCGTCTTTTAATTGCGAGTTGAAAGATAGGCAAAGCGGGGAAAATTTGCTATGGTGATTTCAAAGGGGGCGGACAAGCCTCCGGCCTGTCGCCGCCCTTCCCCCCCTCTGCGAGCCTGTCGGCTTTCATCGGGCCTCACGCCCAACCGTTACCTTTACTCACGTTTTGAGGATATGCCCCATGCAGTTTCTCTTTGATCGCCCAGCCTGCCAGAACCTCAGAAAATCCCTGCGCCGCGAGTGGCTGGAAACCAATGGACTCGGCGATTATGCCTCCAGTTCCCTTGTCTGCTGCCATACCCGCAAGTATCATGGTTTCTTTGTCACCGAGCTGGCCCGGCCCGCCGGGCGGCATGTCATGCTCTCCACCCTGGAAGAATCCCTGCTCATGGCCGATCGGGAGTTTCTCTTCTCCTGCCGCAAGCATCCCGGCTGCTATTATCCGCGCGGTCACGAGTACATGCAGCGGGCCGAACTGGGGCTGATCCCCTCGTTCCGCTACCGCTTCGGGGATGTTTTCATTACGCGCCAGCTCATGCTGCTGCCCGGGCGGCATGTGCTGCTCGTACGCTATGAGGCCACGGTTTCCAGCCCGGAAACCCCGCCCCTCACCCTGCGCGTCAAGCCTCTGCTGGCCTGCCGCAACATGCACGCCACCCGCCATGCCGACGATCGCATTCAGGCGCCCTGCTCGCGCACCATCTTCGGCCTGAGCATCCGCCCGGATGCCGCCCTGCCGGAACTCTTCCTGCAGGTGGACGGTTCCGCCACCTTCCGCGCAGCACCGGACTGGTATCATGCCGTGGAATATCTGACTGAGCAGGAGCGCGGCTTCGACCACAGCGAAGATCTGCTCATGCCCGGCGTGTTCGACATAGCCCTCGAACCCGGCAAACCGGTCTATTTCACCGCCTCCACGGAAAGTCTGCAAAAGGAACACGCCCGCCACGCCCTTGACGAGCTGTGGCAGGCCGAGCGCGCCCGCCGTCTGGCCGCCGAGGAAACGGCCCGGGACATACAGGGCCACCTTTGCCGCGAAGGCGAGCGCTTTCTCTGCATCGCCCCGCAGGAAAAAGCCGTCCCCGCCGGCAGCGCGCCGGATACCGTGGTGGCCGGCTATCACTGGTTCGGGGCCTGGGGGCGCGACACCCTCATTGCCCTGCCGGGCCTGACCTTCTTTGCCGGACGCCAGAGCGTGGGCGAGCACATTCTTGCCCGCATGGGCGCCGCGGTGAAGGACGGGCTCATTCCCAACGTCTTTTCCCCGGACGGCAAACATGCTTACAACTGCGTTGATGCCTCGCTCTGGTACATCTGGGCCGTGCAGATGCTGCTGCAGGCGGCGCCGGACAGGCTGGATTTCGTCAAGCGCCACTGCTGGCCCGCCATTCGTGCCATTATCGAGGCCTACCGCAGCGGCAAAGTCCCCCATGTGACGCCCGATGCCGAGGGCTTCCTGAATGTGGGCGACGCCACCACCCAGCTCACCTGGATGGATGCCGTGGTGCAGGGCCGCCCGGTCACCTCCCGCCACGGGCAGCCGGTGGAGATCAGCGCCCTCTGGTACAATGCCCTGGCCTTTGCCGACCGGCTGGCCCGCCGTCTGGACATTGCCCACTGGCAGGACAGCCGCGAGCAGCGCGACCGCATGCGCCTCGTCTTTCACCACCGCCACTGGATCGCCGACTCCCTGGGCGACTATCTGGCCGACGTCTGGCGCGAGGGCGAACGCGACCGCCGCGTGCGGCCCAACCAGCTCTTTGCCGTGTCCCTGCCCTTCCCCATTCTGGAAGAGGATTATTTCGCCAGCGTGGTGTCGCGCGCGCGGCAATGCCTGCTGACCCCCTACGGCCTGCGCACCCTGGCCCCCAGCGCCCCGGATTACCGTCCCCTTTACGAGGGCGGGCCGGAAGCCCGCGACGGCGCCTATCATCAGGGCACGGTCTGGCCCTGGCTGCTCGGCGCTTACGGCGACGCCCTGCTGCGCGCGGCCTGGGACGAAGAGGGCGCCGTGCGCGACACCCTGCAGACGCTGACGCCGCTCTTCAGCCGCCACCTGCGGGAAGCCGGTATCGGCAGCCTTTCGGAAATCTTTGACGGCGACCCGCCCCACCTGCCTGACGGCTGCATCGCCCAGGCCTGGAGCGTGGCCGAATGTCAGCGGCTCTTGTACACGTTGCAGAAAACCGCCCCGGAATGTTATGCCCGCTGGGAGCGCAGCCTCCCGCAAGGAGACTAGGCCATGCGAGTGCTCATGTTCGGTTGGGAATTTCCCCCCTTCAAAAGCGGCGGCCTCGGTACGGCCTGCAAGGGCATGGCTTCGGCCCTTGCCAAAAAGGGTACGGAAGTCTTCTTCGTCCTGCCCCGTACCGGCTATGCGCAGCCGCAGGAAACGGAAAACCGCCTGACCCTGCTTTCCGCCTCGGGCACCCACCTCAAGGGACGCATGCTCCATTTGCGTCACGGCGGCCCGGGAGGCGAGCGGGAACACTGGGTTTCCGAGGACGAATTTCATGCCCTGGACGCCGCCCTGCGCGACATCTGGCAGGGCAACCTGCATCTGGAATACATCGACTCCCCCCTGCACCCCTACCTGACGGAAGAGGGCTACCTGAAGCAGCGCGAGGAATGGGTCAAGAAAAGCATCCTTGCCGACGGGGGCCTCGGCCTGCGCAGCGTCCTGCGGCAGGCGGGCACGGAATATCTGCCGGGCTGGTCTCAGACGGAAGACGTGCGGCTTGCGGATACGGAAATCATCCTGCAGGGCGGCTACGGCCCGGATCTCATGCAGGAAGTGCGGCGCTACGCCTGCGCGGCGGCGGCCATTGCCCGGCGCACGCCCTGCGACGTCATTCACGCCCATGACTGGATGACCTATCCGGCGGGCATGCTGGCCAGCCGCATCACCGGCAAGCCGCTTGTCGTGCATGTGCACGCGCTGGAGTATGACCGCAGCGGCAGCAACGTCAATCAGGCCATCGTGGATCTGGAACGGGCGGGCATGGAAGCGGCCGGACGCGTCATTGCCGTGAGCCACTACACCCGGCAGGTCATCATGGAACGCTACGGCATCCCCCGCGCCAAGATCAGCGTGGTGCACAATGCCGTGGCCCGCAGCGACATCAACCGCACCTATCCCCTGCCGCCCCTCTGCGCCCACGAAAAACGGGTGCTCTTCATGGGCCGCGTCACCTATCAGAAAGGGCCGGACTACTTTGTGGAGGCCGCCCGTCTGGTGCTGAACCGCCTGCCCAACACCCGCTTCATCATGGCCGGCAGCGGGGACATGCTGCCCAATATCGTGCGCCGCGTGAGTCAGCTGCGCATGGGCAGCCGCTTCCACTTCACCGGCTTTCTCAAGAACGACGAGGTGGATCGCATGTACGCCCTGAGCGACGTCTACGTCATGCCCAGCGTCTCGGAACCCTTCGGCATCGCGCCGCTGGAAGCCATGGCCTATGACGTGCCCGTGCTGGTCTCCCGCCAGTCGGGCGTGGTGGAGGTGCTGCGCAACGCCATCAAGGTGGACTTCTGGGATGTGCGCGAAATGGCCAACAAGATCTGCGCCCTGCTCACCTATCCCGTGCTTGCCGCCGAGGAAGTCCGCAATTGTCGTGAAGAACTGAAAAACATCCGCTGGGAAAATGCCGCCAACAAGATTCGGGGCGTCTACGAACGCCTTGTCACAGGGAGAAACTAATCATGGCCGCCGTCTGCTTCTACTTTCAGGTGCATCAGCCCTATCGTCTGCGTCATTACACCTTTTTCGACATCGGCGCGGACGCCTTCTATGAGGACGAAAACGCCAACTGCGACATTTTGCTCAAGGTGGCGCGCAAATGCTACCTGCCCATGAACGCCCTGCTGCTCAAGCTCATCCGGCGGCACGAGGGGCGCTTCAAGGTCAGCTTCTCCCTGTCCGGCACGGCGCTCGATCAATTCGAGACCTATGCCCCGGAACTCATCCAGAGCTATCGCGAACTGGTGGCCACCGGCTGCGTGGAGCTGCTCTCCGAAACCTACAACCACTCCCTCTCCTTCCTCTACTCGCCCGAGGAATTCCGCGAACAGGTGCGCCTGCACGACGACCGCATCGAAGAACTCTTCGGCGTGCGGCCCACGGTCTTCCGCAATACCGAGCTCATCTACAACAACGCCCTGGCCCGCGCCGTGGAGGACATGGGCTATGCCGCCATTCTGGCCGAAGGCGCCGACCATGTGCTGGGCTGGCGCAGCCCCAATTACGTCTACCGTCCGGCGGGCTGCCAGTCCCTCAAGCTCCTGCTCAAGAACTACCGTCTCTCCGACGACATCGCCTTCCGCTTCTCTGACCGCAACTGGCCGGATTTTCCCCTGACCGCCGAGAAGTTCACGCATTGGGTCGGCACCGCCGCCCTGTCCGGCGAACTCATCAACCTCTTCATGGACTACGAAACCTTCGGCGAACACCAGTGGGAAGCCACGGGCATCTTCCAGTTCATGGAGGCCCTGCCCGATCAGCTGCTGCGCCTGCCGGGCTTCCGCTTCGTCACGCCCTCGGAAGCTGCGGCGGAGCACGAACCCGTGGCCGAACTGGACGTGCACAACTTCATGTCCTGGGCCGATGCCGAACGCGACCTCACGGCCTGGCTGGGCAACGACATGCAGCACGACGCCATTGAAACCGTCTACCGCCTGGAACAGGCCGTCAAGGCCCGGCAGGATGCGGGACTGCTCCGCACCTGGCGGCGTCTGCAGACCTCGGATCATTTCTACTACATGTGCACCAAGTGGTTTGCCGACGGCGACGTGCACAGCTATTTCAACCCCTACGGCTCGCCCTATGACGCCTATATCAATTACATGAACATCATGGCGGACTTTACCCTGCGACTTGACGACGGCTCAGCCCTGAGTCAATCTTTGCAGATACCTCGCAAGGACGCACGACGTTCTGCCGGTCGTCTCGACTGAACCCCCAACCCAAGGACGAGTGCATGGATCATGATCTGAGCAAATGCCTGCTGTTTGAAGTCAGCTGGGAAGTTTGCAACAAGGTGGGCGGCATTTACACCGTCGTCAGCAGCAAGGCCCTGGCCGCCGTGTCCTGCTTTGGCGACAATTATTTCCTGCTCGGCCCCGATCTCGGCAACAACGCCGAATTCGAACCTTCGGATGAACCGTGCTGGAATCTGCTGCGCCCCCTGCTCGAGCAGCGCAACCTGCCCTGCCGCTTCGGACGCTGGAATATCCCCGGTCGCCCCAAGGTCATTCTGGTGGGCTTCCGGGATCGCTACAATCAGAGTCAGCTCCTCTATTCCCTCTGGAACCGCTTTGGCGTGGACTCCATCTCCGGCGGCTGGGATTATGTGGAGCCGGTCATGTTCAGCACCGCCTGCGGCGAAATCATCGAACTGGCCGCCAAGGCCCTGGCCGACGTGAGCGACATGCCGGTGCTGGCGCACTTCCATGAATGGATGTGCGGCGGCGGGCTGCTGCACCTGCGCCAGCACGCGCCTTCCGTGGGTACGGTCTTCACCACGCATGCCACCATGCTGGGACGCGCCATGTCCGGCGCGGGCTTCGACATCTACAAGCAGATGAAGCAGATCAATCCCAAGCGCGAAGCCGACGCCTATAATATCACCGCCAAGCACTCCATGGAATCCGCCTCGGCCCGCGAGGCGGACAGCTTTACCACCGTCAGCCGCATCACGGCCGACGAGGCGGCCCATTTTCTGGGCCGCATGCCGGACGTCATCACCACCAACGGCATCGATCTGGCCCCCATTTCGGACTTTTCCGTTGAACGCGCCCAGCCCCGGCGCGCCCGCGCCAGGGTACTGGAGGCCGCCCGGCGCCTGCTGCGCCGCCCCCTGCCTGAAGATACGCGCATCTGCATGATTTCCGGCCGCTACGAATACCACAACAAGGGCATTGACCTCTTTCTCGACGCCCTGGGCGAGGTCAACAAGGCCCTTGCCAAATCCCAGACCTGCCTGCTGGCCCTTTGCGCGGTCATGGGCGGCCACAGCGGCGTCAATCCCGACGCCATCAGCGGCGACGAAAGCAAGCAGCCGCCCTACGGCCCCAACTGGTTGAGCAGTCATTACGTCTATAACCCCGCACAGGATCCCATCATCACGGCCTGCCTGCGGCTCGGTCTGGACAACGGCCCGGAAGATCGCGTCCAGACCCTCTTCATTCCCGCCCTGCTCAATGGGGGCGACGGCTTCCTCAACATGCCCTACAACGAGGTGCTGAGCGCCTGCGATCTGGGCGTGTTTCCCTCGTGGTACGAACCCTGGGGCTATACCCCGCAGGAAAGCGCGGCCTACGGCGTGCCCACCATCACCTCGGATCTGGCCGGCTTCGGCCTCTGGGTGCGGGAACAGGGCGGTCAGGGCCACGGCGTGGATATCGTCAACCGCAGCCAGACCACCTATGAAAGCAGCGTGGCCGCCCTGCGCGATCTGCTGCTCGAAAACGCCAACCTGTCCGAGGAAAGCCTGAGCGAACGGCGTGTGGAGGCCCGGCAGCTCAGCACCCTCTGCACGTGGGAGGACTTTTTCCCCTGCTACCGGCAGGCCTATTCCCAGGCCCTGGACAAGGTGGCCCAGCGCGCCCCCCGCGAACAGCAGGGGCAGGACTCGCTCACCCGGGTGCTGGAGGCCTCCATGTCCGCCACGCCCACCCTGCACAGTTTTGCCGTGGCTGCCCGCCTGCCCGCTGCCATCGGCCGCCTGCGCGAACTGGCCCACAACCTGTGGTGGAGCTGGCATCCCGAATGTCATCCGCTCTTTGAGCAAATCGACCCCGACCGCTGGCACGAGAGCGGGCACAATCCCGTCATGGTCATCGAACGGGCCGATCAGCTCCGCCTGCAGGCCCTGGCCGAAAACGAGGCCTATCTTGAACTGTACGAACGCACGCTCACGGCCTTTGATGCCTATATGTCCGAACCGTGCGTGGAATTTGAGAACATTTCGCCCGCCCATCCCGTGGCCTATTTCTCCACGGAATATGGCCTGAGCGAATGCCTGCCCATCTATTCCGGCGGTCTGGGCGTGCTCTCGGGCGATCACCTCAAATCCTCCAGCGATCACAATATCCCGCTGGTGGGGGTGGGCCTGCTCTACAAATACGGCTATTTCCGCCAGCGGCTGGACGCCGACGGCCGCCAGACAGCCGCCTACGTCCTCAACGACTTCTCCCTGCTGCCCGTGGAACCCGTACGTGATCCCTCGGGCGAACAGCGGGAAATCATGCTGCAAATGCCCGGACGGCGGCTCTTTGCCGCCATCTGGATGGTGCGCGTGGGCCGGGTGCGCCTCTATCTGCTGGACAGCGACATTGCCAAGAATACCGATGAGGATCGCAAGATTACCGCCCGCCTCTACGAGGCCGACCGCGATATCCGCCTGCGGCAGGAAATCCTGCTCGGCCGCGGCGGCGTGCGCCTCTTGCGCGCCCTGGGCATCAAACCCGCCGCCTTCCACATGAATGAAGGCCATTCCGCCTTCCTCATTCTCGAACGTCTGCGCGTACTCGTGCTGGAAGGCGGACTCAGCGTGCCCGAGGCCTGCGAAGTGGTGCGCGGCAGCACGCTCTTCACCACCCACACGCCGGTGGATGCGGGCAACGAGCGCTTCGCCCTGGATCGCATGGAGCCGTACTTCAAGAGCTTCACCCAGATGCTCGGCATCTCGTGGCAAGACTTCATCCACATGGGCCGCTATGCCAACAGTGAGCGCAACATCTTTGAAATGACCGTGCTGGCGCTCAATTACGCCTATCGCTCCAACGGCGTCAGCAAGCTGCATGGCCATGTCTCCCGCCAGATGTGGCGCGAGGGCTGGCCCGGCGTTCCCCCGGCGGAAATCCCCATCGGTCATGTGACCAACGGCGTGCATATGCCATCCTACGTCGGCCCGGCCATGCGCCCCCTGCTCGATGCCACCCTCGGCGAGGGCTGGGAATTCCTGCCCCCGGGGGCGCCGCAATGGGACAAGGTGGCGGAAATTCCCGACGACGCCCTGTGGTCGGCCAAGCAAAGCCAGAAAAAACGCCTGCTTGACGCCATTCGCGACAGCCTGCCCGCTTTCTGCAAAACCCTTGCCGTACCGCACGAGCTGCAGCGTCAAATGGCCCAGCGCCTCTCGCCGGCCTCGCTCGTCATCGGCTTTGCGCGGCGCTTCGCTCCCTACAAGCGCGCCAATCTGCTCTTTGCCGACATGGAGCGCCTGCAACGTCTGCTTGGGCAACCCAATCGACCGATTATCTTCGTCTTTGCCGGCAAGGCCCATCCCGCGGATACGCAGGGCAACGACATCCTGCAGGAAATCGTGCGTCATGCCATTTCTTCCCAGCTGGCGGGCAAGATCTTCTTCCTGCCGGACTATGATCTGGCCATCTCCCGCCTGCTGGTGCAGGGCTGCGACGTCTGGCTCAACACCCCGCGCCGCCCCTACGAGGCCAGCGGCACCAGCGGTCAGAAGGTGCCGGTCAACGGCGGCATCAACCTCAGCGTTTCCGACGGCTGGTGGTGCGAAGGCGATCACGGCGACAACGGCTGGACCATCGGCGTCAATGCCGGGCCGGAAAATTCGCCCGAGCAGAGCGACTATGACGATGCGGAAAGCCTGTACAGCCTGCTGGAAGATGAGGTGGTGCCGCTTTACTACGCCCGGGACGCCCAGGGCCTGCCCGCCCAGTGGCTGGACATGATGCGCCGCTCGTTGCAGAGCCTTGTGGCTGAATACAGCTCCCACCGCATGCTCGGCGACTACGTGCGGGAATACTACCTGCCCGCCGCCGTCCGGGGCACCGAACTTGCCCGCGACAATTACGCCCTTGCCCGCCGGCTGGCCGCCTGGAAGGCCGATGTGGCCGGACGCTTCGCCACGGTGCGCATGGAAACCATCAGCATCAACGGCCTCGGCAGCGGCGAGGACAGCGCCGCCGACTGCATGGAGGTCAGCGTGCATATTCATCCCGGCAACATGCGGCCCGAGGAGCTACTTGTGCAACTTGTGGTCGGCCCCGGCGACGGCGCGAGCTTCATCGGCAAGCCGGATACCGTCCCCCTTGTGGCGCATCCCGATGCCAACGGCGAAGCCCTGCTCTACAAGGGGGCATATACGCCGCTGCACAATGGACAGCACATGTATGGCATCCGCGTCATGCCCGTCACGGACGGTCTGGACTCCCCCCTGGAAACCCACCTCGTCCTTTGGGGCTAGCGGCACAGGACGCGGATCGCCCACCTACCGACAACCCAACAATGGCGAGGCTCCCCCGGGAGCCTCGCCATCTGCTTTTACGCATCTTCCTCCGCGCAGCTTCCGCGCCCTGCAAGAAAATGGCGCAAAAGCCTGCCTCAGGCGTCTGCCGCCAGTTCCCTGCCCAGCCAGGCAGCGCCCCACAGGCCGCTCATGTCCACGGTATAGCGCCGCAGCGGTATGCGCTCGAGCACCCGCAGTTGCGGCGCACAGAAAAAAGCCTCAATGAAGGCCGGATGCGCTGGCAGGTGAGGATAGCGCTTGAACATGCCGCCCGTCAGGTACAGCCCGCCATAGCACAGGGTCGTCAGTGCCCACTGGCCGCAGATTCTGCCCAGAAAACGCGCATACCAGCGCAAGGTCGCGCTCTCTTCCCGCAAAAACTGTCCCGCCGCTTCCGGCGTCAGCGCATCGCCGCTCAAAAATTCATGCAGGCAGGACAGGCCCCGCCCGGACACGACGTCATCGCCGCTCACAAGCGCCTTGCCCAGACGTTGGGCCGCAAAGGCGGCAAAATCCGTCTCTTCCTGTCCGACAAAAGGGAAAGGGCAATGGCCGAACTCAGAGGGCAGCGCCAAAGGCAGCCCCACGCAAAGCGTCGCGCCTCCGACGAGCTGCGCCGCCCCCAGTCCCGTACCCGGCCCGAGCACGGCCCGGACGCCGGTCGCCTCAGGCGTTGGGCCAAACACCGCTTTGGCGCGCCTGCCCGGTTCCGTCAGGCAGGCATAGGCTTCGCATTCAAAATCATTGGCCAGCCGAAAGCGACAGCTGCCCGCCCCAGCGGCCCACTCCCGCAAATCAAGCCGCACGGACGCATTGCTGGTCGAAGCCCGGCAAGCATCATGTACCGGCCCGGCGATACCGATAACCAGCGCCGCCAGCTCCTTTACCGCAAGGCCCATGCCCTCCTGCCACTGCTCCCGCAGAGACCGCGCATCCGACAGCCGGGCCGTCATCCCCGTCACCGCGCGCCGCATGCGGAGTTCGCCCCCGGCGTCCAAATCAAACAAGCCATAACGGGTGTGCGTCCCGCCCAAATCAACAGCGCCAATCCACGGCATATTCAGCATCCTCCTGCGCCGAACCGGCGGCAAAATCCTCGGCACGAATCGCGTACAGATCGTGGGGCATGGCCTTTTCACGGTATGTCTTGACAAAATACCCCCGCACGACCATGCCCAAACGCCGGGCCACCGCAAGCGACGCCGTATTCCCCTGCCGGATGCAGGCAAAAATTTCAGGAAATCCCAGCACGCAAAAGCCGAAGCGCAAACAGGCCCGCGCCGCCTCCGTGGCAAGGCCCTGCCCCCAGTGCCGCCGGACAAGCATATAACCGACTTCCGGCACACGCAATGCGGACGCCGTCCCCTTCTCTTCAGCCCCATCCAACCCTGCCAAGCCGAACGGCACAGCCTCCGCCGCCTTCGGCAACAATTCAACCCCCTCGCAGGTCTGCATGGTCAGGCCGCACTGGCCGATCACTTCTCCCGTCCGCCGCAGCTCTAGCGCCAACGCCCCATATCCCGGCACGGCGTACCGGGCTTCCTGTCGCGCTATCCAGGCCCGCACCTCAACATCCGTCAGCGTGTGCTCCCAAGCCCGCATCACCTCAGCATCCTGCAAATAGCGGCAAACGGCGGAAAAATCCTCCTGCCGCATGGGACGCATCCGGCAACGCGCTGTCGTGATCATGACCATGCTTCCTCCTGCATGCTTTTCGTAAGCAGGCTTGCCCAAGGCGACGGCTTTGGCCGCTTTGTCTTGTGGGGGGAAGGGGAACCCCTTGCGTTGCTGTCGATGCCCGTATGGCTCCTGCGTCGCCTAACGGGCACGGCCATGTGGCCGCCCGTTGGGTCGCTCGCTAGCACGCAAAGGGGTTCCCCTTCCCCCCACGCCC
>DWZD01000030.1 GCA_019118345.1 Candidatus Desulfovibrio intestinavium | reverse complement strand
GAGGGAAACCGTTTTGAAAAACGGTTTCCCTCTCCCCCTCGCGCTCCCCCTCTCCTTTCCCAAAACTTTTATCAGGTCAATGCCTTGCCCCGCGACACGGCAAGGCGTCGCGTATCTGTTCCCTCCCCCGGCGGGCCTGCGGCGGCCTTGGGTTTTCTGCTTTTTTCTTTCGGTGGATTGCGGCTTCGGCCCGGCATGGCAGGTTGTTTTTTCCGTTGACTGGCGGCTTCAGTCAAGCATTTGATCTTGGTCGCTTGCCCGGCGAGCGACCGAATGGCGGCCCGCAGAGCCGTGCTCGTTGCGACGGAGGAAGCTACGGGCATCGACAGCTCTCCCTTTGCTGTCGCGTGTCATATGGCGTCGCCTTCTGCTGTCCCGCAGGCGGGACGAGCGTGCGGGCGGCACGGTGTGCAAAGGGGGGAAAAAGGCGGCCCCATTGATGGGTCACGGCAATGACTGACGAGCGGGGGGATGGGCGGGGAATGCCGTACGGAGAGGGGCGTTTATCCTGTTCTGTTCAGGTATTGGCTGGGGTGTGGTTGGGCGACGCCTTGCATGCCGCAACGCCCGCTATCAGGACAGTAACGTTTTTGGGGGGATGGGGGGTGTGGGGGGAAGGGCCCCTTTGTTCACAAAGGGGCCTTTCCCCCCACGAAAAACCATCAACGATCCCAGCTGTACGGGATATGGGGACTATCGAGCGGGAGTTTTTCGCCTTCGTCGGGATCGTGGGGGATATCCGCGCCGTTGCAGAGCAGGGCGGGACTGTTGCCCACGGCGGCGAAGGCGTACCAGACGCCGGTCGGGACGCGCAGGAGATCATAGGCATCGGGCCGCCCCAGCTCGAGGCGGCAGAGGACGCCCCGGGTGGGGGAGTGGGGGCGATCGTCATAGAGGACAAGGGCCATGCGCCCGAAGGGCACGGCAAAGTGCTGGGTCTGGCGGCTGTGGCGTTTCCAGCCCTTGACGTGACCGGGCAGGACTTCGGAGAAGTAGACTTCACCGAGGTGGAGGCGTTCGTCGCCGGCGGGAGCGGCGGGACAGGGCACGCCGGGCCGCAGGGGAGCGGCGGCCTTGAGCATGTGCAGGACGGGGCCGCCTTCGGTGGGGATGACGCGCAGGGGCAGGAGCCACGAGCCGTCGATGCCCACACCGCGCGGGGTATCGTCGGCAGGGGCGGAGGTGGAGAGGGTGATGACCGAGCGCATGACCGGCCTCACTTGACCCAGAGTTGTTGCCGCTGTTCGGCGGCATTGCAGTAGGCGGCGATCTGCCCGAGGCTGAAATCCAGCAGGGAGGCGTCCTCCTGCTTGCCGCCCTGGCCGCGGTAGAAGCGATGATACCATTCGGCGGTGAAGCGGATGGTTTCCTCGAAATCGAGGGTTGCCTTCCAGCCGAGGTGGGCGAGGGCCTTGTCGCAGCAGAGCTTGAGCAGGGTGCATTCCTTGACGCCTGCTTGGGCGTTGGGGTCGGATTCGCTGACGAAGCCGGGCCAGTGGGTCGCGAGGGCGGCGGCCACTTCGGCCACGGTATTGTTGACATCGGCGGCGGGGCCGAAGTTGTAGGCCTGGCCGCGCACGGTGAAGGGGCTTTGGCGTGCACCGAGCAGATGGGCGCCCAGCCAGAGATAGCCGGAGAGGGGTTCGAGCACGAGCTGCCAGGGGCGGGTGGCCCAGGGGCTGCGGATTTGCACGGGCTGTCCGGCGGCCCAGGCGCGGGCGCAGTCGGGCACGATGCGGTCGAGCGCCCAGTCGCCGCCGCCGATGACGTTGCCCGCGCGGGTGGTGGCGCAGGCCGGGCCGTCCTGACCGAAGAAGCTCTGGAAATAGGAATGGGCGATGATTTCCGCGCAGCCCTTGGAGGCGGAATAGGGGTCGGCGCCGCCGAGATGATCGGTCTCGCGGTAGCCCCAGACCCATTCGTCATTGCGGTAGCATTTGTCCGAGGTGATGAAGATGCCCGCCGCCACGGACGGACAGGCGCGCAGGGCCTCGAGGACATTGAGCGTGCCCAGCATGTTGGCCTCAAAGGTCAGGGCGGGCTTGTCATAGGACAGGCGCACCAGCGGCTGGGCGGCAAGATGAAAGACCACTTCGGGCCGGAAGTCGCTCAGGGCGCGGCAGACGGCGTCGCGGTCGCGAATGTCGCCGCGATAGTCGCGGATGTGCTCAGCCAGACGGATGGCCTCGAAATGGGAGGGGGTGGTGGGCACGGCATCGGCATAACCCGCCACTTCCGCGCCGAGGCTGAGCAGCCAGGCGGCCAGCCACGAGCCTTTGAAGCCGGTATGGCCGGTGATCAGGACGCGACGGCCCTTGTAGCAGTCAAGAAACATGGTTGTCCCTCAGGTTGTCTGTGGGGCCTGCCGCGCGCCATTGGCCGGGCAGGCCGCAGGGTGTCGGAAACGGTACGGGCTAGACCCAGAACGCCTTGCCCGAATCCCAAAGCTCATTGAGCTTGAGGGAGTCGCGCAGGGTGTCCATGCACTGCCACTGCCCGGGGTGCGGATACATGGAAAGCTGTCCCTCGGCGGCCAGTCGCTGCAGGGGTTCCTTTTCCAGATCGCAGGATTCGTCCTCGCTGAGGTAGTCCAGAAACTCGCGCTTGAAGACGAAGAAGCCGCAGTTGATGAACTCGTCGAGCACGGGCTTCTCTTCCCAGGAAAGGATTTTGCCGTCGGCGTCGGTGCGCACCGTTCCGAAGCGGGAGGGCATGCGCACGCCGGTAAAGGTGCCGATGGTTCCGGAGTCCATGTGGAATTTCACCAGCTTGTCAAGATCGATATCGGCCACGCCGTCGCCGTAGGTGACCATGAAACGATCCGTATCGATATGGCGGGCCACGCGCTTGAGGCGACCGCCCTTGAGGGTTTCCTGCCCGGTATCGCAGAGGGTCACCCGCCAGTCAACGATTTCCGTGGGATGGGCGGTGATGTCGCCGTTCTTGAGATCGACGGTGAAGTCGGTATTGCGGATGTTGTAATCGTGGAAGTATTGCTTGATGACCTCGCCCTTGTAGCCCAGCGGCAGGATGAAATCCTTGTAGCCGAAGCGGGCATAGATGGACATGATGTGCCAGAGGACGGGGCGTCCGCCGATTTCCACCATGGGTTTGGGTTTGATGGCTGTTTCCTCGCGCAGGCGCGTGCCCTTGCCGCCGCACATGATGATGACTTTCATTGTGCCTCCGTTGCTGCCGTGGCCTGACCGCGAAGGCGGTCTGTCGGCATGTCCCTCTTGTAGCAGAGAGCGCCCGGGAAAAAAAGCCCTGTCAGGCAGGGGCGCGGCGTGCGCTTGCGCTTGCAATCCTGAACGTCTGTGCTAGGTTGGACAACAAGAGGCTTTCCCCGGGAGGAGGATGCCCATACCAAAGGAGCATGCCATGTCCATTCTTCACCGTCCTGCCCGCCTTTTGCCGCTGCTGGGCGTTGCGTTGCTGGCGGCCTGCCTGTCGTCCGGCCCGGAAAAAACGCTCAATGCGCTGGCCGAGGCCCTGAGTGGCAATGACAGCAAGTCCTTCATGGGGCATGTGGATTTCAAGGCCTATGCCGCCAACGAAATCAGCAATATGACGCAGGAAAACCGCCTGATGGGCTTTGCGGACTCCCTGGGCCGCAAACTGGGCATCGGCGGCGTGGATCGGATGCTGAACAGCATCGTGGATGTGGAAAACGAGCTGCGCCAGCAGTTCCTGCGCGGGGTCAGCACCGGCGAACTGGTAGCCGACTGCACGCAGGCGACCTATCCCGATTGTCCGTGGGTGCCGGAATCCCTCAGGAAGGCCAAGGTGAAGAAGCTCAATGATACGGCGGCCGTGGCCTCGGTCACCACGCCTGCGGGCATCACCTCGTGGCTGGCCCTGCAAAAGCGGGGCGACGAGTGGGTGGTGGTGGGGCAGGCCGCCCTGGAAGATACGGCCCGCAAGTACGCGCTCGGCACCGCCGCGCGGCCCGAGCGGGACGGTGGAGCGCCTTCCGGTCAGGGCCGCGGACAGGAAGGGGTCAACATTTAGGCTGGTTGCCATTTGCCGGCAGGGGGCGTTTGCGCTGCGGCATGCGGCGCAAGCGCCCCTTTTTACCGGCATGCCTTTCCTGCCGGAAAGGGGAAAACCTGCCGCACGGCGACTGCCGGGAGGAGCTGCCATGCAATCATTGCTGGAGACGCTGCGTTCCATGCTGGAGCAGCAGAAGGCGGATTTCGAGATTCTGTCCCACCATCGCCCGTTGTTGTCGCGTGGTGATGCCGCACGGGTGTTTGATCTGGTCAAGGCCGCGCCGGTATTCATTCTGGAGGCCGATGGCGAGCTGACGGCCTTTCTGGCCAGTGCGGCCCGGGGGCGCATCGATCTCAAGGCCCTGCGCCAGGACGTGGGCTATGCGAGCCTGCGTCCCGTTCCCGAAGCGGATCTGCTGGTGCGCACCGGTTGCGCGCCGGGGCGGGTGCCACTGGTGGGGCACGGGCTGCCGGTCATCTTTGACGAGGTGCTGCTGCGCCATGACTATGTCTATGGCAAGACGAGCGACGTGCTGCATACCCTGAAAATCCGGCCGCTGGATCTCATGCGCGTCTGCAACGTGGTCAAGGTTTGGCCCGACCCGCAGGGCCGCCCGGCGGGCAGCATGGCGGCGGCGACCTTCGGCAGGCCCGATGATCAGGCCCGCTGAGGCCGGGCGCGTTCCGGGCTAGTGCTCGGAAAGGGTGGGCAGGGGCGTGGCTTGCACCTGTTCGTAGCTGCTGATGCGGTTTCTGCCGCAACGTTTGGAGGCGTAGAGGGCAACGTCGGCGCAGCTGTACAGGCGGTGGAATTTTTTGCCGTTCTGCGGCGCGATGCTGATGCCCATGCTGGCCGTGACATGGTACCGGTGCAGCTGCTCGTCCGTGCGAATGGCGTTCATGAAGCGATCCAGAGGGGGTTTGGCGGCCTCGGTCGAGGTAATGGCCGGCAGAAAGGCCAGAAATTCATCCCCGCCCAGGCGACCGAGAAAGGTCTTTTCCGGCAGGCTGGTGCGCATGATCTTCCCGACCTGGAGGATGACGGCATCCCCGACGGGGTGTCCGTACTGGTCGTTGATCTGCTTGAAGTTGTCGAGGTCGAACACCAGCAGCAGGCCCTGCCCGGCTTTTTGCAGGCAGCCGTCCACGCGGCGTTCGAAGCTCGCGCGGTTGAGCAGGCCGGTGAGGGGGTCGGTGCTGGCCTCGCGGGCCAGACTGTCCATGCGGCGGGCGAACATGGCGCGCATGAAGATGATCACGAAGATCATGGTCAGCACAAAGCAGACGCCGAGCCGCAGGAAGAGATTGCGCAGCACCAGCGAGCGATCATGGAGATTGAGGGAAAGATCCTTGTCCGTGATGAGGGTGACCACGCGCCAGTCGTGGAGGGGCAGGTTACCGATGCACAAATACACTGTGCGGCCCTGACGGTCGGTGACGGGGAAGGCCCAGTTGCCCGTGCCGGGCGTCTTGCCCGAAGGCATATGGCGCTGGTAGAGGTCGAGAAAATAGTGGGTGACCTGCGGGCCGTTGGGCGAGCCGCCGATGACGCGCCCATCCGCATTGAGCAGGATGATGCCGTCGCTGGAGAGAAAACTCGACAGCTGGAAATAGTTGGTGAAGTTTTCGCTGCGGTAAATGGCGCCGAGCGAGCCGAGGAAGCGGTTGCCCCGTACGACGGGAATGGCCAGCACCACAAGATCTTCTCCCTCAGTGCCGGTCAGCAGGGGTGAGACCGCAGGCCGCCCGGCGAGAACATGCTGGTAAAAGTCTTTTTCCAGCAGGTCGGCGGGTATGGCGGACTGGCTCCAGGCGTGTCCCTTGTCGTTGGTGATAAAGAGGTTGTCCGCGAGGATGCGCCCGGTGCAGCGCTGCAGGCTTTCGGCATCAAGTTCTTCGCCGCTGCTCTGAATGACATCCTGGGCGACTGCCTGCATGCCCAGCAGCTTGTACTGGAATTGCGCCGCCATTTCAAAGGCCTGATCCTGAACGCCGCGCATGAGGAACAGGCTGATGTTGTGCACCATGACCTTGTCCCGCTCGTCGATGAAGGCGGCAATGGACCAGCCGATACCCAGGGTGAGGAACAGGATGTAGGCCATGGCCGCCAACATGGCGCGTCTGCGTTGTTTGAAGAA
The DNA here is from genome assembly GCA_019118345.1 of Candidatus Desulfovibrio intestinavium. Classification (GTDB taxonomy): domain Bacteria; phylum Desulfobacterota; class Desulfovibrionia; order Desulfovibrionales; family Desulfovibrionaceae; genus Desulfovibrio; species Desulfovibrio intestinavium. The sequence continues at coordinate 12,124 of DWZD01000030.1, read as the reverse complement.
GCTGGTCGGCATGCTCACTCCTTGCGGCTGCGGGGCCAGAGGCGGCGGGCGCACATATCAGGCAATGCATGACGGCGGCAGGGCGACTGTGCGAAATTCCGGCAAACAAAACGATATTGCCCGGAGTTGCCCTGCGGAGTCAAGCGCGCGTGCGGCAGGCCGGGCAGGAAGCGTCATCTTTTTCGGTCAGACGGCAGCGAGCGGGGTCTGTGCCGGGGCACTGCCGTCCACGACGTGCAGGCGGCCGCCCTCCATGCGGGCGGTACGATTGAGACAGGAGGGGCCGTCCGTCGGCAGATGGGAGACGAAGACAAGATGCAGGCCCTCGCCGGCCAGCTTGTCGAGCAGGGCAAGATACTGGCGGCGGCTGCCTTCGTCGAGGCCCGAGCAGGGTTCGTCCAGCAGAAGGATGTCCGGCCCGCCGAGCAGGGCGCGAGCCAGAAAGAGGCGGCGCAGCTGGCCGGTGGAAAGGCGGCGGATGGACTTGCCGGCAAGGGTCACGCAGTCCAGCCGGGCCATGACGGCGCGGGCCTGCGCGACTTCCTCCTCGCTGTAGTCGCGATAGTTGCCCACGGTATTGTCCCAGCCGGAACAGACCAGCTCCAGCGCGTCGAGGCTGTAGCCGTAGAGCGCCTGGGAAAGATCGCTGACCAGACGCACGCCCTTGCGGATATCCCGCAGCATGACGGTCTGCCCGCCCTGCCCGGGCAGGCTGCGCCGGATGCTGCCGCCGTCGGCCACAAATTCATCGCCGGCCAGCATGCGCAGGAAGGTGGACTTGCCGGAACCGTTGGCCCCGACAATGCGCCAATGTTCGCCGCGTCGCAACTGCCAGTTGACGGCGTGCAGGATCTCCTTGCGATCAATGAATACCGTGGCGTTTTGCACATCGAGCAGCGGCTCGCCGTCCGGATCGGGCGGGGAGGGCGGCGTGACGGGCACAGGGGACGGCGCGGGGGCAGGGGAGAGGGCCGCAGCCGCCATCCATCCTGCCCTTTCGAGCGGTTCCGGCGGCAGGAGCCGTCCGGCGGTCACGCGGCGGACAAGGCGGCACCAGTCGGGCAGCTGTTCCGGGCGATGGGTGCTCATGATGATCGTGCTGTGCTGCCGCGCCCTGTCCAATTCCGCAAAAAAGAGGCGTCGGTGCTGGTCATCGAGGCCGTCGGCGCATTCGTCCAGCAGGAGCAGGGCAGGGCGGCGCACGAGCGCGCGGGCCAGCAGGAGCAGGCGCAGCTGTCCCTGCGACATTTCCGGCACCAGCGCCTCGAGCAGGGGCAGGGCGTCAAGGCGCCGGGCAAGGGCCTCAGCCTCCTGCCGGCGTTCGTCCGCCGAAGAGGTGTAGAGCAGGGGGGTGTCGTCAAAGCCGGTGAGCACCAGTTCCCGCCCGCTGATATACCATGCCTGGCGCTGATAATTTTCCTGCAGCGCGGGCGAGACCAGGGCGCTGATGGCCCGTCCGGCCAGGGGGGCGTCCTCCGGCCCGTCCGGCCCGTTCCAGACGACGCGCCCTTCCGCGGGCCAGCACTGGCCGTTGAGCAGGCGCAGCAGGGTGGACTTGCCCGCGCCGTTGTCGCCCATGAGCGCGCAGTGTTCGCCGCGTTCGATGCGCCAGTCGATGTGCCGCAAGGCCCACGGGGGCGGCGTTTGACCGGGCAGGCTGAGGCTGACGTCTTCCACGCGCACAAGTTCATTCATGGGACAATCCTCGGAGTCGGGAAAATGGGCGCGCCGGGATCCGGCCGCCCGCGCAGTGTAGCCCAAGGCGAAATGAAAGGCCAGCCGCTGCGGGCCGGGCCGACGGACAAAAAGGGCCGCCCCGGCAGGGACGGCCCTTTGTTGAGCGCGCAAGTCGTCTATGGCGTTTTTTCGAGCACCACTTCCGCATCGGGGTGGGCCTGACGCATGGCCTCATGCATGGCCGCCGCGTCGGCAAAGGCCCGGAAGGGGCCGACCGTTTCGGATTTGTCCAGACTGCTGAAGCGAACGTAGTAGGCTTCATCGGTGGAAAGCGGGATGCCGCTGGCGTCGCTGACGACTTCCAGCCGTACCTTGCCCACGCCGCGCTGCCGCATGTCGAGCTTGTCGGCGGCGGCATAGGAGAGGTCGATGATGCGGCCGCGAGCATACGGGCCGCGATCGTTCACGCAGACCATGACGCTCTTGCCGGACTGTTCATCCGTCACGCGGACGACGGTGCCGAGGGGCAGGGTACGGTGCGCGGCCGTGAAAGTGTACATGTCGTAGCCGACGCCGCTGGCCGTCTTGCTGTTGTGCAAGTCGCTGCTGTAGTAGGAAGCCTTGCCGAGGAAGAATTCGGATTTGCGGGCGCGTTCCAACCAGACGTCACGGTTGGCATCGGCAGAAGATGGCGTATCGGCGGTGGGGGAAGCTTTCCGATGTTTCAGGCGGGATTCGGCCTTGCTTTTTTTGGTCTGGGCCGAGTCTGCCGCATGAATGGCGACGGGTGCGGCGAGGCCCAGACAGGCCACGACGGCCGCCCCGATGGCAAGCCTGCGAACAAACTTCATGAGGTCTCCTTTGCTGGGGTACAGGTGCGCCGGCCCGCAGAAGGGCATGGCTCAGGCCGCACGCATGCGGCCCACTCAGTCTGCGGTCGGGGACCGGCAGACGGGGTTTGCCTTTACAATGACACTCCTCCTAGATTTCGGCATGATGCCCTAAACAAGGGGAATTGTCAAGCCATAATATCCTTTTATTTCAATGCATTAGCGTTTTTTCCTTTCAGGTGCCGCCGCCATTGCCGCACCCGTGCGGGCTGGTCTTTGCGCCGCGTATCGGCTACACTGCCGCCGGCGGCCGCGCCCGGCAGGGCCGGCCGCACGCTTCCGCCCAACAAAGGAATCCGGCATGAACACACAGGTCTTTTCGGCCCGGCGAGATCGACTGCGGCAGGCCATGCGCGCGCGGGGACTGGATGCCCTGCTCGTCAGCCGCGCCCCCAACCGCTATTATCTTTCCGGCTTCGAGCTGCATGATCCGCAATGCAACGAGAGCGCCGGGCGGCTGGTCATCTGCGCCGACGGTCGCGACTGGCTGGCCACCGACGCCCGCTACAAGGATGCCGCCGCCCGCCTCTGGGACGGCGAACGCATCCTCATTTACGGGCACGATACGGCCCGGGAGCTGGCCGGTCTGCTGCGCCGCTGCGGCAGCCGGGTGGGCCTGGAAGCCCGGGCGGTGAGCCTGTCCCTTGCCCGCGCCCTGACCCGCGAAGCGTGCGGGGCCTTCACGCTGGAGGGGGCGGACGGACTGGTGGAGGAACTGCGCCTGATCAAGGATGCCGCGGAAATCGCGGCGCTGGAACGTTCCTTTGCCCTGAACCACAATCTCCTGCACTGGCTGGAGGGCGAACTGAAGCCTGGCCGCAGCGAACGGGAGCTGGCCTGGCTGGTGGAGCGCTTTTTCCGCGAAAACGGGGCCAGTGAGCTGGCCTTTGCCTCCATTGTGGCCGTAGGCCCCAATGCGGCCCTGCCGCATGCCATTCCCGGCGACGACCGCCTGACGGACAACTGCCCGGTGCTCGTGGATGTGGGCTGCCGGGTGGACGATTACTGTTCGGATCAGACCCGCACCTTCTGGTTGGGCGATGCGCCGCATGCGGAATTTGCGCGCACGCTGGAACTGGTGCGCGAGGCCCAGGCTGCGGCCATGGCCCTGATGCGCCCCGGCGTGCGCATGTGCGATGTCTACGCGGCGGCACGCGCGGTTTTCGAGCGGGCCGGGGTGGCAGAGGCCTTTACCCACGGCCTCGGGCACGGCGTGGGGCTGGAGACGCACGAAGCGCCGTCCCTGTCGCCCTCCCGCACGGAAGAGCTGCGCGAGGGCATGGTGGTGACCGTGGAGCCGGGCCTGTACTATCCGCAATGGGGCGGCGTGCGCTGGGAGCATACGGTGCTCGTGGAGGCGGACGGGGTGCGCATCCTCTGAGCCGTGCGGCAGGCGCGGATGCGGAAAAAGGCTTGACAGGGCGGCGAAATCCGGCTAATCAGCACCGTTCCTTGCTCGTACCGAGGTACGGGCTGATCAGTCCAAAAGGAGAATATCATGCGGAAATTCGAAACCCTGCTCCTCCTTTCGCCGGAGCTTTCCGCCGAAACCCGCGAGGGCATCCTTGCCGCCCTGACCGGTGTGGTGGAACGTGAAAAGGGCGTCATGGAAGAAGTGGATCACTGGGGCATGCGCGATCTGGCCTATCCGGTGCGCAAGCAGATGCGCGGCTACTATGTGCGCCTTGTGTACAATGCCCCGGCCCAGCTCGTTGCCGAACTTGAGCGCAACATTCGCATCACCGACGGCATCTTCAAGTTCGTGACCGTCAAGCTGGCTGACGAAGTGGAGGTTGCGTAATGGCTTTCAAGAAGAAATTTGCCCCCCGTCGCAAGTTCTGCCGCTTCTGCGCGGACAAGGACCTGCCCCTGAACTACAAGCGCCCCGACGTGCTGCGTGATTTCATCACCGAACGCGGCAAGATCATTGCCCGTCGCATCACCGGCACCTGCGCGCATCATCAGCGTCTGCTGACCACGGAAATCAAGCGTGCGCGCCAGATGGCCCTGCTCATCTACACCGCCACCCACGATTCCGGCGTCAAGAAAAAGAGCATGATCTAAGGAGGCGCACATGAAACTGATTCTTCGCGCCGACGTGGAAAATCTCGGCAATCTTGGCGATGTGGTGAATGTGCGGCCCGGTTACGGCCGCAACTTCCTCCTGCCGCAGGGCCTGGCGATGGTGGCCTCCGAAGCCAACCTCAAGGTCTTCGAGCTGGAACGCAAGAAACTTCAGGAACGCATGGACGCCCTGCGCGCCGATGCGCAGAGCCTCTGCGAGCGCCTCGAAGCCCTGGAAGTCGTCATTCCCATGCATGTGGGCGAAAACGACAAGCTCTATGGCTCCGTCACCTCCACCATCATCGGCGACGCCCTTGCCGCCCTCGGGGTGGAAGTGGATCGCCGCCGCATCCTGCTGGATGCCCCCATCCGCAGCCTGGGCGAATTCCCCGTGCGCGTGCGCCTGCACGCCAGCATCGTGGCCACCGTGCCGGTGAAGGTCGTTTCCGACAAGCCGGAAGAAGCGCCCGAAGCGGAAGCCGCTCCCAGCGAGGAAAGCGCTGCCGCCGACAGCGCCGAATAAGACGCGATGTCCGCAGCATCCGACAAGAACGCCGCCTCCGGCCCCCGCGCCGGGGGCGGCGCCTCATTTTCCGGCGGCAAGGCTTCCGCCCGCTCCGCTGAGGCCGACATCCTGCGCCGCGTGCCGCCGCACAGCGCGGAGGCCGAACAGGCCGTCCTCAGCGGCGTGCTCCTGCGGCCCGAGGCCCTGCACGTCATCGTGGACATCCTCGGCGAGGACGACTTCTATCTGCCTGCCCACGCGGCCATATTCTCGGCCATCCTCGATCTCTACCGCAAGAACGCCCCCATCGATCTGGTGACCCTGGCCGAGCAGCTGCGCGCGCGGGGCACCCTGGAAGAGGCGGGGGGGGCGGTCTACCTCGGCGAACTGGCACAGGCCGTGGTATCCGGGGCCAATGCCGAATATTATGCGGGCATCGTGCGCGACAAGGCCCTGCAGCGCAGCCTGATCACGGCCTGTTCCGGCATCATCGGCAACTGCTACGATGCCTCGCGCGAGGTGAGCAGCCTGCTGGACGAATCCGAACAGGCGGTCTTCGCCATTTCCCAGCGCACCACGGGCCGCGATTTTTCCGATTCCGCCGAGCTGGTGGCGCGCGTCTTCGACAACCTCTCCCGCATGGCGGGCACCCAGGATCTCATTACCGGCGTCACCACGGGATATGCCCGGCTGGACAAGCTCACCGCCGGTCTGCAGAAATCCGACCTCATCATCGTGGCCGCCCGGCCCAGTATGGGCAAGACGGCCTTTGCCATGTGCATGGCCCTGCATGCCGCCATCCGGCAGAATGTTCCGGTGGCCGTCTTTTCGCTGGAAATGAGCAAGGAACAGCTCGTGCAGCGCATGCTGGCCGTGCAGGGCAAGGTGGATGTTTCCAAGATGCGGCGTCCGGCCCTGCTGAGCGATGCCGAATGGGCGCACCTCTCCCAGGCGGCGGACACCATTTCCGCCGCCCCCATCTACATTGACGATACGCCCGCCCTGTCCACGCTGGAATTGCGCTCCCGTGCGCGCCGCCTCAAGAGCGAAAAGGGCCTCGGCCTCGTGGTGGTGGATTATTTGCAGCTCATGCGGGCCGGGCGGCGGGTGGATTCGCGCGAGCTGGAAATTTCCGAAATTTCCCGTTCCCTCAAGGCGCTGGCCAAGGAAATGGATATCCCGGTGGTGGCGCTTTCCCAGCTCAACCGCAAGGTGGAGGAGCGCGGCGACAAGCGCCCCATGCTCTCGGACTTGCGCGAGTCCGGGGCCATCGAGCAGGATGCCGACGTCATCCTCTTCGTCTACCGCGACGATGTCTATCGCTACGCCAAGCCCGCCGACCGCCCGCCCAAGGGCGTGGCCGAAATCATCATCGGCAAGCAGCGCAACGGGCCGGTGGGCGTGGCGGAACTCATGTACGTCTCGCCATATACGGCCTTTGAGGATCTGGCCCCGGACTGGGTGCCCCCGCCCTCGGAAAATGCCGTCTAGTCGGCCGCGCCGCACGGACGGCTTGTCCGCTGCCGGGCCTGGGCGGCATGATTCTGCCGCGCAAGGCGGCGGGGCTGCCGGCGAATGCTTTTTTCCCGGCGGCTGCACGGCGCGCCTGTGCGACATGCTTCCCCCGAAATATAAATTGCTTGAGCGCTCAACCATTTTGTGCGGATATTTCGTGAAAACACGGATTGTTGCAGGGCTGTGGCAGTGCCGTTCCGTGTCCGGCGCGCCGCTCATGCGTTGCCGCTGTCCCGTGGCGGAAGGTTTTGTTGCCAGCGGCGCGGATTCTGCGTTGACAAGGCGCTGAAAGCATGCTTTTGTCGTATCAACGCCCGCGCGCCACTAATGGGGATTATTGGAGAACGTGCGGGAAGACTGAATTTTTGAGAGGGTGTTTTTTCATGTCCAAATCCATCTATGTGGGGAACCTTCCCTGGTCGTCCACCGAAGAACAGGTGCGCGACCTTTTTGCCGAGTACGGTGACGTACATTCCGTCAAACTTGTCAATGACCGCGAAACCGGTCGCGCCCGCGGCTTCGGTTTCGTCGAAATGGATGACGCCGCCGCCGAGGCCGCCATTGAAGCTCTGGACAACCAGAACTTCGGCGGGCGCACCCTGCGCGTCAACGAAGCCAAACCGCGCGCCCCCCGTCCGTCCCGCTACTGATGCGCAAGGACTGCCCCGAAGCATCCCTTCGGGGTTTATTCGCCAATATAAACAGAGTGGTAAGCTATGAAATTCCATCGTTCGCTTGTGGGCCTGTGCGCCACCGCCGCCCTTGTCCTGTCCCTGACCTGCCTGCCCGCCCTTGCCGCGGACAAGGCTTTCACCCTTAGCAGCCCGCAGCTCAAGGATGGCGGGGTCATGGGCATGGATCAGGTTTTCAACGCCTTCGGCTGCACGGGCAAGAACATTTCCCCGGAATTGGTCTGGAGCAACCCGCCCAAGGGCACCAAGAGCTTTGCCGTGACCGTCTATGATCCCGACGCGCCTACCGGCAGCGGCTGGTGGCACTGGGTGGTGTCCAACATCCCGGCGGACGTGCGCTCCCTGAAGCTCAACGCCAGCGCCGCCAAGACTCTGCCCGCCGGCGCTGTGGAGTCCCTCACCGACTTCGGCGCGCCCGGTTACGGCGGGGCCTGCCCGCCGCCCGGCGACAAGCCGCACCGCTACATCATCACCGTCTATGCGCTGGATGCCGCCGATACCGGCGTGACCCCGCAGACCCTGCCCGCCATGGCCGGATTTTCCCGCTACGGCAAGGTGCTGGGCAGCGCCAGCCTGACCGTGACCTACGGCCGCTAGGCGGCCTCCCGTTCGGGGCATACGCCGCGACGCCTTGCCGTCGCGGCGTTTTTCTGCCATGATGACCGAACGACATTGCCCGCAAGGGATTCAAACAGCAGGAGGCAATATGCTCGACGCCAAACAATGTGTGCTCTACAGCGGCGGCGCTGCCGGAACCGAGCAGTTTTTCGGCGCGCTGGCGGAAAGCTGGGGCATCGAAGAGGTCAACTACAGCTTTGAAGGCCATCAGATGGAGCGCAAGCGCGGCGTGCGTGTGCTGACCAGCGAAGAACTCGCCCTCAAGGACGTGAGTCTGACCTACGTTTCCAAGCTGATGAACCGCGAATATACGCGCGCCCCGCTCTTCCGCAAGGTGCTGCAATCCATCTGCTGGCAGGTGAGCAGCGGCAACCAGATCATCGTCATCGGCGCCATCCAGCCTGACGACACCGTCAAGGGCGGCACCGGCTGGGGGGCGGAATTCGCCAAGATCTGCAACAAGCCGCTGCTGGTTTTCGACCAGCCGCGCGATGCCTGGTTCGTGTGGCAGAAAGATGCCTGGGAGCCGGTGAGCGACCCGGTCATCGAGCATGCCCACTTTGCCGCCACGGGCACCCGTTTTCTGGAAGCCAACGGGCGTCAGGCCATTCAGGATCTTTTCAGCCGTTCCTTCAGCCGCTAGGCGAACGATGAACAGCTTTGGCAACGACCGCGCCGGACGTCTGCCGGCGCGGCGTTTCGCGTTCGGGCGCTCACGCCGCAGGCCCCGCCCGGATGCCCGCCCCTCAGGAGGCAACATGAGTCGTCCCTTCACGGAAACCGAGCGCGCCATTCTGCGCATTGCGCAGGCGGATCTGCCCGACAGTCTCACCCCGTATGCCGACATGGCCGCCCAGACCGGCAGCAGCGAGGAGGCGGTTCTCGACCTTCTGAAGGAATTGCGGGATAGCGGGGCCATCCGGCGCTTCGGCGCGAGCATCAAGCATCAGAAGACCGGCTGGAACCACAATGCCATGGTGGCCTGGCAGGTGGATGAGGACAAGGTGGACGCCTGCGGCAGCATCGCCGCCCGGCATCCGCATATTTCCCATTCCTACTACCGGCCCAGTCCGGCGGCGGACTGGCCCTATACCTTTTACACCATGATTCATGGCCGCAGCGAACAGGAATGCCTCGACGTGGTGCGCGAACTTGCCGAAACCGCACCTCTCGGCCCCCATGCCGTGCTGCGCAGCCTCAAGGAACTGAAAAAAATCTCCATGACCTATTTTTAAGGAGCCGCAATGGACAACAACACGTCCCGCCAGCTTTTCGACAGGGCCTGCGCCGTCATTCCCGGCGGGGTCAACAGCCCGGTGCGCGCCTGCCACAACGTGGACAGCCTGCCGCTTTTCATTGCCGAAGCCCACGGCTGCCATATTCGCGATGTGGACGGCAACGACTATGTGGACTTCGTGCTGTCGTGGGGGCCCATGATCCTCGGGCATGATCATCCCGCCGTCACCGCCGCCGTGCGCGAGGCCGCCGGACGCGGCACCAGCTACGGCGCGCCCTGCCCCGACGAAGTCATCCTGGCTGAGGAAGTGACGGCGGACATGCCCACCCTCGACATGGTGCGCATGGTCAATTCCGGCACCGAGGCCACCATGAGCGCCCTGCGGCTGGCGCGCGGCGTCACGGGGCGCGACAAGGTCGTCAAGTTCATCGGCTGCTATCACGGCCATGCCGATCCCTTCCTTGCCGCCGCCGGTTCCGGTGTGGCCACCTTTTCCATCCCCGGCACGCCGGGCGTCCCCGCCGCCGTGGTGGGCGACACCCTGCTGGCCCCCTACAACTACCTTGAGGCCGTGCGGGAACTCTTTGCCGCCCACGGCAAGGACATTGCCGCCGTCATCGTGGAACCCGTGGCCGCCAACATGGGCCTTGTCCTGCCCGTGCCCGGCTTCCTCGAGGGCCTGCGCGATCTGACCCGCCAGCACGGCAGCCTGCTCATTTTCGATGAGGTCATCACCGGCTTCCGCGTGGCCTTCGGCGGGGCGCAGGCCCGCTTCGGCATCGAGGCCGACCTCACCACCTTCGGCAAGATCATCGGCGGCGGCCTGCCCGTGGGAGCCTTTGGCGGCAGGCGGGACTACATGGAGCATGTTGCCCCGCGCGGCGAGGTCTATCAGGCCGGAACCCTCTCCGGCAATCCGCTGGCCATGGCCGCGGGCATGGCCACCCTGCGCGAGCTGCGCAAGCAGGATTATGCCGCGCTGGAGGCGCGCACCGCCGCCTTTGCCGGCGAGCTGGCCGCCATTCTGGCCGCCAAGAACGTGCCCATCCAGATGCCCACCATCGCTTCCATGTTCTGCCCCTATTTCAGCGAAAAGCCGGTGCGCAACTTTGCCGATGCGCAACAGTGCGATCAGAAGCTCTTTACCGCCTTCTACAAGCAGATGCGCGCGCAGGGCATCAACCTCGCCCCCTCCGGCTACGAAACCGGCATGGTCTCCTTTGCCCATACGGACGAGGATTTCAGCAAGGCCCTCGACGCCGCGCGCAAGGTGACCTTCTAGGCGCACGCCGCATCCGCCCGCAAAAAAAAGCGCCCGCAAGCGGGCGCTTTTTTCGTTCCGATAGGAAACGGGGCTAACCCTTGTCCGGCTGGGACGAGGTGACCGTGGAGGCGATGTTCATCATTTCGCCGTCCAGCACGCCCGCGATTTCCACGTCGCCCTTGTTGAAGATGGTTCCCTTGACGGTTCCGGCCACAAACATGCGCGAGGTGGCGTCCACATGCACGTTGCCGACCACCATGCCCCGCACGATGAAGGTCGAGTCGTTCTTCAGGTACACGTCGCCGTGAATCATGCCCGCGAGATCAAAATAATCATTGTCCACGACGACCGTGCCTTCATGCAGGCCGTTGGAATTGACAAAAATGGTTTGCGGCGAAATCATGCCCTCTCCTTTTGACGTCATCCGTGAAAATGCGGCTGAAGTATAGCGCCCGCGACCGGGGGGGTCAAGGCACGGCCCGGCAGCCGCCCTTGTGCCGTGCCCGGCAAGCCGTTACAAGCAGAAAAAAGCGAGGGAGTCATGCCGTCAGCCGTCAGTCCGACCCCGGTGGATGTGGCCGTCAACATTTTTGCCAAACCCCATCAGACCGCCCTGTCCCTGCTGTCCCTGCTGCGGGCCAGCGGGCAGCATGTGGGCGTCATCCACCTGCAGTATGAACCCTACGGTTCGGAGCATGATCAAGTCAGCCCCTATCTGGTGGCCGTCTGGCTGCGGGAACAGCTCGGCGCGGAACGCTGCCGCGTCTTCCAGCCCGACCACTGGCTGGATCTCAAGGCCCCGGACATGCCGCGACTGACGGAAGATGCCTACCGCTGGGGCATCCGCTACCAGTATGCCTTCGAGCACAGCACGTCCCCGTTGCTCCTGCTCATGCACAATGACGTATTCGTGCAGCGCGACATTCTGGGGGCCATGCGGAATGTGCGCGGCGAGGCCTTTGCCGTCGGCATGCTGGGCCAATGCTGGAACTGCCCGGCGGCCAACGCCCCCCTCATGCGCGAGCTCTTTGATCTGCCCCCCTGCGCGCCACACAGGCACGAGGCTTTTCGTCCCTCCTTCGATCAGCTCCGTGAACTCTACACGCAGGCCCATGCGCGCGGCATCTTTGTACGGCCCTATGACGAGGGGTTTGCGGGCATTTTTGACCGGCAGCCCTGGCCCCTGCCCGAATGCCGCATCAATGAATGGGCCTGCCTCATCGATCTGGAACGCACCCGGCCGCTGACCATGCCGTTCGGCCCGGCCCTGCCGCCCGGAGCCTACCGCCCCTGCGGCCCGGTCTGTCTGGATATCGGCGTGGAATGGTTCCGCGCCATGTACGCCCACGGCCTGCATGCCCGGCATTTTCCCGTGTTTCAGTACCTCAAGCACTGGGTCGGCACCGGCAAGGTCACCCGCCGCCGCTACCTGCTCGCCGAGGACAATGCCCTGTCCCTGCTCAAAAAGCATTTTCCCGACTATGTGGACTGGCTGCGCCGCAAAAGCGGCAAGCCGCTGTAAGGCCGTTGCGGTTCAGGCGTTTTTTCTTTTTGGTTTTTTCGTGGGGGGAAGGGAAACCCCGCGCCTCGCGCGGGCGGAGTAGCGCTGCTGTCGATGTCCGTAGCTTTTCTTGAGGGGGGAAGGGGAACCCCGCGCCTAGC
>DWZD01000029.1 GCA_019118345.1 Candidatus Desulfovibrio intestinavium | reverse complement strand
AAGCGCGTCATGGCGCGGAGGAGATCGCCGCGCCGCAGGGGCGGCAGCTCCGACGCCGCCCGGACGCTCGTCCCGCCTGCGGGACAGCGGAAGGGCGATGCCATATGACGCGCGACAGGGAGGGAGGCAGGGAGCGACTGAAGGGGCATGATTCCCGCAAGCAATGGCTGTCTCAAGGCGGGGTAGGGGGTGTGGGGGGCTAGGGGCTGCCAAGCCCCTGCCCCCTGCCGCCTCGCCGCGCAGGCGACCAAGATCAAACGCTTGGCCGAAGCCGCCAGCCAACGCCGAAAAAAGCAAAGCAGAAAACCCAAGGCCGCCGCAGGCAGCTCTGCTGTCGATGCCCGTAGCTTCCTTCGTCGCAACGGGCACGGCCCTGCGGGCCGCCTTTCGGTCGCTCGCCGGGGGACAAAACAGATACGCGACGCCTTGGCGGGTCACGTCGCCTGCTTAATGACCCTGATAAAAGTTTTGGGAAGGGAGAGGGGGAGCGCGAGGGGGCGAGGGAGAACCGTTTTTCAAAACGGTTTCCCTCGCCCCCTCGCAATATCCTGCTTTTTCAACTGATGTGCTCTCGGCCTCGCAACATCGTGTTTGAGGCAATCACCCGAAGAATCTACGCTCCGTCAGCCAATCCGAAGAAACGGCGGGCGTTGTCCCCGCATTGCCGCCAGAGGGCTTCGGGGGAGACGCCGCGGGCGTCGGCCATGTGGCGCACGGTAAAGACGGTGAAGGCGGGTTCGTTGCGCTTGCCGCGCCAGGGCAGCGGCGAGAGGTAGGGGCAGTCTGTTTCCAGCAGCAGGCGGTCGTCGGGGATGAGGGCCACGGCCTCGCGCAGGGCGGCATTGGCGGGGTAGCTGACCGGGCCGGGGATGGAGATGTGCCAGCCGTTGCGGATGATGCGCCGGGCCAGCGCGGGCGCGCCGCCGAAGCAGTGCCAGAGCAGGGGGTGACCGGCAAAGCCCTGGGCCTCGAGCAGGGCAAGGGTTTCGTTTTCGGCCTCGCGGCAGTGAATGACCACGGGTTTTTGCAGTTCGCGGGCGAGGTCAAGCTGTTGTTGGAAGGCCTGATACTGGAGTTCTTTCGGGCAGTCGTCCCAGTAGAAGTCCAGCCCGATTTCGCCCACGGCTTTGAGGCGGGGTTCAGCGGCAAAGGCCTGCCGCATGGTTTCCAGGGCGGTCTTGTCGCAGGTCTGGCCTTCGCAGGGATGGATGCCGAGGACGAAGAAGACTTCGGGGTGGGCGTCAAAGAGACGTTTTTGTTCGGCAAAGGCCGCCGGTTCCAGAAAGATGTTGCCGATATGGGCAATGCCGCAGGCGGCGGCGCGGGCGAGAACCTCCTCGCGGTCGGCGTCAAATTCCTTGCCGGCAAGATGGGCATGGCTGTCCACGCCCACCGGGGGCAGGGCGAGGGTGAGGGGATCGATGCGGGGCGTTTTCTTGTGGGACATGATGCCTCCCGTGGATGTTGTTCAGAGTGGTAGCAGGGCCGGGCCGGGCTGACAAGCGTCCGGGAGCGGCAGTCGCGTGGGCGCGGGCGTTGCATGCGGCGGGCAATCGGCGTATGGTGGGCGCGCCGTGTGCAGGGCGTAAAACGCGCCTGCGGCGCCGTCGCGCCTGATGGGGCGGATGCGGGCGCAGGCTCGGGCGGGCGATTTGCCGGGGCCGGGCAAGGCGCGCATACGGCATGCCGTTTTCAGCAGAAACCGGTTCGCGGAGAGTGTGCATGTCCTTGTTTGTTCTGGCAATTTGTCTTTTGGGCGTTCTGGCGGTGGTGCTGCTGGCCCTGGCCGGACTGTCGCCGTCGCAGCGGCTGACGCGCGTGGTGAACCTGTGCGGGCCAGCCGTCATCGTGATCGCCTGCGGGCTGGGGCTGGCCGGCGTCTTCAGCGGCCCGTGGGAACTGAACCTGCGCTTCAGTCTGAGCTGGGGCCTGCCGCTGGGCGAATTTTCGCTGGGTCTGGATCCGCTGACGCGGTTGTTTCTGCTGCCGGTGTTCGGGCTGGGCGCGGTCTGCGCCCTGTCGGGCAGTCTGTCCCTGCGCGAGACGAAAGCCGAGGAACACAATCTGGCGGCGCACTGGTTCTTCTATGTGCTGCTGGTGGCGGGCATGGCCGTGGTGCTGGCAGCGCGGGATGCGGTGCTCTTTCTCATCGCCTGGGAAGTCATGTCGCTGGCGCCCTTCTTTCTCATCGATTTTGACGACAGCGACCGCAAGGTGCGGGACGCGGCCTGGATCTATCTGGTGGCGGCTCATCTGGGGGCGGTGCTGCTCATTACCTATTTCGCGCTGCTCTGGCAGGTGGGCGGCAGCACGGATTTTGCGGTGCTGGCCGCGCAGGAGCATTCCAGCTATACCACGGCGCTCTTTGTGCTGGGCCTGCTGGGCTTCGGGGCCAAGGCCGGTCTGGCGCCCATGCACGTCTGGATGCCGGAGGCCTATCCGGCGGCTCCCAACCATGTGGCGGGCCTGCAGTCCGGGGCCATGATCAACGCCGGGCTGTACGGCATCCTGCGGGGCTTCGATTTTCTGGGCCAGCCCACGGACGCCCCCCTGTGGTGGGGCTGGTGCATCCTCGTGGCCGGGCTGGCCACGGCGCTCATGGGCATTCTCAAGGCGCTGGCCCAAAGCAATCTCAAGCGCCTGCTGGCCTATTCCAGCGTGGAGAACGTGGGCATCATGCTGGTGGGCATCGGCGCGGGCGTGCTGGGGGCTGCGGGCGGTCATCCGTGGATCGCCACCCTGGGCTTTGCGGGCATGCTCTTTCACATGCTCAACCATTCGGCCTTCAAGTGTCTGCTCTTTCTCTGCGCCGGGGAGGTGCAGCAAGCCACGGGCACGGTGGCCATGAACCGTCTGGGCGGCCTGCAGCGGCGCATGCCGTTGCTGGGCGGGCTTTTTTTGCTGGGTGCGGCCTCCATTGCCTGCCTGCCGCCCTTCAACGGCTTTGCCGGGGAATTCGTGCTGGCGCTCTCCCTGCTGGACGGGGCCAGCCTGCCCACGGTGGAACTGCAGCTGGGCCTGCTGCTGGCGCTGGTCATTCTGGGGCTGGTGAGCGGGCTGGCGCTGGCCGCCTACACCAAGGCCTACGGCATCACCTTTCTGGGCAATCCCCGCAGCGATGCGGCCCTGCACGCGCGGACGCCGGGCCGGGGCACGCTCTGGCCGCTGCTCTTTCCGGCGGCGGCCT
Source organism: Candidatus Desulfovibrio intestinavium (assembly GCA_019118345.1). GTDB lineage: Bacteria > Desulfobacterota > Desulfovibrionia > Desulfovibrionales > Desulfovibrionaceae > Desulfovibrio > Desulfovibrio intestinavium. The sequence goes on along the minus strand of DWZD01000029.1, from coordinate 37,705 downwards.
GCGTGGGCGGCGGCCTGCTGGCCGGGCGGTGTTTTGAACTGGTGGCTCCCACGGCCCAGATTGCGGCCCATCTGCCGCCGCTGGCCGAACTGTCCGGGGCGCGGGCCGTCGCGGAAGTGGGGCACATGCTGGACATCATTGCCTGCATCGGCGGCGCGGTCATCCTGCTGACGGCGGGGCTGCTGCTGCTGCGCGCCCGTCTGCTGCACGGTCGGGTGGTGGCGCGCGAGGAGACCTGGGGCTGCGGCTATGCCTACGGCACGGCGCGCATCCAGTACACGGAGGCCTCCTACTCCGAGCCGCTGGGACGGCTGTTCGGCGCGATCATGGGCCTGAAAATCATGGAGAAGCCGGGGGAAGGGCTGTTCCCCGGCAGGGCCTCGCTGACCATTTCCGCGCCGGATCGCGTGCGGACGAGTTTGTTCACGCCCCTTTTCGAGGCTGTCGAGCGTCTGTGCAATGCGCTGAAGATCGTGCAGCACGGCAAGATTTACCTCTATATCCTGTATATACTCGTCACGCTGGTGGCGCTGCTGATCTGGGGGATGCACGCATGAGTCCGCTGACGGCCTATCTTCTGCAATTCGGGCTGGCGCTCTTGCTCGCGCCCCTGCTGCCGGGCATCATCAACCGGGTGAAGGCCAAGTTTTCCGGCCGGCACGGCAGGCCGGTGCTGCAATTGTATTTTGATCTGTTCAAATTGCTGCGCAAGGGCGAGGTGGTGAGCCGCAGCGCCAGCTGCGTGCTGTCCCTCGGCCCGGCGGTTTCGCTGGCCACGGTCTGCTGCGCGCTGGCCCTGCTGCCGCTGGGCGGGGTGGCCTCGCCGCTGGCCTTTCAGGGGGACTTTTTGCTGGCCGCCTATCTGCTGGGGCTGGGGCGCTTTGCCCTCATTCTGGCGGCGCTGGACACGGGGTCATCCTTTGAAGGCATGGGCGCGAGCCGGGAGGCCACTTTTTCCGCGCTGGCCGAGCCGGTGCTGTTCTGCTGTCTGCTGGCGCTGGCCTGTGTGGGCGCGGCGCTGGACATGGAGACGCATTTGTCGCTTTCCGGCATGCTGGGCGGGCGTCCGGGCACGGAATGGCTGCTGGGCCGTTCGGAACTGCTCTTTGTGCCGGTGGTGCTCTTTGTGCTGCTGCTGGTGGAGAACTGCCGCATCCCGGTGGACGACCCCAATACGCATCTGGAGCTGACCATGATCCACGAGGTGATGATTCTGGATCATTCCGGCCCCAATCTGGCCTTCATCCTCTATGGTTCCGCGCTCAAGCTCTGGTTTTTCGCGGCCCTGCCCGCCGGTATCCTTGTGCCCGATCTGACGGCGTGGTGGGCGCAAAGCCTCTGCTGGCTGCTGACGGTTTTCGGCATGGCCGTGCTGGTGGGCGTGGTGGAATCGGTCATGGCGCGGCTGCGCATGTATACCGTTCCCAAGTTGCTGGGCGGCGCGGGCGTGCTGGCCGTGCTGGCCCTTGTCCTGACCCAGATCCGCTAGCGAGGCCGCCATGTCCAGTTTTCTGCAACTGCTGCTCCTTGTGCTGACGCTGAACAATCTGGCCCTGCTGGGGGTGGATCGCCTGCGCAGCCTCATCCGTCTGGTCACCCTGCAGGGCGTGCTGCTGGCCGGGGTGCTGCTGGCGCTGGATCATACCCTGCTGGCGCCCGCCGTACTGATCATCAAGGGGGTCATCCTGCCCCTGCTGCTCAACCGCACCCGGCGGCGCATCGGGGCCGAACCGCATCTGCGGCCGCGTTTCGGTTACGGCTGGGCCGTGCTGGCGGGCATGGGGGGGCTTTTGTTCTCCCTCTGGCTGGAAGGGCGGCTGCCCATGCCGCCCGGCCTGTTCCCGGCCCTGCTGCTGCCTGCGGCCCTGACCACGCTGTTCTGCGGTCTGGTGCTGGTGGTGGGGCGCGTGACCGCGCTCTCGCAGGTCATGGGCTATCTGGTGGCCGAAAACGGCATCTTCCTGCTGGGCATCCCGCTCATGAGCGCCGGGGCCATCTGGTTTGAACTGACCCTGCTGCTGGATATCTTTGTGGCGGTTTTCGTCATGGGCATTGCCATCAATCATATCAACGACACCTTTGAATCCATTGACGTCAACCGCTTCCACAACCTCAGAGACTGATTTGCCGGACGGATACTGCCATGCTTGAGGTTCTTTTCTTTCTTCCGCTGGGCACGGGGCTGCTGATGCTGGGGCTGCCGTCCCGCGCGCTGCGGCGCTGTCTGCTCCTGCTGGTGGCCGTCACGCATCTTGCGCTGTCCCTGCTGACCCTGCTGGCCGTGGGCCGGGGCGAGACGCCTGCCGCCCTCGGCGGGCTGCTGGCTCCGGACGCGGTGGGCGCGCTCTTTCTGGGGTTGGCCAGCACGCTCTTTGCCGCGGCGAGCTGGTACGGGGTGGGCTATCTGCGGGATGAGGCCCTCAAGGGCGAACGTACGGGCTTTCAGGACGGGCGGCCCTTCACCAATGCGCCGGAACGGCGCTTCACGGCCTGTCTGTGCTTTTTCCTCTCGGCCATGACGCTGGTGACCACCACCCGGCATCTGGGCGCGCTCTGGATGGGCATCGAAGGCACCACCCTGGCCAGTGCGCCGCTCATCTACTTTCACCGCCACCAGCAATCGCTGGAGGCCACCTGGAAATACCTGATCATCTGTTCCGTGGGCATTGCCCTGGCCCTGATCGGCAATCTTCTGCTGTCCATCGGCTTCTACCGGCCCGGTCTCGTGCTGGAAGAGGGGCTGGATCAGGTGGGCATCTTTGTGAACATGGCCCGCGCCGTGCGGGAGAGCGGCTTTTACGGCGTGCAATCGCCGTGGCTGCAGGCGGCCTTCATCTTCCTGCTGGTGGGCTACGGCACCAAGATGGGCCTTGCGCCCCTGCACAACTGGCTGCCCGACGCCCACAGTCAGGCCCCGTCGCTGGTTTCGGGCCTCTTGTCCGGGGCGCTGCTCAATTGCGCCCTGCTGGGCATCCTGCGTGGGCATCAGATCATGCTGGCCGCCGGACTGGGCGACTTCAGCGGCGGCCTGCTGGTGTTTTTCGGCCTGCTGTCCCTGTTCACGGCGGCCATCTTCATCGTGGGGCAGGGGCATTACAAGCGCCTGCTGGCCTATTCCAGCGTGGAGCATATGGGCATTCTGGCTCTGGGCATCGGCCTGGGCGGCTCGGCGGTTTTCGGGGCCATGTTCCATGCGGTGGGCCATTCCCTGACCAAGTGCATGCTGTTTTTGCTGGCCGGGAACATTCTGACCCGCTATCACACCCTGTCCAGCTATGACGTGCGCGGCCTGCGCTGGACCATGCCCATGACCGGCGCGCTCTGGACGGCGGGTTTTCTGGCCATTGTGGGTTCGCCGCCCTTCGGCCTCTTCGTCAGCGAATTTCTGATCCTCAAGGGCATTCTCAGTCAGGGGCGCTGGCTGGTGGCCGCCTGCTATCTGCTGGCGCTGGCCGTGATTTTCGTGGGCATGTCCGTGCCGGTGCTGCGCATGGTGCAGGGCACGCGCCCGCGCGACATGCAGCGTGCCGAGCCGGAGAGCGCCTGCAGCGTGCTGCCGCCCCTTTGTCTGGGGCTGCTGGTGCTCTGCCTCGGCCTGTACACGCCCGCGTGGCTGGAGAACCTTCTGACCCGCGCGGCGGCGCTCATAGGAGGCTAGGCATGGATTTCCGCTATGATCAATCCGTGGCGCTGGACGATGTGCCCGTGCTCTCCGTGGCGGACTGGCGGCAGGAAGTGGCCGCGCAGATGCGGGGCGACCGGCGGCTGCTGGCCCTTTTTGGCCTGCCGGAGGAAGGGGGGGCCGGCCTGTGCGCCCTGTTGCGGCAGGACGGGGAGCAGGCGATCCGGGCCGTGCGTACCGCGCCCCTGAGCGCCTATGAGGCCCTGACGCCGGACTGCCCGCAGGCGCACCTTTTTGAACGCGAACTCTGGGAACAGTGGAACATCCGGCCCGAGGGCCATCCCTGGCTCAAGCCCGTGCGCTTCGTGCCGCACGGCTGCCTCACCGATGCCCCCGGCGAGCGGCCCGGCCCGGGGCAGATCACGCATTACCGGGTGGAGGGCGAGGAAGTGCACGAGGTGGCCGTGGGGCCGGTGCATGCGGGCGTCATCGAACCGGGGCATTTCCGCTTCCAGTGTTACGGCGAAAACGTCATGCATCTGGAAATCAGCCTCGGTTTCCAGCACCGGGATGTGGAGCGGCGTCTGCTGGGCGGCCCGCAGCCGGCGCACGCGCGCCTCATGGAATGCGTGGCCGGGGATACGAGCATCGGGCATGCCACGGCCTATGCCACGGCTCTGGAACGGCTGGCGGGCCTGACCGTGCCGGAACGGGCCAACCGCCTGCGGCGTCTGGGGCTGGAGCTGGAACGGCTGGCCAATCACACCGGCGATCTGGGCGCCATTGCCGGGGATACGGGCTTCTTGCCGACCTCGGCCTGGAACGGGCGCATTCGCGGGGACTTTCTCAATCTGACGGCCGAGGTCTGCGGCAACCGTTTCGGGCGCAACTGGGTTTGTCCCGGCGGGGTCGCGCTGGATGTGGATGCGGCCATCTGCGCCCGCCTGCTGGATCGCCTGCGGCATTGCTGGCGGGACGTGCGGGAATCGGTGAAGGTCATGTTTGCCGCGGCCAGCGTGCAGGATCGTCTGGAGGAGACCGGCGCGCTGGGCGGCGGCACGGCCCAGGCCCTGGGGCTGGTGGGCGTGGCCGCCCGGGCCTGCGGGCTGACGCGGGATGCCCGCTTCGACGTGCCCCTGTCCTGTCTGCCCCTGTGCGAGACGCAGCCCCGGGTGGAGAAGGGCGGGGACGTGCTGGCCCGCGCCCGCGTGCGCAGCCGGGAGCTGGCTGACTCGGTGGATTTGGCCTGCACGGACATTCAGGCCCTGTCCCATACCGAGGGGGAAACCTGTCTGCCCCTGCCGGAGTGCCTGCCCGCCCGGCGGCTGGCCGTGGCCGAGGTGGAGGGCTGGCGCGGGGAAATCTGCCATGTGGCCGTCACGGACGGGGAGGGCAGGCTTGCCTGCTACAAGATATATGATCCCTCCTTCCACAACTGGGCCGGGTTGGAAGCGGCCCTGCGCGGCGAGCAGATTTCGGACTTTCCCCTGTGCAACAAGAGCTTCAACCTGTCCTATTGCGGCCATGATCTCTAAGGGCCGGGCTGTCCGTCCCGCTGGGCCGCGTAGGGGAACATTTTTGCCGGGCAGGCGCTCGCGCCGTCCGAACCACGATTGACCCTGCTCCAAGGTGGTGCACGATGCTGCAGATCATCAGGGAACGCCTGCATCAGAAATATCGCACGCTGGACTATCCCCGCGTGCAGCCGACCCTGCCCGAACGGTATCCGGGACGACCGGAAATCCATGCCGTGGCTTGCGGCGACTGCCGGGCCTGTGCGGATGCCTGTCCCACCGGGGCCATCCGCCTGCTCTCGCCCGAGCGGCCCGGCCCCGGCGGCGTGGAGCGCGGCCCGGCCCTGGACATGGGCCGCTGCCTGTTCTGCGGGGCCTGCGCCCGGGCCTGCACGCAGGGCGGCATCCGCTTTGGCGGCGACCATCATCTGGCGACCTTTGCCCGCGAGGATCTCATCCTCACCGCCGTGCCGCGTCCGCTGACCCCGCCGCGCCAGTCCGGCCGCCTGTTCGGGCGTTCGCTCAAGCTGCGGCAGGTAAGCGCGGCGGGCTGCAATGCCTGCGAGGCGGACATCAACGTGCTGGGCACGCTGGTCTATGATCTCGGCAAATTCGGCATCGACATGGTGGCCTCGCCGCGCCATGCCGACGGCATCGTGCTCACCGGGCCGGTGAGCTTGAATATGCGCGAGGCCGTGCTGGCCACCCTGGCCGCCGTGCCGCAGCCGCGACTGGTGGTGGCCGTGGGCAGCTGCGCCATTTCGGGCGGGATTTTCCGGGACAGCCCGGAATGCTGCAACGGGGCCGGGGACTGGCTGCCGGTGGATGTCTTTGTGCCGGGCTGTCCGCCGCATCCGTGGAGCATCCTCGACGGTCTTTTGCGGGCGCGCACGGACACGGCGGCGTGGGACGCCTGACCGCGTACGCGGACGGCAGGGCGGGGGAGGGCGTCGGCGTCCGGTCTTTCCCGGGCCATGTGCCCGCCATGTGTCCGTGGATACGGGGCGGGCAGATCGCCGCGCGCCGGCTGTCCTGACGCCATAAAACGCAAGGGCTGCGGATGCCCTGATCTCCGCAGCCCTCAGCTCAAGTTGGGGGGTGGCAACGGCGAACGCTGCTACACGCTGTAATCCCCACGATTGAACTTGATCTTTTCCGTTGTGGTCAGGATTTCCAGTTCATTCAGCAGGGAATCGAAACCGGGATTCTGGCCGCGCAGCCCGGCGGTATCCTGCCGGAGCGAGCTGACCTTGCTGTCGATGCCTTCAAGCAGGGCATAGGCGTCCTTCAGCGAGGACTCGGCATTGGGCGCGCCGAGCGCCGCCGTATAGGAATCCCAGAGATCCAGCGCGCCCGAAGCCTGGGAAAAAGCTGCCTCAAAGACGGCTTCTTCCGGAGAGGCCTGGGCAGTTTCTTCCGTCCCGCCCAGCAGCATCTGGCCGATAAGCCCGGCCCGCGCGGCCCCCGGCATGGGAGGAAGCGCGGTGCCGCTCGAGACGGTGCCGACGCCCATTTCCTGCGCCAGTGCCGCCTCGAATGCGCCATTGTCACCGCCGACACGGCGGAGCGCCGTCTGTTCCTGCTGTTGCAGCAGGGCTTCCACGGCTTGACTGTTGACCTTCATGTTCGCCTCCAGGGTTGGCGTTCGTCATGGGTTTTGCAATAAGCATTCCAACGAAGATCAGGCGTTTTTTTCCGGGCGGGACGCCGGGGCGGCGGGGCTTGTCTAACGCCGGAAAAGACTCTACTATGCAAAAAAAGAAGATGAAATCGTCGTACCCGGTTCCGGCACGGGGATGACGGTCTCCCACAAGCGCCGGAAAGGGCACTGGAGCATAACATGAAGGAAATCAAGAAGATTCTCTGCGCTGTTGACCTCTCTGACCACAGCAAGTCCGTGGCGGAATACGCCACCATGCTGGCCAAGGGCCTTGGCGCCAGCATCATCGTCGTGTACACGGCCCCCTCGCTGAGTCAGTATGTGGGCTTCCATGTGCCGCCGAATACCATTGAGAACTTCGTGGGTGAAATTGTTTCCGGGGCCGAGAAGTCCATGGAAGCCTTTGTGGCGGAAAATTTCGCCGGGGTGGAAGCCAAGGGGCATGTGCTCATCGGCTATGCCGCCGAGGAAATTCTCAGCCGCGCCGAAGAGGAAAAGGTGGATCTCATCGTCATGGGCACGCACGGCCGCAAGGGCATTGACCGCATTCTCTTCGGTTCCGTGGCCGAAAAGGTCGTCAAGAACGCCTCCATGCCGGTGCTGACCATTCGTCCCACCGACGAGGAATAGTCCGTATCTCAGGGGGGCGCGGCTGACAGGTCGCGCCCCTTTTTTGTTCTTTTCCCGCCGCCATTGGGAGTCATGATGTACCGTTCCCCCGTGCGTGAGGCCATTTTGGGCCTGAAAGCCTATGTCCCCGGCAAGTCCATTGCCGAAATCAAGGAAAAATACGGTCTGGCGCAGGTCATCAAGATGGCCAGCAACGAAAATCCGCTGGGAGCCTCGCCGCTGGTCTGCGAGGCCTTGCGCCGGGCGGCCCCCCTGAGCTTCCGCTACCCGCAGGGCGGCAATCCCCGGCTGACCGCCGCGCTCGGCCGCCTGCACGACGTGCCCGCCGCCCGCATCGTGGTGGGCAACGGTTCGGATGAAATCATCGACCTCCTGCTGCGGGTGCTGCTCGTGCCGGGCAAGCACTCCCTCGCCTGCTTTGCGCCCTGCTTCTCCATTTATCCCATTCAGGGCCAGATCTGCGGCGTGGAGGTGCGCCGCCAGCCCCTGCGCGAGGACTTCAGCTTCGATTTCGACGCCCTCCTGCGGCTGGTGGACGAAAGTACGCGCCTGGTCTTCGTAACCACGCCGGACAATCCCTCCGGCTTCTGTCCGCCCCGGGCGGATGTGGAACGGCTGGCCGCCGGACTGGCCCGCAAGGCGCCCGACTGTCTGCTGGTGGTGGACGAAGCCTATATGGACTTCATGGGCGACACGGCGGCGGACGAATGCGCCGCCTCCCTGCTGGCCGGGCATTGCCTGCCGGACAATGTGGCCGTGCTGCGCACCTTCTCCAAGAGCTGGGGTCTGGCCGGGCTGCGTCTGGGCTATGCCGTGCTGCCGCCCGCGCTGGCCGAGTATTGCTGGCGGGCGCGCCTGCCCTTCTCGGTGAATCTGCTGGCCGAGGAAGCCGCGCTGGCCGCTCTGGAGGACATGGCCTTCCGCGAAGCCACCCTGCGCACCGTGCGCGAGGGGCGGCGGCAGCTGGCGGAGGGCCTTGCGGCAGCCGGCTGCACCGTCTGGCCGAGCGCCGCCAATTTCATCATGTTCCGCCTGCCCGGCGAGGCACAGGCCGGAGCCTGCGTGGAGCACCTTTTGCGCGGCGGCCTCATCATCCGTCCCCTGAACAGCTACGATCTGCCGGATCATCTGCGCGTCAGCGTGGGGACGCCCGAGGAAAACGCGCGCTTCCTGCGTCTTGTCCGCGAATTTCTGGGGGAAAACGCATGACGGTCGCCTGCCTGCCCGTGGTCACCCTGGACGGCCCCGCCGGCGTGGGCAAGACGACGCTTGCCCGCCGCATGGCCGAGAGTCTCGGCATCGCCTATCTGGATACCGGCGCCATGTTTCGCTGTCTGGCCCTCAAGCTGGGCGCGGGCGCGGACACATGGGATGAGGAGCGGTTGCGCACGGCCTGCGCGGCCCATGCCTTCTCGCTGGAAGGCCGCGGAGCGGGCACGCGCATCTGCTGCAATGACGTGCCGGTGCGCGGCGAAATCCGCACCGAGGAAGTGGGCATGCTCGCCGCAAAGCTGGGGCAGGTGCCGCTGGTGCGTGAAATCCTCTGCGAGGCCCAGCGCGGATTGGCCGCCCGGCAGCCGCTGGTGGTGGAGGGGCGCGATATGGGCACCGTGGTCTTTCCGACGGCGCGCTTCAAGTTCTTTCTGGACGCCAGCCCCGAAGTGCGTGCCCTGCGCCGCCTGCGCGATCTCGAAGCGCGCGGGCAGGCCGCCGACCTCACCGAGCTGACCGAACAAATCCGCAAGCGCGACGCCATGGATCGCAATCGGCCCATTGCCCCCCTGCGCGCCGCTCCCGATGCCGTGACCGTTGATACGTCCCATCTGGATATCGAAGGCGTCCTCGGCATCCTTCTCCATACCGTCAGCGTGCACGGCGGCATGGCGGCCTTTTCGCGCCGGGGCGATTGACGCCATACGCTTTTGGCAAGCGCGCAAGCCCTCAGCGATTCAGCCGGGCAGCGGCGTTACAGCCCTCTTGCAGGCCGCGTTGGCACGCCTTGTCGTACCACGCTTTGGCCGTGTCGATGTCGTACCGTACGCCCTTGGCGTATTCATGGGCAAGACCGAGAGCAACCATGGCATCAGCATCGCCCTGGGCGGCGGCTTTTTCAAACCAGTCGCACGACTTTTCGTAATCCTGCGCTACGCCTCGGCCCTCGTGGTACATGATGCCGAGAAAGAGCTGGGCCTTGACGTATCCTTGGGCAGCGGCTTTTTCCCACCATTGGCAAGCTGTTGCCAAGTCCTGCGGGACGCCTTTGGCAAAGCCGTATACCTTGCCGAGGTTGAACTGGGCCTCGGCAAGCCCTTGGGCAGCGGCTTTTTCATAGAGTGCCTTGGCTTTTTGATAATCCTGTTTGACGCCCTCTCCGCGATAATACATGGTTCCAAGTTTATTCCGGGCAACCGCATCGCCCTGTTCCGCCGCACGTTTTGTACTTTCAAAAGAAGCAGAAAAAGCGATGGAAAAATAACAAACGTGTATCGCGATGATGAATAATGAACATATCGTTTTCATAGTGGTTCATTCCTTTACAAGGCGTATTGTTCCTGCGGGAGTACGCCCATAAGTTCTTCCGCCAGGCAGCTTTTGCCTCTTCTCCTTTACCTGTTCGCGCTCATCCCCGGGTGCGGCGTTTGAAAATGCGGCAAAGCAGAACCCCAAGGTCTGGAGATCCTTTCGGATTGGGTCATTCGGCTTGCGTCCCTCCTTTTGCCGCCGTGCCTTGCCTGCCTGATGTCGAGCCGCCGCTTTTCTGCTGTTGCAAGCTGACTTTTTTACATGACATATTTCCCTATGTTTAGCTGATTGCATATCTCCGTGCAATATGTCGGGGCGCGCGCATGGCCGTAATGCGTTCGCGGCGCAACGGGCACGTCTGCCCCTTTCATGGGAGAGAACGGCCGGCAAATGCTGCCGGGCGGCAAAAATTGCCGCCTGCTGGAAGGCGCTGAAAACCGGCGCTGTCAAAAAAATGGGCGGCAGGATTTGCCGCCTCTGGGCAAGGCCCGGCAAGCAGTCCTTGGAATAGCGGCATATTTTTATTTTTGGCACAAGAAGTGCAAATAAAGGGCGTTACGTATCGGCACGCTGCCGCAGAGGAAGGGAAGATGGAAAATCAGCTGGATTATGACGTGAACAAGGAACTTGGTGAATGCTATCTGCTGATGCAAGATTACGGCAAGGCAGAGGAGTATTACCGCAAGGCGGTCACCAGCAATCCCCAGCTTTCCGCTCCTTACATGGGATTGGCCACCGTTGCCGTGCAGCGCGGCGAACTGGACAATGCCCTGGTTCTCTACCGCAAGGCCGCGTCCGTGGAGCCGGACAGCAAGGCATATTGCGGCATCGGTCTTGTCCTGATGGAGCAGGGCAAGGCTCAGGAAGCCTTTGACGCCTTTGCCCAGTCGCTGGATATGGCCAAGGACGGCATCGTGGCCCTGAACGGCATGCTGCGCACGGCCTATGCGGCGGGTTGCGTGGACAAGGTCGTGCCCTACCTCGAGGCGGCCATTGCGGCCGATGTGCAGCCCGAAGCGCTGCGGATTACCCTCGCGGGCTGCCTGATCCATCTGGATCGCAAGGACGAGGCCCGCGCCCTGCTGGAAAAGGTGCTGGCCGACAATCCCCAGAGCGACAGCGCCCGTTCCCTGCTTGACACCTTGCGCGCCTGATCGGCGCTTGGTACATACTCCCCTCCCCACACGATTTCCCGGCCTTTGGATTGGCTGAAGGCCGGGAAATCACTTATTTTGGCCGATGCGCCACAGCTCGCTTGCCGCCCGATGCCCGAGGGATCGGGTTTTTTTGTTCCCTGCCCGCGACGTGCGGGACGCCGCGTGTCCCGGGCATCACACTGAACGCCACAAGGAAGCCCCATGCCCCGACGCACCTTTGCCCTGGGCAGCCGCCCCCTGATTCTCTATCTGGCCTTTCTCAGCGCCTTTGCCCCCCTGTCCACGGACATGTATCTGCCAGCCCTGCCCAGCATGGCCGCTTCGCTCGAGACCACGGACGCCCTGTCCAGCCTGAGCATCAGCTGCTTCCTGCTGCTCTTTGCCCTGTCCATGCTCTTCTGGGGGCCGTACAGCGACCGCGTCGGGCGGCGGCGGGTGCTCATGCTGGGAGCCTTGCTCTATGTGGTGTCGAGCGTGGGCATTGCGCTTGCCGCCGGCATCGAAAGCCTGCTGATCTGGCGGGGGGTGCAGGCCGTGGGCAGCGGCGGCATCAGCGCCATGTCGCTGGCCATTGTCAAGGACGTGCTGCGCGGGCCGGTGATGACCAGGGTCATCACCTGGATTCAGACCATCACCATCCTGGCCCCCATGCTGGCGCCGGTGGTGGGGGGGCTGCTGCTGACCGTCACCTCATGGCGGGGCATTTTCGTCTGCCTGGCGCTCTGCGGCCTGCTGGCCGGGGCGGGCAGTCTGCTCCTGCAGGAAACCCTGCCGGCGCGCAGCGCGGGCGGAGCGGGGCGCATGCTGCAACGGATCGCCTATGTGCTGGGGCAACGCGGCTTCAGCAGCCTGCTGCTGATCTTCTCCATTGTCTGCATGCCCTTCATGGCCTTTCTGGCGGTTTCATCCTATGTGTATCAGAATCTTTTTGGGGTGGCTCCCCAGACCTACAGCCTCTTCTTTGCCGTCAACGCGGGCATGAGCCTCCTGGGGCCGCTCTGCTACGGGCGCTGGTTCGCCTCCTGGCCGCTGCGGCGCTACTTTGCCCTTTTTCTGGGGATCATCGCCCTGGCCGGGGTGGGGCTGCTGCTCATGGGCAGCTGGCATCCCGTGGTCTTTGCCCTGCTGTGCGCGCCCATCAGCTTTTGTTCCAGCGCCATGCGCCCCCCGTCAACCGTGCTCATGCTGCATCAGCTCTCCACGGATACCGGCACCATGACCGCGCTCATCAACAGCGGCGGCCTCCTGTTCGGCAGCACATCCATGTTTTTGTGCAGCCTGCCCTGCTGGCCGGACGGCATCGCGGCCATGGGCGGCATTGCCTGCCTTGCCGGACTGGCGGCGCTGGCGGGCTGGCTCTGGGCGGACGGGCGTCAGATCTACCGGCGGATATAGGCGCGCGCTGGGCGGGGCAGGGCGCGTATCTGTCCCGGCATCCGGCCATGCGAAACGAAAAGGGGAGTCTCCGTGCGGAACGGAGACTCCCCGCGTTTTTTTTGCGGACATCGCCCGAAGGCGAGCGTCGCGAGCGGAACCGGCAACGGGGCGGCGTATGCAGCGGCCTAGCCGGGGAAGTGCATGACCACCTGTTCGCCGTTGCCGTTGCGCATGGCGATGCTGCCGATATCCCAGGCCCTGAGGCCCTGCTTGCCGGCACAGATGCGGTTGATGGCCTCTTCCACCTGCTCCGGGGGCAGGATCAGGATGTAGCCGATGCCCGCATTGAAGATCTGGAGAATTTCCGGCCAGGAGAGTTCGCCCGTTTCATGCAGCCAGTGGAAGACCGGCGGCAGCTCCCAGGTGCCGAAGCTGATGCGGGCCTCCACCTGTGCGGGCAGAATGCGGGGAATGTTGTCGTAAAATCCGCCGCCGGTAATGTGGGCCATGCCGCGCACATCCAGATCGCGCAGCAGCTTGCGCACCGTATCCACATAGATGACGGTGGGCGTCAGCAGTACGTCGCGCACGGTGGCGCCGCCGGCGCCGGGGAAGGGATCGTCTGCCGCAAGGCCGCTTTTTTCCAGCACCTTGCGGGCCAGCGAGAAGCCGTTGGAATGGAGGCCCGAGGAGGAAATGCCCACGATATGATCGCCATTGCGGATGCTGGAGCCGTCCACCAGCCGGGCATTGTCCACGATGCCCACGCAGAAGCCGGCGAGATCGTATTCGCCGTCGCCGTACATGCCGGGCATTTCGGCGGTCTCCCCGCCGAGCAGGGCGCAGCCCGCCTGACGGCAGCCCTCGGCAATGCCGCTGATGACGGTGTGCGCCGTTTCCACATCCAGTCGGCCGGTGGCAAAATAATCAAGGAAAAAGAGCGGCAGGGCGCCCTGCACCAAGATGTCGTTGACGCTCATGGCCACGAGGTCGATGCCGACGGTATCGTGCTTGTTGAAGGCAAAGGCCAGTTTGAGTTTGGTGCCCACGCCGTCGGTGCCCGACACCAGCACGGGATCGCTCATGCCGCTGAGTTCGGGGCGGAACAGTCCGCCAAAGCCGCCGATGTCCGAAATGACGCCCTTGGTATGGGTACTGGAAACAAGATGCTTGATGCGGCTGACGAGATCATTGCCGGCTTCGATATCGACGCCGGCAGCCTTGTAGGCTTTTGAGCGTTCCGTGGTCATACTGCCTCCTTGCGACTCTTTGTGGATAACACAGTTTTTTTCAAACCCCAAGCGACAGGGCGGCACATTTTTTCGTAGACCCTCATGGGGGGGGCTGGTATACTGCGGGCATGAAACAGATATCCCTTCTTTTGTACGGGCGCCCGCTCGCCATGCAGGGCGACGGGGCGGGCAAGGCCGTTATCCGGCGGGTGGCGCGGATGTGCCGCCTCGGCCTGCTGGTCGGGGCTGTCCTGTGCGCGGTGGGGCTTGTCTGCGGGGAAAGCGCGGCGGCTGATGCCAATCCCGCGCCACCGTCCGGGGCCATGCGCTCTGACGAGCAGTGGGGCACGGGGCAGATGCCGTCGTCACGCGGCGGCCAATTGTCCATCAAACGGGATGAAAAAAGCGGCGACCTCGAAATGAGCGTGACCGCCCCGCCGCAGAATACGGATCCCAATGCCTGGCAACAGTCCCCCATCTATCTGGCGCCGCAAATCTATCCCGGCGCGGAATCGTATTCCCCCGGCTATCAACCGGGCGGGCAGCCGGGCTATCGCCCCGGCTACCGGCCGAACCAGAGCCCGGATTATCGGCCGAACCAGCGCCCGGACTATCGTCCGGATTACCGGCCGGACTACCCCAACCGCTATCCCAGCGGGCAGACGGGCTGGCCGGGTGCGCCGTCGCAGCCGTGGCCGCCCGCTTCGGGCCAGTATCCCGGCCAGTACCCGGGCCAGTATCCGGGTCAGTATCCGGGACAGGGCACGGGCCAGTATCCGCAGAATCCGGGCGGACTCTATCCGCCGCCCACGGACGGCTGGCACTGGTATCCGGGCTATCAGGGCGACCCCGGCCCCTATCCGCCCGGCGTCATGCCCCTGAATGAAGGCGCATACGGCACGGGCGGCGGCATGCCCTATTCGGGCGGTCAGGGCGGCATGCCCTATTCCCGGAGGCGCTGACATGCCCGCCGCCTTTGGGGAGAGCCGTCCGGACGGGCTGGTGGACTGCCGCCTGTGCGCGCATCACTGTCGCCTTGCCTCCGGGCAGCGCGGGCGGTGCGGCGTGCGGGCCAATCTGCGCGGCACGCTGGTCAGCCTGGTCAGCAATGTGGTGACCGGCACCGCGATGGATCCGGTGGAAAAAAAGCCGCTGTACCACTTTCTGCCCGGAACGCGCACCTTTTCCGTGGGCAGCGCCGGCTGCAACTTTTCCTGCCTGTTCTGCCAGAATCACGAAATTTCGCGTGACCCGGCGGAAACGGGAAAGATTGTGGGCAGGCAGGCCGAAGCCGATATTCTGGTGGATCTGGCGCGGCGGCAGTCGGCGGCAAGCATGGCCTTCACCTACAATGAACCGACGGTTTTTTTCGAGCTGATGTTCGCCGCCTCGGGCCTTGCCCGGCAGCAGGGGCTGCGCTCGCTCATGGTGACCAACGGCTTCATGAGCGAGGACTGCCTGATGTCCCTGCGGCGTCGCATCTGCGCGGCCAACGTGGATCTCAAGTCCTTCAGCGACGCCTTCTACCGCAAATATTGCGGCGGACGCCTGCAACCGGTGCTGGACAATCTCAAGCGCATGAAGGCCCTTGGCTGGTGGCTGGAGGTGACGACGCTCGTCATCCCCGGCATCAATGACAGCACGGCTGAGTTGCGCGAGGCGGCCCGCTTCATTCGGGACGAACTGGGGCCGGACACGCCGTGGCACCTGTCGGGTTTTCACGGGGCCTATCATATGGCCGATCATCCCGATACGCCGGCGGGCCAGCTGGAAGATTGCTGGGCGCTGGCCCGGGGCGAGGGGCTGCATTTTGTCTATGTCGGCAACGTAATCAGCGCCGTGGGCGGCAATACCTATTGCCCGCAGTGCGGCGCGGTCTGCATTGAACGGCAGGGCTGGCGGGTTCGCCTGAAGGGCGCGACAGCCGGCATCTGCCCGTCCTGCGGGCAGGAGCTTCCGGGGGTCTGGCGCTGATGATTCTCATCTATACGGGCAACGGCAAGGGCAAGACGAGCGCCTGCGTGGGGCAGGCGCTGCGGGCCGTGGGGCAGGATTTGCGTGTGGGCTTCGGCCAGTTTATCAAGCGCGATGTGCAGGCGGGCGAACAGCGCATGCTGGCGCGTCTTCTGGGGGACGATTTCTGCGCGGGCGGGCTGGGCTTCTTCCGCCGGGAAGAGGAGCGCCCGGCGCAACGGGCGGCGGCCCTGCGGCTGCTGGAATGGGCAGAGCAGCGGCTGCCGCGTCTGGATATGCTCGTGCTGGATGAAAGCCTGTATGCCCTGCGGGCGGAACTGATTGCGCGCGCGGAGGTGGAGCGCCTCGTGGCGGCGGCCCGTGCGGCGTCCTGTCACCTCGTCCTGTCCGGGCGCGATGCGCCGGACTGGCTGGTGGACATGGCGGATCTGGTGACGTCCATGACCGAGGTCAAGCATCCGGCCGCCCGGGGCGTGTCGGCGCAACGCGGCATCGAGTTCTGACAAGACCATGAAAATCTATATTGCCGCCTCCTTCAAGCACAAGCACGGCGTGCGCCTGCTGGGCCGCGAACTGCGCGCCCTGGGCTGCCGGATCCTTGACTGGACGGAAAAGGCCACGCCGCCGCCGGGCCTGACGCCCGCCCAGCGCCGGCAATGGATGGATACGGATCAGGAGGGCGGGCAGGTCTATGCCTTTTGCCGTCATGCCTGCCGGACGGCGGATCTTGTCATTTATTACGGCATGTCAGGGCAGGATGCCGGGGTGGAGGCCGGGATTGCCGCCGGATCCGGCGTGCCGCTCCTGGGCATTCGCGGCCCGCTGGAAGCCCCGGGCCTCATGTTGCATGGCGTCATGACCTGCTGGGTGGACGAGATCGAGGACGCCGTGGCCCTGCTGACCGAGCTGCTGCCGCTTGTCCGAGCCGGCGGCGAACCGGCGCCGGACGCGCCGGAGGGCGTGAAGCGCTTGCTGGCGGCCTTGCGCCGCGCACCGCATCCGTTCGCCCAATGACGCAGGGCGGAGACTTTCGGGCGTGATCGCCGCGCACTGTCGCACGGCAGGCCCGCACCACACAACCTGCTTTCAGGAGAGGAAGATGCCCTACCTTGTGCCCCTGTTTTGCCTGCTCTGCCTCCTGCTGGCCCGGCCATGCCCCGCTGCTCCGGACGAGGAGACGGCGGAACCGCCGACTCTGAGCATCCGCAACCTGACCGGTCAGGAGCTGCTGAGCATCCGGTTCAGCGCCGGGGGGGAGGAAAGTTTTGCGCGTCTGGACTTGCCGCCCTCGGGGGAGGATGCGCTGGAAAATCCCGGCGGCACGCAGGACGTGCGCCTGGACATGGGCTTTGCCCTCTGGAACTTCCGGGCTGTCCGGCTGGATCGCCTTGCGGGCTTTGCCGCCTGCGGCACGCATGAACCGGCGTGCCTGATTCTCGTCCATCGCAACGGACGGGAGGAACACCGACGGGGCGAGGTCTGGAATCTGCTGCCTGAACCGGGCAGCCGCCCGGTATGCGCGCTCACGCGTTTTCACGCCGGCATGAAAATGCGCGATGCCTGCGATATTATTGAAAAGGATGCCCCGCGCGATGAAAACGGGGCCGTGCTGACCAGCCTCGGCTTTGCCGATTTGATCTGGGCCGCGCGGTTGACGCCCGGGACGGGGGATCCCGCCACGGCCCTTCTGGAACATCTGGAGTTGCGGCAGGTGTTGCAGCGTGAGCATTTGCGCGCCCTGCTGCGAACCCTGTCCGCGCAGGGCTATGGCCTCTGGCAGGCGGAATTTCCGGGCATGACGTTCGACTTCACCGAAATGGCGGCCATTGATGAGGATAAGCGCCATGCCATCCTCGAACAGGGCGTGGATCTGCTCTTTGCCGCCGGGACGGGCGAGGCCACCATCATGGCGGCCCCCAAGACGCAGATACCCCTTCTGCGGGAGGCTGACGCGCCGGAACAGGATGTGCAGCTCTTCACCATCAGCCTGCAACCTGCCTCCCGGACGCTGCTGGTGGACATTGCCGCCTACCGGGCGGAACGTGCCGGCGAAGAGACGCCGGCTGCGCCCGGGCGCAAGGGCGGCGCAACAGAAGCCGCCGGGCGCTGAGCGCCAGTTCGGCGGAAGGCCGCCGCGTGGGCGATGCCGCATGTGACCAACGCCGCATTTCCCGGCAGGGAAATGCGGCGTTTTGCAATCAGGCGCGGGAAGGAGGCGGCAGCGGACGCCGGACTGCCGGCGCTCGCCCGGAGGGCCGTCCGCGCGGGCTAGATCCAGTCGTGCCGCCGATGATGCCCCCGCTTGCGCCAGCCGCGGTGGTGGCCATCGTCACGGGGATCGTCCCAGGAGTCGTAATACTCATGGTGGGGCGCGCGGCGGCGCGGGTCATAGCCGAAGGGATAGTCCGGCTGCGGATTGCGCGGATCGTAGCCGAAGGGATAGGCCTGCCGGGGCGGACGCGGATCGTAGCCGAAGGGATAGCCGGGCATGGACGGCGGCGGCTGATAGCCGTAAGGCCCGGGATAGGGGCGCTGAGGGGGCTGGGCATAGGGCGGACGCACGGGGCGTCGCCTGTCCTCGGGCCTGTCCCAGTACGGGCGGCGGCGATCGCCGCCGTAGCGGTTGTCCCAATGCGGGCGCTCGGGCCGCGTGCGCTCGACGAGCAGGGGGCGCGCCTCGCCGTCGGGGCAGAGGATCGCCTCCCGGACAGGGGCGGCCTGGGCCGTCAAGCCGCTCAGGCCGCCGCAGAGCAGCAGGCCGGCAAGAAGTTTGCCCGGATGAAGCATGGTGATTCCTCCCGGCGGCGGGGCCGCCAGATGCAGGGAACAAGCGGCGGGGCAAAAGCGTGCCTCGCCGTATCGGGGCGCAGGCCTTCTCCCGGCCTGCGCCGCCCGGCATGAGCTGCGCCCGGGCGGGGAGACCATGCCGGCGCTGCCGCGCTAGGCGGACGCTTCCTGCCCGGGCAGAACGCCGTCGCGCTTGGCTGCCCGCATGGCGCGCAGCCAGTCATACCAGCTTTCCAGCCCCTGACCGCTGCGGCAGGAGACCTCGAAAACGGCCAGATCCCGATTGAGGCGGGTGGCAAAGTTCCGGGCGCGGCGCGTGTCGAAATCCACATGGGGCAGCAGGTCGATCTTGTTCAGGATCATGGCGCGGGCCAGATTGAAGAGGAGGGGGTATTTTTCGGGCTTGTCATCGCCCTCGGCAACGCTGAGCAGGGCGATCTTGGCATCCTCGCCGCAGTCAAATTCCACGGGGCAGACCAGATTGCCCACATTTTCGATAAAGAGGATGTCCAGGCCGTCCAGGTCGATATTTTCCAGCGCCTGCAGGATCATGCTGCTGTTGAGGTGGCAGCCGCCCTCGGTATTGATTTGCACGGCCTGCGCGCCGGTGGCGGCCACGCGGCGGGCATCGTTGTCGGTTTGCAGGTCGCCCTCGATGACGGCCATGCGAAATTCTCCCGCCAGATCCCGCAGCGTGCGTTCCAGCAGGCTGGTTTTGCCCGCACCCGGCGAAGAAATGAGGTTGAGGGTAAGGATCTTGCCGGCGCTCAGGCGGCGACGCACCTGATCGGCAAGTTTTTCATTGGCTTCCAGCACATTGCGAACAACGGGTATCTGCATGCTTCCTCCTGCCCGTGCGTTTACGATGCTTCAAGATGGGAAATGCGCAGTTCCCTGCCTTCCTCGACCGTGTGGCCGAACTGCTCGCCGCACTGCGGGCAGGGCTGCCACAGGGCGTCCTGCCCCGGCTGGCCGCCAAAACGGCAGCCGCAGGCAAAGCAGCGCAGCTTCAGGGGGATGATGCGCAGATCAAGGCGGGCCTGCGGCCAGGGGCTTTCGCCGAGCAGGGCCTCGAGGCCGAGACGGAGGGATTCCGGTTCCACGCCGGAGAGGGCGCCGCATTCCAGTCCGATGCGCTCCAGCTGCCGGCAGTGGCGGGCCGTCATTTCCTCCCGCACAATTTCCAGAATATTTTGGGCAATGGCCATTTCGTGCATGCGCGTCATGCTAGCCCAAAGGCTTGGCCGCGTAAAGGCATGGAATGGAATCTTGCCATTCGGCTCAAATGATGTAGAGTTGTGCCATGCGAAATCCCAAGTTTATCGGCGTCTATTCTGTTGCGGCGGCGCTGGCGGCCAGTCAGCGCAAGGTGTTGTATTTCGTCTGGGAAGTCGAAACCGGCAGCTTTGTCGTGCAAAAGCTCAACAATGCCTTTCAGCCGGTAGCCGAGCCTGAGCGGATGACGGGGGATGTCTTCAACCAGCGTTTCACGCCCGAACCGGCCATTCTGGCCATGCCCGTGCGCGCTCTGGACATGTCCCGCGTGGTGGGGCGCTTCGTGCCGCCGCCGCAGGAGGATGTGCCCACCGATGTCTTCGGCGAGCCGTCTCAGGCCGAGCGGGAGCGCCGGGCGCGTCTGGTGGAATCCGGCATGCGGGAGACTTTTCGCAAGGCCGTGCTGCGCCTGAAGCGTCCCAAGGAGCGCCAGACAGCCTTTGCCACGCTGGAACAGCTTGCGGCCGTGCAGGAGGGCATCCAGCCGCAGCACAAGCACATGTTCCGCGATTTCGGGGCGCGGCTGCGGCAGATGTCCTATCCCGTCGCGGCCCTGGCCTTTGGTCGGCGGGTGCTGGATCTTTCGCCGGACGACGATCATGCCCATTTCAACATGGCGCGCATTCTTTGCGCCCTGGGCGAATACGAGGCGGCCATGAAGCATCTGCAACGGGCCATCCTGCTGGACGGACGGGAACCCGTCTATGCGCGCATGATGCAATATATCCGTTCGGAGCAGCAGCACGCCACGCGAAAAAACAATCTCCATTCGGAGAAGAGGGTCACTCATGAATAAAGCCTTTATCGGCATTTTGATTGCCGTTTGTGTACTCGGCATGGCGCTGATCATGCTGACCGAGTGGAAGGCCTCGAAAAACGAGGCGGAACCCGTGCCGAGCGCCGGCAGCGTCGCCCCTGCGCCACAGGAAGCGCCCCCGCTCAGCGGCGGTTCGCTGACGCCGCCGGCAGCCGGCGGCAACGTGGCTACGGCGCCGGCGCTGTCCCCTGCGCCGCCTGTGCCGTCCGTGCCCGAGGCGCCGTCCCCGGCGCCCGCCGTGCCGACGCCTCCCAGCGAGGCGCTGGAGCGCGGTTTTGCCTTCAATGACACCGATACGCCTCCTGAAAGTCCGGCGGTTGCGCCCCTGCCGCCCGCCGATGCGGCGGACAAGCCGCTGGAAGCGCCTGCCCTGGACGGTGCGCGGCTGCCCGGCGGCGAAGCCCCGTCCCGTCCCGCTCTGGGATCGGGCGGTCAGGCCGCCCCGGAAGCGCCGGCAAAGGCTGACGCCGCCCCGGTCGAAACGGCAAAGCCGGAAAAGAAGGCGGACAAGAAGCCGGAACCGGCGGCCAAGGCGCGCACGGTCACCCGTTTTGTCGTCTTCGCCCGCGAGACCGGGGCCACGGTGCGCATTGAGGGTTCCAGTCCCATCGACTACAAGTATCTGACCCTGGACAATCCGCCGCGCGTGGCGGTGGATCTGGTGGGCGAGTGGACGGTCAAGGCGCCGGGCGTGCCGCGCAATCCCGCCGTGACCAATGTGCGGCTCGGCAAGCTGGAGGGACGCACCCGCGTGGTGATCGACCTCAGCGGCGAAAGCAAGGTGCGCTATATTCTTTCCAAGGACAGAAAGCGGCTGGATGTGCGCATTGACCGCTAGCGGCGATGCGGGCGGGGCTGCCCGGGCTGGCCGCAAGCGCGCTTCGGCGCATGGCGGCTGGTGAGCGCAGGACGGCAAGCCGCTGCGGATGAACACGAAAAGGACGCGAAAGCGTCCTTTTTTGTCGTCCGGCGTATGACCGCCCGGGCCTGTCGTATCCGCCCGGAGCCGATATTGCCGGATATTTATTGAAAATGAAATTCATTTTATTTATATTGTCCAAAAAAGGAGGCAATATGCACAATCGTTTCGGCAGCCGCTCGGATATGGTGATCCAGCGCGTGGAGGAGAACGGACAGACCTTCCTCCTCGCCATTGACGAAAAGGGGCTGTATCTGACCACGGAACGCTATCTGGACAGGAATCTTGCGGACCCGCACCGCTATGCCGGGCTGCGGGCCGGCGTGCCCGCGCGGCTGGCGGCGCTGGGCCTGGACGCGCCCGGCCTGCGGGAAGCGCATCAGCACAAGGTCAAAATGATCGGGGAGGGCGAACCGAAAAAGAAAATCAACCCGCTCAAGGCGTCCAAGCGCAGCATGAAGGGCTGACCGGCGTCCGGCGGGCGGACGGACGCCGAAAAAAACGGCGGCGGGCCACCCGCCCGCCGCCGTCAGATCGCGTCTGGTCGGAGCGACTGGATTCGAACCAGCGACCCCCTGCTCCCAAAGCAGGTGCGCTACCAGACTGCGCCACGCTCCGCTGCCGTAGCTATAGGCCAAAGCGCGGGCCTTGGCAAGCCGGGCCTGCTGCGGCCAGTCCGGCGAAAACAAAGAAAAACCCCGCGAAAACGCGGGGCAAATTTCTGGGGCGAAAGAAGGGGCTTGAACCCTCGGCCACCTGGGCCACAACCAGGTGCTCTACCAACTGAGCTACTTCCGCCGTGCGAAGACAAGCTATAGCCGAAAGGCAAAATCTTGGCAAGCAAATTTTTCCTGCCTCCTTCATCTGGATTTTTTCTAGAAAAAGAACTACCGTTTCACGGCAACGAATGTGAACAATGTCAGTCAGCAGCGGGGCAGGCATGGAGAAACTTATCATCGAGGGCGGCGTCAGGCTGCAGGGCACCATCAGCGTCAACGGCTCCAAAAATGCGGCCTTGCCCATCCTGTTTGCCGCCATTTTGCCGGAAGGGACGGTGCGTCTGAGCAACGTGCCGGACTTGCGCGATATCCACACCACATTGCGCCTGCTGGAGATGCTGGGTTGCGACTGCGGGCACGAGGATCACCGGGTGGAAATCCGCCCCGGAACCCTGCACCCCGAAGCCTCATATGATCTGGTCAAAACCATGCGGGCCTCGGTGCTCTGCCTCGGGCCGCTGCTGGCGCGCATCGGGCAGGCGCGGGTGGCCCTGCCGGGCGGTTGCGCCATTGGGGCGCGCCCCGTGGATCAGCACCTCAAGGGGCTTGAACTCATGGGTGCGCATTTCGAGCTGGCCGAGGGCTATATCATCGGGCAGTGCCGCCGGCTGCGCGGAGCGCATGTCACCTTTGACATGCCCACCGTGGGCGGCACGGAGAATCTGCTCATGGCCGCCGTGCTGGCCGATGGCGAAACCCTGCTGGAAAATGTGGCCCGCGAGCCGGAGGTGGTGGATCTGGCCCGCTTCCTGCGGGCCTGCGGCGCGCAGATCGAGGGCGAAGGCAGCAGCTGCATCCGGGTGCGGGGGGTGAGTTCCCTGCACGGCACGGATTACGCCGTCATGCCCGATCGCATCGAGGCCGGAACCTTTCTCGCGGCCGCCGGCATCACGGACGGCGATCTGCTGCTGACCAATTGCCCGTATGAGGAGCTGGAAGCCGTCATTCTCAAGCTGAACAGCATGGGCATGGATATCCGGCAGACGCCGGAAGGCGTGCGCGCCCGCTGCGCCCATGCCCTGCGGGGCACGGATGTGCGGACGCAGCCCTATCCGGGCTTCCCCACGGACATGCAGGCGCAAATCATGGCCCTCATGTGTCTGGCCGAGGGCGCCAGCATGGTGGAGGAGAGCATTTTTGAAAACCGCTTCATGCATGTGCAGGAATTGGCGCGCATGGGCGCGGACATCCGCATTTCCGGCCATACGGCCATGGTGCGGGGCGTGGATCGCCTGACGGGCGCGCCGGTCATGGCCTCGGATCTGCGGGCCAGCGCCTCGCTGGTGCTGGCCGGGCTGGCCGCGCAGGGCACGACGCAGGTGCAGCGCATCTATCATCTTGATCGCGGCTATGAGCGCATTGAGGACAAGCTCGGCGCCGTGGGCGCCCGTATCCGGCGGGTGCCGGAAAACGCCTAGGAGAGAACGCATGCAGCGCCTCATCTGCCTGATCATGCTGCTGGCCGTCCTGCCGCTGGCCGGTTGCGGCTACAGCGCCTACGGCCTCTATGACGACAAGCGGCTCATGGACACCATCAGCGACGACAAGGGCATTGCCACGGCCATCAAGACCGATCTGCTGGACAACAATTTCAGTCAGGGCTGGGGCACGGCCGTCTACTGTTATTATGGCAATGTCTATCTGGTGGGGGAAGTGCCGCAGCAAATGCGGGAACGGGCCGTGACCATCGCCCGGCGGCACAAGGGCGTGCGCTCCGTGACCACGCACTGGTTCTCTCCGGCCAAGAGCGAGACCAGCAATTTTGTGCTTTCGGCCAAGTTGCGATCGGCGCTTATCGGCAAGGACAAGCTCAGCTCCACGCGCATTGATACCGAAGTCAATGCCGGGCGCGTCGTCCTGCTGGGCGTGGTGGAGAACGACAAGGAACGCGGGCTGGCGCTGGATGCCGCCCGTCGTGTGGAAGGCGTGACCTCGGTGAAGAGTTATCTCATTGTTCCGCCCGGCAGCAAGGAAACGCCGCTGACGCCCGTGAGCGTTGACCCCATCCGAACCGGCAAGTCCGCCGCTACGGGGGCGCATGGCGCCAAGGATGCCCCCAAGGCCGCGCCCGAGTCGCAACCTGCGTCCGCCCCGCTGGAGGAGCGCACCCTTTGAGGACGCGCCGTCCCGCAGCCATTTTTCTTTCAATATCCTTCCTTGTCAGAGCGGCAGCCTTTCCCCGAGGCTGCCGCTGTCGTTGCGGGCAGTTCCGTGCGGGCAAAGACTTGCCGTTCGGATCTGGGCAAGCGCGCCATGCCGCGTGCAGGGCGGATTCTCCCGGGCTGGCGGGCCGGGGACGTCCGTTGCCGCCGCAAGTGCCGCAACTGCCGGCACGCGCGATCCCGTCCGGGCACAGCATCCGGCGCGCCCCGCATCAGCGGAACAGGCTCAGCGCGCCGTCCAGCAGTCCCCCCACCAGACCGGTAACGCCCTGAGCCAGACCGCTGAGCGCATAGAGCAGCACCGTGCCCGCGCTTATGCTGGTCTTGATGTCATGCAGGCTGCCGTAAACGCGAACCGGAATGTTGTCCATGGTGGGCGTATCCACACTCAGCTGACATTCCAGGGTTTCATTGACAAGGTTGATCTGGCCGCTCCCGCGTACGGTCATATCCGGGGCCTTCAGCGACAAATCGCCGCTGCGGGCGATGCCCTGCCGGATATTGCCCGAAGCGGCGAGCAGGGAAAAGAGCGTGGGCTTGTCCTTGGCGCGCCCCTGTTGCAAGGTCTGGTGCGAACCGTCCTGAACGCGCATTTTCCAGGTGCCGTCCAGGGCGCGCAGCACCTGCCCCGAAGCGTTCATGGCGGCGCTTACCCGCAGATCCAGCGAGGCCCTGCCGCTCACCCGCGCATCGCCGCCGCGCTCCGCGCTGGCCTGCGCCAGATCGAAGCCATCGGCCGTCAGGTGATTGCTGAAGCGCATGCCCCGGTCGAACTGCGCCTGTCCGCTGCTGCGCAGAATCGCTCCGTACAGATTGGCCGTTATCTGGAATGTCATCTGCCCGTCAGCCAGCTTGACGGGCGCATGCACATCCGTCAGCGTCAGCCGCCAGGATTTCATTCGCTTGGCGTGCAGACTGCCGTCCACCCCAAAGGTCTTCAGGAAGCGCAAGTCCCACGGCGGCCCGGCAGGCGGGGAAGGCGGCGGCGGAATGGCGCGTCGCTCAGCTATTGCCTTGCGGATGGCTTCTTCGCGGCGGGCGTCCGCCGCGGCTCTTTCGGGAGCGAGCGTGCGGCGCAGGCTGTCCACGTCAAAAAAGGGCGTGGACAGCGCAAAGCGCAGCTGGGGCACATCCCGGGCCTCGACGCTCAGCTCGCCCGCAATGTCCGTGTTCAGCAGGCTGGTCGCCAGCTTTTTCAACGAAAATCGGCGGGCAAGGTATTCCCAGTCGCCCTGAACGCGCAGGGCACGCAGTTGCTGCGGCAGGGACGGCGGATTCTCGCGGACAAGGGCCAGCGTGCGCCGCATGTCGTCGCAGCTCAGGCCGCCGCTGCCCTTGAGCGTGGGGCCGTCCTTGGCAAGTCCCAGCTGCAGGCTGCCGGCATAGTGCGCGGCCAGCCCGCTGACCTCGGCATGCGCCATGCGCAGTTGCGGCGGCACGGCCTGCGCGTTCAGCCTGCCGCGCACATCCAGTTCCAGCCCTTCGGGCAGGCCGCTCCACTCCCTGTCCGCCGCAAGGTGCAGACGGCTGTCCATGTCCTCAAGGCTCACACGGCGACTGCCGCCCAGCCAGAGGGTACCGGTCAGCGAGCCGTCGGCCCGCACCTGCCTGCCGTTCAGCTGCAGCGTCCAGTCGCCGCCAAGGCCCACGCGGCTCTGCTGCCAGCGCCCTTGCCGCAATTGCGCATTCAGACCAAGGCTTGTGTAGGCAAGCGGCTTGGCGAGGAGTCCGGACAGACTGCCGTTGTCGGCCCGCAGGTCGGCCTTGCCGGACAGGCGGGCCAGAAAGGAGGGGATGTCGCCGCCCCGGCTGCGCAGGCTGGCCTGGGCCTGCAGGCGTCCGCCCCGCAGGGGCAGGGCGGGCAGATCCTCGGCCAGGGCGCCGGCCTGCAGGGCGTTCAGGCGGGCGGCAATATCGAATTCCGTGGCGTCTCCTCCGCCGCCGATGGTGGCCTGAGCCGTGGCCGTGCCGCCATAGAGATCCGTGCGGACGTCGAGCCGGGCGCGTCCCTTGCCGTTGGCCGCCGCCTTGCCGGGACTGATGCGCACACGGGCATTTTGCATGCGCAGGGGGCCGTAGAGGAGGTGCAGGGAGGACAGCTGGATGTCATAGCCCAG
Organism: Candidatus Desulfovibrio intestinavium; assembly: GCA_019118345.1. Lineage (GTDB taxonomy): Bacteria > Desulfobacterota > Desulfovibrionia > Desulfovibrionales > Desulfovibrionaceae > Desulfovibrio > Desulfovibrio intestinavium. Next base: position 11,160 of record DWZD01000029.1, on the reverse strand, counting down.
ATCATCAGCGGCCGAGGGCGCGTCATCTTCTTCGCGGGTCTTCTGGCTGCGCAGGTTCCAGCTTCCGGGACGGGGATCGAAGGAGGTCAGCGGCGCATGGTCAAAGAAGGGGCCGGACGGACGCTTGCCCACGGCTTCGGGAATGGCCAGGCCCAGATTGACATGCTGGGCCATGAGTTCCAGGGTGACCACCGGCGTCTTCCAGCTGGGCACGCCGCCCGTGCCCACAAAGCGGCTGCCGCTGCAATGGGCGGAAATGGCCGGAACCCGCAAGCCTGCGGCGTCCAGCTGAAATTCGGCGGATACATGGGTGATATTGTCCAGCGCCAGCCGCAGTCCGGGCACCAGATCCCGCGCAAAGCCCAGCCACCGGGTCAGGCTGAGCCGGTTCATGAACAGCTGGCCGCTCAGGCTCGGGCCGTCGGGAGCCGCCAGGGCCAGCAGACCGTCGAGCTGGCCGTTGTCCTCGGCCAGCGCAAAGCGCAGACCGGTCAGCTCCACATGCTGCGCATCGGGATTGCGCAGGCGCGCCTTGCCGTCCAGCGCAAACGGTATGGCGCATCCGTTCTGCATCAGATTGCCGTTCAGGCTTCCGGCAAGCTCCCAGGCATTGCCGCGGCCCTGCCACTGGATATCCGCGCTCAGCCGGCGCAGCCAGTCGCCATATTCCAGTTGTCCGCGCACGCGCAGGGTACCCCCTTCGCGCAGGGGAGCGAAGGGATGCCCGTCGCCGTCCAGATGCACGCTGCGCACGGCAAAAACGGGGCCTTCCCCGTCTGTCAGGCTCAGCAGCGACCAGCTTGCCTTGCCGGACAGCCTGCCGCCATGCCCGGTCGCAAGGCGGCAATACAGGTTGGCCAGCAAAAGACGGCTGCCGTCGCGGGCCGTGGCGTCAATGCGGCCCTGCTGTATTTCCAGATGCACCGCTTCCGGCAGGCCGGGCGGAGAGGGCGGCCCGGCCTGACCCTGACCGGGCAGGGCGGTCAGCGTATCCAACGGAATCCGCCCTGCAAGATCGGGCCGCAGGAGCTGCACATGAGCGGGCTGCAGTTCGCCCTGCAGGAGTTTCCAGAAATCAGGCCGCAGGGTGGCATATGCCACGCTCAGCTGAAAACCCTCGCCGTGAATGCGGACATCCCCCAAACTTGCCGCGGGTATGGGCAGGAGAACAATATCCACGGATGCGGCTTCGACCTTCAGGCCCGTGGCGGCGCTGAAGGCTTCCAGCACATGAGCGGTCAGCGCTTGCGAATGGCGTTGAAAAAGATAGACGCCCCCGGCCAGCATCAGGACGGCAGCAAGAAGGATGCCCACCAGCACGCGGGCCGCAAGACGCAATGAACGGCTGGACATGAGGAGATTCCGGGACTTGGCTTGACGCTGCCGGGCGTCCGGCGCTACGTTGCCCAAGTATTTCATGTTTCCCGCGCGTTGGCAATGCGGCGGCTGCCCGTGCCTTGTGCGGTGTCGAGGGTCTATGCGGCGACTTTTCTGGATCGGCAGTCCGTTTTTCTGGCGGGATCTGCGCGCAACGGGCTGGGACGAGGTGGCCTTCTGCAATTTTGAGGACATCCGCAGCCACGGCTGGCAGGACATTGTTCGCCGTGCGGGCTTTGTGCCGGATGTGCTGGTGGTGGCGGACAAGAGCCGCCCCCCCTTTGTGCTGGGCGTGGAGGACTTCCCCTGTCTGACCGTCTTCTACAGCGTGGATTCGCATATTCACAGCTGGCAGCCGTGGTACGCGCAGGCCTTTGATTTCTGCCTCGTCTCCCTGCGCGACCATCTGTCGCGCTTTGCCGGGCTGTTCCTGCCTGCCGGGCGCGTGCTCTGGTCGCCGGCCTTTGCCCAGGATGCCGATGCCCCGGACGAGACCGTCTCCCGAAACCTGGACTGCCTCTTTGTGGGCACCGTCTCGGAAAATACGCCGCGCCGCGCCGCCTTTCTGCGCGAACTGGCCGCCTTGCGGCCCGGTCTGCAGGTGACGTTCGGCGACTACCGCCGCCTGTTCCCCCAGGCGGAAGTGGTGCTCAACCAGTGCGAGCATGAGGATCTGAATTTTCGGGTATTCGAGGCTCTGGGCTGCGGCAGCTGCCTGCTGACCCCGCGCATCGGCCACGGCCTGACGGAACTCTTTGCCGAGGGGGAAGAACTCGTCTGCTATGCGCCGCACGATGCCGCCGACGCCGCGGCCCGCATCGGCGAGCTGCTGGGCGAGCCGCAACGCATGGCCCGGCTGCGTCAGGCCGGACTGGCCGCCGTCAACGCCGCGCACCGCGCCATTCACCGCGCACGGGCCTTCAGCGAACGGCTGCTGGCCCTGTCGGACGAGGATTGCCGTCAGATCGTCGCCCGCCGTCGCCAGCAGGCCGGGGCCATCCGGCAGCACTGCCTGCGCCTGCCCTATCTGCTCTGGGCCGAATCCCTCGCCGGGGCGCAGGACAGCGCCACGCAGGCCTTGCGCGCGAGCTACCTTGCCGCCGCCCGGGGACAATACGGCAGGCCGGAAGCCTGAGTCCGCCGCGTCAGGCCGTCTGGCTGTGCGGCATGAGCGCCCCGGAGCCGGGAGCAGCGGGACGGCAGGAAGGACGGAAAGACGGGGAACGCCGCTCGCCGCCTAGCCCCGATTGGGCAGGGGCAGGTCGTCCATGTGCAGTTCCAGCGCCGGATCGACGGCGGGCTTGGCGGGCGGGGCGGCAGGCTCGTCAAAGCTCAGCCGCAGCAGGGGCTCATGAAGGGAGGGGGCTTCCGGCTCCCGCGGGCTGTCCATGCCCGCCGGGGCGACCGTGCCGCGCACCGTGTTTTCCAGACGGGATTCCAGGGCGCGCAGAAGCAGGCGGGTCTGTGCGTGTTCCTCGCGCAGGGTCTGACACATTTTTTCCTGATTGCGGAGCATGAAGTACAGCATGCCCAGCATGCCGAGGAAACACAAAAAGATAAAAATCATCAGGGAAAGCATGGCAGCCTCTGTGCGCGCAGGATTACGCGCCCGCGCATGGGGGATGAGCAGCGGGAACGTCGCTGCAAGAGGTATATACTTTCAGCCCCCACGGGGCAAGGATGTTTTATGCATATTCAGCCGCACATGGTCATGGCCGACGCCCAGGGCAACATATTTGACGATCCCGACCTGCTCATGGTCTGCCGCCGGGGCGAACAATGGGGACTGCCCCGCCCCGATGAACTCATGCCCCTGCCCGAGGAAAGCGAACTCTTCCTCCTGCCGGGCCGTCAGGCCGTGGGCCTTGATCCCGAATCCGGCGAGATCGTCTCCTGCGATGAGGTGGCCGTGGCCGCCTTTGCCGCGCCCGCGCATACCCTCTCCGCCCATCCGGCCTATGTCTCGCAGCCGGATGCCCCGCTCCTGCCCCTCTTTGCCTACGGGGCCGTGGGCTTTGCCCGGGGCCGCTTCTACATCTGCGCCAAGCGGGTGGATGAGGATGCGCGCCAGCAGTTCCGCCACATCCCCCGCAGCCGCATCGAACGCAACGTGCGCGATCTCCTGCGCCAATTCCCCAAAAATCGCCTCATCCGGCACATTCTGCAAAATTGCGTCCTGCGCTACGACTGCCCGGCGGCCCGCAATTTCGCCCTGGGCCGCTTTGAAGCGCCGCTGCCCACCTCCCGCGCCTGCAATGCCCGCTGCGTGGGCTGCATCTCCGAACAGGACAAGGACTCCCCGGTGGCGACCACCCCGCAGTGCCGCCTTGCCTTCACCCCCAGTCCCGCGGAAATCGTGGAGGTCATGCGCTTTCATCAGAGCCGGGAACGCCAATGTCCGGTCTATTCCTTCGGACAGGGCTGCGAGGGCGATCCCCTCATGAATCCCGATCTGCTGGAGGAAAGCGTGCGCAGCTTCCGGCAGCAGGGGGGCCTCGGCACCGTCAACTGCAATACCAACGCCTCCCGTCCCGAGGCCGTGGAGCGCCTCGCCCTCGCCGGGCTGACCAGCATCCGCGTCAGCCTCAACAGCGCCCGGCCCGAAGCCTATGAACGCTATTACCGTCCCCACGGCTACAGCTTCGCCGACGTGCGCGCCTCCATCGAGGTCGCCCGTCGGCACGGCCTCTGGGTTTCCCTCAATCTGCTCTTCTTCCCCGGGGTCACCGACTGCGAAGATGAGCTTGAGGCGCTCGTCGATCTCGTCACCCGTTGCGGCGTCAGCATGATCCAGTGGCGCAACCTCAATATCGATCCCGAATGGTATCTGCGCCTCATGCAAGGGCTGTGCGCCGGCCCCAGCATGGGCCTTGCCGCCTTCATGAAGCGCCTGCGCCGCGCCTGCCCCTGGCTGCGCTTCGGCTATTTCAATCCCTACCTCGGCGAGGCGGCCCACATCGAAGCCCCCCTCCCCGGACAACGCGATGTCCCCCGTCCGCAGCTCGAGGATGCGGAGGCAGGCGAAAACGCTGAAGCCTGATGTCCGGGGCGGGGGAATGACGGGCGCAACCCGGGCCGCGACGCCCCTGACCGCTGGTTTCCCGGCGCTGCGCGGCACGGACAAAAAAACTGCGGAATCGTCAGGGGGCACGATTCCGCAGCGGCACACACGCCGTCCGGCCACGGGCCGGACAACGCCGCCGGGCTAGAGCTTGTTCAGCACAGCCTCGGCAAAGCTCTGAATATCCTCGGGCGCGGACGAGGCGTCGCCTTCCACCTTCAGGCCATCGGCAATGATGGTTGCGCCCAGTTCGCGCCCCTTGCTCTCAATGGCGGGCACGGCCCCGCAAAAATGCTCGTAGGCGCTGTCCCCGGACGCAAAGGCCGCCAGCTTCTTGCCCGCAAGGTTCATGCTGCCCATTTCCTCGAACAGCGGGGCAAAGTCATCCTGCAATTCCAGCTCGTCCATGCCCCAGGCCGAGCAGCCCAGCAGCACGGCGTCAAATCCGTCCGCCAGTCCCGGTGCGGAAACTTCCGCCGCGTTGCGCAAATCCACGTCCTGTCCGGCAGCCGTCAGAATGTCCCGCAATTTCTGGGCGATGCTTTCCGTATTGCCGGTGCTGGAACCGTAAACAACAAGAACCTTGCTCATGAGGTCTCCTTTCGGCCAAGGCCGAGGGCTGGGGTGCACTGCCCGCGCGCAGGCCCGGGGGCTGCGGCAGGCATATCAAGGGAGTATTAAAGGAAACGAAATTCGTTTTCAAAAAGAGCGATAACGAAAAGGGCGGCGCGCGTCAAGTCCGAAATGCGCATTCAGGACAGGCCATGAAAAAAAAAAAAAGCGCGGCAGGGGAGGCAAGAGGGCCGGACTGCGCGGGCGTTTTGCGGGGGGAGCAAGCCGAGTTACGCAGGGCCGTGTGGTCGGAACGCGGGATCGAAACGGCGGCATCAGGCCGCAGGCCGGTTTTTCCCGGCAACGCCGCCATGCGGAAGAGCTGGCGGCGGACGGGATGAAGCGGCCTGAGCCTAGGATCTGCCGAAGAAGCGCAGTTCCGGGCAGGCGGGGATCAGACCCGCCCCGGCCAGCTTGGCATAAAAGAGCCTCAGCCCTTCCTGCTCGCGCGCGCCCAGCGAATAGGTAAGCCCCTGCCGGTAGTAGAAGGCCAGCTCCTCGCGGGAGAGCGGGCAGCCGTGGGCGGTCAGATCAAGGATGACATCCATGTGCGCCAGCCCCCAGTCCCGCCCCTGCCGCAGGAGCGCGCCGGGATCGTCGGGCAGAATGCCGGACTCCACGGCCTCGCGGCTGATGACCCAGAGGCCGAAAATGAAGGGCAGGCCCGTCCATTCCATCCAGGCGTCGGCCATGTCCACCCGGTAGGGATAGTCCGGGTGATTGCGCAGGCGCAGGGCCTCGTCGCCAATGGCCAGAAAGGCCACGGGCGGCGTGCCGTGATGCAGGGCCGAGGTCACCGAGCCGGTGGCATAGTGCACGTCCAGCCCGTAGCGGTCGCGCATGAGCAGGCGCAGCAGGGCCACGGACGTATGCGTTTCGCCGCTGATGAGGATGGTCTGCCCGCCGAGCCGCTCCACGGGCACGCGCGAGAGCAGCAGCACGCTCATCACCGAACCGTGCGAGCCGATGGAAAGATCGTCCACCAGATAGTAGCGTTCCGGGCGGCGGGCATACTCGAAGCAGGAACAGGAGGAGACCTGCAATTCCCCCCGGCCCATCATCTCGTTGAGCAGGGCGGGCGGGCCGGACACCAGCTCGTAGTCATGCGGGATGATGCCCGCTTCCAGCGGATGATAAATGGGCAGCACATTGAGATAGGCGATGCGGCCCATGCGCAGGGGGGCGCTCATGCGTTTTCCTCCGGCTGGGGCTGCACGGGCGTGTAGTCCATGAGGCGCTGCACGGGCGTAAAGCCCGCCGCGCGGATGATCTTGTGGATTTCCCGTCGGGTGAGATGATAGGACACGCCCGCCGCGGCCACCACGTTTTCCTCGATCATGAGCGAACCGAAGTCGTTGGCCCCGTAGAAAAGGGCCAGCTGCGCCACCTGCGGCCCCATGGTCACCCACGAGGATTGGATGTTCGGCACATTGTCCAGCACGAGGCGGGAGACGGCCAGCAGCCGCAAATAGGCGGGCGCGGGCAGGGTGGGGCAGTCGATGCGGGTGTGCGCGGGCTGGAATGTCCAGGGGATGAAGGCCGTGAAGCCGTGGCTGCGATCCTGCAGCTCGCGCACGGCAAAGAGGTGATCCAGCCGGTGGCGCGGCTCCTCCTCATGGCCGAACATCATGGTGGCCGTGGTTTTCATGCCCAGCTTGTGAGCCTCCTCCATGACCATCAGCCATTCCTCGGCGGTGCACTTGTTGGGCGAGACGCGGGCGCGCACCTCGGTGCTGAGGATTTCCGCCCCGCCGCCGGGCACGGAATGCAGGCCCGCATCCTTGAGGCGGCGCAGCACCTCGGGCACGGGCAGCCCGAACCGCCGCGACCAGAAGAAAATTTCCGGCGGCGAAAAGGCGTGAATATGCAGGCCCGGCCAGCGTTCGCGCAGCCAGCGCAGCAAATCTTCGTACCATTCCAGCGGCAGGTCGGGATGATGCCCGCCCTGCAGAAGAATCTGCGTGCCGCCCAGCCGCAGGGTCTCGTCGATTTTTTGCGCCATGTCCTCGCGGCTGATGACGTAGCCCTCGGGGTCGCCGGGCGCGCGGAAAAAGGCGCAGAAGCGGCAGGCGCAGACGCAGACGTTGGAATAATTGATATTCCTGTCGCCCACATAGGTCACGACCGGTTCAGGATGCAGGCGCAGGCGCATGGCATGGGCCAGCGCGGCCAGCGTGTGCAGCGAAGCCCCGTAATAGAGGGTCTCGGCAGCGGCGCGATCCAGCCGTTCGCCCGTACGGGCCAGCGCGGCGGCTTCCCGCACGGCGGGGCTTTCGGCAAAGGGGCTGTGGGCCGGGGCAAAGGGAGCGGCGCTCATGAACGAACCTCCGAAGGGGCGGCTGCGGAAATTTCCGCAAAGGTGGCATTGCGGCGCACGGGCCGGAAACCGGCCTGCCGGATCATGTCCTCCAGTTCGCGGATGGTCAGGCCCTGCGCCGAGGTGGCCCCGGCCATGTGCCCGATGTGCTCCTCGATGATGGTGCCGTCCAGATCGTCCGCGCCGTAGCAGAGGGCCGTCTGCGCCTGCTTGACGCCCAGCATGATCCAATAGGCCTTGATGTGCGGAATATTGTCCAGCAGAAGCCGGGCCACGGCCACGGTGCGCAGCTGGTCAAGGCCGCGTTGCGGGCCGAGCTTTTCTTCCGGCAGGGTCAGGCGGCTGTTGCGGGTGAGGAAGGGCAGGGGAATGAAGCAGGTGAAGCCGCCGCTTCTGCCCTGCTGCTCCCGCAGGCGGCAGAGATGATCCACGCGCATGGCGGGCGTTTCCAGATGACCGAAGAGCATGGTGCAATTGGTGCGGATGCCCAGTTCGTGCGCCTCGCCGGAAATGCGCAGCCAGTCCGCCGAGGTGGCCTTGTGCGGGCAGAGCTTGGCGCGCAGTTCCTCGTCGAAGATTTCCGCGCCGCCGCCGGGCATCATCACCAGCCCCGCCGCCTTGAGGCGGGTCAGCACCTCGCGGGTGCTGATGCCTTCCAGACGGGCGAAATGTTCGATTTCCACCGGGGTGAAGGCCTTGATGGGCAGGGCCGGATCGAGCGCCCGCGCCGCGCGCAGCAGTTCCTCGAACCACGAAAGCGGCAGCTCCGGGTGACAGCCGCCCACGATGTGCAGCTCGTCCAGATGCAGGGGTGTGGCGTCGGCGGCCCGCAGCCGGTCAAGAATTTCCTTCCGGCTCAGGCGAAAGGCCCCCTCCTGATCCTCGCTGTCCCGGCGAAAGGCGCAGAAGGTGCAGCCGTTGACGCAGACATTGGTATAATTTATCTGCCTGTTGACCACATAGAAGGTGGCGTCGCCGTGCAGGCGGCAGCGGACGTGATGGGCCAGCGCCCCCACGGCGGTAAGGTCGGGACAGGCAAAGAGCGCCAGCCCGTCGTCGAAACTCAGGCGTTCCCCGGCCAGCACCTTGTCCCGGATGGACGAAAGGCCCAGCGCGGCATAATATGCGGCGTCCAGCATGGATGATGTTCCTTTGCGGCAATGCCGGGAGCGTCCCCCGGCCTGATGGTGAAATCACGCTAGGCTACGCCCGCGACAGGCGGCTGTCAAACCTTCCCCCCGTTTTCGGAACACGGCGACAGGCACGGCCCGGAGCCGCCCGCGCAAGGAGAAACGACAATGAACGCACCCCGAACGGCAATGCCCCTCGGCCTTTCCCCCTGCCCCAATGATACCTTCATCTTCCATGCGCTCCTGCACGACCTTGTGCCCGCGCCCTGCCGCTTTGTCCCCCATATGGCCGATGTGGAGGAACTCAATGCCCTTGCCCTGCGCGGCGAACTGCCCGTGACCAAGGTCTCGGCGGGCGTGCTGCCCCATATCATGGAAAATTACCGCATTCTTTCCTCGGGCGGCGCGCTGGGCTGGGGCTGCGGGCCGCTGGTGGTGGCCCGCGAGGCCCTCTCGCCCGACCAGTGCCGCACGGCCCGCGTGGCCATCCCCGGCCGCATGACCACCGCCGCCCGCCTGCTGGACTTGACCGGGCGCTTTTCCGGGCCGCGCGAGGACATGATCTTCAGCGGGATCATGGACGCCGTGGCGCAGGGCCGCGTGGATGCGGGCGTCATCATCCACGAGGGGCGCTTCACCTATGCCGCGCACGGCCTCGTCAAACTGCTTGACCTCGGCCAGTGGTGGGAAGAAACCTTCCATGCGCCCCTGCCCCTCGGGGTCATCGTGGCCCGGCGCGATCTGCCGCTGCCCCTTGTGCGCGCCACGCAGGCGGCCATTGCCGCCAGCCTCGACCACGCCCATGCCCGCCCGCAGGACAGCGCGGACTATATCCGCGCCCATGCGCAGGAACTTTCCGACGAGGTGACGCAAGCCCATATCCGCACCTTTGTCACGGACTTCAGCCGCGATCTGGGCGACGCGGGCCGCGCGGCGGTGCAGCGCCTCGTGGAGAGCGCCGCCGCCGAAACCGGCAGGCCCCTGCCGCCGGACGGCCTCTTTGTCCCTGCGCCCTGATCGGCCAACCCGCCCGCATGGCCCCGTGGCCGCGCGGGCGCAACAGCGCAACCGGCAATCCCCTGCCCCCGGGCAGCGGCCCCTGTCCGCACTCGCGGCAACACCCAACTCCCCACAGGACGGCATTCATGCTCCGGGACATCTTTTCGCCCGCCGAAGCGCGGCAGTTTGTCAGGCTCGGCCTGCCCGTGCTCATTGCCCAGACCACGCAAATGGGCATGAATTTTGTGGATACCGCCATGACCGGCCAGTACGGCAGAACCGACATGGCCGCCGTGGCCGTGGCCGGTTCCGTCTGGGCGCCGGTCTCCCTGCTGGGCGTGGGCTGCCTGCTGGCCCTGCCGCCCCTGACCGCCCAGCTCGTCGGCGCGGGCAAAAAAGCCGAAGCCGCGCAGCTGCTGCGGCAGGGCATCTGGCTCTCATGCGCCATCGGCGGCCTGCTCATGATTGTTTTTTCCGTACTCTCGCGCCACCTCTCCCTGTTCGGACTGGAAGGCCGCATGGCCGATCTCGCGGGCGGCTACCTGCGCGCCATGCTCTGGGGGCTGCCCGGACTCATGCTCTTCATCAATATCCGCAGCTTCCTCGAGGGCTTCTCCCGTACCCGTCCGGCCATGATCGTGGGCATTCTCGGCCTCATGCTCAATGTGCCCGTCAACTACGTCTTCATTTACGGCAAGCTGGGCCTGCCCCAGCTCGGCGCTGTGGGCTGCGGCGTGGCCACCGCCATCTGCTTCTGGTTCATGGCCTTCTGCATGCTGTTCTATGTGCGCCGAGACAGCCAATACCGCCATTTGCGGCCGCTCTTCCTGCCCATGTTCCGCCCCGGCCTCGCCCATGACCAAAACGGCAGCCCCTTCCCCCGCTTCGATCCCGCGCTGGCCCTGCGCATCCTGCGCATCGGCCTGCCCGGCGCGCTGGCCGTCTGCTTCGAGGTCTCCCTGTTCGCCATGACCGCCATCCTGCTGGCCCCGCTGGGCGAAATCGTCGTCAGCGGCCACCAGATCGCCCTCAATTATTCGACCATGATCTTCATGCTGCCCCTCTCCCTCAACATCACCGCCACCATCCGCGTGGGCTATCTGCTCGGCGCACAACGCTTCTGGCGCGCCCGCGTCGCCGCCCGTACCGTGCTCTGTCTCGGCATGAGCTGCTCCCTTGTCGCCGCCGTCTGCACGCTCCTTTTCCGGGAACAAATCATTGCCATCTACATGGATGACGCCCAAGTGGCCGCGCTCACCATGCAGCTGCTCCTCTTTACCGCCGCCTACCAGTTCGTGGACGCCGTGCAAACCATCAGCATCGGCATCCTGCGCGGCTACAACGATACCCGCATCATCTCCGTCGTCTGCCTGCTCTCCTACTGGGGCATTGGCCTGCCCCTCGGCTATATCCTCGCCCGTACCGACTGGCTCGCCAGCGCCCCCCTCGGCGCACAGGGCTTCTGGACAGCCTATCTGCTGGCCCTCGGCTTCGGCGCCCTCTGCTACACCTTCCGCCTGCGCCACCTCCACCGACTGGATGATGCCGCCATCCTCCACAAGATCCATCGCTGAAAAATATTATAAAAAGCAGGATGTTGCGAGGGGGAGAGGGAGAACCGTTTTGAAAAACGGTTCTCCCTCTCCCCCTCGCGCTTTTTTCTG
>DWZD01000028.1 GCA_019118345.1 Candidatus Desulfovibrio intestinavium | reverse complement strand
TTCTCCTGCTCTGGCTGCTGCTGGCCGCCCTCGGCTACCTGCCCTCGCCCCTGCCCGCCGCCTGCGCTCCCTTGCCGGACACCGCAGCCCTGGACAAGGAAAAGGCCCGCACCGCACCGCTGGAAAGCGAGTTGGAAACCCTCTTGCGCCAATTGCGGGAACGCGCCGCGCTCTGCGCACCGCCTGCGCCCGAACCCGCCGAAAAGGCCGCTCCCCAAACGGTGGAACCTTTCTTTGGCGAAAGCCCGCGCGAGGAAGCCAAACCCGAACCCAAGCCCGTTCCCAAGCCCGAACCGAAGCCCGCGCCCAAGCCGCAGGCCCGCAAGGGCGACAAGATGGAAATTCCCGAGAACGCCGCCAGAGAGAAGGATCTGAGCTTCCTTGAAGGCTGCTGGGCCAGCGATACGGGCCTGAAGGCCGTTCCGTCCGGCAAGCCCGTCATCGTGGAATATTGCTTTGACAAGCGCGGCAACGGCAAGCGGTACGAGCACGTGGAAGGACAGGAAAGCTGCGTCGGCCCGGGTACGGCGCGCTTTCAGGGCAACAAGCTGCATATGGAATCCCCCTATGCGCAATGTCCCGACGGCACACGCTTCATTCCGCACAGCATCGATTGCACCGGTTCGGGAAACACCACCCTGTGCAATGGGCGCGAGCACGACGACAAGGGCACCCGCTGGACGGCCCGTTTCAGAAAACAATAGAGGATGCTTCCCATGCCTATGGAAAATCTGCCGCACTATCTCTCCCCGGTCAGCATCATTCCCGGGGGCTGCCCGCAGTTTCTCGATCTGAGCGTTTCCACCGAGGCCCTGCGCAAGCTGCGCCGTCACTTCCGGGAAGAACGCAAGCCCGCCGACGAGGAATCGGGCCGCTACAAGCATTATCTGCGCTGCCTGGCGGAAAGCGAAAACGGCTTCATCGATCAGCTCACCGCCCAGCCCTGCGAGCCGGATTACGACGTCAATGCCGAACGCTGTCTGGACATCTGGGAAAATCGCTGGCTGCCCATTCCCTTCCTGCGGACGCTGGATCAGCTCTGGCCCGACGGCGGCAAGCGCTTCGAGTACGGCCCCTCCAACTGGTCGCGGGCCTATGTGACCCGCGACAGCGGCACGCCCGGGCAACTGCGCGTGATCATCGCCTTTGACACGCAGGTGGAGGAACGCCCGGTCGAGGGCGACCGCTACTTCGCCCTGTCGCCGCAGGATGTGGCGGCCCACGGGCATTTTCTGCTGGCCACCCATGTGCGCGACAATTCCTGGTTCCTCAACGAACCGTGGATCGACGAATGGCTGTCGGACATCTACGACGCCCACCGGCAGGGCAAATACCGGGGGCACGGCTCCTGGCGCGACGAATCCCCCTATGTGCTGGAACATCTGGCCAACTACCTGACCTGGCTGGATGTGGTGCGTCTGGCGCTCGGCGAGCTGGCCGTGCAGGTCATCAATCCCGAACGCGACACGCCCGTGGACGTGGATTTCATCCTCGACATCGGCAACTCGCGCACCACGGGCATTCTGGTCGAAACCCTGCCCCAGCGGCCCACCAATCTCAATGACAGCTACCTGCTGGAACTGCGCGATCTCGATCAGCCGCAGCATATCTATGCCGACCCCTTCGAGACGCGCGTGGAATTTGTGGATGCCGTCTTCGGCAATGACGCCCTGAGCCGGCGTTCCGGCCGCCAGACCCCGGCCTTTGCCTGGCCATCGGCCGTACGCATCGGGCCGGAAGCCGCACGGCTGGCCACGCAGGCCATCTGCGCCGAAGGCAGCACCGGCATGTCCAGCCCCAAACGCTACCTGTGGGACGAACGCCCGTGGCAGCAGACCTGGCGCTTCAATACCGGCGGCAAGACCGAACCCATGGTCAGCCGGGGCCTGTTCGCCCGCCAGCTCAACCCGCAGGGCACGCCGCTGGCCTGCTTCGAGGATCCGCTGTTCAAACGCAGCGCCGCCCTCAAGAAACAGCAGGCGGAACCCATCTTCGAGTCGCTCTTCACGCGCTCCTCGCTGATGATGTTCATGATGGGCGAAATCCTCACCCAGGCCCTCATTACCATCAATTCCCCGGCCATCCGCTCCCGGCGCGAGCTGCCCAATGTGCCGCGCCGCCTCAGACGGCTCATCTTTACCGTGCCCACGGCCATGCCCGTGGCCGAAAAGCGCATCTTCCGGCGCTGGGTGCTCTGGGCCGTGCGCGTCATCTGGGAGGGCCTCGGCTGGACGGAGTGGTTCGTGCCCGGCAACCTCAGGAACGCTCCGGCCACCAACGACTACCGCCGCAGCCCGCAGGTGCGCTGCGACTGGGACGAGGCCAGCTGCTCCCAGCTTGTCTATCTTTATAATGAACTTTCCGTGAAGCAGCACGGGGACGCCCACCACCTCTTCCGCCTGCTGGGCAAGCCCCGCGCCGTCTGCAACAATCATCCCTGCGTGCGCGTGGCCTCCATCGACATCGGCGGCGGCACCACGGATCTTTCCATCACCACCTACGAACTGGCCAGCAGCGAGGGCGAAACCGCGCGCATCGTGCCGCACACGGCCTTCCGCGACGGTTTCAACATCGCCGGGGACGAGGTATTGCGCGAGGTGGTGAACCGGCACGTCATCCCGGCGGTGCGGCAGGCGCTCACGGCACAGGGGCTGGCCGAACCCACGGCCCTGCTGGCCCAGCTTTTCGGGCGCGACGCCATCGGCATCTCGCAGGAGGATCGCAATACCCGCATGCGTCTCGTGCGGCAAATCGCCGTGCCCGTGGCGCTTGGCCTGCTGGCCACCTGCGAATCCACCGAGGATCGCGGCATGGTGCAGACCTGCAGCTTGCGCGACTTCTTCCAGACCGGCGCACACACGACGGATGCGGACAATGCGGACGTGACGGACGCGGCGGAACAGCCCTTCGTGCCTGCCCGGCGTGCCCCCTGCCCGCAGCAGGCCATTCTGGACGCCGTGGCCCGCATGGTGCGCCGCCACGCCCCCCAGATCCCCGACTTCAACATTCTGGATGTGCCCATTACCATCCAGCCGGCCGCCGTGGACAAAACCATTCGCGAAACCCTCGGCCCCACGCTCTCGGCCCTCTGCGAGCTGGTGCATCTTTACGACTGCGACGTGCTCCTGCTCACCGGCCGGCCCAGCGCCTGGCGCGGCGTGGTGGCGCAGGTGCTCGCCAAGCTGCCTGTGCCGCCGGATCGCATCCTGCCCATGCGGCAGTACCATGTGGGCAGCTGGTATCCCTTTGCCGACGTGCTGGGCCGCATTGCCGACGCCAAGACCACCGTGGTGGTGGGGGCCATTCTCTGCGCCCTGGCCGAAGGACACCTCGAAGGCTTTTCCTTCGATTCCGGCGCATTGCAACTCACCTCCACGGCCCGCTACATCGGCGAGCTGGACATCAACAGCAAATTGTCCGCGCCCAAGGTCTGGTTTGCCGTGGACGTGAACAGCCGGGAGGAAACGGAACTCACCCACCGTGTCTCCTTCAACGGCCCGCTGACCATCGGCTACCGTCAGCTTGCCGTGGAGCGCTGGCCCACCACGCGCTACCATCTGCTGACCTTTGCCACCGAGGCCGCCCGGGCCGCCGCTTCCGGCAAACTGCCCTACACGGTGGAGCTGCGCCTGTCCGTGGAAGGCCAGTGGGACGACGATCCCCGCCCCGAGGATCGAGATCGCCGCACCGAGGGCGAATTCACCATCGACAGCGTGACCAATGCGCGCGGCGACAGCGTCAACGTGCGCGATCTGGAAGTGCGGCTGCAAACCCTGCAACTGGACGAAGGCTACTGGCTGGATACCGGCACCGTGACCGGCTAGCAAGCGGGCCGCAAGCGGCGGCAGGAACCATGTTGAAAATATCCGTCATCACCGCCGCACAGGAGAGAGAACATGTATTATCTGCGTGACATCTGTTCCAAAGTCTTTGCCACGGTGAAGCAGGGCCCGTATCCCAGAAAAAAGGGGACGAAATGTGTAGTGAGCGGCGAGCCCATCGCGCAGGGCGATCCTGTGTACATCATCAAGCTCGTCACCTACGGTGATGGCGAAGCCTTTTATGTACGCGTTGACAAGGCTGAAGAGAGTCCCGAATTCTTGCGGAATCTGGATTGCTTTGAACACTGCATGTACCCCTGTTCGTTCATGTTTTATGAAAACTGCGAAAAAATGGAGCCTTTTGATCCTGACTGGGCCGCCAAGGAATCCCAGATCCGGCGGATAACAGAGTTGATTCCGCAGATGCCAACCGAGGAACTCCGGCAGAAACTGCGGACGGAATTGGAGGAGCTGGGGCCCCGGCAGTCGCCGTTGTCCTGCGAGGAAGTGCTGGAAAAATTTTTCGACAGGCTCAGGGAGCTTCAGACCGGGGTGCGCGCTGTGGACCTCAGGCAGACGAAATGGTTGTGGAAAGCTCTCGGGCCGCTGGTGATGAGCGAGCTGCATGGTACGCTGGCTGAGCGGTATGCAAGCCTTCCTGCGGAGCTTCGCGTCGCGCTGGCCTGTTCCGACAATCCTGTCTTCGTTCGGCTGGCTGTGGAAAGCGGTCTGCTGCCGGACTGGGATCGCATCCATACCCTGATGGGCAAGGGGCGGCTTGCCCTCGCGGACATGCTGGCGTTCGCCGAATGGGGAAGGGCCAACCCCGACGGGCTGAAGCTCTTGTGGAACACCCACATGCTTTTCGGCATTCTCGGTTTTACCGCCGGCGGATCGCTCGGTTTCGGAAAAATGCTGGGAAACGGCCATGCCGCGTATCTTCTCTTCCTTTTTGCGGCCCATCCCGAACTGTCGCCCATGCTCGGCACCTTTGATCCCGCAGACCCCTATTCCCGGAAAGGACGGACGCCCGATCTGAAACGGGAGTTCCTTGTGGAGGACAGTTGCTATCAACTGCCCTATATCTATCGTGCCGGCGTTTTTGCCGCCCTGCTCGCCGGAAATCCCGCCGAAGCGAGAAGGTGGGTTGCCCTGATGCGCGACGAGGTCAGCTACTACTTCCACGGCGAGCCTGATGGATTTATCAATGCTACCGAAAAGATGGCTGAACAATACATGCAAAAGCATCTGAGCAATGCGCAGCGGAAGCCGTGCCGGGTCATCCGCGCGGATGGAGCGTTTCGTCGTTGAAACAGGCGAAACGCGAGGCGGCGGCACAACGCCGCCCGGCCAACGTGGCAACCTCACGCCCGGCGGTCGAGAGGGAATGCCCTGACGGCCGGACAGCATGCCCGACCTCCGGACGCGCGTCCGGCATGCCCGAGGGGTTCAAGGGTTCGCCGTAACTGCCGGAGGTATCCGGTTTTTCTCATGAGGACGACTATGCAACAGCAGGATCAGGAACTGGCCCAACGCTGCCGCAATCTTGCCGAGGAATGTCGCAAGGCGGGCGGCTGGATCGCCGACAATGCGGAACGGGTGGGCAACGAGAGCGGCAGTCTGCAAAAGGACATGCGGCAGGCGACGCGCTTTTTCGGCAAATGCGAGGAGGCCGCCCGGCGCAAGATGTGCGCGGGCGTCTTCGGCCCGAGCCAGTCGGGCAAATCCTACCTCATTTCCGCGCTGGCGCGGGATGCCTCCGGCAGCCTGCTGGCCGATTTCTGCGGCGAACAGCACGATTTCATCACCGAAATCAATCCCGAGGGCGGCAAGGAATCCACGGGCCTCGTAACCCGCTTCACCACCACGCCGCCGCAGGGTCTGGCCCCGGATCATCCCATCCGCCTGCGCCTGCTCACGGAAATGGATGTGGTGCGCGTGCTGGCCAATACCTACTATGCCGACTGCGAGCACAAGGAAGCCCCGGAAATGGAGCCGCTGCTCACGGCCCTCGCCCGGCTGGAAAAGGCTCCCGCCGCAGCCTCGCCCATCAGCGGCGACGATGTGGAGGAGTTGCGCGACTACCTCAACAAGAATTTCATTTCCCGGCCGCGCGTGCAGATGCTGCAAAAGGGCTACTGGAACACGGCCATGCAGCTGGCGCCCCGGCTGGGCCTCGAGGATCGCGCCAGCCTCTTCAGCCTCATCTGGAACAGCGTGCCGGAATTTCACCGCCTGTACATCACCCTTTGCGGCGCTCTGCAGACCCTCGGCAATCCCGCCGAGGCCGACTGCCCGCAAAATGCCCTCATCCCCCGCGAGACCAGCATCATCGACGTGGCCGTGCTGCGGGGCCTGACGGACACTTCCGGCGGCGACCTGATCAACATCAGAAGCGCCGGCGGCCAAAGCGCCGATCTGCCCCGGGCCGTGGTGGCCGCGCTCACGGCGGAAATCAGCATCTACATGCGCGAAAAGCCGGACAGCCTCTTTGACCATACCGACCTGCTGGACTTTCCCGGCTACCGCTCGCGTCTCAAGCTGGAAAACCTGCAAAACGAGCTGGGCCGCCCCGGCACGCTGGAAAATCTTTTCCTGCGCGGCAAGGTGGCCTATCTCTTCGAGCGCTACTGCGAGGAACGCGAGCTGACCAGCATGCTGCTCTGCATCGGCCCCAGCAATCAGGAAGTGCAGGATCTGCCCCGCGCGGTCTATGAATGGATTTGCTCCACCCACGGCGAGGATCCGCGCCATCGTGCGGGCAAGGCCCCCTCGCTCTTCTTCATCCTCTCCAAGATGGATATGGAATTCGAGAAAAAGGCCGGGACGCCCTCGGTGGAAAAGCGCTGGGACACGCGCCTGCAATCCTCCCTGCTGGACTTCTTCGGCAAGCAGCACGAATGGCCCGACAACTGGGACGGCAGCCACCCCTTCAACAATATCTACCTGCTGCGCAATCCCAATTTCCGCTGCGACGCCATTTTCAACTTTGACGCCGACGGGCGGGAAATCGCCGTGCGCCCCGAGCAGGAAAGCTATGTGGAGGAGGTGCGGCAGGCCTTCCTGCATTCGCCGCTGGTGCAGCGCCATGTGGCCCGCCCCGATGCGGTCTGGAACGCGGCCATGACCCTCAATGACGGCGGCGTGGCCCTGCTGCGCGAAAGTCTGCGCCCGCTCTGCAATCCCGAACTCAAGCGGCAGCAGATCGAGGTCATCATCAGCGAAAAGCGCGAACAGGTGCGCACCCGCCTGGAACCCTTCTACCAGCCCGACGACCGCGAGGAACTGCGCAAACAGAAAATGCAGCTCGCCCAGCAACTGGTCGTGCAGGTCAACGCCATTGCCAAGAAACGCCTGTTCGGCGAATTTCTTGCCCGCCTGCAGGTCAATGATCACGACCTCTACGACCTCTGGCTGCGCCAACGGCAGACCGACGCTCAGGCCGCAGAGCCTGTGGCCGTGGCCGCTGCCGCGAGCGACATTTCCACCGACGATCTCCTGTCCGACATTTTCGGCAGCGAGGAGGCCGCGCCCGCCGCACCGGCCGCCGCAGCCGAAACGCCCGTCATTCGCGACGCCGCAGGCGCACTCACGGACATGGTTTTCGACTACTGGATCGAGCAGCTCCACAATCTCGCGGGCAGCGCCGAAGCCCGCAACGAATTTGGCCTGCCGTCCCGCGAATTCGAGCAGCTCATCAGCGAACTCCTGCTGGCCGCCCAGCGCGTGGGCCTGCGCGGACGGCTGGAAGAGGAGCTGCGCCGGTGCGGGGCATATGCCAACATGGCCCGCGAACGCCTCATCTGGCGGCAGGTGAGCCTGGCCGCCGATGCCATCAACGCCTTTGTGGACTGGCTGGACTTTGATCCCCGCTGCCATGATGCCGCCGCCCGTTCCGTCTTCTTCGGCGGCAAGACGAGCGAAGTCTTTGCCCCGCCCCCCGAACCGCCGGCAGAACCGGTCATCGGCGAGCAGGAAGCCCCCTATGATCAGCAATGGACATTGGACTGGATGCGGACGCTGGCCTGGAGCGTGGTCGCCAATGTGGACTTTGACGGCCAGCAGGTGCGCGATCCCCAGCAGAACAACCGCCTGCGCGACATCCTTGCCGCCTTCCGCTGAGCGGAAGACGTCCCAGGCATGACATGCGGCGGGGGGAACCGCCCCGCCGCCCCGGGCGGAAAGACGCGGCAATGCCCCGTGGAAAAGCCGGCGGCTGCCCCTGCCGCCGCCGGCTGTCGCAGGCGGCCCCGCCTCCATTGACATTTTCCCCCCGCTTGATACGGTTTTGCCAAAATCGGCGGGCGGCAAGCCGCCGCGCCTCGCCTGCGGCGCGGCGGCAAGGCCCCCAACATCCTCTTTTCAGGGAAAACACGCATGAGAGCCATCATTGTTCCTGATCCGCAGCGTGGCGCGGAACATGCCTGCATCCTGCTGGAAGGCTGTTCCGCCGTGAACAGCCCCGCCTTTACCCTCTGCCGCTCCAGCGACATGAAATTTCTTGCCCCCGGCGGCTGGCAGGAAAGCGAATCTCCCCTTCAGCCGGACGCCTGCGACAGCGTGAACGGCTCCGTGCGCCTGCACATCGGCCCGGCCGTGGTCAGCCAGCTGGACAAGCTGGTTTCCTATCGCCTGACCGTGGACGGCAAGGCCGCCATTCTGGACGTCAGCCAGCTTGCCTACAGCCGCCAGCAGGGCTACGGCGGAGCCATGCCGGACAGTCCGTCCGTCCAGCCCGTCAGCGCGCCCGCGCCGCAGACTCCGCCCGCCCCGCAGCCGGAACCGGAGCCGCAGCCCGAGCCGGAACCCGCGCCTGCCTTCATGCCGGAACCGCAACACCCCGGGCCGGATGAACTGATCCTGCAGGAGAGCGCGCCCAAACGGAAAAGCCGTGTGCTGCCGCTTGTGCTCCTCCTGCTCCTGCTGGCCATTGGCGGCGCAGCGGCCTGGTATTTTCTCGTGTACAGCCAGCCCGCGTCGCCCGTGCCCCCCGTGCCGCAGGCGGACAGCGCCCCTGCGGACGCCGGAGCGGGCAAGCCCGCGCCGTCCGCGCTGGACATGGCCCGGCAGCATCTGCGCGGCGGGGCGGATCCGGCCGGCAGCCTGTCGCTGGGCAAACCCCTGCGCACGCCGGAAGCCACGCCCGAAGAAGCCGACGCGGCCTTCCTCCTGCTGGAGGATGCCGCCCAGAAAAATCAGGCCGAAGCCATGTGGCTGGTGGGCCAGTATTATGACCCCACCTGCGCCCTGCCGCGCGGCAGCATTCCCACGGACATGGCCCTGGCCCGGCAATGGTACGAAAAGGCGAAGGCTGCGGGCATCAGTCAGGCCGATCAGGCCCTGAAAAGCCTTCGCGCCCATGTGGAAGCCGAGGCGGCCAAGGGCAATATGGAAGCCAAGCTGCTGCTGCAAAACTGGAAATAGAAGAGGCCGCCATGTCCGTACGTTCCGCCTGTCGTCGTGTCCTTGCGCTGCTCCCCGCCCTGCTCCTGTTCGTCGCCGCCTGTGCGCTTGCGCCGCAAGCGGCGGACGCCGCCCCCCTGCTGCAGCCCGGCAAGAAAAGCCTCTATCAGCGGGTGGTCAGTCATCCCGGGGCGGTACTCAGGCGGGATGCCGATTCCGCCTCGCCCATCGTCAAGGACAAGGTGACGCCCTTTACCGTCTTCTATGTCTATGAACGCCGCAACGGGCATCTGCATGTGGGCACGGGCCTGCGCGAGGCTCAGGGCTGGCTGGCCGAGGACAAGTCCACGGCCTGGAACCAGTCCCTCACCCTGCTCTTCACCCCGCGCACCGGGCGCGATCCCGTGCTCTTCTTCCGGGAGGAAGAGGATCTCAAGGATCTCTGCTCGGCCAACGACATGGAAAGCCGCCTCAAGACGCTGCTGGCGCAGGCGGCAAGCGGCAAACTGGAGGCCGGGTCGCCGGTGCTGGCCAGCGAACCCGCCGAAACGCAGGGCGCGGTGGATGAAAAGCGCTTCTATCTCATGCCCATCCTCGGCATGAGCGAACCCTTTGACGATGTGAAATTCCTCAATGTGGCCTCCATCGATCCCGGCACCGGCGGCACGGAAGGCAGCGACGGCCCGCCCAAAACCGGCATCGCCCTTGTCATGGACACCTCCATTTCCATGAAGCCCTATATCGATCAGAGCCGCGACGTGGTGCGCCAGATCTATGATCAGCTTGAAAAGGAAAAGATGACCGACAATGTGGGCTTTGCCGTGGTGGCCTTCCGCAGCAGCACCACGGCCACCCCCGGTCTGGAATACACGAGTACCGTGGTCAGCGACTTTGCCACGGCCAAGGATCGCGCCGCACTGGAAGGCCGGCTGGCCCAGGTGCAACAGGCCACGGTCTCCAGCCACGACTTCAACGAGGACGCGCTGGCCGGGATTCACGACGCCGTGGAAAAACTGAGTTGGGGCAACTATTCCTCCCGCCTCATCCTGCTCATCAGCGATGCCGGCCCCCTGCGCAGCGACGATCCTTATGCCTCCATCCTGCTCGGCCCGGCGGAAATGAACGACCTTGCCCGGCAGAAGGGCATCTGGATCACGGCCCTGCATATCAAGAGTCCCGGCGGGGCCAGAAATCACGCCTATGCCGAGCAGAGCTACCGTACCCTGAGCCGCCTGTCAGGCAACCGCAGCAATTATCAGGTCATCAACGCCCCGGATGCCGCCACCGGCGCGCGGCAATTCGGAACCGTGGCCCGGACGCTGGCGCAGGGCATGGTCAGCATGGTCAAGAACACGGCCGCGGGCAAGATCATGACCCGGCCCAAGGATGAAGCGGCCTCGAAGAATCCCGAGGATCAGGCCCGGCAGCTTGCCGCCACCCTGGGCTATGCCATGCAGCTGCAATATCTGGGCGCGCAACGGCAGAACCGGGCGCCCAGCGTGGTCAATTCCTGGATGGCGGACATGGATCTGGCCCGGCTGGCGCAGGGCAGCCAGAGTCCCAACGTGGAAGTGGCCGTGCTGCTGACCAAGAACCAGCTCAATGACCTGAGCCGGCAGATCCGCACCATCATCGACAATGCCGAACGCACCAAGAAGACCGATTCCCGCGATTTCTTCCAGGGCATCCTCTCCGCCTCCACCCAGATGGCCCGCGATCCCAACCTGCCCACCCAGGGCAAGAGTCTGGCCGAGCTGGGCATTCTGGCCGAGTTTCTGGACGGCCTGCCCTACAAGAGCGACGTCATGCTTCTGCGCGAGGAGGACTGGTACCGCATGAGCATCGGCGAGCAGACCGCCTTCATCAACCGGCTCACGTCCCGGCTGGCCCGCTATGAGGAATATGACCGCGACCGGGCCAACTGGGAAAGTTTCGGACAGGACAATGCCGGAGACTGGGTCTACCGCGTGCCCCTGAACATGCTTCCGTAAGGCACGGGCGGGGAAGTCCTCTTCCCCGCCCTGCCTCCCCTGCCGGCAGACGTGCGTCTTGCCCGAATGTGCCCCGCGGCAAAGGAAATGCCATGCCCCCCGATTTGATCTATTCCCTGCGTCAGGTGGAAAAGCAACGCCCCGGCAGCGATGCCTTCCGGCTGTCGCTGGATGCGCTGGATGTGGCGCGCGGCGACCTGCTGGCCCTTGTAGGCCCCTCGGGCTGCGGCAAGAGCACGGCGCTGGATCTGCTGGCGGGCATCCTGCGCCCCGACCGCGGCCAGCGCTTTGCCTTTGCCCCGCTGGCCGGCGAGGCGGCGCAGGATATGCTGGGCCTCTGGCGCGCGGGCCGCGAGGACAGGCTCGCCGACCTGCGCCTGCACCATCTGGGCTATGTGCTGCAGGTGGGGGGCTTGCTGCCCTTTCTTTCCGCGAAGGAGAACATCCTTTTGCCCTGCCGTACCCTGGGCACGCTGGCCGCATCGGCGGACACGCTGCGCGAACTGGCCGAACGCCTGCACATCGACCGCCTGCTGCCGCAGTATCCGGCCACGCTCTCCGTGGGCGAACGCCAGCGCGTGGCCATTGCCCGCGCCCTGGCCCACAGTCCGAGCATCCTGCTGGCCGACGAGCCGACGGCCGCCCTTGATCCCCATCATGCCCGGATCGTGCTGAATCTGCTGGCCGAGCTGGCCCGTGAGCGCGGGGTGACGGTCATCATGGTCAGCCATGCCCCGGATATGGCCGTGGAGGCGGGGTTTCGCCTTGTGCGCGTGCAGACGGAACAGACCGAAAGCGGCGCGCCCCTTTCCCGCATCGTACACAGCGGGCAGGAGGCGGCCTGATGCGTCTTGCCCTGCAAAGCCTGCGCCTTGCCGCCGCCGATTATATCCACGAGCGCCTGCTCTCCCTCTGCGCCGTGCTGGCGCTGGCGGCGGTGCTGACCCCGCTGCTCATCCTCTACGGCGTCAAGTTCGGCGTGGTGCAGACCCTTACCGACCGCCTGCAGCACAATCCGCGCACGCTGGAAATCTCCCCGGTGGGCAGCGGCCATTACACCCCCGAGTATCTGGAACAACTGCGGCAGCACCCTTCGGTGGCCTTTGTCCTGCCGCGCACCCGCAGCCTCGCGGCCACGGTGGATCTGGTGACCGCTGACGGCAAACAACGCCTCACCGCCTCGCTGGAACCCACGGCCAGCGGCGATCCGCTGCTCGTGCGTCACGGGGCTGCCATTCCGAGCCTCCTGCTGGACAGCGGCCTGCAGGCCGCCGCCCCGGATGCCGGGCCGCGCGTGCTTTCAAGCGGCGTCATTCTCTCCACCCCGGCGGCGGAAAAACTGGGCGTCCGCAGCGGAGACGAACTGGACGCCCGCTTTGAACGCCGCTATGGCGGCGAGGTGCAGCGCGCCCACCTGCCCCTCAGGGTCACCGGCATCCTGCCGCTGGCCGCCGAACAGAAGGCGCTGGCCTTTGTGCCGCTGGAAGTGGCGGACGCGGCCGAGGACTTCCGCGACGGTCGCGCCGTGCCCCTTTTCGGCGCGGATCGCGGCTGGACGGGCGAAGCCCGGCCCGACAGCCCCCGGGCCTATGCCAGCTTCCGGCTCCATGCCCGTTCGCTGGATGACGTCATGCGCCTGCGCGACGCCTTTGCCGCCCGGCAGGTGGAAGTCTACACCCAGGCCGAGGCCATTGCCCAGATTCAGCAGCTTTCCGCCTCGCTCACCCTCATTTTCAGCCTGATCGGCGCGGCGGCGGGGGCGGGCTTTCTGGCCTCCACGGCCAGCAGCATGCTGGCCGCCGTCAAGCGCAAGGAACGCCTGCTGGGCCTCTTGCGGCTCATGGGCTTCAGCACCTTCTCGCTCCTGCTCTTTCCGCTGGCCCAGAGCCTGCTGACCGCCGTGCTGGGCACGGCCACGGCCTGCGGCCTCTATCTGCTGGCCGCGCAGGCCGTCAACCACCTCTTTGCCGCGTCGCTGACCGGTCTGGAAAGCGTCTGCCGCCTGCTGCCGGTACATTTCGCGGCGGCGCTGCTCATCGTCAGCGCCCTTTCCCTGCTGGCCGCGCTCGGCCCCGCCCTGCGAGCCGGACGCATCGAACCCTCGGAGGTCATCCGTGAAATCTGATTCCCTGTCCCGCCGTCCGGGCGGCCTCATCCGCCGTCTCTCGCACGGCGGCCTCTGTACCCTGCTGGCGCTGGCGCTGACGCCCATGCTTCCCACCGATGCCGGGGCCGCCCTGCGCAAGAAGGAGAGCGTCTCCGTGGCGGCGGCCACCAATCCGCAGCCCGCCGCCGACGACATTGTGCTGCCCATGCCCGGCGGCCTGCACATGGCCTTCCGGCTGGTGGCCGTTCCGGCCAGGGGCCTGCTCTGGGACATGCCCTTGCGCCCGGGCCGGGACGACGCCGCCAACAACGATCGCGCCTTTTACGACCGCCGTTACGATGCCGCCCTTTCCGCGCCCTTCGCCCTCGAGGATCTGCCCGCCGGCTGGCGCAAGCTGGCCCCCAAGGGCAACAATTATTTCTATCTGGTGGCCAAATATGAGGTGACCCGTCTGCAATACGCCGCCGTCATGGGGGACACGCCGCCGGACAGCGCCAATCTGTCGGCCGACGCGGCTGATCCCGTCACCGACATCAGCTGGTACGATGCCGTGGCCTTCACCCGGCGCTATACCGAGTGGCTGCTGCAAAACGCGCCGGACAGCCTGCCCCGTTTTGCCGGGGACAATCGCAACGTGGGCTTCGTGCGCCTGCCCACCGAAACCGAATGGGAATATGCGGCGCGCGGCGGGCAGTTTGCGGGATCGCAGCAGCTTTCGCAGGAAGATTTTTTTGTCATGGCCGATGGCGCGACCTTTGCCGACTATGCCGTGTACCGGCCCGGCGACGGCGGTCGCGCCGCCGAGGAGATCAACGGCATCGGCTCGCGCAAGCCCAATCCGCTGGGTCTGTACGATACGGCAGGCAATGCCGCAGAAATGGTGCTGGAACCCTTCCGCTTTTCCGTGGCCGGACGCCTGCACGGTTCGGCCGGCGGCATGGTGCGCAAGGGCGGCTCCTTCCTGTCCGGCGAGGCGGAAATCATGCCCGGACGCCGCGAGGAAACGCCCTTCTTCCTGCAGGACGGCCCGGCCCATGCCCGCGATCTCGGCTTCCGGCCCGTCATTTCGGGCATCAACACGCCCGGCGGCAGCCGCCCGGATGCACTGGTCGCCGAGTGGAACAAGGCGGGCGAGGATCGCGGGCCGTTCCCGGATCAGCAGCAAGCCAGCCGCAACCCGCTGGAGGAACTCGACCGCCTGCTGGCTGCAGCGCCCAATGAGGGCACGCGGAAAAATCTGCTGGCCCTGCGTAATACCATCAAGGAAAACAACATCATGCAGGAGCGGCAAAAGCAGCTGGAAGCCCAGTCCCTCCTGCGCACCGGCCTCTACCTCATCGAAACCATCCGCAATTACGCCAGCCGGCAGCAATCGCTGGACAGCCAGCTTGTCCTCATGAAGCAGGATCTCAAGCACGCCAAGGGCGACATGAAGCAGCGCCTGCAAAAGCTCATCACCCAGTCCACCGAGGCCCGCAAGCAGTACGGCACGGGCATCGAGCGCACGCTCTCCTTCTATCTCAGCAAGCTGCAGGAGGCGGCCAAGCTGGACAAGGCCCTGTTTGCCGACTGCATGAACCAGCTCGGCAAGGATTTTCCGGGAGAGGACGTCTTCAACGGCAACATGCGCCGCAACATGGATATTTTTACCCGCCAGACCGAGGAAGCACGGCGCGGCAAGGCCCTTGACCGCCGCCGCATCCAGCAGCAGATTCTGGCCAAGTAGCGACCACTTTTCGCACAATCCGCCGCTTCCGGGCGGCGGCAACAAAGGAGCATTGCCATGAGCGACACTCTGCGAGTCGGCTGGATCGGCACCGGCGTCATGGGCCTGTCCATGGCCGGGCACATCCAGAAAGCCGGCTTCCCCCTCACCATTTACAGCCGCACCCGCACCAAGGCCCTTCCCCTGCTGGACAAGGGCGCGCACTGGGCCGACAGCCCGGCCGATGTGGCCCGTCAGTCCGACGTGGTCTTTTCCATCGTGGGCTATCCCGCCGATGTGGAAGCCGTCATGCTCGGCCCGGACGGGGCGCTGTCCGGTCTGGCGGCGGGCGGCATCCTCTGCGACATGACCACCTCCAGCCCGGCCCTGGCCGCCCGTATCGCCGCTGAGGCCGCAGCCAAGGGCTGTCAGGCCCTGGATGCCCCGGTCACCGGCGGCGACATCGGCGCGCGCGAGGCGCGGCTCTCCATCTTCGTGGGCGGCGACGCCGCGGCCTTTGAGCGCATCCGGCCCTGCCTCGAGGTCATGGGCACCTCGCTCATGCACTGCGGCCCGGCGGGCAGCGGCCAGCAGGCCAAGCTCGCCAATCAGATCGCCGTGGCGGGCGTCATGTTCAGCGTCTGCGAATCCCTGCTCTATGCGCAGGAAGCCGGACTGGATGTGGACAAATGGCTGGAACTGGTCGTGCCCGGCGCGGGCGGCAGCACGGCCATGAACACCCTCGGCCGCCGCATCCTCAAGGGCGACTACGCCCCGGGTTTCTTTGTCGAGCATTTCGTGAAGGATCTCGGCCTCTGCCTTGAGGAATGCCGCCGCATGGGCCTTGTTCTGCCCGGCACCGAGCGCGCCGAGGAATGCTACCGCATGGTGCAGGCTCGCGGCGGCGGCAAGAACGGCACCCAATGCCTCATCCGCACCCTGGCCGAAGCCTGCGGCAAGCAGTGGAAACGCTAGAGGACGCAACCGAACTTCCGGCCCCTGCCCTCGCGGGGGCCGCGTTTTTTTCCGTCTCACCCTGACAAACTTGCACCAAAGGAATGACGCCCCACATGAAACGACAGCTTGCGATCATCGCCGTCATTTTCTGCATCACCTACCTCCAGAACAAGTACATCGGCTTCTACCATGACGATTACGGCTACGGCGCGCTTACCTATGCCGTCAACACGCATTATGCGGAAAGAACGCTGCCCAACATTCTCGACTACCTCGTGCACCATTATATGGAGTGGGGAGGCAGGGTCGTCTTTTTCTTCTTTGAAATCCTGCTCATTCAGGGCGGCATGTCCTGCTTCTTCCTTGTTCAGGCCATTGTTCTGACGGCCATGCTGTATCTTACGTACAGGATTCTTCTTCTGCTGCTCGACAGGAAGGAGGATTCCTTTGTGCTGCTGGCCTTCCTGCTCTCCTTCTATCTGCTGTTCAACGAGGGCATCTACCGGGGGGGCATGTTCTGGGCCACGGCTTCCGTCCTCTACATCTGGCCGTTCTGCCCGCTGGCTCTGGGCGTCCTCATCCTGCTCGCCACCCGGCAACAGGACAGGCTCTCCCTCCCGGCTCGCGCGGCCCTGCCGGTTTCCTTTTTTCTGGCTGCCGCCTCGCAGGAACAGGTGAGCATCATTGCCGTCAGCATGATTCCGCTCCTCTGCCTCTTTCTGTTCAGATCCGATCTGAAAAGGCTGAAATGTCGGCTGCTGGCGGCGCAGGGGGCGGCCGTGGCCGGATTTCTCTTTCTCATGCTTGCGCCGGGAAACATGCGGCGTGTGGAATCCGGGCATGACGCACTGGGGGGCCTTGCCGATCTCCTGTACACGACAGGCTGGATATTTGAAGGCATCTTCGCCTCGCCCATCGGCATCCTCTGGCTGGCGAGCCTGCTTCCCGCGCTATGGCTCTGCCGCCGGACGCCGCGTCGGCGCTTGCTGCCCTTTTTGCCCTTTCTTCTGGCCAGCCTGCTGTCCATGAGCATCTTTTACGTCATCAAACTCCGCTACGGTTCGCCGCGCGTCTTCTTTCCGCCCAGCTACCTGCTCAGCATCGTTTTTGCCGGCCTCTGGAGTCTGGCGCTGGAAAACCTTGCCCTTTCTTCCAAGACAGTGCGCCGTCTGGCGGGTTTGCTGCTGATTTTCGCGCTCTCCTATCATGGCATTGCCGTCATCAGAGGCTACTACATCAATTATCCGGCCATCCTTGCCAATGACCGCAATCTGAGCGCGGCAGGCCGGCAGACGCCGCCGCCGGCCGAGGTCGTCTTCTACAAGCTCCCCAACAAAAAATATGCGGACTGCATGCCCTACGACAACAGGAGCTACATTGAACCGTGGATTCTGGCCTACTATCGCCTGCCGCCCGAAACCCGCATCGTCTATGAGGATTTTCCGCAGCAGCCGTGATCATGAGCCTGCCGCCGCACACCATCGCCTGCCCGTGACGTGGGCATGAAAAAAAAAAGACGTTGCTCTTCTCACGGGAGCAACGTCTTTCCGTTTTGCCGGCAGCCGGGGCATGGCGTTCATGCCCCGTCGCTCTCTTGCCGCCCCTGTTTTCCGGCGCGCTCAGCGCGTTCCAGCGCCCGCCGCACCTGACGGCACAAGCCCATGAAAGCGTCGTATTCATGGCGTTTGAGGCGGGCGCGACCGAAGAGCCGCCGCCACGGCATGAGAAAATACTCGGGATTGTCGCCGTGCAGGTAGTCGATGCGCAGCAGCATGTCGCGCAGGGCGTTCATGAGGCGCTCCATGTCCGCCGCCGTGGCCGGCGCGCCGTGGCCAGCCGTGCCGGAAGGCGCTTCGCCGGGCGGGGTTTCCTCCGGACGTTCCGGCCCGGCGGCGATATGTACCGGGGCTGGTTCGCCGCGTTCCGCCGCGCGCATGGCCGAGGCGCAGGCATAGAGCAGGAGCAGCACGGCTTGGGCCAGATTGAGCGAGCTGGCCTCGGGGTCGGTGGGAATGCAGACCAGCCGATGGCAATGGGTAATGGCCGCATTGTCCAGCCCGCGATCTTCCGGGCCGAAGACAAGACTCACCCTGCCGCCCTGCCGCAGGCAGTCGGCAACCTCGGCGGCACAGGCCTCAGGGGAAAGCATGGCCTGCCGCCAGCCGCCGCGCCGGGCCGTGGTGCCGATGACCAGCGTGCTGTCGGCCACGGCTTCGGCAAGGCTTTCGTGGAGGCTGATGCCGTCCAGAATCCCCTGCCCCTTGGGCGTAGCCAGCGGCGCGGCCTTGTCGCGCAGCCAGCGTTCCGGCGCGACCAGCGAGATATGCTCGCAGCCCATGTTCACGCAGGCCCGGGCCGCCATGCCGATATTCTCGGGAAAGCGGGTCTGCACCAGCACCACGTCCAGTCCGTGCAGCAGATGTTTCATCGCCCTGCCCTCAACAGAAAAGCTGTTCCAGCCAGAACACGACCTGCCCCGGCTCAGGCGGCAGGGCGCCCGGCGGCGGCACGGGCACGGGCAGGCTGTCCGGCCAGATGCGCCGGGCCACCAGAGCCACAATGGCCCCACCCACGCCGCATTTGCAGACCGTGCCCAAAAAACGTCCCATCATGGCGCCGAAGGCCGCATCCAGACTTTCCGACAGGGGGCGTCCCCGCGCCAGTTCGGCCAGCAGGCAGCCCAGCCAGGCCCCGAGGAGCGCCCCCAGGAGCGCGCCGATGCCCAACAGGAAGGGCGCGCAGAGAATGGCCCCCGCAAAGGCCCCGATCATGCCCGCAATGGTTCCCGTCCGTGTGGAGCCGTGCCGGCGGGCATTGACAAGCTGCACGCCGGTTTCCAGTATTTCGCCCAGTACGGCCAGACCAATGGCCATGACCCAGAACCAGACATCCAGATGGCCGGGCTGCGGGTGCACGAACTGCCAGATGCCGACCAGCGCCAGGATCAGCCAGTTGGCCGGCAGTCCGGGAATATTGAGCAAAAGCAGCAAGGCCAGCAGCACCACAAAGAAGTAGGCCAGCCCGAAGGAAAAGAGCTGCAACAGGCCCTCCATGCGCCCGCCTACTTCTTGACGCGCAGATCCTGCACGCGCACGGCCTTGCCTTCCGAGGACGGCAGGCTGTTGCTCTGCACCAGCTCCACCTTGGGCGTGATGAGGATTTCATCACGCAGGCGGTTGGCAATGGTCTTCTGCAGGCCCTGAAGCGTGCGCATGTCCTCCACAAAGTATTCGTCGCGAATTTCCACCTGTACGCGCATGACATCGCCAAAGCCGTCGTTTTCCAGCAGGATGAGGTAGTTCTGTCCCACCTGCGGGAAGGACATGACCACCTGCTCGATCTGCATGGGATAGACGTTGACGCCCTTGATGATGAACATGTCGTCCGAACGGCCCACAATGCGGTCAAGGCGCCGGTGCTTGCGGCCGCAGGGGCATTCGCCGGGCAGGAAGCGAGTCAGATCGCGGGTGCGGTAGCGCAGGATGGGCATGCCCTGCCGGCAGAGACAGGTCATCACCAGTTCGCCGATCTCGCCGTCCGGCACGGGTTCGCAGGTTTCGGGATCGATGATTTCGGGAATGTAGCAGTCCTCCCAAACGTGCATGCCGTGCTGCTGCAGGCATTCAAAGGCCACGCCCGGGCCGTTCATTTCGGACAGGCCATAGGAATTGTAGGCCTTCATGTTGAAAAGATCCTCGATGCGGCGCCGAAATTCCTCGGTATAGGGTTCCGCGCCCACCACGGCGATGCGCAGGGGAAATTCGCGCGGATCCTCGCCCATGCCGCGCAGATGTTCGCCCAGAATGAGCGCATAGGAGGGCAGGATGTGGGCCACCGTGGTCTTGAAGTCCTTGGCCAGCTTGATCTGGCGGCGGGAATTGCCCGGCCCGGCGGGAATGGTCATGCAGCCGATGCGCTCGGCCCCGAAATGAATGCCCAGACCGCCGGTGAACAGCCCGTAGCCGGACATGTTCTGAAACACGTCCTCCTTGCGCACGCCCACCATGTAAAAACAGCGGGCCACGAGATCCGCCCAGGCATTGATGTCGTTCTGAGTATGGCAGATGGCCACCGGGCTGCCGGTGGTGCCGCTGGAACAGTGCATGCGCACAATTTCCGACGGCGGCACGCAGAGCATGCCCGTGGGATATTGATCCCGCAAATCCTGCTTGGTGGTGAAGGGGATGCGACGCACATCCTCCAGACTGCGGATGCTTTCCGGCGTCACGCCCGCCTCGTCCAGACGGCGGCGGTAAAATTCGCATTTGCGGGCCTGAGCCACCGTGGCGCGCAGGCGCATCAGCTGCGTGTGTTCAATCTGGTCGCGGCTCCACAATTCTGCCGGATCAAAAACGTCCATCAGCCTTCTCCTTCACAAATCTGCACAAATCAACATTTCCTCAGGCAAGCGACTCGCGTGCCTGCCGTCTGGCCCAGCCCCAGAGCAGGCCAAAACTGCCCGCCTGCATCATGTCCCCGTGCGGAGACAGAAACTTCCCCTGCCCGGCCAGCATGTCCCGGCGCGGGCCGAGAATGAAGGTCGGCACATAGCCCCCGGCCTCCTCGCAATACGGGCCGAAGGCCGTACCGTGCCCGCCGCTGGCCTGCACTTCCTCGGCCGGCAGCCAGGATTTGCGGAACTGCTCCAGATCGGTCAGCAGCTCGGGCACGTCGCGCAAGCCCGTATGGTGCTCGTAAATGCCGCGCACAATGCCCCGGTAGACAAGCGCCGCCACCGTATGCCCGTTGCCGGCATTGACGACGGTTATCCCCTCGCGGAAGCTGCGTTCCATCACTTCCGGCTCGCTGAGCGCGCCCAGCAGGATGCTCACGCCCGTGTCGGCCACCGGGCCGCCGGTCTTGTCCCGCAGGGCGCGCAGGCGCGTGAGCAACGGCGGCACGGCAACATGGATCCAGTCCTCGGGACTGGCGGAATGCTCCAGCAGCTCCCGCCACATGCGCATGCGACCGACGCGATTGCCCTGTCCGTGCTCGCCATGATCCTGCGCGGCGGCCAGCACCAGATGCGGCTGCGGCAAACCCGCATGGCGCAGGAGCGAAGCCCAGAATTCCGGGGAATAATCCGTGAGAAACAGCGGCACATATCCCTCGGGGCAGTCCTCAGCCAGCCGGACGCCCATGCCGCAGACCACGTCCTCGCGATCATGCAGGGCGCGCGAGGCCGCCGCCGTGGCGCTCACCCCGCATCCGGCGGCAATATGCTCCCGCACCGCCTGCCCGAAACCGCCGCCCATGTTGCCGCCGTACAGCCAGACCGGACGCTTGAGCAGCGTCAGTTCGCGAATGCGCTGCGCCACCATGCGC
The DNA here is from genome assembly GCA_019118345.1 of Candidatus Desulfovibrio intestinavium. Classification (GTDB taxonomy): domain Bacteria; phylum Desulfobacterota; class Desulfovibrionia; order Desulfovibrionales; family Desulfovibrionaceae; genus Desulfovibrio; species Desulfovibrio intestinavium. The sequence continues at coordinate 15,827 of DWZD01000028.1, read as the reverse complement.
GCGGGCGACGGCAGCACGAAACGCGGCCAGTTGTGCGGCTCAAGGCCCGGACGGGCCAGAAGCGCGTCCTGCGTACCGCTGCCGATATCCACACAGAGCACCGGCCCGTGCCGGTGCAGACATTCCTGAATCCGGGCATCCATGCCGAAACCTCACATCCCATTGATGTACGCGCAAGCTCACGCAAGCGCAAGCCCCGCCCCGCGCAGCCACACGCCGAAGGCGCAAACGCCCGGGGCCGCCTCCCCCTTGCCAGGCAAATAACGGCGCACGGGCAGGCTGCCCCAAAATACTTGCTACACTCAGGAGCAGAGGCAGTTGCCGCCGGGGTGGTTGAACGGGCAGACACGCCATCCTGAGGGGGGAGCGGCAATGCCAGTGCGACTTCACATCCCGCCCTCGACGGCGGTTCGGAACGATGACGGCTTCCGTCACCTGACCGCAGCCTTTTTTATGGTGTTTTTCACAAGGAAATGCCGCTGCCCCGGCTGCTTCCCCCCGGATACCGGCACGCCGGGGGATGGAGGGATGTCCCCCCCCCCGGGAACGTATCCGGCGGGGACACGCACCCCGCCTGCGGGCAGGGATGGGCGAGCATCTTCCCGCCCGTACAATTGACCGCATCCGGCAAGCCGGGATATCATTTCCCGACGCACGGAATGCGACTTCCCCCGCAGCCGACACAGGAGAAACGCATGAAACATTTTCTTCGTTCCGGCAGCCGATGGATCCGGCGGGCGGGTCTGATGCTGTCGGCGCTCCCGATGCTTCTTCTGCCCGCCGCAGAAAGCCCTGCCGCCGCTCCTGCCGCTCCCGCCGCAGAAAGCCCCGCCGCCCTGCCGCCTCAGAGGGGCTTCATCATGGACATGTTGCCGCTGCTCGGCGAAACCGGGCGTCTCAGGGCCATTGCGCCGGGCTGTCGCGCCGTCACCGGCATTGTTGACAGCCGCCCCTTTATCTGGAGCCGGGATTTCGGCCCGGTTCGCCTGATACCGCCATCCACCCATTACGGCATGGGGGTTGCCCTGAGTGATGACGGACGCACCGTGACCGGCTTTCTGCGGCAGCGCGAAGGAGCAGGCCCCCCGCCCGGCTATGGGCAGACCCTGGCCAGCCCCGGCTTTATCTGGAAGTACGGCCGGGAAATACACTACATGTCCCAGCATGATCTCATTGACGTGAACTGGCGCGGCCTGTCGGCCGACGGTCGCGTCGCCGTGGGCAAGGGCATGGAACCTGTCCCCGGCGCGCCCGCACCTGACGCCTCCGGCGAGGAGCTGGAACGCTTCGCCCGGACGCCGCAGGGCAAGAAGGCCATGAGCCGGGGCTACATCCAGAACCGGCCGCTCTGGTTCGTCCGGGAAGGAACGCGCTACAGAGAGATTCCCCGCTTCGTGAACGCGCGTTCGATTCCCCAGAGAATCATGAGCCGCGACGGGAAAAAAATCATCTATTTCCGGGAGGACAACAGTTTTGTCTACGATCTCAAAACCGGCAAAAAGCGGCAGCTGACCTTCGGCGGCGCCGTCGCGGGCGGCGAACCCGGGAAAGAACGCAACATCATCCGGGCGGGCGATCCGGACAGCCCCCTGTACCGCTGGGGGAGAGAGCGGCTTATATCAAAGAGCCGCCTCCTTACGGACGCGGAACTGGCCGCTTTGCAAAAGAAAAAAAAGCTGGATCCCAAAAGCCCGATGCTCCGGGACTGGTTTATCGATGAAATAGAGTCCTGCACGCCGAGCTTAGACGCGCGCTACAACCTGTGTTGTATCTGGCTGAAGCCATACCGGCCGGACATAAGCCGCAACAGACCGGCGCTGCCGGGCGGCTTCAGATTGCTGGCCCGGCTGGACGACAAGGGGGGCGCCACCCCCATTGCCGACGATGACGACGTTGCGGATTCGCTGGGCGTGCTGTGGGACATCAGCGACAACGGCAGGATCGTCCTTTATGAGCAGAATCGCGAAATGTACGTCTGGAATGAGGACCTCCCGACTCCCGGTACGTATAGGAACGCGTGGACGCTTCGGGGCTATCTGGCCTCGTTCGGGCTTGTTCTTCCTTCGGATCGAAGAATCTGGGACGCCATCATGAGCCCGGACGGACGCTGCTTTTTCGGCCAGCTCGCCGCCGAAGAGGATGAAAAGCGGTTCCCTTACCGGGAGTTTCTCGCCTGTACGGGCGAAGGCATCGAGCCGCCGCACTGGACCCTGAGGAAAGACCGGAAAAACGCACGCCCGTAGGGTTCGGCTCCCGCAGGGGCCGCGCAAGGGCGGAAACGGCGCGGCGGAAACGGGAACAGCCCGGAAAAAAAGACTTGCCAAGTGCCGCCCTTTCGTCTATACACTTTCCTGCCGCCGAGGTGGTGGAACTGGTAGACACGCTATCTTGAGGGGGTAGTGGCAATAGCTGTGCGGGTTCGAGTCCCGCCCTCGGCACCAGTTGTCCAAGCAAGGGTCGCAGTGTTCACACTGCGACCCTTTTTGCGCAGATTGCCGCCCCACTCCCTGCCTGTGACCGAAACGGCGGGGAGGCCGGCATCATCCGCCCGCCTCGGTCGTCAGCTGCCGCCCTTGATCCGGCACGTTTTCCCCGCGCCGCCATGCCCGCCTCTTTCCTGTCCCCGTCGCCGTCGTCGTGCTGCCCGTGCGCGGCATTGACCCATTTGCCATTCCCCATATACGTTGTCGCATCGGCATGTGCTCCCTTCAATCGCACAAGGAGGACAGCATGAAAAATCTTTTCCGTTCCGGCAGCCGCTGGGCACGCCGCGCGGCAGGGATGCTCCCGGCGACCCCCCTGCTGCGCTTTCCCGCCACGGGACAGGGCGCCGCCCCGGACGCGCCGTCGCAAGGCTTCATCATGGAAATGGCGCCGCTGCTCGGCGAAAACGGGCGCATCCGGGCCATTGCGCCGGACTGTCGCGCGCTCACCGGCATAGTGGATAGCCGCCCCTTTATCTGGAGCCGGGATTTTGGCCCGATTCTCCTGACGCCGCCCTCCTCCCATTACGGCATGGGGGTTGCCCTGAGCGATGACGGACACACCATGAGCGGCTTTCTGCGTCAACGCCAAGGCGAAGGCACTGCGCCCGGCTATGGCCAGACCCTGGCCAGCCCCGGCTTTATCTGGCAGTACGGCCAGGAAATACGCTACATGTCCCGGCATGACCTCATTGACGTGACCTGGCGCGGGCTGTCTGCCGACGGCACGGTGGCCGTGGGCAAGGGCATGGAGCCTGTCCCCGACGCGCCCGCACCTGATGCGTCCGGGGAGGAACTCGAGCGATTTGCCAACACCCCGCAGGGCAGGAAGGCCATGAGCCGGGGCTACATCCAGAACCGGCCGCTCTGGTTCAGCATGCAGGAAGGGCGCTACAGGGAACTGGACGACTTCATGCATGAAAGCGCGGCGCCCGAACGCATCCTGAGCCGTGACGGCAAAACGATTCTGCGCACCATGTCGCCCACCACCCATGTGCGCGATCTCGCTACCGGCAAGGAACGCGAGCTGCTTTTCGGCGGCGCTGCGGCCACCGGCATACCCGACGACGGCACGAAGATCCTGCGGGTCGGCGACCCGGACAATCCCCTGCATCGCTGGGGGATAGCCATTGCCGGGCCTAGCCGGATGCTGACGGATGCGGAGCTGAAGAAGGCGGATCCGCGCAGCCCGCTGTTCAGGAACTGGCACGTCACGGACATCGCCTACGGTACGCCCGATTTCGATGCCCGCCATGTCCTGTGCAACGTCACGCTGAAAGAAATCCGCTCCTCAGGGAAGCGGTCGGCCGATGCGCTGACCGTGCTGGCCCGGCTGGACGACACGGGAAAGGCCGTTCCCATCGACGACAACCAAAGCATTACCTACGGTTCCCCCGACTTTGGCGACATCAGCGACAACGGCAAAATCGTCCTGTACACGAAGAGGCGTGAAATGTGGATCTGGGATGAGGATTTCCATCCCCACGGGCCGTGGCCCCGGGCCATGCCGCTCCGGGACTATCTGGCGGCCTTCGGCCTGATCATCCCCGCGAAGGGAGAGATTCAGAACGCCGTCATGAGTCCCGACGGCCGCTGCTTTTACGGCGAGCTTGCCTTGGGGGATGACGCTCAGCCCTTCCCCTGGGATCGCTTCCTTGCCTGCACGGGCGAGGGCATCCGTCCGCCGTCATGGCGGCTGAAAACGCAGAAATGACATGACCGTGCCCGGCGGCCTGCCCTACGGGAAACGCAGCACACGGCCGACCGCCGGCGGACAAGAAAAGCCCTGAAAAAAGACTTGCCAAGCACGGCGGCTTCGCGTAAAAGCGCTTTACGCCGCCGAGGTGGTGGAACTGGTAGACACGCTATCTTGAGGGGGTAGTGGCAATAGCTGTGCGGGTTCGAGTCCCGCCCTCGGCACCAGTCCTGAAAGGCAAGGGTCACGGAACGACATTCCGTGACCCTTTTCATTTGTCTTGCGGGTACCGGGCCTGCGGCACACCGGGGCCATCGTGCCGCTCTGCACTTCAGTCCGGCGAAAGTGAAGCGGCAGCCGCCCCACGCTGCCCCTGCTGGCGCTTCGCCGTCTTGCCCCGCCAGCGGCGGCAATACCGCGGCGCAAATGCAGCAGAGCCGCCGGTCAGGGCAATGCCGTGCCACTGCCCGGTGCCGCTACCCCCAAAAGCGGACACGGGCGGCGCATGCGGCTGCCGCGACCTGCGGCCTGGCGCTTCAGAAATGGCGCAAGCGTTCCGCAAACATGCGCCAGCGATACCAGATGCCCGCGCGATCCAGCCGCATGGCCGCAAGCGGCAGCATGAACAGCGGATACAGCACATTGGCGCAGCGAAACCAGAACGGAAAGGCGTGCTTTCTGAGCAGGAACATGCGCCCGGCCGCATAGGCGGCGATTTTTTCCCCGGTAGGAACCTGCGTTGCCGGCGACGGGTGAAAAACCCGGATGGCCGGGCAGCGCCAGATCGGTGCGCGCCGCTGGGCCTGCAGCAAAAAGTCCGTATCCTCGCCGCTGCCATAGGGCAGCCCCGTCCCCACCCCAAGCTGGGGATCGAAACGCAGATCGCACACCACTTCGGCCCGGTGGAACTGCACGATGGAGTTGCCCTGCGCAAAAAGAGCATGAGCGGAAAGCGGCCTTTCCCTGGCATCGCGAGGCGGCGTGGCGGCGTCGGGCGTCCAGGAGGCGAGGACGCTTCCCGCATCGGGATGACGGCGCAGGGCGGCGACGGCCTGTTCCAGCGTATCCGGCGCGTACCAGCAGTCATCATCGGGAAAGGCGAGAATGTCCTCGTCCGCTGCCGGCGGGAGCAGACGATTGCGCGCCACTGACAAACCGCGTGAGGGCAGCATGATGCGCGTCAGCGGCAGGGCGGCATGCCGTGCCAGCATGGCGTCCAGCACGCCGGGCGCGTTCTGATCAGCCAGATAGATATGAAAATGAACGTAGGTCTGTTGCTCAAGCGAGGTCAGCAGCCTGTCCAGCTCCATGATGCGCCCGACAGTGGCGATGCAGAGGGCAAAACGGGGGGAAGCGGACAGCGGGGCACGCGTTACCATGGCATTTCCTTGTCAATGTTGCTTCAGTTTACGCCAAACGGTCGCGGGAGACCAGAAGAAGGAGCGGGCAAGATGGGCCGCGCTTTTCCGCAGGGGGAGGGATGACGCTTTGGCGGCCCGAAGATGATAGAGGGAAAGCGCCCGCCGAAGTTCGGGCGTACGGGGCGAACGACACAGCTCGGCAAGCCAGCCGCTGCCCTCGGGATCATCCCTGCCGCTGCCGACTAGGTGCGGCGCCAGCGCCAGCATGCGCGCGATCAGGCCCTGCCGGACGGCGGGAGGCAGGGCAATCGCCTGCAGAAAACAGGCATTGTCGCCGCTGTTCGCCTCGGCGGGCATCTCCGTGCGCCCCGCCAGCCAGAGGGCCTGTGCGCGCAGGGTGGACGTTCGCTGCGCAAGCGCGTGCACATGGGAAACGCTCCCCCCATGCAGCCTGTACCGCAAAAGAACGTCCGGCAGATTGTCGATGGAGCCGGGAGCGAACAGGCGCAGCCAGAGGGCATAATCCTCGGCATGGGGAAAGGCGGCAGGATAGCCCCCCGCCGCCCGCACGGCTTGCGTACGCAGCATGACCGCCGGATGCGCCAGCGGCGAACCCCACAGGATGGCCTCATCAACGGCGTCCCCGACAGGGTACTTCTTGATCCGCCCCGGCCTGCCCGCCGCATCCATGTATTGAATGGCGGAACCCAGCACCGCAAGCCCCGGATGACGTTCCATGTGGGCGCACTGGCGTGCAAGACGTTCCGGCAGGGCAATATCGTCCGCATCCATGCGGGCGACAAAGGGGGCCCGCGCCAGGGCGAGGCCCTCGTTCAGGGTGGCTATCAAGCCCCGGTTTTCCCGTTGCACCAGCCGGATGCGGCGATCTTCCGCCGCCAGTGCCCTCAGGATGCCGCCGGAAGCATCGGTGGAGCCGTCATCCATGAGGATCAGCTCGAAATCCCTCAGCGTCTGCGCCAGAATGGAGGCGACAGCCTCTCGCACATAGGAGGCCGCATTGTACACGGGCAGGAGCACGGAAACGGCGGGCATTAGACTCATGCGCTATCCGGCGGCAAGGGGATTGTAGAATCCGAAGCGAACAGCCCGATGAAGGACTGCTGTCGTCCAGCATCCGGCGGCATGTATGGGGACAGCCTGATCGAGTGACGGACCACGCCGTGTCTGCTCGTCGCTTTCCTCAATCAGGCGATCCAGACATGCAAAAAGATTGTTCGTGACCAAGAGCTTTTCCCGACTTTGGCGCAAGGCCGACAAACGACGCTCCCAATCATCCGTGTCAAGCAGACTGCGGATGGTACGTATATTTGCCCCATCATCATTGTGTCTCAGGGCCAGCATTCCGCCGTACCCGTCTTCCCTCTGCCGGAAAAAAGGCCACGGCAGATGCGCGGTGGCAAAGAGGCGTGCACAATTGTTGCAATGGGCTGTCACGTCGGCGTTCGGCATCCCCGGCGGAGATTTGTCCCGGCAGGCGCAACAGGCCGAGCGTCCGTACTGTCAAAAGGTTTTGTCAGGCCCGCAGGCGTTGACATCATATATCGGATCAAATACAAAAACGCAATATATTATGCTGTGAGGCAAATGTGATTGATGTCGTCATTCCCCTGTACAATTGTGCTCCGTTTATTGAAACAACCATTCGTTCCGTCCAGCATCAGACAGTGCCGGTGCGAAAAATCATTGTCGTGAATGATGGCTCAACGGACGGCGGAGAAAAAAAAGTCGCCGCAATGGCCGCAACGGATGAACGGATATGTGTGCTGAATGGGCCGAACCGGGGCCTGAGCGCGGCGCGAAACTTGGGAATCCAGATTGCCAAAGCCCGCTATCTGGCCTTTCTGGATGCCGATGACGCATGGGAGCCGGAAAAGGTGGCGTCGCAGCTCGCGGTCATGGACAAGGGGGACTTCTCCTTTTCGCATACCGGTGCGCGCCTGATGGATGAGTCAGGCAAACCGATGGGGAATGTGCCATTTCCCATCCAGACAACTGTTGCCCCGACATTCGAGAATATCCGCCTCGGCATCTATCCGGTTACCGGTTCTGGCTCGTCCGTCATGGTGCGGCGGGAACTGCTGGAACGGGCGGGGGGCTTTGACGAAAAACTGCGCTTTGGTGAGGACTGGGACATGTGGGCGCGACTGGCACAGTTCGGCCCGGCCATTCGCCTGGATCAGCCGTTGACCTGGATCCGGGTGCGACAAAGCAGTATGCAACATTCCCTGAGTGCGGAAAAACGCGCGCTGTGCCAACTGGATTGCCGCATCCATGTCGCCCGACATTGGGAGAATGAGCCAGCGTTTTTGCAGGCCCACAAGAAGGAAGCTTGTTATGACCTCTGGGCCGTCATGCGCTGGCGTCTCTTGCGACCGTCCTCATTACTGGAGCTGTATCGCCATCTGCATCTGCATCCTTATGCGGCGGGACGGATTCTTGCCCGCCATCCCGGGGATTTTCTCCATGTACTGGGCTGGGGTTGTGCGGAAACCGTGCGTTCCATCCTTCATTCTCCAAGTGAGGCCAAACGGCTTCTGCGACGTTTTCTGGCCGAGCGGCGGCGCAAATGATATTGCAGAATCTATTTCCTCACCCGACGCAGCTTTCGAAGAAACGTCTTGAGAGCTGTCGTGTCATGGAACAATGAGGCAATGAGCAGTCGGGCCAGCCGGGCGAAAGCAAACAGCGGAGCCTTGGCGAAAGAAACGGGCTGGGGAAAACGCCTCAGGATGTCCGCGCATTGGCCCTCAAGCATCGCCTGATCGTAAATGCGTTCCCGGCGATTGCACGCGCACAACTTTTCCAGCCACTGATGTGCCCTTTTTTGCCGCCATGCGATGTCTTTGCAAGGGGCGGCGCAATAGGCATGACTATCCAGTTCCCCCGGGGTGGGACAAATGCCCAGCCGCTGAAGCTGCTGCACCCAGATCCGCTGCGTTGTCAGCATGCTGCGGCAGCGGTAGGCAAAACGGTCAACCTGCGGATGCTCACGGTATACAAGCAGTGGCTGAGGAATATTCGCCATTTTCAGACCATTCGCAATGATGCGTGCCCACAAATCATAATCTTCCGCAAAGAGCATCTCTTCTCCGTATCCGCCAAGCGACTCCACAATGCTTTTGCGAAAGATTACCGTTGGGTGCGCAAGCGGTGAACCAAAAAGACACGCGACAGGACAACGCTCCTGCCGTGGGTAGACCAGCATTTTCCCGCTTTCGCAGGCTACCATGTCGCTTCCGCAGACCACAATTCCCGGATGGGCGTCCATAAAGTCTTTCTGCATGGCGAGCCGATCGGGCAATGCGATATCGTCAGCATCCATGCGCGCCACAAGTTCTGTGCGACAGAGGGACAGCCCCTCATTGAGCGTGGCAACAAGCCCCCTGTTTTCTCGCCGGTACAATGCAATGCGGCCATCGCGAGATGCCAGCTCCTCCAGAATCTCACCCGTGCGATCTGTGGAACCGTCATCAATGATCAGCAGCACAAAGTTCGTATAACTTTGCTGCAAAATGGACATGACGGCTTCCGTTATGAACGGTTCCGCATTGTATGCAGGCAGCAGGACGGTAATGTCAGGTGATTGGCAGTGAGACGACATATTCAAACTCTAAAGCCGTACCCAGCGGTCAGGGCACACATCTTCCGTATTGACAGATTCGTCGGCAAACCAGCGCTTGGGCGCAAACGTCAGCCCTTGCCGCTGACCCAACCAGGCGCCCCACCACGAGAAGCTGGAATTGGCGATGATGTGATGCTTGCATAACGACATGAGGTGCATGTCATGGTGCGGCACTTCGGGCATTGCCAAATCTACGACGAAAGCCGCATGTCCGCAACGATCAAAATTATCCTGAACCCATTGGGGATCATCACTGAACAAAAAGAGTGTCGCAGGGCCGCAGGTCTCCATGATGCGGTTGAGCGCCGCACGATAGTAGTCTTGTTGCAGGTTGCCGTGAAAAGCCTGTGCCTGCGGATTGCTGACATAGTCTCCGCGCCGGATATGCACGGAGACGGCCTCTGGCGTGCCGGCAATGCGGGCAGCCAGCTCTTGGGCCGGGCCGTCAGGCAAGGGAGGAAAGGCGAAATCGTGGCGAATTTCCGCCTGCACAGCGGCAAAATATTTCTCGCTTTGCCAATATCCGAAAAGGATAGCAGGAGGGTTCAGGCGCTCAAATTCGGGCCAATAGGCAAAATGCGGTTCGTGCACCTCAGGAGAACAAGGCAAAAGCCGGCGCAAGCGCTTCCATACGCGGCGAAAAAAGGTCGGAGGGAAGTCTGTTATGCCGGCAACACGCTGCATGAGGCGAGGAAAGAGAGAGAGCTGAAAGGCGCGCGTATTATCAGCCCTGCGAAAGTGGCCAGTATCCAGATACAGAGGCGCCCGGCAGCGCAGCGACAGCGCGCAGGCCGCTGCGTACTGAAACATCTGGTTGCCCAGACCGCCGCAAAGCATGGCTGTTATTCTATTGGGCTGCAAGGCTTTTGACTCCTTGTGCAACATAAAAAACAAAGCACCTTGCGCTGATCAGCTCTGCCTGCTCACCGCATGGACAGCAACGGGACATGTCAGCGCGATACCATCCGACCTATGCAAAAAGACAAACGGCGAAGAAGGCGATTGACCTTTCGTTGGATGCGATGTCCGAAATGAGGCCGTGACCGGGGTTCCGCCGTTTCATTGCGCAAGGCCTCATGCCCGCCATAATTGCTTTTATCAAGAATGAGAATTTTGGGCGCAAAGGGCAGGTTTACATTTTCAGGAACAGCATAGGCCGGAGAAAGAAGTTTGTACGGTCTGTCAATAATGTATTTGTTGATATGTGACTCGTCATGCCAGACAGCCACAATGCCATGCCACATATCCGTATCTATTGCTTTGACCAGATCCTGAATCATGGTCGTATAAGCCTGGCGCGTTCCACCATTGACACCCCCACAAATGTAGCATTTTCCTTTTCCACAGTTGATGTATGCAGTTGACCTTCTATTTTGCTCATACGGGAAATCATAAGGACGTGCCGCATAATACCCAGGATGTTGGACGACGACGAGTCCTTCCTCCGGTGACGGCAATATTTCTTCCGTAATTTCATCCAAGAAAACAATATTTGCATTAAAGAAAAAAATGAAATCGTACTCCTGCAGCTTGTCCGCTATGCGGCTGAACATGTGAAAACGCTTGAGGGTATCGTTGGGCCAGCCCAACCTCGGCTGGTAAATATACGTCATATCATCGCGTGCCAATGCCTCACGGGGCGCATCGGAAAACACGAAAAAATGTTTTTCCGCTTGGGGAAAAAGATTTTTTTGGGCGCTGGCATGAAATTTATCCCAAAAAACATGGTACTTTCCGGTACAAATATAGAGAATGGCAATTCTTGACCGTGATGTCATGACTTCACACTCGCTTGGCAACTATGCCGCAATAGGGAGCGCTCCAGCTGAAGGAGGGAAGGGACGCGCCGTGACGGCTCAATTTGCAAAGAACCTTGAAACAACGCTGCTGCAGGCGAGAAAGTTTGGCCTCTCCGCCCAACCAGAAATCAAAACCGCCCCAGTAGCCGCTGAAAACGATCTTAAAATCCTGCCGCGCGCATATCTCCCTGTAGCGAGCAATCCGCATGGCTTCCTGCCAATGAAGGGCGAGGTTTTGCGCATCAAGCCAGGCATGCAGATACTTTTGCACCATGCCGCCAAAATTGGGAAAAGTGACAAGCAGCACCCCACCCGGCGCGACAAGAGAACAATGTTTGACAAATATTTCATCCCAATTCGTGAAGTGTTCAACAAAGCCGAAGGAAATGACGGCATCATACCGTGATTCCGCCTGCCATGCACAAAAATCCGCCTGATAAAATTTGCCGACCTTGCATCCGAGACCAGTCAGCCACGACGGAAGCTCAGCCACGCGCGGCGTTCTGTCAATGCCGGAAAGCGTGTAGCCCTTGCGACCGACAAGCGGCAAATAGCGCCCGGGAAAACAGCCGATTTCAAGGGCCGAACCTTGTCTGGCGGGAAGAAATCGCTCGAGAAACGCATTTTCACGCTGGTTTTGCGAGACAGAAAGCGTGTACTGCTGGTAGCCCTTGTCCCATATGTCCTGTTCGACGATAGAGCCATTTTCCATGGAATCACACGATCTTCCGGTAAAATTTTTCAAAATATTTGTCAAAATTGAGTTCCTCGGTGAGCGATTTGGCAATGCTTGCGGCCAAAGAGTCCTTGTGTGCGCCAAGTTCCCTGATGGCGGCTGGTATTTGACTGATTGGAACAGCTCTCCCCAGGTTATGGCTGTCGATTTCCTTTTTCAGAGAGGGCAAAGGCGAACAAAGGACAGGCAAGCCGGCAATGAGATATTCGCAGATCTTGTTGGAGGAAAAAACAATATTCGTAAAATTATCATCAAGTTCACGATAGTAGGCAATGCCGATATCGGCAGCCGACAGGGCGGAAATCAGCTGGGAGCGCGAAAGGCTTTCCGCGGAAAAAAAGACAGGCAGCCCTCTTGCCGCATCCAGCAAGCGCTTTCCATACGGACTTTCGAACGCATATTGCTGCCAGGTATGGATAACAAGGACATACGCTTCAGGCCATGCGGGAACTGTCCTGACAATCTCCTCCAGCATGGCCCAGTCGCCGATGCCGCCACTGTACACAACAATTTTCTGGTCAGGCTTCAGAGAAAACTTTGCGCGGAAAAAATTTGATGGACTCCGCTCCCCCAACTCCTTGGTTCGCGGCAGGATGGGGAGAACCGAGATCCGGCTCTCCGGCGTCTGCGTTTGGCGCTGAAAGATCCTTGCCCTGTCCGGACTCATGGCCACCGTATGAGAGACGCGGTGTAGGCAAGCATGTTCCAGCTTGCGGCAAAGGTTTTTATCAATATAAATTCCCGCCGCATCTGGCGTGTCATCCAACAGTTCTATGTTGTAGTAGATGCATTTCCCGGAATGGCGTTTTGCCGCAACGCAAAACAGCGCGGGATAGGAAATACAGAGAATGTAGTCGTAGACATCCAAGTCCAGTCTTTTGACATATCTGGCAAAGGATGCCCAATAGGGAGACAGGCGGGCAATATCGCGTATCATCCGTGGAAAGAGCATATGCCGGATGATGGGAAAGGTGGAAAGTTTCCTGAAGACCTTGTCCCGGAAGGCTTCGCGGTAAACATGGACGGTTACGGGATACGAGGAAGGAAAAACCGGAGCATCCATCGCCGAGTTGCAAAAAATGTCAATGTGCATGCCGCGATCCACAAACTCCTCAATGGAGTTCAGGACAAGCGCGGCCGTATGCAGAGGATAGTCACAGCACAAGACGGCGATTCGCTTCATTGCAACAGCATCCAGGCATTCCAGGGGGTTGATGAGCCGTCCGCGAGGCTGTCACGCAGCCAGGCGCCTTCCGCCACGGGGGAAAAGCCTGCCTGCCTTGCCAGATAGCGCAATTCCGGCAAAAACCAGTAGCGCATGGAGTGCATCTCACGCAAGGACGACTCACTGCCCGTGGTCTTGTCCGTCAGCCGGATGTCGTAATGCACTTCCACGATATTGTCGCTGATGCGATGCACGGGATGGGCGTGGCGCTGAACACGCGTCAGCGCATCTTCCATGACGCGATCCCGCTCCGTAGGCGGGTCGGTCAGCACCCCGGGGCCATACCAGAAATCAAAGAGAAAGCAGCCGCCCGGCTTCAGGTGGCAACGGGCGGTTTCCAGTACGGCAAGGGCATCTTCTTCCGTATTCTGGTAGCTCATCACATGGAACAGGCTGGTCACGGCATCAAATGGCGTCTCAAGCCGGACTGTCCGCGCATCGCCCTCCAGCAGCCGGGGCGGCGTGACGCCCGGCGGCAGTTCCGGCGCGACGGCCAACGCCTGACGGCCCATGTCCAGCATGGTGGCGGACATGTCCACCCCGGTGACGCTGAGGCCCCGGCGGGCCATTTCCAGGGCATGGCGTCCTGTGCCGCAGCCCAGATCCAGCAGCGTGCGGGGAGCCTCATGCCGGCGTTTCAGGCATGTGAGGACGAAATCCGCTTCGCCCGCATAATCCTTGTCCTGATAGAGCACATTGTAATACCGCGCATAATCGCCGAAGACAGTCATGACGGCTCCTTTAACGGGCAAAGGCGGCAATGACGTCGCAGACGCGATCAATATCCGCTTCCCGCAGGTTGCTGCCGCTGGGCAGATAAAAGCCGTTGTCGGCCAGCAGGTCGGAAACCGGATAGTCGCTGCCGCCGTCGCAGCCAAAATCCTTCAGCGCCGGCTGGCGGTGCATGCCGTTGAAAAACAGCCGGGTATCGATGCCCTGTTCGCGCAGATGGACAAGGAGTTCGTCGCGCGAGCGCCCATAGGCCGACGTGACCACCAGCCCGTTCATCCAGTACACGTTTTCCCCGTCCGGGGTATCCTGCTGGAGGCGAATGCCGGGAATGGCGGCCAGCCGTTCCCGGTACTGCCGGCCATGCGCCTGACGCAGGGCCTTGTACGCGTCGGCGCGCTCGGTCTGGGCCAGGCCGATGGCGGCATGCAGATTGCTCATGCGGTAATTGTAGCCGATGTGGGCATGCAGGTAGGTGCGCGGCGCATCAAGGGGAAAGCACATGTTCTTGTAGTAGCGGCAGGCTGCCGCCAGCTCGTCGTCATCGGTGACGACCATGCCGCCCTCGCCCGTGGTGATGTTCTTGTTGGCAAAGAAGCTGAAGGCGGCAATGCGGGACAATCCGCCCGCCTTGCGCCCGCGCAGGCTCGCGCCGTGCGCTTCGGCGGCATCCTCCATGAGCCAGAGTCCGTGACGATCGGCAAGCTGGCCCAGGGCGTCCATGTCGCAAGGATTGCCGAAGATGTGCACGGCCATGATGCCGCGCGTGGCCGGGGTGATGCGCCGCTCCACCGCCGCGGCGTCCATGTTCCAGGTCTCGGGATCGGCATCCACAAAAACAGGCTTCGCACCGCAGTAGCAGACGGCCAGCGCCGAGGCGATCATGGTGAAATCCGGGATGATGACCTCATCCCCCGGCCCGACGCCCAGCGCACGCAGGGCCAGATGCAGGGCCACCGTCCCGTTGCAGACGGCAATGCCGTGGCGAACGCCGCAATACGCGGCAAAGGCCTTTTCAAAGGCGGAAACATAGCTGCCGGCAGAGGATATCCAGCCACTGCTGACGGCATCGGTGACGTATTTCAGCTCATTGCCCGCAAGCAGCGGCTCGCAGACAGGGAGAAATGATTTCATAGGCGTTTCACACCGTGAGCGTAGTTGTTATCCAGCTTGGCCATTGCTGCGCTGTCGAGCAAATTCATCCTGTTGTATGTAAAATCTCGGGCGCAGGCAAGCAGCGCATCCGGGACGGAAAACGCAATCTGTTTCCCCGCCTGTGCGGCTCCTCTGGATTGCCTGTCCTTTTCTTGCGGAAGGCAGCGGGGCCGCGTCATTCCTCGTGCTTGTAGCTGGTGAAGCCTGCGCCTTCCACCACGGCGTCGCGCAGGGCCAGCTGGAGGTCGTGGCGGGTCATCTCCTCCACCATTTCCTCGAAGGTCGTGCGCGGTTTCCAGCTCAGTTTCGCCTGCGCCCTGGCCGGATCGCCCAGCAGGGTTTCCACCTCGGTGGGCCGGAAGTAGCGCGGATCGACCCGCACGATGACATCCCCGACCCTGACTTTGATGGCGACCTCCTTGCCCTGGGCGGCCTGCGCGGCCCTGTCGGCGTCAATGGCCGTCACGGTGGCGGTTTCGTTGACGCCTTCGCCCTGCCAATGCAGGCTCAGGCCCAGATCGGCGGCGGCCACGTTGACGAAATCCCGCACCGAGAACTGGCGGCCCGTGGCGATGACGAAATCGTCGGGCTGCTCCTGTTGCAGCATGAGCCACTGCATCTCCACATAGTCGCGGGCATGGCCCCAGTCGCGCTTGGCGTTCATGTTGCCCAGATAGAGGCAGGACGCGAGCCCCAGCAGGATGCGGGCCAGGGCGCGGGTGATCTTGCGGGTCACGAAGGTTTCGCCGCGTATGGGGGATTCGTGGTTGAACAGGATGCCGTTGCAGGCGTACATGCCGTAGGCTTCGCGGTAGTTGACCGTGATCCAGTAGGAATAGAGCTTGGCGCAGGCGTAGGGCGAACGGGGATAGAAGGGCGTGGTTTCCGTTTGCGGAATTTCCCGCACCTTGCCGAACAGTTCGGATGTGGAGGCCTGATAGAAACGGGTGTGGTTTTCCAGCCCCAGCATGCGTATGGCTTCCAGCAGGCGCAGGGTGCC
>DWZD01000027.1 GCA_019118345.1 Candidatus Desulfovibrio intestinavium | reverse complement strand
GAAGGAAGGGGCTTTGGGCGCGAGCAAAGCCCCTTCCTTCCCCCCTCAACAAAAAAAGAAGGGAAAACGCCGCGCGCCGCGCGGGCTTGACGAATCCCGTGCGGGACTTACCTGACGAGGTATTCATGACAGGAGGCTGCATCATCATGGCTGAACAGCAATTCAAGGCCGAGGTGCGCAAGGTTTTGCGCATTCTCACCAATTCCCTGTATACCAATCGTGAAATCTTTTTGCGGGAACTCATTTCCAATGCCTCGGACGCGCTGGACAAATTGCGCTTTCGCACGAGTCGCGGCGAGACCCCGCGCGAGCCTGAACTGCCGCTGGAAATCCGCATCGCGCTGGACGAGACGGCGCGCACGCTGACCATCACCGACAGCGGTCTGGGCATGAGCGCCGAGGAGCTGGCCGAAAATCTGGGCACCATCGCCAAGTCCGGTTCCGAAGCCTTCCTGGCCGAGCTGGACGCGCAGGCGGGCGAGAGCAACCCGGCTGACGCGGCGAGCATCATCGGGCGCTTTGGCGTGGGCTTTTATTCGGTGTTCATGGTGGCGGACAAGGTGGAGGTGACCTCCCTGCCCGCCTTCGGCGGTGACGGACAGGCGCATGTCTGGGTCAGCGACGGTCTGGGCACCTTTGAGGTTTCGGCCTGCGAGGCCGGGGAGCTGAAGCGCGGCACGCGCATCGTCGTTCACCTCAAGGAGGACGCCAAGGAATTTGCCGAAAAATTCCGGGTGGAATCCGTCATCCGCAAGCATTCGGCCTTTGTGCCGTTCCCCATTTTTGTGGGCGAGGACAAGATCAACACCCAGCCCGCGCTTTGGCGGGAGCCGAAATCCTCGGTCACGCGCGAGCAGTATGACGCCTTCTACAAGCACCTGACCTATGACGGCAAGGCCCCGCTGGATGTGCTGCACATTGCCGTGGATGCGCCGGTGCAGTTCAATGCCCTGCTCTACCTCCCGGACGCGGCGCAGGACATTTTCGGCATGGATCGGGACTACTGGGGGCTTGACCTCTACAGCCGCCGGGTGCTCATCCAGCATCGCAACAAGGAGCTGCTGCCGGAATACCTTGCCTTCCTCAAGGGCGTGGTGGACACCGAGGATCTGCCGCTCAACATTTCCCGCGAGACGTTGCAGGAAAATGTGGTGCTGCGCAAGATTCATCAGACCATCGTCAAGCAGCTGCTCGGCCATCTGGAAAAAATGGCCGCCAATGACGCCGAAACATACGCCCGCTTCTGGAAGCTGCACGGGCGGGTGTTCAAGCTCGGCTATCAGGATTTTCCCAACCGCGAGCGGGTGGCCGCCCTGCTGCGCTTCAACACCTCCTTCCATGAGGACGCCGAGGGCCTGAGCAGCCTTGACGACTACATGGCCCGCGCCCCGGAAGGGCAGAAAACCATCTGGTATGTGACGGCTCCCAACCGGGAGGCCGCGCGCCTGAGTCCGCATCTGGAACGCTTCCGCAAGAAGGGCATCGAGACGCTTTATCTGTATGAGCCGGTGGATGAGTTTCTCATGGACGGCCTGCATGCCTACAAGGAATGGGCCTTCCAATCCGTGGAAAATGCCGCCGACGACGCGCTGGATGCCTTTGCCGACAAGGCCGATGCGGACAAGCCCGTTACGGCCCCGCTTTCCGAGGACGATAATGCCGCCTTCGACAGGCTGCTGGCCCGGATCCGGGAGATCCTCGGCGAGCGCGTCAAGGATGTGCGGGTGTCGCACCGTCTGGCCGAAAGCGCGGCGGTGCTCGTCTCGCCCGACGGGGGCATGACCTCCAGCATGGAAAAATTCCTGCGCGTCATGCAGAAGGACGACTCCCTGCCCGTCAAGGTGCTGGAAGTGAACCGCGACCATCCCCTGCTGCGCAGTCTGCTGCGCATGTTCAAGGCCGATGCCGCCGACAGGACGCTGACCGACATGGTGGAATGCCTCTTTGACGCCTGCCTGCTGCAGGACGGCTACCTGAAGGATCCGCAGGCCCTGGCTGCCCGCAGCAATGCCCTGCTGTCGCAGGCAGCCGCCTGGTACGGCGAGGTGAAGCACCTCGGCTAGGCGCAGAAAGCCCCGCAGGCATATGGACGCCGCCTTCCGCCCCCGCCTTGCGCGGTACGGCGGGGGGCGGCGTCCGATTTTGCGGGCGCGGGACGCTCCCGTGCGGCAGGCACGTTTTCGCCGCCTTTCCCCCCGCGGCTCGGAAACGGCATTGCGCTCCCCCGCGGAACAGGCTATAGGAAGGGTGTTTTTCCATGACCTCCCCTGCGGGGAAAGGAGTCGTCGCATGGCGCTTGTACTGGGCACGGCAGGACATATCGATCACGGCAAAACCTCGCTGGTGCGCGCGCTGACCGGCATCGACTGCGACCGCCTCGACGAGGAAAAGCGGCGCGGCATCACCATTGAGCTGGGTTTTGCCTGGGCCGATCTCCCGGATGGGGATCGGCTGGGCATCGTGGATGTGCCGGGCCATGAACGCTTCGTCAAAAACATGGTGGCCGGGGCGGCGGGCGTGGATTTCGTCATGCTGGTCATCGCCGCCGACGAAGGCGTCATGCCGCAGACCCGCGAACACCTCGACATCTGCAGCCTGCTCGGCATCCGGCGCGGCTTTGTGGCCCTGACCAAGATCGACATGGTGGACGCCCAGTGGCTGGAACTCGTGCAGGAGGACATCCGCGCCTTCCTCAAGGGCAGCTTTCTGGAAAACGCGCCCATCTTTCCCGTCTCCTCGACCACGGGCGCGGGCATCGAGGCCCTGCGACGGCATATCCACCGCTGCGCGGCGGAAACGCCGCCCCGGAATCCCGGCGACATCTTCCGCCTGCCCATTGACCGCGTGTTCAGCATGAAGGGGTACGGCACGGTGGTCACCGGCACGGTCATTTCCGGCGGGCTGGAAAGCGGCGCGGAACTCAGCGTCATGCCCGAAGGCCTCCCGGCCCGCGCGCGCGGCCTGCAACGCCACGGCGTGACCGCCGAAATCGTGCGCACCGGCCAACGCTGCGCCATCAACCTGCAAGGCCCGGAAACGGATCAGCTGCACCGGGGGCAGGTGCTGGCCCGCCCGGATACCCTCTTTCCCTCGCAACGCTGGCTGCTGCGCCTCGCCTGCCTGCCCTCGGCCCCGCGTCCCCTGCGCCAGCGTACCGAAGTGCACTTCCATCACGGCACGCAGGAATGCGCGGCACGGGTGGTCTTTTTTGATCGCGACCGCCTGGCCCCCGGCGAAACCTGCCTCGCCGAACTGCGCTTCGCTCAACCGCTGGTGGGCGTGTTCGGCGATCATGGCGTCATCCGCGCCTATTCGCCCTTGCGCACCGTGGCGGGCGGCAGCATCGTCTCCCCCCTGCCGCCGGAACTGCGCGCCCGCGATCCGCGCCGCTCCCGCAAGCTGGAGCTGCTCAGCCAGCTTACCGAGCTGGCCGAACCGGCCCGCCTTGCCGAAGACGGCGGCGCGGCCCTCGTGCTGGCCCTCATGGACATTCGCCATACGCAAGGCTGCACCGTGCCAGCCCTGCAGACCCTTTGCGGCCTGTCCGCATCCCGCCTGCACAAGCTGCTCGTGGATCTTGCCTCCCGGGGCAAGCTCCTCTGCTGGGACAAGGAAGGACGCCAGTGGATCAGCACCGAGGCCTTTGACCTGCTCATGCGGGCGGCCTGCAGCCGGGCGGCCGAACTGCATCGCAAGACCCCCCTCAAGCCCTCGCTCAGTCAGGGCGCCATTTGCGCGGGCTGGAACAAGGATTTGCCGCCGCGCCTCACGCAGCGCGTACTGGAGCACGCCGTCAAGAAAGGCCTGCTCGTGCCCGAGGGGGACGGCCTGCGCCTGCCCTCGCACACCGTGTCCCTGGCCGCCGATCAGCAGGGTCTGCGGCAAAAGCTGCTGGATGCCCACACGGCGGGCGGCCTGACGCCCCCCAACCTCAAGGATGTGCTGGCCGAACTGAACGTGAGCCAGAAGGAGGCCGCGCCCGTGCTGCGCCTGCTCTGCGAAGAAAAGGCCCTCGTGCGGGTGGCCGACGGTCTCTACTACGCCGCCGCCCCGCTGGAGGACATCCTCGCCCGCACCCGGCAGTGGTTTGCCAGCCACGACAATCTCGATCTGGCCGGACTCAAGGAAATTACCGGCCTTTCCCGCAAATTTCTCATTGCCCTGCTCGAATACATGGACAGGGAAAAAATTACCGTCAGGGTCGGCGACGCGCGGCAACTGCGCTCGCAGCGTCCCGCCTGATTCCCCCTCAACCCTTAACGGGAGTATGTATCATGGTCCAGAAAATCCTTGTTATCGGCGGCGTCGCGCTCGGCCCCAAGGCCGCTTGCCGCTGTAAACGCCTCATGCCCGATGCCGATGTGACCCTCATCGACGAAAACGTCAATATCTCCTACGGCGGTTGCGGCATCCCCTACTATGTGTCCGGCGAGGTCAATACGGTCAACGAGCTGCGGGCCACCCCCTATAATGTCATTCGCGATCCCAAATTCTTCGCGGAACTCAAGGAAGTGACGGTGCGCATCCAGACCCGCGCCCTGTCCATCGACCGCGCCGCCAAAACCGTGCGCGTCAAGAATGTGGTTACCGGCGCGGAAGAAAGCCTCGCCTATGACAAGCTGGTGCTGGCCACCGGCGCCACCCCGCGCGTGCCCCCGGTGGAAGGCCGCGACCTCGAAAATGTCCTCTCCCTCACCCGCCTCGAAGCGGCCGAAGTCATCCGTCAGGCTTGCGAAGGCGGTTCCGTCAAGCAGGCCGTGGTCGTGGGCGGCGGCTTCATCGGACTGGAAGCCGCCGTGGCCCTGGCCGACATGTGGGGCGTCAAGGTGTCCGTGGTGGAAATGATGGATCAGATCCTGCCCGGCGTGCTCTCGCCCCAGATCGCCCGCATGGCCACCGCCGACTGCGCCAAACACAATACCGACGTCTACACCGGCGAAAAGGTGCTGCGCCTCGAGGGCAAGGACGGCAAGGTCTGCAAGGTCGTTACCGACAAGCGCGAAATCGACGCCCAACTCGTCATCTTCGCCGCGGGCTTCACCCCCAACGGCCAGCTTGCCAGGGACGCCGGGCTGGAAGTCGCCCCCTTCGGGGCCGTGGTGGTCAATGAATACATGCAGACCTCCGACCCCGACATCTACGCCGGCGGCGACTGCGTGGCCATTCCCAACCTCATCACCGGCAAGCAGGGCTATCTGCCCCTTGGCAGCATGGCCAACCGGCAGGGCCGCGTCATCGGCACCAACCTCGCCGGCGGCAAGGCCACCTTCCCCGGCTATGTGGGCACCTGGATCGTCAAACTCTTTGACCTCTCCTTCTGCGGCGTGGGCCTCACCATCGACAAGGCCCGCAAGGAAGGCTTCGACGCCGTGGCCGTGAGCGTGGAACAGGTGGATCGCGCCCACTTCTACCCCGAAAAGGAACTCATGAGCCTTGAAATCGTGGTGGACAAGGCCACCCGCCGCGTGCTCGGCATGCAGGGCGCCTGCTCCGCCGGCGACGCCCTCAAGGCCCGCATCGACGCCGTGGCCGGGGCCTTGCAATTCGCCAAACCCACCGTGGACGACATCTCCAATCTGGAAATCTGCTACGCCCCGCCCTTCGCCGGCGCCATGGACGTGGTCAACGTGGTGGCCAACGTGGCCGACAACGTGCTGGCCGGGCGCTTCACTCCCGTCACCGGCGACGCCTTCATAGATCTCTGGCAGCACCGCGCCGACAACAACGTGTTCTTCATCGACGCCCGTCCCGCCAAGGCCGGCAAGGCCGTGCAGGAGCAATACCCCGACTGGCACTCCATCCCGCTGGAAGAAATCCGCGCCCGCATCAATGAAGTGCCCAAGGATCGCCCGGTGGCCCTCATCTGCAATACCGGCCTGCGCGCCTATGACTCCCTGCTCGTCCTCGCCCGCAACGGCGTGACCGATATCTGCAACAGCATGGGCGGCATGCAGGCCGTCACCAAGATGGGCCTCAAGCCCTAGACGATATCCCCCGCTTTCAAACGTCAGGCCGGGAGACCCGCGCGTTGCGCAGGGCCTCCCGGCCTTCCTTCCGTTTTTTTGCGAGGGGGCGAGGGAAACCGTTTTGAAAAACGGTTCTCCCTCGCCCCCTCGCGCTCCCCCACTCCCTTCCCAAAACTTTTATCAGGTCACTGCCGCGCCGTCGTGGCCCGCCAAAGCGTCGCACGCCTTACCCGTCCCCCGGCAGCATGGCAAAAAAACCGAACAGGCGGTGCTGTCCGACCTCTCGTTGTGACAGGGTTTGGCTGGGCAGGAGTCGGGCGTCACCTTGCGGGCCGCGTCGCTTGGCGTCTGGACAAG
>DWZD01000026.1 GCA_019118345.1 Candidatus Desulfovibrio intestinavium | reverse complement strand
CTATTTCTCGTCAAAAATCAACCATTTGTTGTGACAGAGCCTTTCATTATATATTGTTTGCTCATGACAAGGCAATAATAGCGAATTTCCTTGATATAGCTTTCCTCAAAAGACGCTTTCCAATCATGGGGAATATATCCGCCTTCAACAATGAGGGATTGGCCGTTTTCAACAGCCGTTTTTATCATTTCCCGCACTATGGGCCATAAACAACCTTCAAGCGCCTCATCATCATACGGCGTCAGATCCCCCGCCCTTCCGCTCCGTATCAGGCCCATTTTCAAAAGATCAACAGAAAGATACGGAAAATGGTATGTTTCGAGAAGCCGCTGGGCCAGCAAGGTTTTTCCCGTATGCGTTGCGCCCGTGATAATCACCACCATCGCGCTTTCCCCCGGCTTGCCGGACAACAAACAAAAAACGCCGTCACGCAAAGGCGGCACGCCCGGTTCCGGGGTGCCGCTCCTCTGCACAAACGACATGCCGCCATGCGGAAAAAAGGTTTGGCGTATCCTGAGACTTACAGCACCACATTGATGACCGAACCGGAACCTTCCATGCTGGCGGCAATGGCCAGCCAGTCCGGGCCGAGAAAAAATGTGGATGACGCTCGAACCGGCAGGGGACAACGCGCCGGCACGGGGTCCTCCCGCCAGGTGGGTTCCGCGCTGACCACAAAGATCTGTCCGCCCGCTATCCGTTGCCAGACGCCGCTTGTCCGCGTGACAGGATCCCCAAGCAACATGACGCACCTCCCGAAGGGCATGACCGTGTGGTACGCCCTTTCTGCCGCCATTGAACAACGCCCGGACAGAAAAGGCAAGGAGGCGGCGACCGCATGAGATACGGGCAAGGTTTGACTCTGGGCCGTCTGTCCTGCGTAATCACGCCTTGCGGGCAAGCGCAGCACGAGCCACGGCAAGTCCCTTGGCGTCAACGCCGCTTGCGGGAACTTTTCGCCTCGGATTTGTTCTCATCACGCTGTTCCGCGCCGTCCTTCACCCCGGGTGACGACGTGGCGGCCGGGCTGACGATGCTGCCCACCTCGTAGTCGGAAAGTTTTTTTTCGCCATTGAGGTAAGCGCTTTCCAATTGCATGATTTCGGTGAAACGGCCCATGTTGGCCTTGGAAACCGGCTTGCCGCGCGGATTGATAGCCTTGACCGGATTGACGAACTTGCCGTTCTGCTTGAGCCGGAAATCCAGATGCGGCCCGGTGGAAAGCCCCGTGCTGCCCACAAAGCCGATGACCTGCCCCTGCCGTACCCGCTGGCCCTTTTTCAGGCCGCGCGCGTAACCGGAAAGGTGGGCGTACCAGGATTCCAATCCGGCATCGTGCTTGAGAATGATCTGATTGCCATAGCCGCCCGCCCAGCCGCGTTTGATGACCACGCCATCGCCCACGGCCTTGACCGGCGTGCCGGTGGGCGCGCCGTAATCCACGCCCAGATGCGGGCGGCTGTAGCCGAGGATGGGATGCCGCCGGTTGTGGCTGAAACGGGACGTGATGCGGGTAAAGGAGAGCGGCGCCTGCAGCAGGGTCTTGCGCAGATTTTCGCCCTTGCGGTTGTAATACTGGGGGCGCTCCTTGCCGTCCTTGAAAAGAAAGGCCTCGAAGGTCTTGCCCTGATTGGTGAAGGTGGCGGCAAGAATGCGTCCGTACCCCTTATATTCCCCTTCGCGGTAGCGCTTTTCCACCAGAACGCTGAAGCTGTCGCCGGGCTGCAGATCCCGGATGAAGTTGATTTCCGACCCGAAGAGTTCGGCCAGCAGAATGGCGATCTGCGGGCCTTCGCCCATATCGGCCACAGCCTGGAAGAGATTGTCCTCGATGCTGGCGCGAATGGTCTCCAGCAGGGTGACGTATTCGATCATTTCCACCCGGGCCACGGGATCTTCCATGCCCTCCACCACGAGGCGGCGTTCCTGATCGATTTCGTATTCAAAGCGCTTGACGCGGCCGGTGGCGCTGTCGGTCACCACCACATACGGCTGACCGGTGCGGAAGGCCCGCAGGGAAAAGACTTCCTTGACGGCATTGGCGTATTGGTGCGAGCTGGATGAGCCGGCGTTTTCCAGCACCGTACTGAGGGTGTCGCCCTTTTCCACGGTGCCGTGGTGCACGGCATCCGCCGGCGGTTCGGCCCGATCCGTATTCTCGGCCGCTGGCGCGTCCGCCTCTGCCTTCTTGTCCGCGGACAGGGCCTCGTCCGATGCGCCGGTCATGACGGACGGATCCGCTTCGCCCGCCGGCGCGGCTTCGGATGCCGCTTCCTGTCGGACATTCTCCACCGCCGGCCCTGCCCCGTGCCGTTTCTGCCCGCCGAACATGCCCTCCTGCATGGCAAGGACAATGGCAAGGCAGATCAGCGCCACAAGCGGGATAAACCAAATGCGTTTCATAACTCCTTTTTATACGCCTGCGCCATATTCCTGTCCAGTCCTCACAGACCGCGGCGCTTACGCTTTTCCCGTCGCGGGGAGGGGCGTTTCCGCACTTGTTTCAACATGAAAAATGGGCTATATTTTCTTTTTACGCCGCGCCGGATTTGCGTGGCCGGAAAGACATCTTGGGCAACAGGCATATGTCATTCGCTCCCCCTGACGTGCTGCGCCGCATTGACGAGGCGCTGGAACGGGATCACCCCGGTCAGCCGCGCCCGTGGCTGCAGGGTCTGCGGGTCTGCGTCCGGGATGGGCAGGCGGAAGTGCGCTTTCCACATAAGCTGTACGAACGCTTCTTCGCTCCCCACCGGCAGTTGTTTGAAAGCGCGCTTCGCCAATGCCTGCCCCAGGTCGTCAGGATTGCCTATGCGCCGTCCGAATGGCCGCATCCGGCCCCCGGGCCGACGCCCGTCGCGCCCATGCCGCTGACGCAATGCGGGCGGGCTGACGGCGGCCCTGCCGGTCACAGCCTGCCCGGCCCGGAAAAGGCGCTGGAAGACTTTTTCTGCAACCGGAAAAACGCCTTTCCGCTGGAAGCCGTGCGCCGCATCATCGAGCATGCGCCCGGGGAAATTTTCAATCCGCTGCTCCTTTACGGATACAGCGGCACCGGCAAAAGTCATCTGCTCAAGGCCATTGGCGATGCCTATGCCCGCCGGGGCCTGCGGGTCATGGCCATGCAGGCCGCGCGCTTCTGTCGCCAGGCCGACGACTGGTCGCGACAGCCGGAATATTTCTGGCAATGCCATGACGCGCTGCTGCTTGATGATCTGCAGGAAATCGTGGATGAACCGGCATGGCAGCAACGTCTGGTGCCCCTGCTGGATCATTGTCCGCCGGCGCGGCAGATCGTCTTTGCCCTGACAGGTTCGCCGCAGACCTTCAAAAGCCTGCAAAGCCGCCTGCTGGGCAGGCTGGAAGGCGGTCTGGTCACGGAGCTGCTGGAACCGGATCTGGAAATCCGCCTCCGCTACCTGCAGGAAACCTGCCGGCAGCGCAATCTGCCCCTGTCCCGCGAGGAGCAGTTGTTCCTTGCCCGGCGTTGCCGCCAGTTCCGGCTGCTGCAGGGCATGCTGCTCAAGGTGGAGGCCTTTGCCGAGATGCGTCAGGGCAGCCTGAGCCGGGGAGATATTGAGAACATTGCCCGTACCGGCGGCACGGAACCCTTTGTCGGACACAAAGAAATCATCGAGGAAGTGTCCCGCCTCTATGCCCTCAGGCCGGAAGAGGTGCTCGGCAACGGTCGGCGGCCCCAGCTGGTGCTGGCCCGGCAGATCGCCATGTATGTCTGCCGCCGCCGTCTGGGGCTTTCCTATCCTGAGCTTGGCCGCATGTTCGGCGGACGCGATCACAGCACCGTTGTTCATGCCATTAAAAAGATTAGAAAAGTCATGGAAAGCAACAAAGATGTGCAGACCGTTGTCGCCACGCTGGAAAAAAACGCACCCTAGGCAACAGGCCGGCAAGGCGGCAAGGGGCGGATCGTTCCTGCCGTTCCCGGCATGTCGCTCGGCATGTTCCTGAAAAAAACAAGGAAAAAAAACACGTTGACGCTGTTGGCAACAACTTTTCCCAGCCTATTACCACAAGGATTTTTTTTATGAAACTTACCGTAAACAAAGAACGCATCATTGACGGCCTGCTCAAGGCGGCGGCCATCATTCCCGCCAAGGCGGGGGCCGCCTATCTGCGCTCCATCTGGCTGAAGGCCGAGGAGGGGCGCCTTTCCCTCATGGCCACCGATGCCAACATCGAATTTACCGGCCGCTATGAAGCTGATGTGCGGCAAGGCGGTCTGGTGGGGGTTCAGGGGCGTTCCTTTGTGGATCTGGTGCGCCAGCTGCCCAATGGCCCGCTCAAGCTGCATCTGGACGAAAGCGGACGCACGCTCATCCTCGAGCAGGGCCGCCGCAGCTACAAGCTGCCGGTCAACGGCGAGGAGCTGTTCCAGAATTTTTCGGCCTTTCCCGAGGGCAATGCCGTCACCTGGTCCGGCGACTTTCTGCAGGACGTGCTGGACAGGGTGGTGTTCTGCATCAGCGACGACGATTCCATGGACGCCATTGCCTGCCTGTACATGAAGCCCACCGGCAACGGCCGCATCGACGTCTGCGGCCTCAACGGGCATCAGTTTGCCCTGATTTCCTTCACCCATGACGAACTGGCCGAGCGCCTGCCGCAGGAAGGCGTGCTCATTCAGAAGAAGTACCTGCAGGATCTCAAGAAGTGGCTCGGCGTGGATGAAATCGAGCTGGACATCACCGAAAAGCGCCTCTATCTGCGCACGCTGGACGGGGCCGAAAGCCTGAGCCTGCCGCGTGCCGGGCATCAGTATCCCGACTACAATGTCTTTCTGGGCCGTCTGGAAAGCGGGGAGGTCAGCCGCCTGACCCTGGATCGCAAGGAAGGCATGGAGGCCCTTGGCCGCATCCTTGTCTTCAATACCGAAAGCGACCGCTGCACCTATCTGGATCTTGGCCCCGGAGAAGCGCGCCTGTACGCCCAGGGGCAGGACATCGGCTCGGCCAGCGAAAGTCTGGAAGTCAGCTACGCGGGCGATATCAGCCGCATTGCCTTCCCCACCCGCAATCTCATGGACGTGCTCGGACACTTCAGCTCGACCTCGGTGACCATGACCATGACCGGGGCCGAAGGCGCCTGCGGCATCCGGGGTGAGGAAGATCCGGATTATACGGTCATCATCATGCCCATGAAGGTTTCCGAAACCACCTATTACAGCGAGGAAGACGTGTAATGGCTCCCGAAAATGCCGGCGGCTACAATGCCGCTTCCATCACCATTCTCGAGGGACTTTCCGCCGTGCGGAAGCGTCCGGCCATGTATATCGGCTCCACCGATGTGCGCGGCCTGCACCATCTGGTGTACGAAGTGGTGGACAACTCCATTGACGAAGCCATGGCCGGCTATTGCACGTCCATTACCGTCACCCTGCATGCGGACAATTCCGTTACCGTGCGTGATGACGGGCGCGGCATTCCCGTGGACATCCACCCCAAGGAGGGCGTGCCCGCCGTACAGGTGGTGATGACCAAGCTGCATGCGGGCGGCAAGTTCGACAATACGAGCTATAAGGTCTCCGGCGGCCTGCACGGGGTGGGCGTGTCCTGCGTCAATGCCCTCTCCGAATCGCTCACCGTCACCGTGCGCCGGGACGGCAAGCGCTACCGCCAGCACTACGCGCGTGGCGTGCCGCAGGATCAGCTGACCGTCATCGGCGAGAGCGTGGACGGGCACGGCACCACCGTGACCTTCAAGCCCGACGAGGAAATCTTTGAGGTGCTGGAATTTTCCTACGAGACGCTGAAGAAGCGTTTTGAGGAACTGGCCTATCTCAATCGCGGCCTGACCATCGAATGCATCGACGAGCGCACCGGGCAGGAGCATGTCTTCCATGCCGAAGGCGGCATCCGTCAGTTCGTGACCGATTTGAACGAGGGCGAAACGCCCCTGCATCCGGTCATCGACTGCGAAGGCATACAGGATAACGTGACCGTGGATTTTGCCATGCAGTACACCACGGCCTACAAGGAAAACATCCACACCTTTGCCAACAACATCCGCA
Source organism: Candidatus Desulfovibrio intestinavium (assembly GCA_019118345.1). Classification (GTDB taxonomy): domain Bacteria; phylum Desulfobacterota; class Desulfovibrionia; order Desulfovibrionales; family Desulfovibrionaceae; genus Desulfovibrio; species Desulfovibrio intestinavium. Next base: position 28,978 of record DWZD01000026.1, on the reverse strand, counting down.
CGGCTGAGGGGGGCACCCATCTGGTGGGCTTCCGCACGGCGCTGACCCGGGCCATCAACGGCTATGTGAAGAGTCAGGCGGATCTGGTCAAGAAACTCAAGGGCACGGTGCTTTCCGGCGACGACGTGCGCGAGGGCCTCACGGCCATCATCAGCGTCAAGCTGCCGCAGCCGCAGTTCGAGGGCCAGACCAAAACCAAGCTGGGCAACAGCGAGGTGGCCGGCATCGTGGCGGGCGTCGTGTATGACAAGCTCAATGAGTATTTCGAGGAAAACCCCAAGGATATCCGCACCATCGTGGAAAAGGCCCTGGACGCCGCCCGCGCCCGGGATGCCGCCCGCCGGGCCAAGGAGCTGGTGCGCCGCAAGGGGGCGCTCTCGGACAACTCGCTGCCCGGCAAACTGGCCGACTGCCAGAGCAAGGATCCGGCCGAATCCGAACTCTTCATCGTGGAAGGCGATTCCGCCGGCGGCTCGGCCAAGCAGGGACGCAATCCCCGCAATCAGGCCATTTTGCCCCTGCGCGGCAAGATCCTCAATACCGAACGCACCCGCTTTGACAAGATGCTGGCCAACAAGGAAGTGAAAAACCTCATCACGGCCATGGGGGCGGGCATCGGCGAGGGCGACACCGATCTGGACAAGCTGCGCTATCACAAGATTATCATCATGACCGACGCCGACGTGGACGGCGCCCACATCCGCACCCTGCTGCTGACCTTCTTCTTCCGCCAGTATCAGGAAATGGTGGAAAAGGGCTATGTCTATATTGCCCAACCGCCGCTCTACCGCGCGCACAATGCCCGTTTCGAGAAATTCATCAAGGATGATGCGGAACTCAATGATTTTCTGCTCAATCGGGTCAGCGAGGATGTGACCGTCGTGGCCGAAAACGGCACGGAGTATGCCGGGCCGAAGCTGCTGGAACTCATGCGGCACATCGAGAAGCTGGAAAGCCGGGTCACGGATGCCGAGAGCACGGGCATGGCCCGGGATCTCTTTCTGGCCCTGACCATGTATCCGCAGATGGTGGATGCGGATCTCGTGCAGGCCGGTGACGAAAACCTGCTGGCCTGGCTCAATGAGCGCGGCTATCTGCTGACCCTCTCCCGTGAAATGGATGAGGACGGCGAGGAGCGCGTGTTCGCGGTGTTCGAGAACACGGGCAGTCACCACACCCGGCGGGGCATGGAATTTTTTGCCTCCCGTCTCTATCGGCAGGCCCGGCAGCTTGTGGACGAGCTGCGCGAGCAGTGCGGCGGCTTTCGCTTCACCCTGCGCCGCAAGGAGGAGGAAAGCACGGTCGATGACGTGTTCGGCCTGCTGCGCATGACGCTGGACGAGGCCCGGCGCGGCATCAACATCCAGCGCTACAAGGGCCTTGGCGAAATGAATCCCGAACAGCTCTGGGTCACCACCATGAACCCGGACAACCGGGTTTTGCTGCAGGTTTCCGTGGAGGACGCCAATGAGGCGTCCGACGCCTTCGAGGAACTCATGGGCGACCGCGTGGCCCCGCGCCGCGAATTTATCGAACGCAACGCCCTGAGCGTGCAGGATCTGGATATCTAGCTACGGGGGCAACCCCTGACACCCAAGCAACGAGGCAAACGTGTCCGAGCAACCGAAAATCAGTATTGAGCACGAGCTGCGCAAATCCTATCTGGAATATTCGCTGTCGGTCATCATCGGCCGCGCCATTCCCGATGCGCGCGACGGCCTGAAGCCCGTGCATCGCCGCATTCTCTTTGCCCAGTCCGAGCTGGCCAATACCTACAACCGTCCGCACAAGAAGTCGGCGCGCATCGTGGGCGACGTCATCGGTAAATATCATCCTCACGGGGATTCGGCCGTATACGCCGCCCTGGTGCGCATGGCGCAGGATTTTTCCATGCGCGATCCGCTGGTGGACGGGCAGGGCAACTTCGGCTCCATCGACGGCGACTCGCCCGCGGCCATGCGCTACACCGAAGTGCGCATGTCCCGGCTGGCCGGGGAATTTCTCGCCGATCTGGACAAGGAGACCGTGGATTTTCGGCCCAATTACGACAATACCCTGCAGGAACCTTCCGTTCTGCCCACCAAGGTGCCCAATCTCCTGCTCAACGGTTCCTCGGGCATTGCCGTGGGCATGGCCACCAACATCCCGCCCCACAATCTGGGCGAACTCTGCGACGCCCTGCAGATTCTGCTGGACAATCCCAAAGCCGGCGTGGATGACCTCATGGAAGTGGTCAAAGGCCCGGATTTTCCCACGCGGGGCTTTGTCTATGCGGGCAAGGGCCTCCATGAGGCCTACCATACCGGGCGCGGCACGGTGAAGGTGCGCGGTCGCCTCGAAGTGGAGGAGCGCAAGAAGGGCCTGCAGGCCGTGGTCATCCGGGAGATACCCTTCGGACTCAACAAGTCCGCGCTGGTGGAAAAGATCGCCGCCCTGATCAATGATCACAAGATCGACGGCATTGCGGACTTGCGGGACGAATCCGACCGCAAGGGCATCCGCATCGTCATTGATCTCAAGCGCGGCACCATCCCGGATATCGTCATCAACGGCCTGTATAAATATACGCCGCTGGAAACGAGCTTCGGCATCAACATGCTGGCCGTGGTGGACAACCGGCCCGTGCTGCTCAACCTCAAGACGGCGCTGACCTGCTTTGTGGATCATCGGCGCGAGGTGGTCATCCGCCGCACGCGGCATGATCTGGCCCGGGCCGAGGCGCGCGCCCATATTCTCGAGGGCCTGCGCATCGCCATTGACCATATCGACGAGGTGGTGGCCCTCATCCGGGCCTCGGCCAGTCCCGACGAAGCCCGGGCCGGACTCATGAGCCGCTTCGAGCTGACGGAAATCCAGGCCCGCGCCATCCTCGACATGCGCCTGCAACGCCTCACCGGCCTGCAGCGCGAGGAATTGCTCAACGAATACCGCGAGCTGCTCCAGAAAATCGAGTTTTTCACCTCCATTCTGGAAAATCCCGAAGTCCTGCGCGGCGAACTCAAGCGCGAGATCGCGGAAATCCGTGAGACCTTTGCCACGCCCCGCCGCACCGAAGTGCTGACCGATACCCTGTCCGGCATCGACATCGAGGATCTCATTCCCGATGAGGAAGTGGTCATCACCCTCTCGCGGCGCGGCTACATGAAGCGCACCAATCTGGAAAACTACCAGCAGCAGAAGCGCGGCGGCAAGGGCATTGCGGCCCTGCACACGGCGGAAGACGACTATGTGCAGGAATTTTTGACCACCACCAATCATCAGTATCTCTGCCTCTTTACCAACAAGGGCCGCATGCATCAGCTCAAGGTGCATCAGGTGCCCGAGGGCAGCCGCACGGCCAAGGGCGTGCACATCAACAACCTTCTTCCGCTGGAGGAAGGCGAATGGGTGACCACGGTGCTGGCCCTGCGCGAATTTGCCGAGGACAAGTATTTCCTCTTCGTCACCCGCCGGGGCATGATCAAGCGTTCCTCGGCCTCGCTCTATGCGCGCTGCCGCAAGAGCGGCCTCATGGCCGTGGGCCTGCGCGAGGACGACGAGCTGGTAGTGGTGCGGCCCATCCGCGACGATACCCATATTGTCCTTGCCACGGCCGACGGCTATTCCATCCGCTTTTCCTGCAAGGATGTGCGGCCCATGGGCCGCGTGGCCACGGGCGTCAAGGGCATTGCCCTGCGGCGGCAGGATGTGGTGGTGGCCGGGGTCATCCTCAAGGAGGACGATCAGAGTACGGAAATCATGTCCATTTCGGCCAACGGCTTCGGCAAGCGCACCCGGGTCGATCTCTACCGCCTGCAGACGCGCGGCGGCAAGGGCATCATCAATTTCAAGGTCACGGGCAAGACCGGGCCGGTGGTGGGCGCCATGCCCGTGCGCGACAATGACGGGCTTGTGCTGCTGACCTCGGCCAACAAGATCGTGCGCATCGGCGTGGACGATGTGCGCAGCAAGGGCCGGGCCACCATGGGCGTCATGCTGGTGCGTCTGGACGAGGGCGCGCATGTGGTGGGCTTTGACCGCGTGGACGAAGGCGGCCAGAGCGGCGGCAAGCTGGATGAAATGGACGATGTTGCCGGCCGCCCCGCGACTGCGGCGCCTGACGGGCAGGAGGCCGGAGCCACGGTTTCCGGCCCGGAAAAGGCCACGGAGGGCAACGCGGCGGAGGACGAGTAGTTTGCGGCGGGGTCAGGCGCGCAAGGGCCGGTATTTGACCGGGCAGCAGACAGGGAGCAGGCGATTGCTGCCTGCCGTGCTGCTTTGCTGCCTGCTTGCCGCCTGTGACGCCGCGCCTCTGGGCGATGATTACAGCGAGGCCAAAAGCGCTGCCGCGGCCCATGAATGGACGCGGGCCGAACGCCTGCTGGAACGCTTCCTGCGGGAAGCCGATGATGCGGACAAGCGTTGGGAAGCCTGGCAGCTTCTGCTTACCGTGGCCAATGCCACGGGGGTGGCCGCCCGCTCGCAGCTGGAATATCTGGACACCATGCTGGAGGAATTTGCGGACAATGATGCCCGCTGCAAGGATATTCTCCGGCGCATGGGCCAGATCATCGAGCGCCAGCGCCGGTATGAGCGGGCCGTGGACATCTGGAGCGCCTATCTGGATCTTGACGGTCTGAGTCCGCAGGACAATGTGGACGGATACAGGCATCTGGCGGCCATGAATTTCCGTCTGCATCGCTATGAGGCCGCCGAGGACGCCTTGCAGCAATGCCTGGCCCTGCCCGTGGACGACAGCGCCAAACTGGCCTGCATGTACGATCTGGCCGATCAGAGCGCGGCCCGGGAACGCTGGCAGGAAGCGGCGGATCTTTCGCAGCAGATTCTGGACAGCCGCCCCGGCGATGCGCTGCGGGGGCTGACGCTCTTTTTGCTGGGCGACGCGCTTGAACAGCTCGGCAGGCCCGGAGAGGCCCTGAGCCATTTTGAGCAGGCCCGCGAAATCTATCCCAATCCTGATGTGGTGGAAAATCGCATTGCGTATTTGCAAAAAAAGAGGAAGAATCCCCCCCGCCGTCAGGGTGGGACGGAAACGAAGTAAGGCGACGCCGCTGCCGGGGCGCGAGGAGTAAGGCATGATACGGCACGAATGTGGACTATTCGGCATCTATGGCCATGAGGACGCGGCCAAACTGACCTATTTCGGTTTGTACGCCCAGCAGCACCGCGGGCAGGAAAGCGCGGGCATCGTCACCTGGGACGGCAGCGCCATGCACGATTACAAGGGTATGGGGCTGGTGCCGGACGTGTTCAGTGAGAATGTGCTCAGCGGTCTGGTGGGCGATACGGCCATCGGACATGTGCGCTATTCCACCACCGGGCGATCCCACATGCGCAATGCCCAGCCCTTTGTGGCCCATTTCCGGGGCCGCGACATCGCCGTGGCCCACAACGGCAATCTCGTCAACACGGCGGAACTGCGCGAGGAGCTGGAAAGCGACGGCTCCATCTTCAGCACCACCAACGATACCGAGGTGTTCATGCACCTGCTGGTGCGCTCCCTGCGCACCAAGCATCTGGTGGAAGCCTTGCGCGACACCTGTGCGCGGGTGCGCGGGGCCTATTGCCTGCTGGTCATGAGCGGCAATACCCTGGTGGCCGTGCGCGATCCCCACGGTTTTCATCCGCTGGCCCTGGGCCGGCTGGACAACAGCCCGGTGTTCGCCTCGGAAACCTGCGCCTTTGACCTCATGGAAGCCGACTACGAACGCAGCATCGCCCCCGGCGAGATGTACATCGTGGACGAGCAGGGCGAACGCAGCGAGCAATTGCACGGCCCCCTGCCGGAAAAACCGCGCCAGTGCATCTTCGAGCTGGTCTATTTCGCCCGGCCCGATTCCTTCGTTTTTGGTGAGCAGGTCTACCAGTGCCGCAAGCAGATGGGCTGGCAGCTGGCCCACGAGTCCACGCCGGATGTGGATTTCATCATGCCGTTCCCGGATTCCGGCGTGTATTCGGCCGTGGGCTTTGCCCAGTGCGCGGAACTGCCCTACGAACACGCCATGATCCGCAATCACTACGTGGGACGCACCTTCATCCAGCCTACCCAGAGCATGCGCAACTTCGGCGTGCGGGTCAAAATCAATCCCGTGCGCTCCATGATTCAGGGCAAGAAAATCTGCATCGTGGATGATTCCATCGTGCGCGGCACCACCATGCGTACCCGGGTGAAGAAGTTGCGCGAACTGGGGGCAAAGGAAGTCCATATCCGCATCAGCTGCCCGCCGGTGAAATTTCCCTGCTATTACGGCATTGACTTCGCCTCGCGCGGCGAACTCATTGCCGCTGCGCTCGAACTGCCCGAAATCGTCCGCGAACTGGACGTGGATTCCCTGCATTATCTTTCCATCGGCGGCCTGCTGCGTTCGGTCATGCATTCCGACAGCTACTGCCTTGCCTGTTTCAACGGCGACTATCCCGTGCCCTGCCGGGAAGCCGGCAAGCTCCGGCTCGAACATTCCTGCGCGGCCGTCAAATCCTGAGGTCATCATGGCAGCTCACGTTTCACGCATCAAAGGCTTTGCGGACATGTTTCCGCCGGATTCCGACGCCTTCGGCTTTCTGGAGGACACGGCGCGGCGCGTCTTTTCGCGTTGCGGTTTTGTGGAATTGCGGACTCCGGTACTGGAATACACCGATCTGTTCCGGCGCTCCATCGGCGAGGAAACCGATGTGGTGCAAAAGGAGATGTTCACCTTTCCCGATCGCAACGACCGGTTGATGACCCTGCGGCCCGAAGCCACGGCAGGCGTCATGCGCGCCTACATTGAGGACGCGCGCCATACCCGCGAAAGCGTGAGCCGTCTTTTCACCACCGGCCCCATGTTCCGCTACGAACGCCCGCAAAAGGGCCGCATGCGCCAGTTTCATCAGCTCAATTGCGAATGTCTCGGATCCCACAGTCCCTACGCCGACGCGGACATGATCGCCATGCTCATGCGCTTTCTGCGGGAAATCGGCCTGCGGGAACTGACCCTCAAGATCAATTCCCTCGGCTGCTCCACCTGCCGCCCGCTCTTCAAGCAGGCGCTGGTGGAGTATCTCAACGGGCTGGCAGGGCAGGGCGGTCTGTGCGAGGACTGCAGCCGCCGCATGCAGACCAATCCCCTGCGCGTGCTGGACTGCAAGCAGGAAGGCTGCCGCCGCCTCACGGATGCCGCGCCGCGCCTGCTGGATTTCAACTGCCCGGACTGCCGCGCGCACTTCGATACCGTAATCCGCCTGCTGGAAGCTGAGCATATTCCCTTCGAGCTGGATCACCGCCTGGTGCGCGGCCTTGATTACTATTGCCGCACGACCTTCGAGGTGGTAAGCGGAAACATCGGCTCGCAATCCGCCGTGGCGGGCGGCGGCCGCTATGACGGACTGGTGAAGAGCCTCGGCGGCCCGGATGTGCCCGGCGTGGGCTTTGCCTGCGGTATGGAACGTCTGGCCCTGCTTTTGCCTCAGCAAGCGCCGAAGCGCCCGCTTTTCTATGCCCTCGGCATGAACGAGGACGCCCGCGCCCTCTGCTTCTCCCTCGCCCAGCGCTTGCGTGAGGCGGGCTTTGCGGGCGAGATCCACACCGGCGACGGCGGCTTCAAGAGCGCCATGCGGCAGGCGGGCAAGTCCGGAGCGCATTACTGCCTCATTATTGGCGAGGATGAGGCGGCCTCCGGCACGGTTATGGTAAAAGACATGGACAGCGGCGAACAGCAGGCCGTGCCGCAGTCCGATGTGGTGCAACATCTGGCCTCGACCCTTGGCGGTACCGACCATGAGTGATCAGACCCAAACCCAGGATCTCCAGCAGGAGCATCAGAAATACATCGAGGAAGTGGGCGGCTGGACGCGCACCCATACCTGCGGCCAGCTGACCGCCGCCGATGACGGCGCCGACGTCTGCCTCATGGGCTGGGCGCAATACCGCCGCGACCACGGCGGCCTCATCTTTGTCGATCTGCGCGACCGCGAAGGTCTCACCCAGATCGTCTTCAGCCCGGAAATCGCCCCCAAGGCCCATGAGGATGCCCACATCCTGCGCGCCGAATATGTGCTGGCCATCAAGGGCACGGTGCGCCCCCGTCCCGAGGGCATGACCAATCCCAACCTCGTCACCGGCGGCATCGAAGTGGTCGTCAAGGAGTGGAAACTGCTCAATACCTCCAAGACGCCGCCCTTCCCCATCGAGGATCGCACCGACGCCGGCGAAAACCTGCGCCTCACCTGGCGCTACCTTGACCTGCGCCGTCCGCGCATGCAGGCCAATCTGCGCCTGCGGCACCGCGTGGCCCAGGCCATCCGCCGCTACCTCGACGAGGGCGGCTTCATCGAGGTGGAAACCCCCATCCTCACCAAATCCACGCCCGAAGGCGCGCGCGACTTCCTTGTGCCCAGCCGCCTCAACAACGGCGAATTCTACGCCCTGCCGCAGTCGCCCCAGCTTTTCAAGCAGCTGCTCATGGTCGGCGGCTTTGACCGCTATTTCCAGATTGTCCGTTGCTTCCGCGACGAAGACCTGCGCGCCGACCGCCAGCCGGAATTTACGCAGGTGGACATCGAAATGAGCTTTGTGGACGAGGAAAAGGTCATGGATATGGCCGAGGGCCTCATGGCCCGCGTGTTCAAGGATGTCATGGGGCAGGACATTCCCCGGCCCTTCCCCCGCATGCCCTACGCCGAGGCCATGAGCCGCTACGGCGTGGACAAGCCCGATACCCGCTTCGGCCTTGAGCTGCACGACATCACCGACATCGTGCGCGGCTCCGGCTTCAAGCTCTTTGCCGCCGCCAAGCTCGTCAAGGCCATGAAGGTGCCCGGCGGCGAAGCCATGACCCGCAAGGAAATCGACGCCTATACCGATTTCGTCAAAATCTACGGTGCGCAAGGCCTTGCCTGGATCAAGATCAAGGCCGACGAATGGCAGTCCCCCATCGCCAAGTTCCTTTCCGAGGAAGAACGCAAGGGCATCGCTGAAGCCCTCGATCTCCAGCTCGGCGACATCGTCTTCTTCCAGGCCGGGGAACCGGATATGGTCAATGCCGCCCTGGGCAATCTGCGCGTGCACCTCGGCAACCAGCTCGGCCTTGTGCCGGAAAATACCTTCAACTTCCTCTGGGTGACCGACTTCCCCCTCTTTGAATACGACGAGGAGGAAAAGCGCTATGTGGCCTGCCACCACCCCTTCACCTCGCCCGCGCCCGGCCATCTGGAACTCATGCGCAGCGATCCCGCCCATACCCGCGCCCGTGCCTATGACATGGTGCTCAATGGCAACGAGGTGGGCGGCGGCTCCATCCGCATCCATTCCGCCGAAGTCCAGCGCCGCATGTTCGAGGCCCTCGGCTTCAGTCCCGAACAGGCCGAGGAACAGTTCGGCTTCCTCATCAGTGCGCTGGAGCAGGGTGCGCCGCCGCACGGCGGCCTCGCCTTCGGCCTTGACCGCCTCGTCATGCTGCTGGCCGGCGCGCAGAGCATCCGCGACGTCATCGCCTTCCCCAAAACCCAGAAGGCTACCTGCCTCATGACCCAGGCCCCCTCCGAGGTCTCCGCCAAGCAACTGCGCGAACTCGGCCTGCGACTGCGCGAAAAAACCGCCGAAGCTGCCCCTGCCGCAACGAATTAGGCGTACAGAAAAAACGACAGAGCGGAACGCCCCTTTGCTTACGCGAAGCGGCGTTCCGCTGTTTTTGAGATTTGCCAATGGTTTGTTTTCTTGTGGGGGGAAGGCCCCCTTTGTGGACAAAGGGGGCCTTCCCCCCACACCCCCCATCCCCCGAAAAACTTTGCTGTCCAGACGCCAAGCGTTGCGGCCTGACGGGCGACGCCCGACTCCGCCCCAGCCAAACTCTGAACAAAAAGGCAGGTCGAACAGCATGTGCTGCCGGCGTCTTTTTTATCATGCCGTCAGGGGACGGAACAGGCACGCAACGCCTGCCGGGCCGCGGGGCAAGAGATTGATCCGGTAACGTTTTTGGGAAAGGAGGGGAGCGGGGAGAAAAAGCAAGATAAGCCGCATCTGAAGCGAGGCGGCGGCAGTCCGGCCTTTTTTTATCATGTTGCCGGGGGACGGAACAGGCACGCGACGCCCAGCCGGGCCGCGTCGGCGTGACAGTGATCCGGCAAAAGTTTTGGGAAGGGAGTGGGGGAGCGCGAGGGGGCGAGGGAGAACCGTTTTTCAAAACGGTTTCCCTCGCCCCCTCGCACGAAAAAATCACCGCAAAAAGGAGACGCCATGACATCGCGTGGGGCGGCGCTGGTATCCATGCATCTGGCGACGTTGTTGTTCGGGGTATCGGGGGTATTTGGGCGTTTGACGGCGTGCAGTGCGGAAATGATTGTTTTCGGACGCACGGTGTTTGCATTGGGCATCTTGTGGTTGCTGTTGTGGCGGCGGGGCTGTGCGCCGTGGCGTGGACGGCGGTTGGATCAGGTTGCCCGGCTTGCGCTCTCGGCGGTGCTGTTGGCGCTGCATTGGTTTACCTTTTTTCTGGGAATCAAGGTGGGGGGCGTGGCGGTGGGGACGCTGGGCTTTGCCTGCTTTCCGGCCTTTGTGGCCTTTTTTGAGCATCTTTTTTTCCGGGAGCGCATCACGGGCGCGGAAAAGATGCTCATGGTCTGCGTGACGGTGGGGCTGGTGCTGGTGACGCCTGCCTATGATTTTGGCGACAGGGGGACAGAGGGCCTCATGTGGGGGGTGCTGTCCGGGGTGATTTATGCGCTCAATGCCGTCAGCAACCGGCGCAACGTGGGCAGCATGAGCGGAGAGGAGGTTTGTTGGTGGCAGTATGCCGTCATTGTTCCGCTGACCCTGCCGCTGGTGGCGGGTGAGCTGGCAGCGGTGACGGCATGGGACTGGTTGTGGCTGGCCTGTCTGGGACTGTTGTGCAGCGGTCTGGCCTATACCTTGTTTGTGAACAGTTTGCGGGAAATTCCCGCACGGCTGGCGGCGGTGGTCATAGCGCTGGAACCGCTTTATGCCATTGCGGTGAGCTGGCTGTGTCTGGGGGAACGGCCGGGCCTGCGGATGTTGTGCGGCGGGGCGATCATTCTGGGTGCGGTGATTGCGGCGGGTTTGCGACGCGGGGCGGAGTAGACGATGCGGGTGCGCTTGCGGGGCATGACGGCATTTTGTATGCTGTTGTCTTCCGTGCCGCCGGGTGTGGCGTCCTTTGCGCAAGGCAGGGCTGCTGCGGGCGTTGCGGGGGAACATCTTTTTTGCAGTGAGTCGCCATGATTCTTGATATTGTCACCTATCCTGATCCCCGTCTCAAGGAGGCGTGTGAACCTGTTGGGGAAATTACGCCGGAAATTCGACAGCTTGCCGCCGACATGCTCGAAACCATGTATGCCGCGCCCGGCGTGGGGCTGGCCGCGCCGCAGGTGGGGCGCAACATTCGGATGATCGTCATGGATGACGGCGCGCAGGAAGAGCAGCGCCGCCCGCGCGTGCTCATCAATCCGCAGCTGACGCTGGAGGGGGAGAAGATCGTCAGCAAGCAGGAGGGCTGCCTGTCCGTGCCGTTCAACTATCGGGCGGACGTGACGCGTTACGAGCGCGTGCGTTTGCGGGCGCGGGATTTGGATGGTGCTGAGATTGACGAGGTGCTGACGGATTTTGCGGCCATCATCGTGCAGCATGAATGCGATCATCTGGATGGTTTGCTGTTCATTGACCATATCAGCCGCCTGCGGCGGAGTCTTTACGACACCAAGATCAAGAAATGTCTGAAAAGAAAATCTGCCGGATAGTCTTCATGGGCACGCCGGAACTGGCGGCCACGGTATTGCGCCGTCTGGCGGACTGGCCGGATGGGGGGATCGTTGCGGTCTACACCCAGCCGGACAGACCGGCTGGGCGCGGGCACAAGCTGCAGGCCAGCCCGGTCAAGCAGGCGGCGCAGGCGCTGGGTCTGCCGGTACGGCAGCCGGAAAACTTCAGGGATAGCGGGGCGGTAGCTGAACTTGCCGCCCTTGCGCCGGATGTTCTGGCCGTGGCGGCCTACGGTTTGATTCTGCCGCAGACGGTACTGGACATTCCCCGTCTGGCGCCGCTCAATGTGCATACTTCGCTTTTGCCGCGCTACCGGGGCGCTGCACCCATACAGCGGGCCATCATGGAGAACTGGCAGCCCGGCGCGGAAAGCGGGGTGTCCATCATGCGCATGGAAAAGGGGCTGGATACCGGCCCGATCTATGCGCAACGCCGCGTGGCGCTGGCCGGACAGACGGCGGGCAGCCTGCATGATGTGCTGGCCGATGTGGGCGGGGAAGCGCTGATAGACGTGCTGGAGCAACTTTGCGCCGGTACGGCGGCAGCCGTGCCGCAGGACGCGTCGCAGGCGAGCTATGCGGCCAAGGTTTTCAAGGAAGACGGCCATGTGGACTGGACGCGCTCGCTGGCCGAGGTGGACGCTCGGATTCGTGGCGTGACGCCTGTCCCGGGCGCGCGGACGCTGCTGTGCCTCGAGGGCATTGCCGAGCCGCTGCTCGTGCAGTTGGGGCCGGGGCAGGCCGAGGCCTTCGGGAGGGGTGAGACGGTCGCCTGCGGTTCCGTGCGTCGGGACAGGGCGGGACTAAGCATTGCCTGTGCTGACGGCTGGTACCGCTTGCGGCGGGTGCGGCCTCCGGCAAAGAAGGAAATGGACGCTGAGGCCCTGTGCAACGGCTTGTTGCAAAAGGTTCCGCCGGGCCTTGTGGGGATAGCGCGACGCCCGGATGCCGTGGGTGCGTAGCACAGCCGGAAATGGGGCCTTTTTTTTCTGTTTTTCGGGTCATGCGTCAGGCCAGGCCCTTTTTTTCGCGAGAGGGGCGCTCAGGGCTGTTTTTGCGGCAGTGCGTTTTTTTGAGTTTTTTTCAGCGGCGGGGTTGCCGGTCTGGCCGAGCCGGACAGGCTGCCTCCAGGGTGTGAACAACTGACGGGCTGGGCAAGATGTCCCTTTTTGCCAAATCTCCTCATTCTCTGCCTGCCGCGCAGTATGGCGGCGCGCACAAGCGGGTCTTCATCGGCATGATGCTGGCTTCCTGCCTGTTGTTGTGCCTGTTGATCGTTTTTTTCGTCATTCTGCCGTGGCTTGATCTGGGCGAGATCGTGAGCTGGCTGCCTGCGTTCAACCGCGTGTTGGGCCTGCTGCTCATTGTGGCCGTGTGCTGGCTGTGTCTGTCCTTTGTGGTGCACATTCATACCGGGCGCAATTTCCCGGGCATGCGACGGGTGCGTCAGGTAGTCGTGCGGCTGGTTTTTCCCATCATGGAAATGCTGTCCCGCTTTGTGGGCGTGGACAAGGCGCTTTTGCGTCGCTCCTTCATCAAGGTCAACAATGAGCTTGTGCTTGCCGACCGCAGGATTGTGCGTCCCGAGGAGCTGCTCCTGCTGTTGCCGCATTGCGTGCAGCGCAGCGCCTGTCCGCATCGTCTGAGCTACAAGGTCGATCTCTGCCGTCGTTGCGGTCTCTGCCCGGTGGGAGGCCTGCTGGACTTGCGGGATGCCTACGGCGTTCATCTGGCCATTGCCACTGGCGGCACCATTGCCCGGCGCATCGTGGTGCAGCGCAAGCCGCGCTGCATCATTGCCGTGGCTTGCGAGCGGGATTTGACTTCCGGCATTCAGGACAGCTACCCCTTGCCGGTGTTCGGCATTCTCAATGAGCGGCCGCACGGCCCCTGTCTGGATACCCTTGTGCCGCTGGACAGGCTGGAAGATGCCATCCGGCTCTTTCTGGACATTCCCGCTTCGCGCCCTCCGGTCATCTTGCGCGAATTGCGTCCGCAGGCGTCAAGCGGCGTTTAGCTTCGCCGCGAGCGCAGCCTGACGGATGGGGCGTGCCTCATCGTCTTTTTGCTGCGACGGATTGGTTTGAGCGGGTTGAGCGATTATTTTGCGCCCGGACAGGGCCTGTGAGTGATGCGCATGGATGTGAACGGACAGGAGCATGAAGGCACGCCCTTTGCGGAAAAGGGCAGGCTGCGCCGTCTGGGGCCGTCTCCTCTGGCCCTGTGTTTGCGTGCGCTTTGCTTGCTGGATGCGCATCATGCGTCAGGCTGTACTGTGCAGGCCGCCCTGCAAACCGTTTTCGGCCCTTCCCGGCAGGGTCATGATGCGGCTCCTGACGGCGTGATGGACAGCGGGAAGCTGAGGGCAGCCTGTCATGTGGCCCCTGCCGGGCCGAACGCCCGGGATCGCGCCTTGGCCGCTGAGCTGACCTATGGTGCGCTGCGCCATGAGCGGCGTTTGGGCTTTGTGTTGGGCAAGTGCGTGAGCAAACCGCAGGGCCTGCCCTTGCCCCTGCGGCGGCTTTTGCAGGCCGGAACCTATGCTCTCCTGTTTCTGGAGCGTGTTCCGCCCCATGCCGTTGTGCACACGGCGGTCAATCTGGCGTCCTCCCTTTATGGTTCCCGGCTCGGCGGTCTGGTCAATGCCGCCTTGCGTGCGGTGCAGCGTCTGGGGGATGGCCCCCGGCAGCGCGCCTTTTATGAAGGGCCGGAACCATTGGATTTTTTTGCCGAAAAGGAGCTGTCCCCCCGAGCCGACCCGGAAGCGGAAGATCCGTTTGCGCTCGCCGCTCGCTATTACGGCCTGCCTTCCGCTCTGGCCGCCTGTCTGGTGGAGGAAGCCCGGGGCCTGCCCGAACGTGTGGAAGCCTTGTTCCGCCGCTCGAGCGAACGCCCGTGGAATGGGTGGCGCATCAATGCTTCACGGCCCGGGGCGGCTCGTCTGCGCCGCGAGCTGCTGGACTCTGCCGCGTCCGGAGCCATGCACGGGGAACAATTCCCTGCGGGGCTGAACGGCGCCGTCATGGCGGTGAGCGACTGGGGGCTGGCCCTGCCGCCCGGCTGTCTGGCGCATAGCGCTGACGGCAGAACCTTGGGCGAGCTGGAAGCCGACGGTCTGCTGTCCGCGCAGGCGGCGGGATCGCAGCAGGTGCTGGCGGCCCTGAATCTTGCGGATTGGCTGCGCGAGGATCGTGCCATCTGGGACGCCTGTGCCGGGCAGGGCGGCAAGGGGCTGGCCCTTGCCGAGCAGGGCGGGCGGCTTGTGTTGTGCACGGACACTTCCCGCGCGCGGCTGGCGCGCATGGCCGGTCAATGTGCCCGTTTGCGTTTGCGTCAGCCGCTGCTGGCGCTTGCCGACGCCCGCCATCCTGTGGTTCGACCGGTCAGCTGGCAGGGCGGCATCATCGCTGACGTGCCGTGCAGCGGTCTGGGGGTACTGGCCCGGCGGCCCGACATACGGCGGCGGCCTCTGGCGGAAATGCGTCGGCTGGTCGGCATACAGGCGGCCATTTTGCGCGGGCTGGCGGGCTGCCTTGCGCCCGGGGGCGAGCTTGCCTATATGACGTGCACCTTGCGGCGCGAGGAAAATGAGGCGCAAGTGGAAGGACTGCTGCGTGACATGCCCGGGCTGATCTGTCTCAGCCAGTGGAAGACGCCGTGGGATCATCCGTGGCTTGAAGGCATGTTTGGCGCGCGTCTGCGACGGGTATCCTGAACCGCATTGCCCGTTCTTGCGGTGTGCTGACTGGCGGCAGGATTCCCCGCGCATGTCCGCCGGATATGTCGTTTGCCGTGTTATGCGTGCTTTGCCGCCTTTTCCGGTTCATGTAGTGTGGCTGTCCCGCTTGCTGTCCTGTGTTCTGGCGCGTGCTGGTTTCCGGCTGGGCACGGGCCAGTGGGGATAACGCAGAAATTTTGCCTGCCGAGACCGGGCCAACGATTAGTCATGATTTTCCCTTCGTTCATTGCCGAGGCCCGGGCCGCCTTTCCTCGGGGGCTGGAGCAGCCCCCGGCGTCCTTTCGGTTCGGGACGGATGCCCTGTTGCTGGCGGCTTGGGCGGCGCGTCAGGCTGGCCGCGCCTGCCATGAGGTTGCTGAGCTGGGCAGCGGTTGCGGGGCCGCGCTCTTTGCCCTGCTGTTGCATCCCTGTCTTGCGCAGGCCCCGACGCGTGTGCTGGGCCTCGATGCGGATGAGGGGCTTTGCCTTGCTGCCCGCCGCAATGCCGCCCGTCTGGGGTTTGCCGACCGATGCTCTTTTGTCTGCGGGGATTTGCGCGATGTTGCGTTCTTGCGTTCTTGCGGTTTGCAGCGTTTTGACCTTGTGCTGGCCAATCCCCCGTTTTATGCGGTTGGCACGGGACGTTCCTCAGTGCATGCGCGCAGGGAATCGGCCATGCGGGAATCGCCGCTTTCCGATCGTGGGACAGCGACCGCAAGGCCTGTTGAGCCGCCGTTGCTGTCGGCCTTCTGCGCTGCGGCTGCGGCTCTTCTGCGCCATCATGGGCGGTTTCTCTGCATTTTTCCCGCGCGCGACATCAGTCGTTTGTTGCTCGCCCTGCGGCAGGCCGCTTTGGGCTTGCGTGCTGTTCTGCCTGTGCAGGCCCGGGCTGATGCGCCGGCCCTGCGTTTGCTGGTGGAGGCCCGGCGCGGAGCGGCTGACGATTGCCGCCTTTTGCCGCCGCTGGTGCTGCACGGATCGCTTGCTCATGGCGGGCACGGCTGGACGGAGCAGGCGAGGGAGTTCTGCCCGCCGCTCATGACAGTTGCCGATGCTGAACGCGGCTAAACTCTGGAGCGCCACTCTTGCGCGTTTCGCGCACAGCCTGTTCGCTTCAGTCGTGCCGTGTGTTGCTGCCGGCGGCTTTCGGCCCGTCTTTTAGCTGTTGTGCAAGGCTTTGCACCAGCATTTCGATACTTTCCGGGTAGCGATTTGCCGGATCGGTCACGGTGATCAGCATGTACCGTTGTCTGTCCGTATACAGCAGTGCGGTGTGTTGCGTGCTGTCATGCTGGAAATGAAACTGGTGTCCCCGGTCTGCGCG
Organism: Candidatus Desulfovibrio intestinavium; assembly: GCA_019118345.1. Taxonomy (GTDB): domain Bacteria; phylum Desulfobacterota; class Desulfovibrionia; order Desulfovibrionales; family Desulfovibrionaceae; genus Desulfovibrio; species Desulfovibrio intestinavium. The sequence continues at coordinate 12,185 of DWZD01000026.1, read as the reverse complement.
CTGCTGCGCTTCGCTTCCTGAAAAATAGTTGATAAAGGTCTGCAATAACGCCTGCTCGGACGTGTCCTCAGGCAGGCTGCCGCTGCAGGCGGCGACGACGGCATCGGCGGCGGGAGAGCGCGCCAGCCACAGGCCGTCCGCCGTGCGTTCGGCTTGCCAGCCGTAGGGCAGTCCCGTGGGCGTGAGCGCGCTTTCTTCCGCCATGACCCGCAAGGGCGAAACACAGAGGAGCAGGGCAAGGCTTGCGGCTGCCAGCAGGACGCGCAGGCTTGTCCGGCCCACAGTCGTCTGGGCCTGCGCCGTGTCCGGGAAGGCACGTTGCCGTGCGTTGTCCTTGCCGATGCTGCGGCATGGCTTTTGTTTGGCTGCGGCTTTGCCGTGTCCGGTGCGGCGAACCTGCCTTTGCTTGCCCGTGGCAGCGCGCGGGCTGGTTTTGAGGCTTGCGTCGCGCTTGCGGTGGATCTGGCGGGAGCTTGTCTTTCCCATCACGTTTTTTCCGTCGGCAAAGTTCCTGTACGGCGGCTTCCGGCCGTGCACCGCGCGCGGCTGTCCTGCAGGCTGCTGCATGCCGCTGCGGGGAACCCGAAATGTCTGGTGCTCAGCCCTGCCAGCCCGGGCGGCGCCGTGGTTACGCGGGCATATTCTGACCAGTTGCCGTGCCTGTCGCGCACGTGAGCAGGGTACGGTCGTTCTTGCCCTCCTTGCGGCGCTGCGCGGCGCATGCCGCTCGATCATTCTTAGCGTCAAGAAGCGCACTTGGCAATGCGACAGGATGTGGCGGCGTTCCTGTTTTGCGCTTTGCTTGTCGGCTGGTTCCTGACCCTGCCCGTGCGGAGAAGTTGCGTGCGCTTGTACGCGCATTTCCCCTTGCGCCGCACAGTTGCACGGCGTATGCTGCTAAAAGGCGCAAGCTGAATTTTGCAAGCAAGGTTTCTGAAAAGCAGATGAGCAAAGAACAGATCACGGTCAAGGGCTATGTGACTGCTGTGCCGCGCGGTACTGATCCGCGTCAGGCGCGGGTGGCTATTGTGCAGGACGACGTGGAATATCGTATCATTCCCCGCGGTGCCGGGGTCGATCTGGATGATGAGGTCAGCGTGCCGGTGGAGGTGACCGGCCTGCTGGAAGTCCACGATGAAGTATCCTATCTGCTGGTGCGGGGCTATGCCGTGCTGGAAGATGACTCGTGGCTTGAGGAGTAGGCGGGCGGCCTTTTTTTGTGCGACGTTTCGTCGTGGGCCAGCGTCAGGCGGCCTATGTCCGTTTGTCCGAACCTGATTTTCCTCTTTTCTGCCCGCCATCGGGTCGTTTTCGAGAGGTGCGCGCAGAGACAAGTCTGTGCGGAATCTGATTCCGATTGGACGACCGCGTGACGGCTGGCTGTCACGCTTTGTCCTTGGCTGTCCGTGCGTCCGCTTCTTCCCCTTGCTCAGCTTGCCCTGATGTCCTTGCTTCCCCGGTAAGGTAGCCGGTCGGCTTTCTCGTCGTCCGCTCCGCAGTCCGTTTTCCGCATACTTTCCACGCTCCGTAGCCCATTGTTCCGACGTTTTCTCTGCCGACCGGTCAGGCAATGGCAAGGCGGGCCTTCGGCCCTGCTTCGCCTGTTCTGGGTGCGTCTGGATGGTGCGGTGTCTTCCGTCTGCCGCATGCGACACCGGCTTTCCGAGCGGTGTCGGTCTGGCTTTTGGGGCGAGCCCTCGCATTATCAGCGTTTTCGCGTCTTGCACGACGCAATGGCGCGGGCTGTCGGCTCTCCTTGTCCTTTTCGCCCCGTGTTGGGTCTGAATGCTTCTCCGGTGAGGGCTGCCGTCTGTTTGTGGCGGTTGGATAGCCCTCCCGCGTGTGCCCCCGCGACTCACAGGCTTTTCCCTGTTGCGGGGCAAGTCGTCACCATGCCGTTGCGTGTGGTGTGCGGGCAGGCGTTTGCGGGCCGCCTGTTTGGGCTGCCCACCCGACACTTGATCTATGAGCGAGCGGGGGGCTGTGGCTTGCCGTCATGGCGCGCGCCTGCCGATCCGGGTCGGCGCTGTGGGCGCGAACCGGGACAGCCTGCTGCCCGGCTTCAGGCCTCGCCATTGCCCGGGAGCAGGGCAGTCGCGTCATCGGACAGGGGCATGCCTTCCGGGGTGCAGCGCAAACGTTCCAGCAGATTTCGCAGCTCTTCGGGGCTGGAGTAGGTGAGGGTCAGACGACCGTTTTCCCGATTGCCGCTGAAGCGGGCTTTGCAGGGAAGTTGCTTGCAGAGGTATGCCTGCAGATCCGCAAGCAGAGGATCCTTACCGCGTTTGGACATGTGCTGTTTGGGTGTGTTGCCCTCGTCCGCCTGCGCTTCGGCTGGGGATTGTTCCCCCCAGGGAAAGCAGTGCCGTTCCCGCCAGTGCGCGGCGGCATCCTCTGTCTGGCGAACCGTCAGACCATCGGAGAGGATATGGGCGCGCAGGGCTTCCGCCGCCGCGCTGTCTTCCGTTTCCAGGCTCAGCAGGCAGCGGGCGTGCCCGGCGCTCATGCGCCCTTGTTCCACATCGTCCTGCGCGGCCGCGCTCAGGCGCAGCAGCCGCAGGGCATTAGCAATGGCCGGACGGCTTTTGCCGAGGCGAGCGGCCAGCGCTTCCTGCGTGAGTTCCAGCGTTTCCTGCAACTTGGCAAGTGCTCTGGCTTCTTCCACGGGATTGAGATCTTCCCGCTGCAGATTTTCTGTCAGGGCCGCCACCATGACATCCTTGTCGTTCATGTCGCGGATGATCACCGGCACCTTGCTGAGGCCCGCCAGTTTGGCGGCCCGCCAGCGGCGTTCCCCGGCCACGAGTTGATATGCGTTGTTATGGGGGCGCACCAGCAGGGGTTGGAGGATACCCTGACAGCGGATGGAATCCGCCAGTTCCTCCAGCGCCTGTTCGTCAAAATGTTTGCGGGGCTGCTGGCTGCTGGTGATTATCTCGGACAGGGGCAGGGTTCGGGGATTTTCGTTGCCGGTATGGTTCGTGTTGGCGGTAAGGGGCGCATCGGGAAAAAGGGCGTTCAGCCCTCTGCCGAGACCTTTGTTCTGGCTCATGGTGCTCTCCGTTTTCGGGCTGGCGGAGGGCGGCGCTATGCGCCGCGCTTGCCGGGATTGCGCTGGACAACTTCCTTGGCAAGGCCGAGGTAGGCCTCTGCTCCCTTTGACTTGACATCATAGTGAATGATGGATTTTCCGTGGCTGGGCGCTTCGGAAAGGCGGACATTGCGGGGGATGACCATCTCGAAAAGGTGCTCGGGGAAGCAGCGGCGCACTTCTTCCTTCACGTCTCGGGTGAGGCGATTGCGGGCGTCGTACATGGTCAGCACCACGCCAAGCAGCTGCAGTTGCGGATTGAGCCGTTTTTTGACTTGTTCGTATGTTTGCAGCAGTTTGACAATGCCTTCCAGAGCGAAAAATTCGCATTGCAGGGGAACCAGCAGTTCCCTGGCGGCACAGAGGGCATTGAGGGTCAGCAGGCCCAGCGAGGGGGGGCAGTCCAGAATCACATAATCGTAATCCTGCACAACGGTTTTCAGGCAGTCATCCAGATAGTATTCCCGGGCCATGCGCTCCACAAGTTCCAGCTCCACGGCCACAAGATTTGTGCTGGCAGGCAGAATATCCAGATAGGGGGTACGGGTTTTGCAGATGCTTTCGCGTGTTTTTTCCGGCGTATAGAAGGTGGAGTAGAGGTCGTTTTCCAGTCCTTCCTGCTCAATGCCGCAGCCGCTGGTGGAGTTGGCCTGCGGGTCACAGTCCACCAGAAGCACCCGTTTTTCCATAATGGCCAGCGCGGCGGCCAGATTGATGGCTGTGGTAGTTTTTCCCACGCCCCCCTTCTGGTTGGCAATGGCAATGATTCTGCTCATCCTGCGTCCTCCCGAAACGCCTGTTTCACATGAAACAGGAAGAAATGGCTGGTTTCATGTGAAACGTTTTCCTGAAAATAGACAAAGAATAAAAAAAGCGCAAGAAACCGCTCCCGCCCCCGCGCGAGAAAACACCGCCTCAAGCCATTGACAATCCGGGATGCATGGGAAAAAATGCTGAAAAAAATAAGGAAGGCAACATGAAGTTCCATAAAAAATTGCTCTGCTCCTGCGCCGCCGTCATCCTGCTGGGAGCCGCCGCACCAGCGCAGGCCGCAACCACGGTGACCGATGAAAACCTGCGGGAAATGCTGCAAAACGTCTTGCGCGAAAATCCGGAGCTGGTGCTTGATGTCCTGCGTGATAACAGCGAAACCATCCTGGACATTGCGCAGCAGGGTTCCAATCTGCGCCGCAAGAATGCCCTGCGCGAACAGTGGAAAAATGATCTCAAGCAGCCCAAAAGCGTCAAGCTGACCGATCGGCCCCTGCTGGGGTCGGCCAAGGCGCCTGTACGCATAGTGGCCTTTTCCGACTTTTCCTGCCATTTCTGCCAGCAGGCTTCGCGCACGCTGGAAAAGCTGATGGATGAATATGGCAACAAGGTTTGTCTTGTCTTCAAAGCGCTGCCGCAGGATGCCGATGGGCCTTCCGCTCTGGCCGTGACCTATTTTGTGGCCCTTGCCCAGCAGGATCAGGCCAAAGCATGGAAATTTCATGATGCGCTCTTCGCCCATCGGGACAAGCTGATCAGCGAGGGCGAGGAATTTTTGCGCAAGACGGCCAAGGATCTGGGGGCGGATATGCGGCGATTGGACAGGGATCGCAACAGCCGCAAGGTCAAGGATATCATCAAGGAAGATCTTGAGGATGCCGAAAAGCTGGCCGTGGAAGGGACGCCCTATTTTCTGGTGAATAATCTTGTGGTGCGCGGTGCACTGCCGCAGGATCTTTTCAAGTCCGCCATTGAAATGGCCCTGTCGAGCAAGTAGCCTCAGCTTTGGCCGGGGTACAGAGCATGAGCGCCGTCCTTCGTCATGAAGGGCGGCGTTTTTATGTGGTTTTGCCCCGCCGCAAGTGCGGGCGAAAAAAAGCAGGTAGTATAGCGGTCGGGCGCGGACAGCCGGTCAGGGCGGACGGAAGGCCTGAGAAGGCAAGGGTGCTGGCAGCAGACGGCTGGCAGAAGAACTCAGCCGTGCGCGTCCTGTACAGCTGGCAAATGGCGACGCCGGCAGGCAGCCCGGCAGCTGTGGGGCAATCCGCCCGATTCTGGAAATGTCGTTCCCGGTTGACCCTGCTGGGCCGTTCAGAGCATGAGCGCCGTCCTTCGTCATGAAGGACGGCGTTTTTATGTGGTTTTGCCACGCCGCAAGTGCGGGCGAAAAAAGGCAGGCAGTATAGCGGTCGGGCGCGGACAGCCGGTCAGGGCGGACGGAAGGCCTGAGAAGGCAAGGGTGCTGGCAGCAGACGGCTGGCAGGAGAACTCAGCCGTGTACGTTCTGCCCGCTGGCGAATGGCGACGCCGGCAGGCAGCCCGGCAGCTGTGGGGCAAGCCGCCCGCTTTTAAGAAGCGTCCCGTCCTCGCAGTGCTTTGCCTATCCAGCGTCGTATTTGCTCCGTGTCGGCCTGCTGATTCTTTTCGCAGGCCTCGAGGAGGGTGCGCAGGGTGCGCACCTCTTTCCGCAGCTCTGCCAGATCGGCCTCAACAGCGTCGAGAGGGGCGGGCAGGCGTTCCGTCAGTTGGCGCAGAAGCGGCAACATCGCCTCGAGGGCTTGCGTCTGTCGTTCCAGCCATATCCATACTGACGGGCCGGGCTGTGGCCGGGCCGGTGCAGCCGCCGGCAGGCTGGCATCTGGCAGCAGGGCTGGGGCTATGGCACCGGAAAATTTCTCCTGAAGCAGATGGTCGATCTGCGCGGCGCTGCGTGACTGCCGCATCTCCTCCAGAATGCAGGCAATGACCGTCAGGGCCGCAGGAGGATAGCGCCGCCGCCGTCCCTCGCCGACGCAGGGAATATGCGCGGCAAAACGCTTGCAATAATAGCGTGCGGTGGATTCCGGCAAGGCAAAATGACGGGCAATGGCCGCAATGGTGAGCAGGGATGTTTCCTCAACGGATGTGGGCATGAGGTCTCCTGTTCGCTGTTGCCGCAACCGGCGCAAAGGGGTGATTTGCCGGAACGGCGCTCGTGAACGCACCACACGAGCGCACGTTCTGGCAAGGCGGCACCGGCTGACGGGAAAAGCCGGGGGCGCACTATGCGCCCGAAGTCGCCGTTACAATTTCTTTTCAGGCAGTGGCGGCAGTCAGGCGTTCCACCACCGCCGGTTCATGCCATGCGCCGCGCCCGGCGCTGCTGAGGTTCATTGCGGTTCAGCGCGAGACCCGCCGCACCGTGACCAGCTTCTTGCGCCAGTAGTCCACCGTGATGCTTTCCTCACGGACGCGCTCGCCACGGCGGGGACTGTGAATGAACTTGTCGCCTCCGGTATAGATGCCGGTATGCAAGCCCCGGGGACTGTTGCCCGTGCGGAACACCACAATGTCGCCCGGACGGGCCTGATTGCGCGAAACGGCGCGACCGGTACGGGCCTGATCCACGGTAATGCGCGGCATGTCCAGACCGTTTTGGCGATAGGCCCAGTAGATGAGGCCGGAACAGTCAAAGCCCTTGGCAGGGGACGCGCCGCCGGAGCGGTACTTCTTGCCCATCTGGCTGTACGCCGTTTTGACGACCCGCTGCGCCTGCACCGGGGTAATGTCATTGCGCGGCGTGCTGGATGCGCCCCAAAAACCGCAACCGGAAAGCAGCCATGCCGAACAGAGGCCCAGAACAAGGGGGGATGTTATTCGCAACCATCTGCACATACTCCACCTGCGCTTCACTGACAGGATGATCGCGCCGTCAAGCAGCATGCGATCGCAATGCGCCCCATTCCGGGGAGCACTTTCAGCATAACCGAAAAAAACTTCTTTTCAAGAAAAAAATCAACAAGTTATCTCTAGAAAAAAGTGTGATTTTCTCCACAGAGAATGCAGAATATCCCAAGAATTGCTAACCTGCGGCAAGGCTTGGCAAAAGGGCGGCGCAACCCTGCCGGCGACAGCAGGGCGGGGCGTGAAGAACGGTTTTCCCAAGCGGTTCCCTTCCGGCCCGGAAAGGGATAAAAACAGTTCAAGCAGGAGGAACGCATGAAAGGCTCCCTTCGCACGGACAGCGCATGGCTCGAGGCTTTCTTTCGCCGCGCTGACGAGATCTACGTCAGTTTTTCCGGAGCGGAATTTCCCTATGTCATACCGCTCAACTTTGTCTGGCTGGATGGGCGCATCTACCTGCACAGCGCCTTTGAAGGCCGCAAGATTCGTCTGCTGGAGCGGGATGCGCGCGTGGGTTTTGCCGCCGCACTGGATGTGACCATCGTGCGGGAAAAAAGTACGACCTGGTACAAGAGCGTCAGCGGTTGCGGTCGCATGCGCATCGTTACGGATCAGGAGGAAAAGCGCCGCGCGCTGGACGGTTTGAGCCTGCGCTACGCGGCCCGTTGCCCGCGCCCCGCTCCGGATGAGATGCTGCGGCGGGTCAACGTGTTGTGCATCGAGGTCGAGAATGTTTTTGGCAAGGAGCGCGGCCCCCGCTGAGAGGCGCGCCCCGCCGGAGGTTTTTTCGTGAGCGCCGGGCCTGCGCGCGTGCGGCCCGCACGCCTTTTCCGCGCGGGCAGGCCAGCCCGCGTCCCATGACCCATTGAGAAGGAGGCTGCCATGCCGCGTCGCGATCTTGGTCCCCGCACATTGCTCTATCCCATGCCGGCCCTGCTTGTGGGCGTCTATGACGCCGAGGGGCGGCCCAACCTCATGACGGCGGCCTGGGGCGGCATCTGCAATTCCACGCCGCCCTGCGTCACCGTTTCGGTGCGGCCGTCCCGCTGGACGCATGACAACCTGCTGCGCCAAGGGGCCTTCACGGTGGGCATTCCGTCCACATCGCTGGCGGCACAGGCCGATTTTGCGGGCATCACCAGCGGGCGCTCGCAGGACAAATTCGCCGCGACCGGACTCACCCCGTGCCGCAGCAGCCATGTGGACGCGCCCTATGCGGAAGAGTGTCCCGTCGTTCTCGAATGCCGGCTCCTGCAGCATGTATCCCTGCCCAGCCATACCATGATGATCGGCGAGATCTGCAACGTCAGCGCACTGGAATCCTGCATGGACGGAGATCATCCGGATATGGGCAAGGTCGATCCGCTGGTCTATGATGCGGGGGGCCGCCGGTATTATCGGGTGGGCAGCGAAGTGGCTCCGGCCTACAGTCTGGGAACCGTCTATCGCCGGGAGCAGGAGAAGTGAACATGACCGCAAGCGCCTCGCCGGTCTATTTTGCGGACATGCGCTGTCCCATGGACTACAGCCTGCTGACCAAGATGCAAAAGCTGCTGCGTGCGGCCGGGCTGACGCGAATGGATCTGGCGGGCAAGTTCGTCGCCATCAAGATGCACTTCGGCGAGCCGGGCAATCTGGCCTTTTTGCGGCCCAACTTTGCCAAATGTGTGGCGGACATGGTACGGGAGCAGGGGGGGCTGCCCTTCCTGACCGACTGCAGCACGCTCTATGTGGGCCGGCGCAGACATGCCCTCGAGCATCTGGCCGCCGCGCAGGAAAACGGCTTCAGCCCGCTTTCCACGGGCTGTCAGCTGCTCATCGGCGACGGCCTCAGGGGCACCGATGAGGTGGAAGTGCCGGTGCCGGGCGGGGAGATTTTCCGCACGGCGCGCATTGGCCGGGTGATCATGGATGCCGACGTGCTCATCTCGCTCAATCATTTCAAGGGGCACAAACGCACGGGTTTTGGCGGGGCCATCAAGAATGTGGGCATGGGCTGCGGCAGCCGTGCGGGAAAAATGGCCATGCACTGCTGCGGCAAGCCGGTGGTCGCGCCGGAAAAATGCCGCGGCTGCGGCATCTGCATGCGTTTCTGCGGGCAACAGGCCATCGGCTGGGACGACGGGCACAGGGCGGTCATCGATCAGGAAGCCTGCGTGGGCTGCGGGCGCTGCATCGGGGCCTGCAGTCAGGACGCCATCTCCAGCGCCATTGATGCGGCCAGCGACAAGCTCAATGCCCGCATGGCCGAATACGCGGCCGCCGTGCTGCATGGACGTCCGCATTTCCACATCAGCGTGGCCAACAACATCTCGCCCTGCTGCGACTGTCATGGCGGCAATGACGCGGCCATCGTGCCCGATATCGGCATCTTTGCCTCGCATGACCCGGTGGCGCTGGATCAGGCCTGCATTGACGCGGTCAATGCCGCGCCAGTCATCGCCACCAGCCGTCTGGGCCAGTGCCGGCGGGATTCCGGGGACTGTTTCACGGATTTGCATCCTGACACCCACGGCACCAGTCAGGTCGAACATGCCGAATGCATCGGCCTCGGCAGCCGGCGCTATGAATTGATTACCGTCAGCGCCTGACTCCGCCCCGGTCGGAATCGGGCAAAAGCCTCACAATGCCGGCAACAAAAAGGGCGGCCCGTCGGGGCCGCCCTGTCCGGTGCAGATGGATGTGCCTACTGCTTGACCGGTTCCTTGCACAAATCGTCATGGGCCTCGCGGGCATGGCGTACAAAAACCGCCCGCACGCCCGGAATCTCGCCGAGACCCACCAGATTGGCCCGCACCTCGAAGCCTTCACGGCGCAGGCGGCTGGCCCAGCTGTCGGCCTCGGGGCCAGCCAGATCGTTGCGGGCATGGTCGCCGGCCACCACCATGAAGGGCTGCAGCCAGACCGTCTTCAACTGGCGGGCACGCAGATCGTGCACGAGATCGTCCAGATCCCGCGAACCTTCCACCGAGGCGATGACGGTCAGGGGATCGGCATCGGCCAGGGTGGCGCGCATGCCTTCCAACACAAGATCCGCCCGCCCGTGTTCCTGACCATGCCCCATGAGCACGAGGCCATCGCCGCCTTCGCGGCGGGCGGCCATGCCGCCCAGCACGGCGGCGGCCACATCCTCGGCATCCCGCCGGGATTCCAGCAGGGGGCGGCCCAGATAGACCGCCTGAAAGCGCCCGGGATGGGCCTTGATGTCCAGCAGCACGGCCCGTTCCAGCGCGCTGAATTCTTCACCGGCCATGACGTGCAGGGACTGGACGCGAACGATGTTCACGCCCTTGCGGGCCAGAGCGGCCAGACCGTCGCTGATGCCGCCCACCGGCTTGCCCTGCCGGGCGAGCTTCTTGCGGATGCGCTGCGACGTATAGGCCCATTCCAGCGGCATGCCGGGAAATTCGGCCCGGAAGGCGGTATCCAGCGCCCGGAAGGCGGGCATGGCTTCGGGCACGCTGGTGCCGAAGGCCACGACCAGCAGACCTTCGCGCGGCGCGGCAAAAACAGGCGGGGTCAGAACCGCCGTCAGCAGGCAAAGGGCGAGCAGCAGGCCGAGAGAACGGGAAAAACGATGGATGTGCGACATGAATCCTCCTCAATGGCGCGTCAAGGGTGGATGAAGGGCGGGTTTCGGACTTGAGGGAATGGGCGGCTGAACCGCTGGCCTTTGCTTCGCCTTCACCGCTGGCGCGACTGGCTGTCAGGACGTTGTGCATCGCCCCGGAAGCTCCGTACCCTCTTACCGCAGCGCGACTGTTTCCGATTTGCACGGAATTCCCCGCGTACTGTGTCGTGCGTACACTGCGGGCAGGCCGTTGTCAAGCCGTGTCCGCACGGACAATGCGCAAGGCTGGAGGACAAAACCGCAACAACGCAAGCACAAGAGCAGGAAACTGAACTTGATTATTGACGCAAGTCAACGACTCGCTTGGATTTGCTGAAGGTGCGCGGGAGACTGCCGGGATCGCAAATCCGCACGTCAATGCGAGCCATGACGGCCTTGTGCAAGCGGCGGGCCACGCTCTCGGCCAGCGCCGCGTCACCGTCGGCTGAGGCCTCCGAGCTGCGTTCCAGAGTCAGGGTCATGTGATCGAGGGCGCGTTCATCCCGCCGCAACTCCACCTGATATTCGCCGCCCAGCTCAGGAAAGACGGCAATGACATCCATGAGCTGACCGGGATAGATGTTGACGCCACGGAAAATGAGCATGTCGTCGGAGCGGCCCAGAATGCGGTCATGGCGCGGCATGGCCAGCCCGCAGGCGCATTCGCCGGGCAACAGGCGCGACAGGTCGTGGGTGCGGTAGCGCAGCAGGGGCACGGCCTCCTTGCGCAGACTGGTGACCACCATTTCTCCCACCTCGCCCGTGGGCACGGGCTGGAGGGTCTCAGGGTCGAGCACCTCGATAAGGAAGAGATCCGCCCAGTAATGCAGGCCGTTGTGGGCATCGCAATCCATTGCCGTGCCGGGGCCGTACATTTCGGTCATGCCGGCAATGTCGTAACTGGCTTCGAGGCCGAGCTTGCGTTCAATGGCCAGACGCATCTTCTCGCTGCGGGTTTCCGAGCCGCAAATGACTTTTTTCAGCTTGAGTCCGTCAAGAATGCCCGCTCGTTCCACTTCCTCGGCCATGAGCAGGGCCATGGACGCCGTGGCCCCGAGGCAGGTTGCCCCAAGGTCGCGCAGGAGCTGCAAATGCATGTCCAGATTGCCCGGCCCCACCGGGATGGTCAGCATGCCCATCTTCTCGCTGCCCAGCTGAAAGCCGGCCCCGGCTGTCCAGAGGCCGTAGCCCACGGCCACCTGCATACGGTCGTCCGGGGTCAGGCCCGCCAGCTCATAGCAACGCGCCATCTGGAGGCTGAAGGTTTCGATATCCTTTGCCGTATAGGCCAGGATCTTGCGCTTGCCCGTGGTGCCGCTGGACGCATGAATGCGGACGATCTCGCGTTCGGGCACGCAGCAGAGGGGCAGGGGGTAGCCGGCCCGCAGATCTTCCACATCTGTGGTGGGCAGATGCCGCAGATCCTCCAGCGAACGGATGTCGCCCGGGGTCACGCCGCAGTCAGCCAGCTTTTGCCGGTACTGGGGCGAACGCAGGGCTTGCGCCACGGTGAAGCTCAGGCCCTCGAGCTGGATGCGATAAAGCTCTTCGGCCGTATGGTGCGGGATAAAACGGTATGCCATGCGAAACGTCCCCCTGCGCGTCTTGTGCGGAAAAGTCAGGCGCTGCCTGCGAGGGGATTGTGCGCGTTTTTTGCACGCGCCGCAAGGGGCATCGACAGCAGCGCGCGACCGGAAGGCGGCCCGCAGGGGCGTGCCCGTTTCTGAAGTATGTGCCGCAGCGAAAGGGCGGTCGTGAGCCTGTCTCGACCGTATGCTCACGAGCCCTTTCCGGCAAAAGCGCGCTGGGGGAGGGGAGGGGGGCTTGGGG
>DWZD01000025.1 GCA_019118345.1 Candidatus Desulfovibrio intestinavium | reverse complement strand
CAGACCCGTGAGCACATCCTGCTCGCCCGTCAGGTCGGCGTGCCGCAGCTCGTGGTCTTCCTGAACAAGTGCGACCTCGTCGATGACGAAGAACTGCTGGAACTGGTGGAACTGGAAGTGCGCGAACTGCTCTCTTCCTATGATTTCCCCGGCGACGACGTGCCGGTGATTCGCGGCTCCGCCCTCAAGGCCCTGGAGTGCGACGATCCCAACGCTCCCGAAGCCAAGTGCATCATCGACCTGCTGCAGGCTTGCGACGACTTCATCCCCGAACCGCAGCGCGACATTGACAAGCCCTTCCTGATGCCCATCGAAGATGTGTTCTCCATCTCCGGCCGCGGCACCGTGGTGACCGGTCGTGTGGAACGCGGCATCATCAAGGTCGGCGACGAAGTGGAAATCGTGGGTATCAAGGATACCGCCAAGACCACCTGCACCGGCGTGGAAATGTTCCGCAAACTGCTGGATCAGGGTCAGGCCGGCGACAACATCGGCGCCCTGCTGCGCGGCACCAAGCGTGACGAAGTGGAACGCGGCCAGGTTCTGGCGGCTCCCAAGTCTATCACGCCGCACAAGAAGTTCAAGGCGGAAGTGTACGTTCTGTCCAAGGAAGAAGGTGGCCGTCACACCCCGTTCTTCTCCGGCTATCGTCCGCAGTTCTACTTCCGCACCACCGACATCACCGGCGTGATCAACCTGCCTGAAGGCGTGGAAATGGTCATGCCCGGCGATAACAGCCAGTTCATCGTCGAACTGATCGCTCCCATCGCCATGGAAGCCGGTCTCCGCTTCGCCATCCGCGAAGGCGGTCGTACCGTGGGTTCCGGCGTGGTGACCGACATCATCGAGTAACGCCATGAGAGTGAACATCATTCTGGCCTGCACCGAATGCAAGCGCCGTAACTACAGCACCGTGAAGAACAAGCGTAATACCACGGGCCGTCTGGAAGTGAAGAAGTATTGTCCTTGGGACAAGAAACACACGCTGCATCGGGAAACCAGGTAACAATTCTTCCGCCGGGGGGAACCCTTCCCCCCGGACGGTACGCAGGGCAGTAGCTCTAACGGCTAGAGCGGCGGTCTCCAAAACCGCAAGTTGGGGGTTCGAATCCCTCCTGCCCTGCCATTTCTTTATCTTTGGGTAGGCATCATGGCAAAGAAAGCGGCTCAATCCACCGAAAGCAAGGCTGATAACGCTTCCAATCCGGTAGCCCGTTTCACGAAATATGTGGAAGACTCCCGCGCGGAACTGCGCAAGGTCACCTGGCCGACTGCCAAGGAAACCCGCAAGAAGACTCTTGCGGTTTTGTTGGTTGTGGCGGTCATGGCGGTGGTGCTTGGGCTGGTTGATCTGGGTCTTTCCTCTCTCATTACCTACTTCCTCTCCTGAGGCCCTCCATGAATGAAGTAGTCATTGACGACAATTCCGAGCTGGGCAAGAAGTCTCGCTGGTATATCGTGCACACCTACTCGGGTTTCGAGCAGCGCGTGCAGAAGACCATCAATGAGATGATTCGCACCGGTCAGGATGAGGGACTCATTCAGGAAGTCGTGGTTCCCACGGAAAAGGTGGTGGAACTGGGCAAGGGGGGAGAAAAGCGCACCACCACGCGCAAATTCTACCCGGGTTATATCATGGTCAAGATGATCATGACCGACCTTTCCTGGCATCTGGTGCAATCCATTCCCAAGGTAACCGGCTTTGTGGGCGGAAAAAACCGCCCGACTCCCATGCGCGACAGTGAAGCCGAGCGCATTCTCTCCCTGATGGAAAGCCGTCAGGAAACGCCGCGGCCCAAATTCAACTTTGAGCGCGGCGACGAGGTGCGCGTCATCGACGGGCCCTTCGGCGGCTTCAACGGCGTGGTGGAAGATGTCAACTATGACAAGGGCAAGCTGTGGGTATCCGTTTCGATCTTCGGGCGCCAGACCCCGGTCGAGCTGGATTTCGTACAGGTTTCCAAGGGCTAGCAAAGAACCGGGCGCCTCACCCTGTGCCCGGTGACAAAAGGACAACAGAACATGGCCAAAAAAGAAGTTGCCAAAATCAAGCTGCAAATTCCCGCCGGCGCAGCCAATCCCTCTCCGCCGGTCGGCCCCGCGCTTGGTCAGCACGGCTTGAACATCATGGGCTTCTGCAAGGAGTTCAACGCCCGCACCCAGGATCAGAAGGGCATGATCATCCCGGTGGTGATCACGGTCTATGCCGACCGCTCCTTCACCTTCATTACCAAGACGCCTCCGGCCTCCGTGCTGATCATGAAGGCCGCCAAGATCGAAAAGGGTTCCGGCGAACCCAACCGCAAGAAGGTGGGCAGCCTCAGCATGGCCCAGATCGAAGACATCGCCAAGCTGAAACTGCCGGATCTCAACGCCGTGAATCTTGAAGCCGCCGTCAAGTCCATCATGGGCACGGCGCGCAGCATGGGCATCGAGGTGAAGTAAGGAGACTCCCTCTCCGGGTGGCAGAATCCTCTGCCCGCGTTTACATCAATTGTACTGCCGACCACACGCAAGATGCGGCTCGGCAGGAGATACGACGAAAGGATAGTGACATGCCCAAGCATGGTAAGAATTTCCGCAAGGCGCTGGAAGGTGTCAATCTTCAGGAGCGCTTCAGCATCGAGGATGCCGTGAGCAAGTCCCTCGGCTCCTCCTTTGCCAAATTTGACGAAACGGTCGATGTGGCCATTCGTCTTGGCGTGGATCCCAAGTATTCCGATCAAATGGTGCGCGGCGCCGTGACCCTGCCCCACGGGCTGGGCAAGACGGTGCGCGTGGCCGTGTTCTGCAAGGGTGAGAAACAGGCGGAAGCCAAGAATGCCGGTGCCGATGTGGTGGGCGCCGAGGATCTCGTGGCCCGCATCAAGGAAGGCTGGCTCGAATTTGACGCCGCCGTGGCCACGCCCGACGTCATGGCGCTGGTGGGCCAGATTGGCCGTCAGCTCGGCCCTCGCGGCCTCATGCCCAACGCCAAGACCGGCTCCGTGACCTTTGACGTGGCCAAGGCCGTCAACGAACTCAAGGCCGGTCGCGTGGATTTCAAGGTGGACAAGGCTGGCGTGCTGCATGCTCCCCTTGGCAAGGTCTCCTTCGGCAGCGAGAAGATTCTCGGCAACCTGAAGGCCCTGCTGGAAACCGTCAATCGTCTGAAGCCCTCGGGCGCCAAGGGCACCTATATGCTCTCCATGGCTGTTTCGACCACCATGGGCCCCGGCTTCAAGATCGACATGACGCAAGTGAAGAAATTTCTCGAAGGCTAGTCCTTCGTGATGCGCGGCGGGCCAGTCCCGCCGCAAACGGCTAAGGCAAGGAATTTCGAGTCGAAGACGACAGGGAGAGTTCTCTTTAATCATCCTGTCCAGACTATCTTTGGCTCGGCATTCCACACGGCAACCCCCAACGTGAGGAGTATCACGTGGATAGGTCTCAAAAAGCAGCAGTCATCGAGGCGATCAAGGCCAGGGCCGAAAGCGCCTCCTTTGCTGTGCTGACCGATTTCAAGGGTATGACGGTGGAAGAGCTGACGAGCCTCAGGGACAGCCTGCGCAAGGCTGGCGGCGAATACTACGTCGTCAAAAATACCCTGGCTCGTATTGCGTTCACCGGTGGCCCGCATGACGTGGTGAAGGACAAGTTCCATGAAAACTGCGCCATTGCCCTTGGATTCGACGACCCGGTGGCGGTGGCCAAAGCGTTGAGCGATTTTGCCAAGAAGAGCAAACTCTTCTCCCTGCGTGCTGCCAGCCTGGAAGGCAAGGAAATGACGCCTGCCCAGGTGGAGGCGCTGGCGACGCTCCCGTCCAAGGAACAGCTGCTCGGACAGGTCCTTGGCACCATGAACGCTGTGCCCACCAATTTTGTTTCCCTGTTTGCCAACATCATCCGCGGCATGCTCTATGCCCTCAAGGCTATCGAAGAGCAAAAAGCCAAGGCTGCCTAGGACAAACGGACATCCATCAACGAACTGCCAAAGATTTTAGGAGAATACCATGTCTGACGTGACCAAAGAACAAGTTGTCGAGTTCATCTCCAACATGACCGTGCTGGAACTCTCCGAGTTCATCAAGGAACTGGAAGAAAAGTTCGGCGTGTCCGCTGCCGCTCCTGCCGCCGCCATGGTGATGGCCGCTCCGGCTGCCGGCGCTGCCGCTGAAGCCGCCGAAGAAAAGACCGAATTCGACGTCATCCTGAAGGACGCCGGCGCCAACAAGATCGGCGTCATCAAGGTCGTCCGCGCCCTGACCAGCCTCGGCCTCAAGGAAGCCAAGGAAAAGGTTGACGGCTGCCCCTCCACCCTGAAGGAAGGCGTTTCCAAGGAAGAAGCCGAAGAAGCCAAGAAGCAGCTGACCGAAGCTGGCGCCACTGTCGAAGTGAAGTAGTTTCGCTTTTGCATGGATATGCCGGGGGGTGGGACATTGTCCCGCCCCCCTTTTTTTGCGCAGGCAAAGAGGTCGGGCCGCGCCCGGATGCCGCAAAGCGTTCAGCCGCCCCGCCTTATTGCTTGCCAAGGCGCGCCGCACCATCTACTATCGTGCAAAGGAAGGAGCCATGCACGAATTGCGGCTGGAAAATCCGCTGGAAAAGCGCATGTGGCGCTATTGCGTCGAGGCGCTGCAAACCAGCATCGCCTCGTGGACGCGGCGGAATGCCCGGCTGCTCGAGATCAATTGCGGCACGGGCCGCTGTTTGCGCGTACTCTGGGATTGCGGTTTTGACGTGACCGGCGTGAGCGCCTCACCTGAAGAGCGGCGGGCAGCCGCCGCCGATGCTCCTTGCGGCACGGAAATTCTGGCGGCTGCCGATGACGACATTCCGCTGGATGACGACGCCTACGACTGGGTGGTGCTGCATCTGGGCAATCACGATGCGGCGCGGGCGCGCAAGGCCGTGCTGGAGGCGGCGCGCATTGGCGCGCGGGGCATGGTGGTCAGCTTCTGGAACAGGGCCTCCCTGTGCCGGCTGGCCCATTGCCTTTCCCGGAGCTGGCAGCCCATGCCCTGCAAGGGACTTTACTGGTGGCAGGTGCTGGCAGCGGCGCGAGGTGTCTCGGCACGAAAGTATCCGTACGGCTGCATGCCTCTGCCGCATACCTTTGGCGCGCACGGGCCGCCCGGCGGGGCGGGGCGTCTGCTGACCGCGCTGGTGGGCGCTTGGGCCTTGTTGCGCATGGATTTCGGGCCGGTCGGACGGGTGACCCCCCTGGGCCTGCGGGTGGATGCCGCCACAGCCCTTGCCAAGGAGGCCGCCGTGCTGGAATGCCGCTCCGGGAGTCACGAACCGTCAGAAGGATGAAACCATGTCGTTCAAGGCACGATTGCTCAGGGCAAGGCTGAAAATTATCATCGGGGTGCTGGTATTGCTCTTGGCCTATGGCGGCTGGGAGGGCTGGAAATATTACCAGTATACGCAGAGCAGCCAATGCGCGTTTGAGATGCTCAAGGAATCCCTCAAGAAGGTGGAGCCGGAAGCGCTGGCGGAGCAGGTGGATTTTCCGACGCTTGTCCGGCATGTGGCGCTGTGCATTGCCGAATATTATCCCTTCATCGATTCGGGCGCACAGCAACGAACGGCCATTGAGGGGCGCCTGCTGCAGTATTTGCGCGAGCGGCTGGCGGCGCGGGAGGGCAAGGCCCGCCAGCTGCCGCCGGATGAGGCGCTCCAGCAGCCCCTCCAGCCCCTGCCGCCGGATTTCGTCAAGCAATTGCAGGCGAATATCTCCCTCAATGCCGCGGCCGCGGGCAACCCGGACATGGCCTTCATCCGTGCGGTGCTGCATCACCCGCAGCTGGACATGGATTTCACCCTCATCTTTTTGCTGCAACGCACACGCGACGGCTGGAAGGTGACGGATCTGGCCAATGCCCGGGAGCTGATCGCCCAGTTCCGCCAGGCGCAGCTGCAGCGCTACGAGGCCCGGCGCCTGCAACTGATCAAGCAGAATGCCGATATCCAGCGGCGCATGGATGCAACCCTGCAAATCCAGTCCTGCGAAGCTGCCGCAGGCGTCATCTCCGACAACAAGACCCTGCTCACCCGCGTGATCGTCATGGGCCGCAATGCCAGCTCGGAACGGATCAACGGCTCCAGCCTGCAGGTGGACATTCAGGATGCCTCGGGGAAGACCATCCTCAGCCGCTATCTGGACAAGGCCATGCCCATGTATCCCGGCCAACCCTTTATGCAGGACTGGACCATTGAAATGGCGGCGGATTCCGAAACGGGGCGCGCCCTGCTACAGGCTGGCACGCTGCAATGCAAGACCCGTTGGCAGACTCAGAATCTGGATTCGGGCAGGGTGCTGTATATCCGTGAAATAAAGGAAATCCCGGAAGATTTTCGCTAGGCTGCATGGCTCGCTCTGACCATCGGCGCGGGGCGCTGTGCTGCAGGGCATGGCGCGAGCCTGCCCGCGCGCATGTGCTGTCGCCGGGAGGCTACTGCAGGCGCAATGAGGCGTCTTCGGGCAGCAGCAAGGCCCGTCCCGGTTCGTGGGCGATCAGGCGTTGTTCGAGGGCTGCCAGCAGCGCCCCGAGTCCTTCGCCCCGCAGGGCGGAAACGGGCAGTGCGCCGGGAAAGGCATCCAGCATTTCGGCCCGCACGGGCAGGGCGAGGCTGTCCCACTTGTTGAGGACGAGCAGCCGCGGCACATGTTGCAGTTCCAGATCCTCGAGTATGGCCTCCACGGCGCTCACCTGCTGCAGCATGTCGGGGTGGGAGGCATCCGCCACATGGATGAGCAGATCCGCCGCCTCCAGCTCCTCCAGCGTGGCACGAAAGGCATCCATGAGTTCGCGGGGCAGATTGCGGATAAAGCCCACCGTATCGGCCAGGATGATTTCCCGCTCCGCCGGGAAGCGGAGCCGGCGCGTGGTGGGATCCAGCGTGGCAAAGAGCTTGTTTTCGGCCAGCACCTCGGAGCGGGTGAGGCTGTTCAGCAGGGTGGACTTGCCCGCATTGGTGTAGCCCACCAGCGCGGCCAGCGGAATGCCCCGCCGCGAACGCCGCCCGCGTGTAAAGGCGCGCTGCCGCCGCAGTTGATCCAGTTCGCGGCGCAGACGGGCCATGCGTTCGCGGCTGCGCCGCCGGTCGGTTTCCAGCTTGGTTTCGCCGGGGCCTCGCCCGCCGATGCCGCCCATGAGCCTGTCCATGGCCCGGTTTTTGCCGGTGAGGCGGGGCAGGGTGTAGCGCAGCTGGGCCAGCTCCACCTGCAATTTGCCCGCGCGCGTGACCGCATGCTGGGCAAAGATGTCCAGAATGAGCTGGGTGCGATCCAGCACCTTGCGCTCGGTGATATCGGCCAGATTGTGCAGCTGGGCCGGCGCCAGTTCGCCGTCAAAGATCAGGGTATCGGCCTGACCTTGCAGGGCGAGCACTTCCAGTTCCGCCATCTTGCCCTTGCCCAGAATGAACTTGGGATTGACCTGCGCCACGCGCTGCACCATGCGCCCGGCCACGTCCAGCCCGGCGGTGCGGGCCAGTTCGGCCAGTTCGTCCAGATGCTGTTCCTGGGTCAGGCGCGGTTCGGCAGAGACGGAAACCAGCACCGCCCGTCCCGTGCCGCCGCCTGCCTGACGCGCGTCGTCGCTTCGGCGGGCCAGTTCATCTTCCAGCGCCCTGGCTGTGGAGGCAAAGTGGGCCTCGGTCTGATCCCAGGGCCGCAGGGCATCCAGCCGGTAGGGCACCGGCCTGGCGCTGTCAGGCGCATGTGCCGGCGAGGGCAGCAGATGCGCCGCCTGCCATTGTACCGGCTCGCCCGCCGGGCTGACCGTCAGCACGATGACGGCGTCAAGGCGCAGGAAGAGCATGTCCATCAGATCTTCCTGACTGAGGCCGTCCGGCGAGAGATGGGTATGCAGCAGCCGCAGGCCGCGCAGGCGCTCGGCCCCGGAACGGGCGCGGGGCAGTTCGGGAATGAGGATGCTGCCCGCCTCGCCGACAATGACCATTTCCACCCGGCCGCGCCGGTCGATGAGCAGGCCCAGCTGGCGGCCAATGGCCCGGGAAAGCAGAGCCAGCTCGCGCGCCTGCTCGATGCCGTAGACCTCTTCCTGCGGGAAGCGGCGGTGCAGCAGACGATCCAGCGCGCGGGTCTGGCTGGCCTTCAGGCCCTGCAGATTTCCTTCGATTCTGGCGATGACTAGGCCCCCGGGCGCAAATAGGAGCTGATGAGGGCGTCATAACGCGAAGTGGCCTCAAAGGCGCGCGAGGCCATCTTCTGCCGGAAGTCGAGTCCGACCTGCATGTTGTTGGCTTCCAGCTCCTCCTGCGCCGGGGCATACCACTGGGTGCCGGGCAGGACGAGGATGCTGTGAAAGTTTTTGGCTGCGGCGCGGATCATGCACGGCCCGCCGATGTCGATTTCCTCCACGGCCTGTTCCAGCGAGAGCTTGCGCTCCACGGCACCGGCAAAGTCGTAGAGATTGACGCAGATGAGATCAAAGGGCCGGATGCCTTTTTCCGCCAGCGTGGCCATGTGCTCGGGGTCATCCTTGTTGGCCAGAATGCCGGCATGGATCTTGGGGTGCAACGTCTTGACCCGCCCGCCCAGAATTTCGGGAAAGCCGGTGACGGAACTGACGGCCGTTACCGGCAGGCCGGCGGCTTCCAGCGCTTTTTGCGTGCCGCCCGTGGACACCAGTTCCACCCCGTGAGAGGAGAGGAAGCGGGCAAAATCCACCAGGCCGTTTTTGTCGGTCACGCTCAGAATGGCGCGACGAATGGGAAGCATATCCATATGACAACTCCTCTGGCAAGACGCTCCGAACTCGTGGCCTAGTATGCCCAAAAGTGAAACGCTATGCAATGATTCCCGTTTTGGGGCAAGGGGCCTGCCGGCGGCAACGGGCTGTCGCGCTCGTGGGGCGGAATTTTTCGGGGATAGCGTCTTGCGCAGAACAAGGCCCGATTCTATAGTGCCACAGAACGCCGGAAACGACATGCCCGGCGGTTTGCGCCCGAACGGGGCGGAACGCGCTACGGCGCAACAAGGAGGCCGCGCATGCGGATCAAGCTGGTATCATGGAATGTCAACGGTCTGCGCGCCGTTTCCGCCAAGGAGGAATGGCGCTGGTTCGCCGAGAATGATGCGCAGCTCATTGCGCTGCAGGAAACCAAGGCCCTGCCGGAGCAGCTTGCGCCCGAGGTGGCCTCGCCTCAGGGCTGGCAAAGTCACTGGGCGTCCAGCATGGTCAAGAAGGGCTATTCCGGCGTGGCCGTCTTCAGCCGGCTGTCGCCGCTGGCCGTGCATTGCGAACTGCCCGAGGCGCAGTGGCAGGGCGAGGGCCGTCTTCTGCATCTGGAATTCGAGCAGTTCCATTTCTTCAACGGCTATTTCCCCAATGGCGGCGAGGAAGAACGGGACGAAAACGGCAAACCCACGGGGCGCTTCAAGCGGGTTCCGTACAAGATGGGCTTTTTTGACGCCTTTGTGCGCTATGCCGAAGCCTGCCGCAAGCAAAAGCCCATTGTGGTCTGCGGGGATTTCAATATCGCACACCGGCCCATCGATCTGGCCAGACCGCGCCAGAATGAGCGGAACACCGGCTTTTTGCCCGAGGAACGCGCCTTTCTGGACAGTTTTGCCGCGCTGGGCTATGTGGATACCTTTCGCCATGTGCATGGCGACGAGGCGGGCCGCTATTCGTGGTGGTCGTACAAGACCCGCGCGCGGGAAAAGAACATCGGCTGGCGCATTGATTATTTCTTCGTTTCCGAAGAGCTGAAACCGGCCATTGCCGATGCCTGGATTGAAGATACGGTTTACGGTTCGGATCACTGCCCGGTGGGGCTGGCGCTGGAACTTCCCTGACCGGACGGAGGCGACGCATGAAGATTATCGGCCTGCTTGGCGGGATGCACTGGGAAAGCACGGCGGCCTATTATCAGACCATCAACGAGGCGGTGCGCGCGCAGCGCGGCGGCGTGCATTCGGCGCATTGCCTTGTCTACAGTGTGGATTACCAGCCCATCCGCCAGAGCATGCTGGTGGGGCAATGGGGCGATGTGGGGCAGGCCCTGGCGCTGGCCGCGCGTTCCCTGGAGGGGGGCGGCGCGGACTTTATCGTGATCTGCACCAATCTCATGCACAAGGTGGCGGCCTCGGTGCGGGCGGCAGTGGGCATTCCGCTCCTGCATGTGGCGGATGTGGCCGCCTGCCGCTTGCGGGCCGCCGGCTGTTCTCGGGTGGGCCTGCTGGGCACGCGCCCGGTCATGGAGCAGGATTTTCACCGTCAGCCCCTGGAGCAGCGGGGACTTGAGGTGATCATCCCCCGGAAGGACGATCGGATCTGGTGTCAGGATCTCATTTTTCAGGAACTCTGGTGCGGGCCGCTGCGGGACGAGGCCCGGCAGCGTCTGCGCCGCATTCTGGCGGACATGGCCGCCGGCGGGGCCGAAATCATCCTCGTGGCCTGCACGGCCCTCGCGCCGCACCTCTGTCATGAGGATGCGCCCGTGCCGTTGTGGGAAAGCGATTACCTGCACGCCTGTGAGGCCGCCCGTGTGGCCCTGGAGGACGTCCCCCTGCCGGAATAGGGCGCACGTCCAGACGGCAAAAAAAGCCTCTTTCCGTGGAAAGGGGCTTTTTTTGCCGCCAGCGAACGACAGGAAGGCGTAGCGTGCTTGGCCGCAGGCGCCTGAGAATGGGGGAGCCTGTCGCCTCTAGTCCAGCAGTCCCAGCAGTCGGGCCACGCGCTGCTCGTTGAGGCCGGAGTGGGCCTGCAAAAATTCCGCATTCTGCTGCTGGGCCTGTGCCTCCAGCTGCTGCAGGGTCGCCTGCAATTCCGCGTTATTGAGCATGTGCGGCGTATCGACGGGGGGCTGCAGTTCCTCCGCAGCGGAAGAGGCCGTCTGCCCCGATGACATGATGCTGTTCATGCGCTCCTGCTGGGTGGGCATGTACGGGCCAAGATCATTGTTGCGGAAACGAATCTGCATATCCATAAAGGCGCTCCTTCACATAGACTCGGAAAAACGGGCGGCAAAAGACGCCGCGCCTCTATGCTTTGCAAGGAGTGTGCCTTTGGGAGCGGGAATTTTCTTCCCCCGTGGCGGCGGCTGGGAAAGACGCCCCGCCGCAGGTCAGAGGGCCGCGGCAAGGGCGGCAATGGCGGGGCGGGATGAGCAACGGGGGAGCAGAAGCCCTCTCGCGCAAGGCGCCGGGCTTCCCTCCCCCGTGTCGCGGTCGTTGCGGCTGGGGAGATCAGGCGCCGTGCTGGGCCAGCTCCTCAAGGAAGCCCTGCGGCACCTCGAAGCCGAGGCGGGCGGCCTCCTGCACGGACTGCCGGGCGGCGGCATAATCGCCCTGTTCGAACTGGGCCAGGGCAAGATTGTTCCAGGCCGGGGCAAAGGCGGGCTCGGCGGCGATGATTTCCTTGCAGAGCTTTTCGCAGGTGTCCCAGTTGGCCTTCATGTAGTGGGCCGTGGCCAGCGCATTCTTGGCCTGGAGGAAATCGGGATCCCACTTGAGGGCCTTGTTGAGGGCGGCAATGGCCTTGTCCGGTTCGCCGCGCTGGATATGGACAAAGGCGATGTTGCTCCACGGCACGGGGAACTTGGCGCGGCAATTGGCGGCTTCTTCGTTGTAGCGCAGGCAGCCTTCAAGGTCGCCCCGCTCGAGGCAGATGCCGCCAAGCTGCACATAGGCCTCGGCCAGATGCGGGGAATTGCGCACCGCATCGAGGAAGGCCCCCTCAGCACCCACGAAGTCACGCTTGCTCAGCAGGGCAAGGCCGAGGTTGTAATAATGGGTGGCGCACTGATCATTGGCCTCGATCTCGGCCTTGAGATCGGCAATGTATTCGTCGATGTCGTCGTAACTTTTTTTCATGAAAGGTGGCCCTCTCTTTTCAGAAGATCATGATACCAGAGACAGAAATCCAGGATGCCCAGATATTTTTCATCCCGGTTGACCAGGCCCAGGGCGCATTCCAGCGCGCCGCGTCCGTAGTCGTTGCTGTAGTGGCCCTTTTGGGCCGCTTCCTGCAAGAATTCCCGCACCAGCTGCTGCGTGGTGCGCTTGCTGACATCCATGCGCAGATCGAGCGGATCGTTGGGTTTCTGGAAGGGATCCCAGTTCTCGTAGCCGATCCTGTCCACGAACTTGCGGCGGCGCGGGTTCATCTTTTCGTAGATTTCGCGCTTCTGCTGTTCTTCGGCTTCGCTGAGCTTCTGGGGGGTGCCGTCACGGAAGACCGTGGCGGGAATGGAACCGAGTACGGACGGCATGGCTACTCCTCGCGCTTGGCCGGGCCGATGCCGAGGTAGGCTTCGTCATAGCGGGTCAGCAGGGCCATGGAGAGCGGCACATACACCTCGTGCAGCTCCTTGAAGCGGCTTTCCACGGTGTCGGCGATGGCGCGACTCAGGTCGGCAAGGCGATCCTGGATCTTGTCCAGATGAACGGTGGGATAGGACTGCCCCTTTTCAAAGGCGGCAAAGCCGCAGACATGGCCCTTGCCCGCGATGGAGGTGGGCACGCCGTAAATGCGGCAGGTGATGGGCCGGGCCTCGTAGAGCAGGCAGCGGTCGTCCTCGCCCAGCAGGGGGCAGCGGGACTTGACGCGCGCGGCCTCGGCCATGATGTCCTCGGCGCTCTTGCCGGCCTTTTCTTCCCGGAAGAGATCGCGTTTCAGGCGGGTCAGCTGCCTGTCCGTTTCGGAGGCGCGTTCCAGAATGGCCGAGCGTTCCGGCCCGTAGCCGAAATGCGCCTGAAAGGCCCTGTTGAGGTACATGGCTTCCACCAGCGAAAGATCGAAGAGGGCGTGGCAGCAGTCGCTGCAGCCTTCCTTGCAGGTGACGCATTGGGGAAACTGGCTGCGCACGGTGGCGAATACGGCGTCCGTCTGGGCGCGCAGCGCCTCGTATTGCTGAAATATGGGTGTCAGATCGGGTATCATGGCAGGTTCCGGAACGTATGCGAAAATGCCGCCAGACGCGAGAGCGCCCGGCGGCACAACGGCGGGGAGCGCAATGCGCCCCTTACGACCTAGTTTTCTTCCACGGTGATGGCGCTATGTTCGCACACTTCCACACAGGATTCGCAGCCGAGGCATTCTTCGGCATTGGAAGGTTCGGACTTGCCGTCTTTGATTTCGTACACTTCCACGGGGCACACGTCCACGCATTCGCCACAGCCCACGCACTTGTCGGCATCGACAGTCACATTGTAACCCATTTGAGTCCTCCAGATTTGAAACGGATGTTTCCGCATTTTTTGCGGCCCGGGGCCGCTCTGGCAATGGATAGCTTTCCGGCCTGTTCCCTGTCAAGAGGGGACGGGCTTTTCCCCTCGCCTTTTGGCCGGAAAAGTTCGCCCGGCAACGGCTGTCCCAGGCAGCCCCTAGGGCAGAAGGCGCGCATGATAACGACGCCCGTGCCGCTCCACCTGCAATAGCACCTGCCCGGCAAGGCGCAGCTGGCGAAAGGCCTGCAGCAGTTCTTCCTGCGAGCGCAGGGCCTTGCCGCCGATGCCCGCCAGCACGTCGCCCCGGCGCAGGAAATGGGCCGGGCCGTCGGGACGGGCCGAAACCACGACCAGCCTGCCGCCTTCGGGGCGAACGACAAAGCCCCAGCGCTCTTCCATGATGCGGCGGGCCGTGGCGTCGTCGAATGCCGCCGGCGCAAGGCGCAATTCCTGCCTGCCGCCCGCGCGCTGCAGCACCAGACGTAGGCTCTCGCCGGGCAGCTGGTTGCGCAGAAGGTTCAGATAGTCGCCGCGATCGTTGAGGGTGACGCCGTTGATGCTCTCGATGACGTCGCCGGCTTCCAGCCCGGCAGCGGCGGCGGGCGAGCGGGCGTAGACCTCGGCCACCAGTACGCCGCGCGCCTCGCGCAGGCCGAGGGCCTGAGCCATGCGCTGATCGAGATTTTCCACATGCAGGCCCAGCCAGAGCGGGGTCAGCTTGCCGTGATCCATCAGATTGCTCATGACCCGCAGGGCCTTGTGGATGGGAATGGCAAAGCCGATGCCCTCGCCCTTGGCGTGCACGGCGGTATTGATGCCCACGAGGCGGCCTTCCAGATCGAGCAGGGGGCCGCCGCTGTTGCCGGGATTGATGGCCGCATCCGTCTGGATGAGATCGGTGAACATGCCGTTTTCGCTGCGCAGGGAACGGCCCAGTGCGGAGACCACGCCCGTGGTGACCGTGTGATTGAAGCCGAAGGGATTGCCGATGGCGATGACGGTTTCGCCGGGCATGAGGTCGGCGGCCTCGGCGGGACGGATGGCGGGCAGGTTGTGGGGGCCTTGTATTTCCAGCACGGCAATGTCGAAATCCGGGTCGGCCCCCTTGACCGTGGCCGGAAATTCGCGCCCGTCCAGCAGGTTGATCATGACCTCGCCGCCCCCGGAAATGACATGGGCATTGGTGAGCACATAGCCGTGCGCGCTGTCCACGATGACGCCGGAACCCAGGCTCACGCGCTTTTGGCGGCGGGCGGGCATGCCGTCAAAGGGCATGAAGCCCGGCCCGAAGAATTGTTCCAGCGGACTCATGAAGCGCGGCCCGGCGTCAATGACGCTGGTGCTCGTGATGTTGACCACGGCGGGCGCGGCGCTTTGCACGGCTCGCACCACGGGCGTGAGGCGCGGACTGCCGGGCGCGGGCGCGGCAAGCGCGTCAGGCGGGCAGGGGCAGATCAGCGTCAGGCTTGCGCCGAGCAGCAGGGTCGGCAGAAAGCGGAAGGGACGGGGCAGCTTCATATCTTCTCCTTGGCAGGGGCCGGGACAGTCGCAGGGGCAAGGGGGGGATGCCGTTCCTGCATAGCCTCTTGCGGCGGGGGCGTAAAGGGGCGGGCGCTTGCGCCGCGCGCGGCAACAGGCTACACAAGCCCCATGAACAACGCATCGTCATCCTGCCGCCTGCTTGAGGAGATCCTGCCCGGCCTGCGGATTTTGCCTGTGGATGCGGCGGCCCTGGACGCCGCCCAGCAGCATCTTGATCAGCTCACCAAGCCGCGCGGCAGTCTGGGCCGCCTCGAGGAACTGGCCCGGCGGCTGGCGGCCATGCGGCCCGAGGTGCGGCCCCTGTCCGTCAGCCCGGCCATGATGCTGACCGTGGCCGGGGATCACGGGGTGACGGCGCAGGGCATTTCGCCCTGCCCGCAGATCGTGACCCGGCAGATGGTGGCCAATTTCTGCGCGGGCGGCGCCGGTGTCAACGTGCTGAGCCGCGTCTCGGGCATGGATTTGCGCGTGGTGGACGCAGGCTGCGCGGGCGGCCCCTTTGCGCCGCATCCCATGCTTGTGGACGCCCGGCTGGGCGACGGCACGGCAGACATGACCCAAGGCCCGGCCATGTCGCGCGAAAGCTGTCTGGCGGGCCTGCGCCGGGGCGTGGAGCTGGTGCGGGAACTGGCCACGCAGGGCTATGCCTGCTTCGCCACCGGGGAAATGGGCATCGGCAACAGCACATCGGCAGCGGCGGTCAATGGCGCCCTGCTGGGCGTCGCGCCTGAGGATGCCGTGGGGCCGGGGGCCGGGGCCGATGCGCGCATGGTGGCCCGCAAGGCCGAGGTGGTGCGGCGGGCGCTGGCCGTCAACGGCCTTGATCCGGCGGCCCATGCCGCCCATGATCCCCTGACGGTGCTGGCGGCGGTGGGCGGTTATGAACTGACCGTCATGGCGGGCATCATGCTGGGCGCGGCCTCCTGCCGCCTGCCCGTGCTGGTGGACGGTTTCATTTGCTCAGCCGCCTATGCCGCAGCCGAACGCATCTGTCCCGCGCTGGCCGATTACGCCATGCTGTCCCATGCCTCGGCGGAACCGGGCCATGTGCCCGCCGTTGCCCGGCTGGCTGCCCGCAGACCCCTGCTGGATCTGGGCATGCGCCTCGGCGAGGGCACGGGCGCTGCCGTGGCCTATCATCTGCTGCGCTGTGCCGTCGCCGTCTTCAACGACATGGCGACCTTCGAGAGCGCGGCGGTGTCCTCCGAGGGGTCGTTGCCGTGAACAGGACGCCCCTGCTGGAATTGCGCCATGTCTGGCGGCGCTTTGCCGTACGGCGCGGCTTCGGACGTGCCGCCGGCGTGCTGACGGCGGTGGCCGGCGTCGATCTCTGTCTGCGGGCCGGAGAAAGCCTCGGTCTGGTGGGGGAATCCGGCTGCGGCAAATCCACCCTGGGCCGTCTGGCCTGCGGTCTGCTCTCGCCCGACGCGGGCGAGGTGCTGCTTGAGGGGCAGGCCCTGCCGCCCGCCGGGCCGCGCAGCGCGGCAGCCGGACGGGTGCAGATGGTGTTTCAGGATCCCTTTTCCTCCCTCAATCCGCGCTGGCGGGCGGGCACCTCGGTGGCCGAGCCGCTGCTGCGCGACAAGGGGCTGAGCCGGGCCGAACGCGAAGCGCGGGTGGCGGAAATGTTCGCCCGGGTGGGGCTGGCCGGACTGGAACGCCGCTATCCGCACGAATTTTCCGGCGGCCAGCGCCAACGCATTGCCGTGGCGCGCGCGCTCATGACCCGGCCGGATGTGGTGGTGTGCGACGAACCCGTGTCCGCGCTGGATGCCTCGGTGCAGGCGCAGGTGCTCAACCTGCTCAAGGACGTGCAGGAGGACATGGGGCCGGCCTATCTCTTCATTTCGCATGATCTGGCGGTGGTCAGCTTCATGTGCCCGCGCATTGCGGTCATGTATCTCGGGCGTCTGGTGGAGGAAGGCCCGCGCGAGCGCCTCTTGCGGACGCCCGCGCATCCCTACACGCGGGCGCTGGTGGCCTCCATGCCCACAGCCGGCGCGGACACGCCCCTTGCCGGACTGCCGGAGGGCGGCGAGCTGCCCAGTCCGCTGGCACCGCCGCCGGGCTGCGCCTTTCATCCGCGCTGTGAGCGGGCCACGGCGGCATGCCGTTCCCAGCCGCCGGACTGGCAGGAGCTGGGCGAGGGCTGGCGCGTGCGCTGCCACCATCCCCTGTTGTGACGGCGGGGCGGCACGAGATCCCCTGCGGCGCGGAACATCCGCGCGTTCCGCACAAGGCAACAAAAAAGGGGAGGGAAGCATGCCGCTTCTCTCCCCTTTCCCGTGCGGGCTGTCTTTACGCGACAAGATGGATGGGCGGTTGCAGACCGGAGGCCGTTGCCCCGCTGCTTGCCGTTGCGGCAGCCTGTTGTCCGGCGTCCTGTTGTTCAGCGCGCTGCTGCTCGGCGATGAGATCTTCCGTCGTCTTGACCGTCTTGTCGCCGGACGCGCCGTCGCTCACGGCATCCTGTGCGCCGCTGTCGCTTGCGTCGGCAGTCAGGGCCTCTTCTCCTCCGCTGGGGGCATCGGGGGCCGGCGCGCCGTCCTCGCTGCCGGCAAGCGCCTCCTGCGCGCGCTTTTCGATGCTTTCCTTCTGTTCCTCGAGATTGCGCTCCGAGGCTTCGTGTGTGGCCGTGTCCTTTTCCTCTTCCATGAGGCGTCCGGCCTCGCGGCCCACACGGGAAATATCCGCATAGCTGGCGTCCGGGCCGAGCATGGCCACTGCGGCCTTGCCGGTGGCGAGAATCCCCATCTGGCGGGCGGCCATGCTGTTGCGCGCCCGCTGGGCGGCCAGCATGGCCTCCGTATATTCCGAACCGCCGTTGCCGTAGTGCACGAAATTGCGGGACATGATGCTTTCGGTCATGCGCTCCTCCTCCCCCGCTCCGGGAAAATGGCGGACGTTTTTTCCGCTGCGACCGACAGCGGCCACTCTTTTTTCGTATCGGCAGATTCCGGGCAAGAATGAGGGCAGGGCTGAGCAAAAAACGCTTTTCCCGAGGGTTCGGACAAAAAAGGCGGAACCGGAAATCTCCGGTTCCGCCCGTATTTCAGGGAGGCGGCAGCCTATTTCAGGCGGGAGAGCAGGGTTTCCTTGATGGCGTCGATGCTGCCGGAGCCGTCCAGCTCGATATAGGTGGTCAGGCCCTGATCGGCCAGCTTTTTGAAATAATGGGCAGCGGCCAGGGTGCCGTCCACGTCGTTGTAATAAATGTCGTGACGCTTGTTGATGGCGGCCTCGTCCTGATCGTCGCTGCGGGTGGAGAGTTCCCCGCCGCAGACGCGACAGACGTCGCCGTTGGGCTTGATGGCGTCAATATAGATGTTGTTGGGGTGATTGTTGTTGTTCTTGCAGAGGCGGCGGCCCATGATGCGGTTCTTGGCCGTTTCGCGGGCCAGCTGGATCTCGATGACGTAATCGAGCTTCAGGCCCTCTTTCTGCAGGGCTTCCCAGAGCTTTTCGGCCTGCACCATGTTGCGGGGAAAGCCGTCCAGCAGCCAGCCGTCCTTGCCGCGCGTCTTGAGGGTTTCCAGCACCATGGGGATGGTGATCTCGTCCGGCACAAGGTCGCCGCGATCGATATAGGCCTTGGCCTGCTTGCCCAGTTCGGTGCCGCCGCCGATATGCTCGCGGAAGATGGCCCCGGATTCGATGTGGGCAAGATGGTATTTCTGCTTCACGAGGTCGCCCTGCGTGCCCTTGCCGCTGCCGTTGGGGCCGAAAATAAGAATGTTCATCATATCCTCCTTGCGGCGCGACGTGCGCGCGGTTGATGTAGGGTGTTTCCCGGAGTACCGCGTGCGGCGCGGCCTGTCAATGTCCGGCAGCCTGCTCTGACCGGCAGCCTGCTCTGACCGGCAGCCTTCCCCTTGGCCGCTTTTCAACGGATGCGCCATGCGCATGGTTGCCGCAACGGCTTGCCGACTGCGGCGGCACGCGCCGCCCTCAGAAAAGCGGCACAAAGCCGCAGCGCGTGATGAAGTCCCGGCCTTCCGGGCCGAGCAGCCAGTCGCGCAGGGCGCGGGTTTCGGCACTTGCTTCCCGGCGGGTCAGCAGCACATAGCTGACGGTGAACGGCCAGAAAGCGTCGCGGATGTTGGCGTCAGTGAGGACTACGCCGTCAACGGACAGCAGGCGCACCTCGTCGTCGTCAAAGCACAGCCGCAGGCGCGCGCGGAAGTCGAAGCCGAGGGCGCCGGGCAGATTGCGGTACGCGGCGATCTGCACCCGGGGAAATTCGCGGAAGATTTCCTCGCGCAGGGGCGGCAGCGGGGAACGACCGTTCAGGATGCGTTCCCGCAGGAACGTCTGTTGGGCCGTGCCGTCCGCGTACTGGAAGGGCAGCATGGCGGCGTCCGGGCCGCCCACGTCCCGCCAGTTCGTGATCGTCCCGCTGTAGATGTCCCGCAGTTGCGCCAGCGTCAGCCCGGGCAGGGGATTGTCCCGGTGGACGAAGACCACCAGCGCCTGACGGGCCAGCGGCGTCGCCTCAAGGGGGCTGTCCGGCGCGCGCAGTGTCCGCAGGGTGGCGGCATCGGGTTCCTGAACAAAGGCCATGTCCGCTTCGCCGGCGGTCAGCGCGGCGATGCGAGATGCCACGTCCTCGGCGTCGGGCACATAAGCGAGCGTCTCCAGCGGTTCGATGTCCAGCAACGGATCGACATCCGTGTAAATGGCCTGTGCAAGGGCGGCGTAAAGCGGTCGGATGTCCGTTGTGCCGGTCAGGCGGGGATGGTTGGCGGCAATGCGCAGGGAAGGCGGCGTGGCGGGCTGCATGAGGCAGTCGCCGTTGCTGAAGAAGGAAGGGAGGTCATCCCAGCCGGCTGGCCTGCCCGTGTCCGAGCTGGAATAGAAGGTGCGGCTGGTGACGGCGTGCAGGTTCAGGCCCGTAAGCAGGCCGAGGACGCCGGCGATGAGCAGAAGCCGGGCCAGTCCGGCACGCCGCCCGCGCGCGGCCTCCCGCTTGCGCAGGCCCAGCCCCAGGCCGAGAAAAAGACCGAGATAGCCCGCCGCGCCCGCCAGTCCGCCCAGGCTCAGGACAAAGCCTCCCGCGCCCCCGAAGGCCCCGTCGGGATCGGCGCGGTAATGCTGGCTCAGGGCCAGGGTGGCCAGCAGGGGCGGCAGGACAAGCGGCAGCCAGCGGGCGAGAAAGTTCTCCGGCAGACGCGCCTTTGCCGCCCACAGCCAGCCAAGCGGCAGGGGCGGCAGAAAGGGGCCGACGGTGAAGATGAGCAGGGTATTCAGCCACGCAGGCAGCGCCGCGAGATGCTGGACGAGGGCCGCGCAGCCGATGATGCCCCCAACGCTCAGGACGGGCGTGAGCAGGCAGAGGAGGAGGGCGGACAAAACCGGAAGCATGGCGATGTTCCCCCTGTTGCGGCGACGGGCCGCGCCGCCGGGGAGGGGGAGGCCCTCCCCGGAAACGGTCGGGTCAGCGGATGAAGTTGGTCTTTTCCCAGGGTTCGGGCGTGGGCGGCATGATGCCTGCGGCCTTGCCCGCGGCAATGCACTTGAGCAGCCAGCTCATGTTGTCGGCCAGGGTGCGCATGGTCTGGAGGCCCTCCTTGTCCTGCAGGGCTTCCTCGGCATTGTTGCCGTGCAGGGAGTTCCAGTACTGGGAGGTCACAAGGGGCATGCGGCACATGGCGAAATACTTGTTGAGGCGGTCAAAGGAGGCGGACGCCCCGCCGCGACGGCAGTTCACCACCACGGCTGCGGGCTTGAAGGCATAGGGCGCGGCCTTGCCGTAGAAGAGGCGATCGAGGAAGGCGCAGAGGGTGGCGTTTGGCCCGGCATAGTAGACGGGCGAACCGACGATGATGCCGTCGGCGGCCTTGAGCAGGCCGATGCCCTCGTTGACCGGATCGTCGTCAAAGACGCAAAGGCCGGTCTGCACGCATTTGCCGCAGGCGATACAGCCGCGAATGGCCTTGTGGCCCACATGCAGCAGGGTGGAGTCGATGCCGTTGACCTGAAGGCGGTCGGCAATGGTTTTCAGGGCGGTGGCCGTGACGCCGTTGGCGTGCGGGCTGCCGTTGACGAGCAGGACGTTCATGGTGGGACTCCTTGGGTTGGGCTGACGGGCAGCTGAGGAAAAAAAGTCGGCCCCCCGTTTTCGGGCGGCCGACCGGATGACAAGAGGGCGGCGAACCTCAGCCGATGAGGCCGTGCTTGCGCAGTTCGTGCTTGAGCTCTGCCAGATGGGCGTCGGAAAGGGGGCAGAGCGGCAGGCGCAGTTCCAGTTCCATCCTGCCCATGAGGGCCAGAGCGGTCTTGACCGGTATGGGATTGCTCTCCACGAACATGGCCTGATGCAGGGAATAGAGCTGATGATGCAGGCGCGCGGCCTCGGTCAGCTCGCCCTGTTTGAACAGGTTGCAGAGGCGGGACATGGCCCCGGGCATGATGTTGGAGGTCACGGAGATGACCCCGCTGCCGCCGATGCTCATGAGCGGCAGGGCCGTGAAGTCGTCGCCGGAAAGGACGCTGAAGCCCTCGGGACAGGCGGCGATGGTCTGGCTGCCCTGATGCAGATCGCCCGTGGCTTCCTTGATGCCGACGATATTGGGGCAGTCATGGGCCAGACGACCGAGGGTGGCGGGCAGCAGGTTGCAGCCGGTACGGCCGGGCACGTTGTAGGGGACAAGGGGCATGTCCACGGCTTCGGCAATGGCCCGGAAGTGGCGGTACAACCCTTCCTGGGTGGGTTTGTTGTAATAGGGCGTGATGAGCAGCGCGCCGTCCGCGCCCGCCGTCTTGGCGAAGCGCGCCAGGCGGATGGCTTCCTGCGTGTTGTTGGAACCGGCGCCCGCCAGCACGGGCACGCGCCCGGCCGCCTGTTCGATGCAGATGCCGATGACGCGCTCGTGTTCCTCATGGGTGAGGGTTGCGGATTCGCCGGTGGTGCCGCAGGGCACAAGGCCGTGGATGCCCTCAGCGATCTGCCATTCGATAAGCGCCCGATAGGCTTCCTCGTCCACGGCGCCGTTTTTGAACGGCGTCACCAACGCGGTCATTGCGCCCGAAAACAGCATATGCTCCTCCTTGACGGTAGCCCGCCGGCTCCTACTGATTGATATGATCCTTCAAATCCTTGCCGGCGCGGAAGAAAGGCAGTCGCTTGGGGGTGACCTCCACGCTTTCTCCGGTTCGGGGGTTGCGCCCGGCGTATCCGCTGTACTCCTTGACTTTGAAGCTGCCGAAACCGCGAATTTCGATGCGCCCGCCGTCAACCAGCGTTTCCTTCATGGCATCGACAAAGGTGTTGACGACCAGGGTGGCGTCCTCCAGCGGCAAACTGGTTTCCTCGGCCAACGTCTTGATAAGTTCACTTTTGTTCATCATGCCTCCTGGAAGTTGGGGGGATGTGTCTGGAAGCTGACCTCAGTTGCGTAATGAAATCAGTTTGCTCATTACCCTGTTTTGTTCCCGAGGTAAAGGATTAAAGCAGGGGGGCCTGCAACACGGGCCGTTGGGCGAGCCAGTCGAGCATGTTCAGCCGGTGCTTCTGGAGACGTGCGGCGAGTTTTTCCATATCCTGGGCCGCCGGGCTGCCCGGCGCGTACCGCATGAGCGGCTGCTGGCGGCAGACGGCTTCGGGCAGCTTGGGATCGGTGCGCACATGGCCGAGATATTCCGGCTCGAAATGGAGAAAGTGCTTGCAGGCTCCCTTGAGCTTGTCAAAGGCGTTCTGCGCCTCCTTGGCCGAAGAGGCCTGATTGACCACCACCTTGAAATCGCGCATCTCGTGCCGGGCATGCAGCACTTTCATGAAGGCATAGCTGTCGGTCAGGGATGTGGGTTCCGGGGTGATGATCACCAGGCGCATGGCGGCCATGGCGGCAAAGAACTGCACCGTGCGGGAAATGCCCGCTCCCAGATCCATGATCACATAATCGTATGCGGCAAAGACCGGTTCCAGTTTCTGGAGCAGTTCTCCCTGCATTTCCGCACTGAGATCCACCAGTTCCGGCACGCCCGACGCGGCGGGCAGCACGTCGAACCCCCGGGGTTCCACAGGATGCAGAATTTTTTTCAGCGGCACGTCCCCCATGAGGGCATGCTGCAGATTCCCTTCGGGCATGATGCCGAGGAGTACGTCAAGATTGGCAAGGCCGAGGTCGCAATCCATCAGCAGGGCCGAGTAGCCGGCCTGATGCAGGCCACAGGCCAGATTCAGCGACAGGTTGGTTTTTCCCACGCCGCCCTTGCCGCTCATGACGGCAATGCTCAGGGCTTTGTTGGCCATCAGTCACCCCCAAAAAAGAGAAAGCGTTTTTCCCGGGACTGCACGAGCGTATCGGGCGATCCCTTCGGGCACAGGCTTTCACAGGCAATGGAATCCGTGTGGGCACAGGCTCGGGCCAGCAGGGGGGGAATCCGCTCCAGCAGGTTGTCGAGCGACATGCCCACGGGCTGGGTCAGACCAAGCACGCCGAAGCCGCAGGGGTGGGTCTGACCGTTCTGTTCATGGTAACACTGGTGCAGGCGCGAAGCCAGCCCCTTGGCCCGCAGCGGGCCGATGCCGGGCAGAATCAGCGCCAGCCCCCTGTCCGGCAGTGCGCCCAGGGTATCGCAGCTCTCCATGTGCCGGGCGGCCAGTTCGGCCAGGTGGGCAATGGCTTCCGCACTGCCTTCGCGGGCGCGCGCCTCCTCGGTGAGCGCCATGCAGACGAGCGAGAACTGACCGCCGGTGCGCTGCTGGCGTAACAAATCCCGTTCCAGCTGGGCCTGGAAAAGGTCACTGCACAGGGTACGCGTCAGCACCTGCGCCGCCGGCGGAGACGGCGGGCAGGCGTCCGGGCAGATATCCGCCGCGCCGCGCTGCAAAATATCGTTCAGGGCCTGGGTGAAGCGCGAGTCATCCAGCGGCAGGACGCCCCAGCGGCTGTTGGGATAGCGTTGCCGGAAACGGCGCCATGTCTCAGCCGAAAAGCCCTGAAGCCGGCGCATGATGAGCAGGCCGGGCGTTTCGCCGTGTTCATGGGCGTCGCGCAGGGCGCGCAACTCCTCGACAAGGGCCTCGAAATCAGCGTTGTTGCTCATGGCGGTACAGGAGGTAATCGTGTTGGAACTGATCAATCTGTCCGTTGAGAACGGCCTCCACGTCGCCGGCTTCGCAATTGGTGCGGTGATCCTTGACCAGCCGGTACGGCTGGAGGGTATAGGTGCGAATCTGGCTGCCGAAGGCGATGGCGTCCTTGCCCGCATACTGGGCTTGCCGCTCTGCCTCCCGCTTTTGCAGCTCGAGGTTGTAGAGGCGGGCCTTGAGGATGCGCAACGCGGAATCCTTGTTGTGATGCTGGGATTTTTCGTTCTGGCACTGGGCCGAGATGCCCGTGGGGATATGGGTCACGCGCACGGCGGAGCTGGTGGTATTGACGCTCTGGCCGCCCGGCCCGCTGGAACGGAAGGTGTCGAAGCGCAGATCGCTTTCCTTGATGTCCAGCTCGATGTCGTTGCCCGCATCGGGAATGACGTCCACCGAGGCAAAGGAGGTATGCCGCCGCCCCGACGCGTCAAAGGGGGAAATGCGGATGAGGCGGTGAATGCCGCGCTCGCTGCGCAGAAAACCGAAGGCATGCGGGCCGGAAATGCGCAGGGTGACGCTCTTGATGCCCGCCTCGTCGCCGGGCAGGAAGTCCAGCTCCTCCACCTCGTAGCCGCGCCGGGCGGCCCAGCGGGTATACATGCGCAGCAGCATTTCCGCCCAATCCTGCGACTCCGTGCCGCCCGCGCCGGGATGAATTTCCAGAATGGCGTCCTGACTGTCCTCCTCGCCGGAAAGGAGCATGACAAGCTCGGTTTCCTCCAGCAGGCCGTCCAGCGTGTCCTGCTGCTCGTGCAGGGATTGCAGGGCTTCCTCGCCGCCGTCCTCGGCGGCCAGTTCCAGCCAGGCCTGCATATCGTCATGGGCGCTCTTCAGGCGGCCCAGCCGATGGACCTCATCTTCCAGCTGGCGTTTTTCGCGCAGCAGGGGGGTCAGGGCTTCGGGCTTGTCCCAGGCGCCGGGCCGGGAGAGTTCGGCTTCAATGGCATCAAGGCGTTTTTGGGCGGCGGCGGCGTCAAAGACGCCCCCAGAGGTTGTCGAAACGCTGGGCAAGGGCCTGGGAACGCGCACGGAGATCACTGAGTTGCAGCATGGCGTACAGGGGTTAGACGTTGCGGCGCACAGGGCCGAAGACAATCAGGGCCAGCAGGAGCAGGGCGGCCCCGGGCGGCAGCCAGGGAGCAAGGGCATGGTAGGGGGTGGTGGCCGTCAGCACGCGGGCGCGCCCCCAGCGGGCGGTCTCCTCGAACTGGCCGCCCCGCAGCACGATGCGGCCGCGCGGATCAATAATGGCGGAAATGCCCGTATTGGTGCCCCGCAATATCCAGCGGTTCTGCTCCACCGCCCGCACGGCGGTCAGGTAGAGATGCTGCCGCCCGGCCGGAGAGCGGCCGAACCAGCCGTCGTTGCTGATGTCGGCCAGCACATTGGCGCCGTCGCGCACGCGCTGCTGGGCAAGCCACGGGAATATGCCTTCATAGCAGATGAGCATGCCCAGTTCAAGCCCGCTGCTGCGCAGGGGGGCTGTTTGGCGTTGCTCCCCGGGCGTGTAGACGCCCACTTCCTGCAGCAGGCCGGAGAGAAAGTTCCATTGCAGCCACTCCGGCACATATTCGCCGAAGGGCACAAGGTGTTCCTTGTCGTAATAGCCTGCCAGATCGCCGTCAGGCGCGATCAGATAAGCCCGGTTGTAGACGCGCATGGCCTCGCCCGATCCCTCGAAACCGGGCGCGCCGGTGAGCAGGGGGGCCTGTGCCTGTACGGCCAGCTCCCGCACCTGTCGCGTCAGCGGGTTCTCCGGCGTGAAGCGGAAGGGCATGGCCGTTTCCGGCCAGATGATGAGCGGGTGTTCGCCGGGATGGGCCGCCAGCATCCCGGCGGTCAGGCGCAGATAGGTCTGGACGGTGGCCCGCTGAAAGGCGGGCAGCCACTTTTGTTTCTGATCGATATTGCCCTCGGCCAGCAGGACGGCAAAGGAACCCGGCCCTTCCGGCAGGGCTTCAGCCGGTTCGCCGGCCAGCCGCCAGCCGCCGTAGCCGAGGCAGGCCGCCATGAGCGCAAGGGCCAGCAGGCCGTAGCGGCGGCCCTGCGGCAGCTGGAAGAGCAAAAGCAGCATGGCGGCCCATAGCCCGGCCAGCAGATAGCCGCCCATCAGATCCGCCGGTTGAATGAGCAGGGGCCAGGCGGCCAGCGCGCCGCTGAGCGGCAGCCAGGGAAAACCCGCCACCACGGCATAGCCCCATTCCAGCAGATACCAGATGAGGCCCAGCGAGAGGGCGAGGACGATGGGCGAACGCCGGCGCAGCAGATGGGCGGCGGCGGCAAAAAGCCCTCCGGCGCTGGACAGGCAGAGGGCCACAAAGGCCGCGCAGGCGACGGCCAGAACCCAGGGCAGGCCGCCCACCTCGCGGATGGGCAGGCACAGCCAGTAGAGGGCCAGCAGATGCCCGGCCCAGGCGCTCAGCCAGCCGCGCCGAAAGGCTGCCCCCGTGCTCGCGGCCCGCCAGCCCATGAGGGCCAGCAGCGGCGGCACGAGGAGAACCAGCGGCGGCAGGGCCGGCGGCAGCAGGGGCAGGGGATGACCAAAGCCCAGCCAGAGACAGATGCAGACGCCCAGCGGCAGCACCAGACGGGAGGCAGGGCTTTCGACCGGTGGGGCGGCGAAAAGGGGCATGCTATTCCTCGGCGGCGGGGGTCGCGTTGGGATCCGGTTCCATGCGCAGGCGGCGGATCAGCTTCTTGTCCGCATCCTGCACGGAGAACAGCCAGCCGTGCAGGGCAAAGGTCTCGCCCGGGCCGGGCACATGACCGGCCTCCATGCTCAGGTAACCGCCGATGGTGTCCACCTCGTCGGATTCGATGTCCACGCCCAGTTCCTGCAGATCCTCGAGGAGGGCGCGCCCGGTGAGTTCGTAGACCCGCGGTTCGATTTCGCGAATGTCCTCCTGCCGGGGGGCATCGTGTTCGTCCTCGATGTCGCCCACGATCTCTTCCAGCAGATCTTCGATGGTGATGAGGCCCGACGTGCCGCCGTATTCATCCAGGGCAATGGCGATATGCTGCTTGCGGGCGCGAAATTCTTGCAAAAGGGTGCGGATGGGCTTGGTTTCCGGTACGAAGAAGGGTTCCCGCATGATGGAGGAAAGGGATTGCCTGTCCGGATCGGGGGAGAGCAGGCTGCTCAAAATGTCCTTGGCATGGAGGATGCCGACCATGTTGTCGCGGGTATCCCGGAAGACCGGGATGCGGGAGTGCCCTGACTCCACGATGACGCGGGCCACCTCGGGCAGGGGCATGTCCTCGGGCACGCAGTCGATGTCCGTGCGGGGGGTCATGGTGTCCTGCACCTGCAGGTCATTGAAGCGCAGGATGCCGAGGAGCATGGATTCCTCGTCCGGCTCCACCTCGCCGTCGGCGCGGGCTTCCAGAATGGCTTTTTCAAGGGATTCTTCGTCGTCGCGTCCGAACAGACGCCCCAGACGCGACCAGATGCTACTGTGACTTTCGGGGCCACCGTCCACAACGGCCTCCTTTGTTGCAGGTTTGTGTATGACGCCGGTGAAGCGCCGGCTTCACGGCATGCCTTGCCGTTCACGCCCGATTGTTCCGGCGGTGCTACTGTCTGCCCCCCAGACTCTCGACCCAGCGCAGGATGGGCGGGA
This sequence comes from Candidatus Desulfovibrio intestinavium, assembly GCA_019118345.1. GTDB lineage: Bacteria > Desulfobacterota > Desulfovibrionia > Desulfovibrionales > Desulfovibrionaceae > Desulfovibrio > Desulfovibrio intestinavium. The sequence continues at coordinate 16,534 of DWZD01000025.1, read as the reverse complement.
CGCCCTTGGCCGGCGAGGCGTGCAGCCATTCCAGCGAGCGTTCGCCGGGCTGGAGAACGGCCCAGTTGGTATACTCCAGACCCACCAGATGCGCCGAATCCCTCTTGCTCCAGCGAACATTGTTGACCGAACAGGTTGACCAGAACGTGACGGGTTTGCCTTCCATCTCGAATACCAGAAGACAGAATAGCGGGGAACCGCGCTTCAGGTCAACGGGTAGCGGCGCATATTCGTCGGAGGCGGGAAAGCCGATGGCCATGCCCGAGGCGGAAATATTCGCCAGAAACAGGGGCGGGGCGGCATCGTCGCGCCTGGTCGCCAGAAGGGGCTGGCCGACCTGCGCCAGCGAGAGCGGCATGGGCTGCTCCGGCGTGATGCTCCAGACACTCAGCAGACGGATGCTGTCAGCGGGCGGCGTCACGCGGACAAAATTGCGCTTGTGGCCGATTTCCAGACTGACGGGAAAGCTCAATTCCAGCTTCTGGGGATCGCCGGCCAGAATTTTCAGGATTTCGGCGTTGAATTTGAAATACTGCTGCCCGCTCCGTTCCCTGGTCTGGAATTGCAGGCAGACAGGGGCCTTTTCCAGCAGACTGGACATGGGGTCAAGCAGGCGCAGCGTCAGCTTGCCGTCATGAATGCTGTCCAGTTCGCCCCGATAGCCGTGATTGCCCGCGGCCCGCGCGTCGGGTTCCAGCAGAAAGACCGCGCGCGCAAGCAGGGCATCTTCCAGGATGCTGTGGGCGATCTTGCTGAAATGCTGCTCCGTATTGCGCGACTGGATGCGTTGCTGCCAGAAATGGGCCGCCAGATAGATGAGCAGCCCGCCGACAAGGCTCAGAATAATGATCAGGGTGGATGACATAAGGGTTCTCCTGCACCGGCGTGCCGGTTGTTCAGCGCTGGGCCGCCGACAGGGGGGGATGAAGCCGTCCCAGTTTGTGCAGATGGATTTCAAGGCAGCCCACCGCCGCCGGCGTGACGCCGGAAATGCGACCGGCCTGCCCCAGATTGCGTGGGCGCACACGTTGCAGCTTTTCTTCCACCTCCCGGGAAAGACCGGCAACGTCACTGTAGTCCAAATCTTCCGGCAAGGGAAGCGATTCCAGCCGCTTGGCGCGGGCTACCAGTTCGCGCTGGCGTTCAAGGTAGCCCGCGTATTTCACGTCCACCTGAGCGCTGAAGGCTCCTTCCGCCGCTTCCGCGGCCAGCAGGGCGGCCAGCGGGGGATGCCAGTCCGCCAGCTGGGCCAGCTCCACTTCGGGCCGCCGCAGCACCTCGGCCAGCGTGCGTCCGAGCAGGCTTTCGTCGGGCAGAAGGCGGCGGTCGTTCAGGCGTTCCCTGTCCAGCAGGCGGCGCAGCCTGTCCGCGCCGTCCATCTTGCGCCGGAAGCGTTCCCAGTGGGCGTCGTCCACCAGCCCCAGTTCCCGGCCCAGCGGGGTCAGGCGGCTGTCGGCATTGTCCTCCCGCAGGAGGAGGCGGTGTTCCGCGCGCGAGGTGAACATGCGGTAGGGTTCCTCCGTGCCCAGGGTCACGAGGTCGTCCACCAGCACGGCCATGTAGGAGGATGTGCGATCCGGCACAAGGGGATCGCGCTCCCGCAGGCGGCAGGAAATGTTGAGCGCGGCCCAGAGGCCCTGCGCGGCGGCCTCCTCGTAACCGGAGGTGCCGTTGATCTGCCCGGCCAGCCAGAGACCGGGCACGGGCTTGCTCTCCAGGGTGGAAAGGAGCTGCACCGGGTTGGCATAATCGTATTCGATGGCGTAGCCGGGCCGCACCATGACCGCCTTCTCCAGACCGGGAATGGCCGCCAGCATGGCCTGCTGCACGTCCAGCGGCAGGCTGGTGGAAATGCCGTTGGCATAGACCTCGGCGCTGTCCAGCCCTTCGGGCTCCAGAAAGATCTGATGCCGTTCGCGGTCGGGGAAGCGGGCCACCTTGTCTTCCACGGACGGGCAGTAGCGCGCGCCCGTGCCCTCGATGACGCCGGTGAACAGGGGCGAACGATCGAAGCCGCTGCGAATGGCCTCGTGAGCGGCCGCATTGGTCCAGGTGATATGGCAGCTCACCTGCGGCAGCACCGGCCCCGGCCCGTGAAAGCTGAAGCCCGGCGGCGGCGTGTCGCCCTTCTGTTCCTCCAGACCGTCATAATTGATGCTGGAACGCAAAAGGCGCGGGCAGGTGCCCGTCTTGAGGCGTCCCAGCGTGAAGCCCAGCCGCCGCAGACCGTCGGACAGGCCGCGTGCCGGGGCGTCGCCCAGGCGGCCCCCGGGCAGATGGGTCAGGCCCACATGAATGCGCCCGTCCAGAAAGGTGCCGGTGGTCAGCAGCACATGCGGCGCGTAAAAACGCTGGCCCAGGGCCGTCACGACGCCGCGCGTGCGGGCATCGTCCGTGAGCACGTCCACCACCTCATCCTGCCAGATGCGCAGCGCGGGCAGGGCATAGAGCGTGCCGCGCACGGCCTTCATATAGGCCTGCCGATCCATCTGGGCGCGCGTGGCCCGCACCGCCGGCCCCTTGCTCATGTTGAGCGTGCGGAACTGGATGCCCGCCGCATCGGCCCACAGGCCCATCATGCCGCCAAGGGCGTCGATCTCGCGCACCATGTGGCCCTTGGCCAGCCCGCCGATGGCCGGATTGCAGGAAAGGTGCCCCAGACGATCCACATTGCCGGTGACGAGCAGGGTACGGTGGCCCAGACGGGCCAGCGCCGCCGCGGCCTCGCAGCCCGCATGCCCGCCGCCCACCACGATGACGTCAAAACTGTCGCGTGCGTGCATCTCAGTTCCCGCAGAGCACATGGGCAAAAACCTGCGCGTCCTGAATGGTGGCGGCGATGGAGGAGCGTTCGTCCGGCTGGTGGCAGACGGCGAACATGCGGCTCCAGACCACGGCAGGCAGCCCCTGACGCCGCAGGAGCGCGGCCACTGTGGCCCCGCCGATGCCCACCGGGCGGGCCGTGACCCCGTAGACGGCCTGAATGGCTCTGCCCAGGGCCGCCACCACCGGGCTGTCGGTCGGGGTGACGCTGGCCGCCTGATGATGATGGATGTCCACCGTGATGTCCACGTTGTGGCGGCGGGCCACCTCGGCCACGCGGCGGCGGGCCGCTGCCAGCACGGCTTCGGGCGCGACGTCCGGCAGCAGGCGGCAGTCCACAAAGAAGCAGTCGTCGCCGGGCAGGATATTGATGCTGCCCGTCCCGCCCTCGCGGCGGCTGGGCACAAAGGTGGAGCAGGGCGGCTGAAAGAGATCGTCCGTCCGCGGAAAATCCTCGCCCAGGGCGGCGCAGGCCAGCACGGCGTCGGAACCGGCCACCAGCGCATTGACCCCGCACTGCGGCTGCGAGGCATGGCACTGACGGCCCGTGGTTTTCACGCGCAGCCAGAGCACATGCTTTTCGGCCACTTCCACATCCTCGCCCGTGGGCGAGCCGGAATCCGGCACAATGAACAGATCGTCCGGGTGAAAGAGATCGCCGGCCCGCTCGAGCAGATGCCGCAGGCCCTTTTCGTTGCCGCATTCCTCGTCGGCCATGAATACCAGTCCCAGCCCCAGCGGCGGCCGGGCCGCGCCCCGGGCCAGCGCCGTGCGCAGGGCATCGGCCAGCAGGAGCATGCTGACCAGCCCCTGCTGATTGTCCTCCACGCCGCGCCCGTAGAGCAGATCGCCGTCCCGGCGCACGTCCCAGGGATCATGCGTCCAGTCGCTCGCCGGCCCGGCGGGCACCACATCCGTATGGGCAAAGAGCCAGAGCGTGCGTTCGCCCGTGCCGGGCAGGCGGGCCACCAGATTGGGGCGTTCGCCGCAGGGCACGCGGGGGTCGGGCGCATTGTACCAGCGCATGGCAAGGGGGGAATCCTGCCCGCCGAGCCACTGGGCAATGTAGCGGGCCTTGGGCATTTCGCCGTCGCCGCCGTTTTCCGGGCCGAGAGCGCGAAAGGCGGTAAGCAGGCGTTGCAGCTGTTCCACGGTATCTTCCTGCCCGGTCAGATGGGCCAGCAGCAGGGGCAGCAGCGTGTGGTCGGACATGACGGACTCCGCAACCCGCACGGGCGGGACAAAAAAAGGAGGCCCGAAAAGCCTCCTTCTGAAAATGGGGGACGCCCCTCGGGCGGGGACGACGAAAAGACGTTCGGCCTAGCGACCCTTGGCGGCGCGCTTGGACGCCTTGAGGGGGTTGACCTTGGCGGCGGCAGCCACCTGCACCTTGACATGGGTGGCGAAATTGCAGCGTCCGCCCACCCATTTGCGTTCGGGATTGGGATAGCTGGAGCAGAAGTTCTGACCTTCAAACTCCCGCACGCGATCACAGCCTTCGCACTTGTCGATCACGGGCAGAACGGCAATGCCGTTCACCGTCACACCATCAGCCGTTTTGACGGCATTCTGCAGAGCAGTCATACATGGACCTCCATAGCGCCGCAGCGCTGCTGATTCTTCGGAATGGGCAACTATAGTAAAAAGCCGCCGTCTGTCAAGTGGCCGCGTGAAGTCCGTCGCCGGACGCATTGCGGTCAGCGCCTGTCCGGGGCGTCGGGCCTGTCCGCCGCTTCCTGCCGCCGGGCGCGCCGCCGCAGGCGTTGCCAAAGCGGGGCCAGCACGTCCGGGGCCAGCCGCTGGGAAAGCAGGGCAAAGCTCAGGGCGAACAGGCTGCCGCTCACGCCCAGCAGTCCCAGGGCCTCGATGAGCGGCGCGGGACGGCTGCCCGTCAGCCGCGCCAGCCATTCGGCCAAAGGCAGGGACTGACCCCAGCAGGCGGGCAGGGCCGCCACAAGGGAACAGAGCAGCACGCGCAGGGCCTGTCCGCCCAGTCCGGCAAAGGCCCCGCCGCCCATGCGCCGCCGCCAGATGCCCATGAGCCAGAGCACATAGGCGCTCACGCTCAGGCCGGAAACGAGACTGATGGCCCACGCGCCGTGCGGCACGGCCCAGAACTGGTAGCAGGGAAGAACCAGCACGGTCATGATCGTGCCCGTGACCGCCGGGGTGACGGTATCGCCGTTGGCATAGAAGGCCCGCACGAGAACCATGTAAATGATCCAGAACGGCGTGGCGGCCAGCATGATCTGCAGAAGCGGCGTGCAGGCCAGGGTCTCGGACGGGCCGAAGCGCCCGCCCTGAAAGATGACGGTCAGCACCGGCCCGGCGGCCAGTCCCAGCCAGAGGGCGCAGGGGATGATCAGGCCCACGCTGGCCCGCAGAGCCGTGGCCAGCGTGCTGTCGAAGCGTTCCCGCTCGCCGCTGGTCACCAGCGCCACAAGAAAGGGGTAGGAGGCCACGGCGGCAGCCTGCCCCATGAGGCCCACCGGCACCTGCGTGATGCGCCGGGCGTAGTTGAGCAGGCTCACGCCGCCTTCGGCGAGCTGGGAGCCGAAGACGCGCATGAACTGTTCATCCAGCAGGATGATGGTCTGCCCCAGCATGAGCGGCAGGGCCGTGAGCAGAAATTTCAGGAACAGCGGATGCCTGAGCCGCCATTCCAGCTGGAGGCCGCCGCCCCGGGCCACGCGCCAGGGCAGCCAGAAGGCTCCGATGGCCGCGCCCACGGTCACGCCGGCGCAATAGCCGCTCATGCCCTCGAACTCCCATTGCGGCGGCAGCCCGAGCTGCCGGCTGCACCACGGCAGGCAGAGGCCGCCCAGAATGATGCAGCCGTTGTAGATGAGGGGGGTGAGCGCGGGTACCCGGAACTGCCGCCGCAAGAAGAGCAGGGCGGTCATGCAGGAGCCGCAGAGAAAAAAGACCTGCGCGGGCAGGATGATGCGCATGAAGAAGGTCAGGCGCGCCAGCTGCGCCTCGTCGAAGCCCGGGGCCGTGATGCGGGCAAGTTGGTGTGCGCCCAGCATGCCCGCGCCGGTAACGATGACGGCGGCAAGGCTCATCCAGCTGAACACGCAGGAGAAGAAGCGCCAGGCATCGTCCTCGTCCTCGGCAAAGCGCCGGGAGAGCAGGGGGATCATGGTGATGGACATGATGCCCCCGGCCAGCAGGCCATTGATGATGTCCGGCACCACGAAGGCGGCAAAGTACATGTCCGCCTCGCTGCCCGCGCCGAACTGCCAGGAGATGACCTTGTCGCGTACCAGTCCCATGAGGCGGGAAAGGATGGTGCTCACGGCCAGCAGCAGGGCCGCCGCGCCCATGCGCTGGCTGCCGGAGAGCAGACCCATCAGCCGCGCCCCCTGCCGCCCCGGCGCGGCGCGGGCCGGGGGTGACCGCGCGTGTGGGCGCGTTCGGCCCGTCCGGCGCGGTCGTGGCGTCCGGCGCGGGCACGACCCGTCGAGCGGCGATTGTTCGCGGGGGCCGGTTCCCGGCCTGTGCGGCCTTGCGCCCGGCGTCCGCGTCCGTTCAGGCGTCCGACGGGCGCGTCAGCCGGGACAAGGCGGATTTCCAGTCGCCCCTGATGCACATCGGCAAGGCGTACGTCCACGGGACGCCCCAGCGCCCAGACGGCCCCGCTGTGCCGTCCCACGAGGGCGTGGCGGCGTTCGTCCAGCGCAAATTCATCCCCGCCGAGATCCTCCACGCGGATCATGCCTTCCACGGGCATGGCGTCCAGCTCCACGAAGATGCCGAAATCCGTGACCCCGGAGACCACGCCCGCAAAACGCTCGCCCACCCGTTCCCGCAGGGCGATGCAGGCCAGCCGCCGGGCCATTTCCCGTTCGCATTCCAGCGCCTCGCGCTCGCGGCGGTTGAGCTGATCCGCCACCCGCAGCAGTTTCTGCCCTGCGGGTACGCTGCCCGCCGCGCAGCCCAGCCTGAGCTTGAGCGCCCGATGCACCAGCAGATCGGCATAGCGGCGAATGGGGGAGGTAAAGTGACAATAGGCCGTGGAGGCCAGACCGAAATGCCCCTCGTTCCACGGCTGATAGCGGGCCTGCGGCATGGCGCGCAGGCAGAGACGGTTGATGAGAAATTCCTGTTCCGTACCCCGCACGTCGCGCAGGATGCCCTGCAGGGAAGCGGCGTCAGGGCGCGGCGGCAGGCGATCCGGCGCAATGGCCGCCAGCGAATCGAAGAGGCTGTCCAGCCGTTCGGCCTCCGGTCGGGGGTGCACCCGGTAGAGGAGGGCGTTCGCGCTATCGCCCTGTTCGCCGCCGAGAAAGCGGGCCACGGCCTCATTGGCCGCGATCATGCATTCCTCGATGAGGCGGTGGGCGGTAAGGCGTTCCCGGCGACCGATGCCCGCCAGCCGCCCGTCGGCGGTGAGATCGTAGCGCGCTTCGGGCAGATCGAAATCCAGACCGCCCCGGGCCGTCCGGGCCGCGCGCAGGGCCTCGTAGAGGCGAAAGGCCTCGCCCAGCATGGACAACACGTCCTCGCCGCGCGGCAGGGCCGCCAGCCGCGTCCGGGCGTCGGCTTCCTTGCGCACGATGGCCGCTTCCACCTCCTCATAGGTGAGGCGGGCCGCCGAACGCATGAGCGCCGGAAAAAAGCGGCTCGTCCCGGGGCGTCCGCGCCGGTCGATGCGTATTTCCGCCGCCATGCAGAGGCGATCCGCCCCGGGGTTGAGGCTGCACAGCCCGTTGCTCAGGGCGGGCGGCAGCATGGGCTCCACCGAGGCGGGAAAATACCAGGAATTGCCCCGGGCAAAGGCTTCGACATCCAGCGCGGTGCGCGGCCGCACATAATGGCTCACGTCGGCAATGGCCACCCGCAGCAGCCAGCCGTCCGGGCGGGCTTCCACCTGAACGGCGTCGTCAAAATCGCGGGCGTCCGCGCCGTCAATGGTCACCAGCACGCAGGCGCGCAGATCCTCGCGTCCGGCCCTGTCCTGCGGCGCGGGTTCGTGCGGCAGGGCCTGCGCCTCGGCCTCGGCTCGGGGCGGGAAGGCCTGCGGCACCTGATGGTTGAGCTTGACGAGGTTTTCCTGCACGCCCACGGCGTCCTCGCAGCCGATGACCCGCACAAGGCGCGCCTGCCAGAGATCCGAGGCCAGACGCTGTTCCGGCTCCAGCAGCACCAACGCCCCGCGCGCGGGCGTGTGCGGCAGGGCGGCGGGATCAATCTCCACGCTGAAAGACACATCCAGACGGCTGTCCGCAGCCCGGCAGTGCAGACGGCGGCCGACCCGTTCCCGCACATGGGCCGGAACCTGACGGCAGCCCCGTTCCAGCACGTCCACGATGCGTCCTTCGGGGCTGCGGCCGCGCATCTGCCGCCCGTGCGGAGCCAGCAGCACGCGCACCGTGTCCGTATGCCAGGCTTCGCCCGCATGCAGGGGATGGATGAAAATATCCGCGCCCGCAACCTGTCCGCGTTCGTTGAGCGGGGTCACAAAGCCGCCTGCCCCGCTGCGCAGGGCCGTATAGCGTCCGCGAACCTCGCGCAGGCTGCCGGCTCGCATCCAGCTGCCGCCGCGCAGGCGTACGGCCTTGCCCTCGCGTCCCAGATGGTTGAGGGCGGCTTCCACCTCCTTGCGCACGCGGCGCGGCAGGCCCAGCACCCGCAGCAGACCGTCCGGGCGCATGGGCCGCTGCTGGCGGTCAAGGGCGGCAAGCAGGCGGCGGGCCAGCGTCCGGTCGGCATTTTCCGGGGTGCTGTCCGCTTCGTCCGCCGCCATTGGCGCGTCCTCCGGCTCGCCGTCCTCCTTGGCGGCCAGATCGTCGGGCGTGGGCGCAAAGGCGGCCTCGGCCCGTGCGGGTAGACGGAAGGCCTCCTCCCCGGTCAAGGAGGCGGCAGGGCGGGCAGGGGAGCGATCATCGGCATCCGGTCGGCGTGCGGTCATGCGAATATCCCGGGGCGGCGGGCATCGTCGCCGGGACGGCACGCCGCGCAAAAAAAGAAACGGACGGGGACAAGGCATCCCTTGTCCCCGTTGCTCTGGTCGATGGTCAGGCGAGCGAATGCCCGGCCCTAGTTGCGGTTGCCGCCGAACAGGCGCAGCAGCATGAGAAAGAGGTTGATGAAGTCCAGATAGAGGGTCAGCGCGCCGAGAATTGCCCCGCGTCGCACGGCGGTCGTGTCGCCAAGCGGGGCGGCTTCGCCGAACTGGCGCAGCTTCTGGGTGTCATAGGCCGTCAGGCCGGTGAACACGATGACGCCCACGCAGCTGATGACGAAGCTCAGCATGCCGCTGCCGAGAAAGATGTTCACGATGGCGGCAATGATGATGCCGATGAGTCCCATGAACAGGAAATTGCCCATGCCGGTGAGGTCGCGCTTGGTCGTCGCCCCGTAAATGGACATGGCCAGGAACAGGAGCGTGCAGGTGAGGAAGGCATTGGCGATGTTGCCGATGGGATAGGTGACAAAGATGACGGACAGGGTCAGGCCGTTGAGCAGGGCATAAATCAGGAAAACGCCCGTGGCCACCCCTGACGACATTTTGTGAATGGCCGAGCTGAGCGCTATGACAAAGCCGAACTCCACGACGATGAGGGCGATCATGAGGAGGCGGTTGGTCAGAATGACCATCATGAGCGTATGGCTGCTGAAGACGGCGTAGGCGGTCAGGGCGGTGACGCCGAGGCCCACGGTCATCCACTGGTAGACCTGCCGCATGAAGATGCTGGCAACGGAAGCGTCGCTCCGGCTACGGGGATATGTCTGACTTTGCATGGATTGTCCTCCGTAAGGGGGTAGGCCCGCCGACGGCGGGCGATGATTACGCAGGGCATAGTATAAGACGGAACCGCGTCTTGGCAAGCCCCGTCCTCGTCTCCCGCTGGGCGGCGGCCGATGCCCGGCCCCTTGCCAGTTCCGGGAGAATGGGCTATAGAGGGGCATCGTCCCTTTCGCAAGGAGTTCCGATGTCCGCTTTCAAAGGTTTTGTTCTGACGCTCGTATTCGGCCTGTGCGCCCTTGGTCTCTGCCTGCCCGGAACGGTTGCCGCCGCCGGGCCTGATCCGGTGGTCAGGCTGGAAACCAATTACGGGGACATCCTGCTGCGGCTGGACAGCAGCAAAGCCCCCATGACTGTGGACAATTTCCTGCAATACGTCAAGGCCGGGCATTACGACGGCACGATTTTTCACCGCGTGATCAAGGACTTCATGATCCAGGGCGGCGGCATGACGCCCGAACTCAAGGAAAAGCCCACTCGCGCCCCCATCAAGAACGAGGCGGCCAACGGCCTGCAGAACAAGAAGTACACCGTGGCCATGGCCCGCACCAGCGAGCCGCACTCCGCCACGTCCCAATTTTTCATCAATACCCGGGACAATGCCTTCCTGAACTACCGCGGCGCCACCCCCGAAGGCTGGGGCTATGCCGTGTTCGGCAAGGTCATCAAGGGGCAGAACGTGGTGGACAAGATTGCCGCCGTGCCCACTGCCTCACGGGGCTATCATGACGACGTGCCCCGTGAGCCCGTGATCATCAAGCGGGCCGTCCTGGTCGAATAAGCCGCAATCAGGTCTTGCGTCCCCCCCTGTCGGCTTTGCCGACATCGCAAACCTGCGGACGAAGCCGGATGCCTGTCCGGCTTCGTTTCATTTGGCGGCCCGCCTCGCCCTGAGTTTTCGCTGTGACGCCGGAATGGTACTATCTGGCCGGATACTGTTTTCGGGCCATGCAAGCCCTGCCCCTCATCCTCCTGTTCACCTACCCCCTCGGGCGGCGCGGACACGGCTGCCTTGCCGTCTGGGGCATGGAACGTCTTGTCTCCCTGTGCCTCTGTCTGTGCTGCTGCTCCGCCCTGTTTCTGCTGCTGGAGGGAGGGCGGATGCTGTCCCTGTCCGACTGGGCTTCCGACCGGCAGCGGCATAATACCTTGATTTCACTTGTCCTTGCTCTGCTGGCCTGCGCGCTGGGCGCGTTTTTCCTTGGCCTTGTGCAACGGGCCAACCGGCGCTTGCCGGACTTTCCGCCCTCGCAACAGGACGAGGACTGCCGCTATGACGGCGCCGTCATCCGCCGCCCCATGCTGCTGCTCGTGCCCGTCCTGCTCTGTCAGTTCGCGTTGCTGGGCGAGGTCGATGGCCGTCTCCTTTGGACGAAAGACTGGTGGGAGATCATCCTGGAGTTCCCGGGCGGCTGCCTTCTGGATGCCCTGTCCCAACTCTCGGTCGCGGGCGGGCTGGCCCTGCTGGCCCTCCACGCCCATGCCCGGACGCCGCTTTTGAGCGACCGGAACCGGGATCGTGCCGTTCGCTGGTGCGCCGCCTGGGCCGTACTGGGGCAGCTCATCGTCTGCCTGAAAAGCTGGGCCAAGGTGCTGGACAAGCCCTGCTCGCTGCTGCTGGCCGGACAGCCCCTCAGTCTTGTCTGGAGCGAGGTTGGAACGGCTTGCTTAGCTGCCGACCACCGCCGCCCTGAATTCGCTGGCCCTCTGCCTCTGGGCCGCGCTGCTCTTTCGGCCGCAATGGGCGCGCCGCCTCTGGCCGGTGCTCCTGCCGCTGCTGTGCCTGATGCTGCAAGCCCCTGTACTGAAGCTCGTCCTCCTGTCACGATTCTTCTGACCGCTTTGGCGATCGTCCCGGCCATCCCGCAGGCCCGGGGCTGAAAGAGGATTGGCGTCCGGCATTGTTTCGTGGTATCGCTTCGTTGCACAGAGTTTCCCCGCTGAAGGGGCTGCCGCCATGCTGGAACTGAAGAAACTCGCCGAATATGCCCTTGAGGCAACGGAACTGCTGCCTCTCATCCTCCTGCTCACCTATCCCCTCGGACGGCGCGGGCATGGCCGCCTTGCCGTCTGGGGCATTGAACGGCTCACCCGCCTGTGCCTGTGGCTGTGCGGGGCCTCCTGCGGGATGCTGCTCCTGCAGGCCGGGCTGACGGCCATGCGCAGGGCCGCTCTGCCGCGCGGCTATGGGGAAACGCTGCTGGTGAGCCTGCTGGCCTGTGCGCTGGCCGCCGCCTTCCTGCTGCTTGTCCAACGGGCCAACCGGAGCTTGCCGGACTTTCCGCCGTCGCAAGCGGACGAGGACTGCCGCTATGACGGCGCCGTCATCCGCCGCCCCATGCTGCTGCTCGTGCCCGTCCTGCTCTGCCAGTTCGTTCTGCTGCAGGCGCAGGGGGGCTGGTTCATGCCGTCGTTCTGGGACAAGATGACCGGGAACAGCCCCGGCGGCGACATCCAGACGGCCTTGGCCTGTCTCTCGGCCGCGGGCGGGGTAGCCCTGCTGGCGCTCCATGCCCATGCCCGGACGCCGCTTCTGAGCGGCCGGAACTGGGATCGCGCGGTTCGCTGGTGCGCCGCCTGGGCCGTGCTGGGGCGGCTGGTTCTCTGTCTTGACATCGGACTGTGGAAGAACGGCCTTATCCGGCCCTCCATGATCATGGTTGCGCTGGCCGCCTGCTTCTGGGCCATGCTGATTTGTCGGCCACAACGGGCGCGCCGCCTCTGGCCGGTACTCCTGCCGCTGCTGTGTCTGATTCTGCAAGCCCGTGTGCAGATGCTCTCCCTCATGTCATGGCTGTTCTTCTGACAAGATGTTCGGCGAAGCCGTCAGCCCTGCCGGGGATGCCGCCGTCAGGCGTGCGCCGCCCGTCGCCTTCGCCGCTGCCGCACGCGCACGAACGGAGCCGGACTGGCGTCCGGCGTCGTTTCATGGCATTGTCCCTTTCCCTTTGATCCTCCCGGAGACCCCCTTTTGCCATGCTGGAACTGAAACTGCTGCTCAAATACTGTCTTCAGGCCACGGAACTGCTGCCCCTTATCCTGCTGCTCACCTATCCCCTCGGGCGGCGCGGGCACGGCCGCCTTACCGTCTGGGGCATTGAACGCCTTGCCGTCCTTTGCCTGCGCCTGTGCTGGTGCTCCATCCTGCTTCTGCTGCTGGATGCCGGGCTAAGCCTCCTCATGGCCGACAATGCGGCCTCCCTGCCGCGCTGGTTTGGGGAAACGCTGGCCGCCGGTCTCTTTGCCTGCGCACTGGCCGCCGTCTTCCTGAGCCTCGTCCGGAGGGCCAACACGCGCCTGCCGGATTTTCCGCCGCTGCTGAAGGATGAAGATTGCCGCTATGACGGTTCCCTCATCCGGCGGCCCATGCTGCTGCTCGTGCCCGTCCTGCTCTGTCAGCTCGGCCTGATTCTGGTGCAGGGGGGCTGGTTCATGCCGCCGCCGCAGGATATGGCCGTGAGCGACATGCATCGCCTTCTGCTGAACAACAGCCTCGGGACGGCCTTTTCTCACCTGGCGGCTGCGGGCGGTCTGGCCCTGCTGGCGCTCTACGCCAATGCGCGGACGCCCCTCCTGCTGGGCAGGAACTGGGATCGTGCAGCCCGCTGGTGCGCCGTCTGGGCCGTGCTGGGCCTGCTGCCCACCTGCATCGACCGCTGGAGCGACATCCTGCTGCAACCCCTGCGTCTGCTCATGGCCGGGCAGCCCCTCAGCGGTCTGTGGCAAGACCCCACGGCCCTGGCCACTCTCAATACCGCGCCCGCTGCGGCCCTGCTCTCGCTGGCTGCCTGCCTCTGGGCCGTGCCGCTCTACCGGCCGCAGCTGGCCCGTCGCCTCTGGCTGCTGCTTCTGCCCTGGCTCTGCCTGCTCCTGCAGCCCCATGTGCAGCGCGCCGTGCTCAACTGGCAATAGGCGTGTTTCCTGACCTGCAAAAAAACGGGGGAGGCGGATCGTCCCGATCCGTCTCCCCCGATGCCGTCCGCGTCAAGGCCGCCTACTGCAGCTGCGCATTGTCCATGCTGGCCTTGAGGATGCTGCCCAGATGCTTGCGAGCCAGTTCCAGTTCGGCCTTGCTGACCTCAGGCATATCCTTGGGCCGGGCCATTGCATTGCCGCCTTCCTCCACCATGACAAGGGCGGCGGCCATGCGCCCCATGACGCAGAAAAAGCGCCGGGCATCCCAGCCCTTTTCCGTGACCCATTGCGTGGCCTTGGGCGAATAGAGAAAATCCGCCTTGCCCGCCCGCAGGACGGGGTGGGCTTCTTCCTGTTCCGCGCGCGTCCATTGCCGGAACTGCGGCAGCAGTTCAAGAAAGGCCAGCAGTTCCTTTTCGCTCACGTCCGGCTGTTTGTCATAGACCGAACGCGTGGCGGCACGCGCCGCAGCCGCTGTGGCCGTCTGCGGCAGGGCAAACGGAGTCAGGCAGAGGCAGGCGCAGCACAGGGCCGCGCCCAGACGAACAAAACCGTTCATACGTCTCCTTGAAAAAGCCCGCCGTGCGACGAGCCTGTGTCATGTGTTGCCGAGTCACGCTCGCGGCGCCGGTGGGCGTGCCGCTGTGCGCTCGCTATGCCCCGGCACCTCCTCGGGCCTGTTACCACGATTCGCTGCCTGTTTTGGGGGAAAGGGGAACCCCTCGCTCTGCTGTCGATGCCCGTAAGGCTCCGGCGTCGCCTCACGGGCACGGCCCTTGCGGGCCGTCTTTCGGTCGCTGCCGGCGCTGGAGGGGGTCCCCTTCCCCCCAAGCCCCCCATCCCTTCCCCGGCGCGCGTTTACCGGGGAAGAGACAGGGACACGAGGCAACCCTGTCTCCCAAGGCAAGCGGGGCGTGCATGGTCTGTTTTCATTATCTGTTGAAATTGTTTTCAAAATTTGCGTTAACAGACCCTAATAGGGCACCGCGCTGATCTTGGTGAGGCGATCAAGGTTGTGGTAGGACTCCACATAGCGCAACGTCCCGGTCTTGCCGCGCAGCACCAGCGAATGCGTCACCGCATGACGCGCGCTGTAGCGCACCCCGCGCAAAAAGTCCCCGCCGGAAATGCCGGTGGCGGCAAAGAAGCAGTCGTCGCTTTTGACCAGTTCGTTGACGGTCAGAATTTCGCGGATGTCGATGCCCGCATTGGTGATGGCCTCCTTTTCCACATAGGACTGCGGATCAAGGCGGGCCAGCATCTGACCGTCCATGCCCTTGATGGCGCAGGCCGCCAGCACCCCTTCCGGCGTGCCGCCCGTGCCCATCATGATGTCCACTTCATTGCGCGGATCAACCGCCATGAGCGCGCCGGCCACATCGCCGTCGGTATGCAGCTGAATGCGCGCGCCCACGGCGCGAATGTCCGCAATAAGCTGCTTGTGGCGCGGCTTGTCCAGCACAAATACCACAAGATCCTGCACCTTCTTGTCCAGCGCCTTGGCCACCCGGGCCAGGTTGTCGGCCACCGGCGCATCCAGATCGACCACATCCCGGGCCTCGCCGGGCACCACCAGCTTCTGCATGTAGAAACTCGGGCCGGGATTGAACATGCTGCCGCGCGGGGCCACCGCCACCGTGGAAATGGCGTTGGGACGCCCGAAGGCCAGCAGACTCGTGCCTTCCACCGGATCAACGGCCACATCCAGCTGCGGGCCGTCGCCCATGCCCACACGCTCGCCGTTGTACAGCATGGGAGCCTTGTCCTTCTCGCCCTCGCCGATGACCACAATGCCGTCCACATGCAGGGTGGAGAAACTGTTGCGCATGGCGTCAACGGCAGCGCCGTCGCCGTCCTCCTTGGCCCCCCGGCCCAGCCAGCGGGCAGAAGCCAGCGCGGCGGCCTCGGTGATGCGAACAATGTCCAATGCCAGGTTTTTTTCCGGTGCTTCAGCCATGACAACATCCTCCAGATAAAGATTCGCCCGCACGCGCGGACGCGCTGCGAGTCTAGCGCAGGCCAGCAGGCGCTTCAAGCAGAAAGACAGCGGGTGAGGTTTTCACCATCTTCTGCTGAGAATATTCTATAAAATTGATTTACTAACGTTTGTTCATTTAATTATATATTTATGGTTAATGGAAAATATGATGCGATTGTGGGGGGCTTTTTATTTTTAGTCTATCTGCCAAGTTTTTCAACTCCTGCTTTTATAAATGCATCATAGACACTGTCAAGGCGTTTATCATTGGGGATAAAAATAATAAATCCATCCCGTCCTAGAGTTAAAAGAACTCGGTAACTATTCATTCGATAGCGATGAGCAAGTTCACTATTGTGGTGGGAGTATTTTGATGAAGTTTTCCATTGCTGCCCATCCCATAGCATGTCATCCTCCCAGCAAATAATTGGGAAGTCTAGCTCAAGGCCCTGGCAATCAAATTCAGTGATGACATCTCGCATGTTGCAGCAAGAATTTTTATTTGTTATACCTGTATTATACCATTCTGATATGTTTATTCTGCTCTTCGCAGAATAGGAGTTGTCAATTTTATATTGCTTGAGAATGGAGGCCTTGGATGAGGAAATAAGTCCATAACGTTTTGATGCTTGATCTTTGTATCGGTTTGCGCAGTAGGATCGCGCAACATCTATGTTTCGTGTGATAAGCATGCTAAAGCCTTCTTTTTTGATGCTATCGGCATAGCTACGAGCAATATCGAGATTTCCATCTATAATATGATTTATATATGTGCTTACATCGCTCGCAATGTGGGAGCGTAACGATGTGTCAAGATTAAACTCCTTGTAGGAAAAAACGGCATGATCAGTATTTTTCTGTAATAAAGGGTATAGTTTTTCAGGACAAAGGATTTCCCAGTTCTTATGATGGGTACGGAGGGCTTCGCACCAAAGAGAAATTCCCCCACCTTCACCTGAATGAATTTCTTGCCCCTCTCCAACAAGGATAAGCATAACACACCACGAAAGGCGTGTTTCGGCTAAGCGAATCATAATTTCAGGTTCACTTAGATTTATACGTTTTTT
>DWZD01000024.1 GCA_019118345.1 Candidatus Desulfovibrio intestinavium | reverse complement strand
GGTGTGGGGGGAAGGGGAACCCCGCCCGCGCGAGGCGCGGGGTTCCCCTTCCCCCCACAAAAAACCACTTACTCCCCGGCCAGCAGGCCGCGCAGGGCCGCGCCGGGTTGGCCGTCCTGCATGAGGGCGGTGCCCACGAGGGCGGCGTGATAGCCGACCCCGGCGGCGGCGCGAAGTTGGTCGGGGTGTTCCATGCCGCTGGCGGCGATCCAGCATTCGCCGTCCCGGGGGGGAAAGCGGCGGGCCATATCGAGGCAGGCCGCGCAATCCACGCGCAGACTGGCGAGATTGCGGGCATTGACCTGAATGAGGCGCGCGCCGCTTTGGCGGGCGATGTGCAGTTCATCCGCGTCAAAGACTTCGACAATGGCCTGCATGCCGTAGTGTTCGGCCAGTTCCCGCAGCTGCCGCAACAGACCCGCGTCAGGAGTGAGGCCCACGATGAGCAGGAGCGCGGCGGCCGGAGTGGCGGCGGTGGCCCGGATTTGCAGCGGATCAAAGAGGAAGTCCTTGCGCAGCAGGGGCAGGGGCCGTCCGGCATCCGCGAGAGCCGCATGAGCTTCGGCGAGATAGTCCAGCCGCCCCTGAAAGAAGCGTTCCTCACTGAGCACGGACAGGGCGGCGGCTCCGGCGGCCGCGTACTGCCGGGCGACTTCCCCTGCCGTCAGATGACGGCAGATGACGCCGCGCGAGGGCGAGGCGCGCTTGTATTCGGCAATGACGGCCAGCGGGGCCTGAACCGGGGGCCGGCACAGGGCCGCGAGAAAGTCGGGACGCGGCCCGGCAAGGGGCGCGGGCAACGTGCCATCGCGCTCCTGCCGGCGCAGGGCCGCCACCTCGCCCGCCTTGGCCCAGAGGAAGCGATCAAGCCGCATGGAGCACCCTCCTTCCCAGACCGGAGGCCACGGCCTCGCGGGCGCGGGCCATGCAGAGGGCCAGCGTGGGCGCATCTTCCAGCAGATAGAGGGCCAGCCCCACATTGAGGATCACCATGTCGCGCATGGCGCGGCTGCCGCCGCCGTCCAGCAGATCGCGCAGCACGGCCACGGCCTCGTCCTTGCTGTGCACGGCCAGATCCTCGGGCGTGCAGGGGGCAATGCCGTAATCCGCCGGATTCAGGGGCAGGGGGGAGATGGCCCCCTTTTGCAGCAGGAGGACATCCGCCGGGCCGATGGGCGTCACTTCATCGTAGCCGCCCGCACCGCAGACCACAGCCGCGCGTTCCAGCGGCGACTGGGCCAGGGTGTCGGCCACCAGCCGCAGCAGTTCGGGCCGGGCCACGCCCATGAGCAGATGACTGGGCCGGGCCGGATTGATCATGGGGCCGAGGATGTTGAAGAGGGTGCGCACGCCCAGTTCCTTGCGCAGGGGGCCGATATTCTTGAAGGCCGGATGGAAGTGCGGGGCAAAGAGGAAGGCGAAGTTGCGTTCGCGCACCATGCGGGCCACGGCGGCGGGGTCGGTCTTGAGGTCAAGGCCGAGGGCCTCCACGGCGTCGGCGCTGCCGCAGGTGGAGGACACGGCGCGGTTGCCGTGCTTGACGACCCTGTGGCCCATGCCCGCCAGCACCAGCGAGGTGGCGGTGGAGCAATTGAAGGAATGACGGCCATCGCCGCCGGTGCCCACCACGTCAATGGCCTGCCCCACCCCGTCCACACGCACGGAACGGGCCAGCGCGGCGCGGGTGGCGTGGGCCAGCTCCAGCGCGCTTTCGCCCTTCATGCGCAGGGCCAGCAGGAAGGCCCCGGCCTGCGCGTCGGAAAGTTTGCCGTCCATGAGGGCCGCAAAGGCGACGGCGGCCATGTCCGGCGTGAGATCCTTGCGCCGGGCCAGCCGCTCGAGGATGCGATCCATATGCAGGGCGCTTTCCTCGGCGGGCAGGACGGCCTGCGGGAAATTGCCCAGCAGGCGCAGGCCCTCGGGGGTGAGGATGGATTCGGGATGGAATTGCACGCCCACCCACGGCCTGTCGTCATAGCGCAGGGCCATGACCTCGCCTTCCGGGGCGCGGGCGGTCACGGTAAAGGGAATGGTCGTGGGGCCGTCGTCGCAGACCACAAGGGAGTGGTAGCGGGCCACGCGCAGGGGGTTGGGCAGGCCCTCGAAGAGACCGCTGCCGTCGTGCACGATTTCCGACTGCTTGCCGTGCATGATGCAGGGGCCGACCTCCACCCGTGCCCCGGCATGCAGGCCGAGCAGCTGATGCCCGAGGCAGACGCCCAGCACCGGGATGCGGGCGGGCAGCAGCTCCAGAAAGCGCGGGCAGAGGCCGGCGTTTTCCGGGCGGCCCGGCCCGGGGGAAATGCAGACCTCGCGCAGGTCGGGGTCGCGGGCCAGATCCAGAATGCGCGGATCGTCGTTGGTCAGGACGAGCGGCTGCCGCCCCAGCGCGTAGAAGGCCTGCACGAGGTTGTAGGTAAAGGAATCATAATTATCGATGAGCAGAAACATGGCATTCTTCCTCATTGCTCAGGGCAAGGCGCATGATGGCCGATTTGTTGCAGACTTCCTTCCATTCCAGTTCGGGGTCGGAATCGTGAACAATGCCGCCCCCGGCCTGCCAGCACAGCTGACCGTCCTTCAGCCACATGCTGCGGATGGTGATGCCGGTATCCAGATGCACGGCATCCTTGTCCAGCCCCAGCCAGCCGATGCAGCCCGCATAGGGGCCGCGGCCCCGGCCTTCCATTTCCCGGATGATCTGCATGGCCCGCACCTTGGGCGCGCCGCTGACCGTACCCGCCGGGAAGGTGGCGGCCAGCACGTCCAGCGCGTCCCTGCCCTCGTCCAGCTGGGCCGTGACGCGGCTGGTGAGATGCATGACATGGGAAAATCGCTCCACTTCCATGCAGCGTTCCAGACTGACGCTGCCCGGCCGGGCCACGCGGCCCAGATCATTGCGGCCCAGATCCACGAGCATGACGTGTTCGGCGCGCTCCTTGGGATCGTCGCGCAATTCCTGCGCCAGACGGGCGTCCTCCTCGTCGTCGCGGCCCCGGCGGCGCGTCCCGGCAATGGGCGAGAGCTGCAACGTGCCGCGCGTGCAGCGCACCATGACTTCCGGCGAGGAGCCGAAGAGGGTCATCTCCCCGATACGCATGAAAAACATGTAGGGCGAGGCATTGTAGCGGCGCATGCGCCGGTAGAGGGTGAAGGCGTCCCCGGCAAAGGGCGTGGAAAAACGCACCGACGGCACCACCTGAATGGCCTCGCCCTCGTGCAGCATGGCGCGGATGCGTTGCACCACGGCCTTGTAACCCGCTTCATCCGGGCAGGCGGTCACTTCGCCGCAGGGCGGCAGCTTGACCGCTTCGCCGCGCTGCCCGCCGCGCACCTCCCGATGTTCGCCAAGGCTGATCTGGCACAAACGGTTGTAAAGGTGGTCAAAGAGCAGCACCGTGCCCGGCAGGGCGAGCGTGGCTTCGGCTTCGGCCTCGGGCATGACGGCTGCCAGACTCGGCTGAAAGAGCCGGGCCATACCGAAGCCCAGCCAGCCGTAAAGGGCGCGGGTGATGGGCGGCACGTCCATGCCGTCCGGCGGCAAGAGGTGCAGTTGCCGCATGAGGCCGCGCAGGCCCGCCACCCAGGGCTGCCCGTCATGGGCGGCCAGCGGGGCCAGACGCTCGTCCCGGATGTCCACGGCCAGACGGCCCTCACGGCAGGTCAGGACAAGGGCCATGTCGCAGGCCAGCACGCTGTAGCGGCCCCAGCGGCCGTCCACCTCGGCGCTTTCGAGCAAAATGCCCTCCCCGCTGCCCGCCATGCCCAGAAACAGGCTGATGGGCGTATCCATATCCGCCGGGAGCCAGCGTGCCCGCTGCCGTACAATGCAGGGCGGCAGGCTGTCTGTCTCTCCGGTCGTGGCCGTGGCGTTTGACGCTGTGGCGCGTGTCTCGTGCATGATGTCCTCGCTTTGGCTGTCCGGCGGCGTCCGGCCCCGAGCCGTGCGCCGCACAACAAAAAAAAGACGCCGTCCCGGGGGACGGCGTCTGACTTCGGCCAATGGCAACAGATAACGCTATGCGGCGGGCAAGGCCCGCACATCCCCCCGGCATACGTCAGAGCGCCACCACGTGGCAAAGCTGAACTGAATGCGGAAGGAAAGAGACATAGATGCTACCTGCTGTTGTCGTTTCAGGAAAGATAGGGCAAGAGCCGGGCGGCTGTCAAGAGCCGCCCCGCCAAAAAAGGCGGGCCGCTACCGTGGAGGTATCGGCCCGACAATATGGCAATCCATGACGCCATGTTCCGGCAATGACGCGGCATGCCGTGCCGCCGCCCTACTTGCCGAAGAGAATTTCCTGATAGCTGGGCAAATCCCAGAGGTCGTCGGCCACGCGGGTTTCCAGCAGGTCGGCATAGCGGCGCACCTCGCCCATGAGGGGCAGCACTTCCTCGCAGTAGAGGCGGGCACGGGTGGGCAGGTCGCTCTGGCCGTCCACGCCGGAGAGGGCCGTTTCCAGCCGAACCACGGCATCCTGCATGCCGCGCAGCTGTTCGGTGACGTCGCGCAGCATGTCCAGACGGATGTCCAGGCCCACGGCCTTCATGCGGGCCGCCGTTTCGGCCAGTTCGCCCTGATAGCGCATGCCCGCCGGGAAGATGATGGTGCGGGCCATGCGGATGACGAGGGTGGCCTCGGTGCGCAGGGTCTTGCAATACTGTTCCAGATAGATGTCGTGCCGGGCCTTGAGTTCGGCGCGGTTGAGGATGCCGTTGCCCTCGTAGAGGGCCACCACATCCGGCTTGATGAGTTCCGGCAGGGCTTCGGGCGTATTGCGCAGATTGGGCAGACCACGCCGCACGGCTTCCTTGTGCCAGATTTCCGAGTAACCGTCGCCGTTGAAGATGATGGCGCTGTGCTCCTCGATGACGTGTTCCACATAGGACTGGATGGCGGCATTGATGTCCTTGCCGGAAGCGATCTGCTTTTCCAGATAGTCGGCCGCATGGTTGAGCGAATCGCTCATCATGGCATTGAGGGCGGTAATGGAACCGGCGGCGGACTGGCTGGAACCGAGGGCGCGAAACTCGAAGCGGTTGCCCGTGAAGGCCACGGGACTCGTGCGGTTGCGGTCGCCGGGATCGGTGGGCAGGGGCGGCAGGGTATCCACGCCCACGTTCATCATGCGGGCGGTCTTGCCGTTGGCGGCATTTTCCACCCGTCCGGCGCGGAAGGCCTCAAAGACTTCGGTCAGCTGATCGCCCAGGAAGATGGACATGATGGCCGGCGGGGCCTCATGCGCGCCAAGACGATGGTCATTGCTGGCGCTGGCCACGGTGGCCCGCAGCAGGCCGCCGAATTTGTGCACGGCGCGGATCATGGCCGAGCAGAAGACAAGGAACTTGGCATTGGCGTGCGGGGTTGCGCCGGGATCAAAAAGGCTGCCCAGTTCCCGATTGCCGATGGAATAATTCACATGCTTGCCCGAACCGTTGACCCCGTGGAAGGGCTTTTCGTGCAGCAGGCACTTGAGGCCGTAGCGCTTGGCCACATTGCGCAGGGTGGACATGATGATGTGGTTGTGATCCACCGCCAGATTGCTGACCTCATAGAGGGGCGCAATTTCGTACTGGCTGGGCGCGGCCTCGTTGTGCCGCGTGCGCACGGGCACGCCGAGCTTGTAAAGCTCGTATTCCACTTCCATCATATAGGAGAGCACGCGCTGCGGAATGACGCCGAAATACTGATCGCTGAATTCCTGCCCCTTGGCCGGACGCGCGCCGAAGAGCGAACGCCCCGCCACCTGCAGATCGGGCCGGGCAAAGTTGTAGTTGTGATCAATACAGAAATATTCCTGTTCCAGCCCGGCAAAGGAGACGATGGGCAATTCCGGCTCGATGCCGAAAATCTTGAGCACCCGCCGGGCCGCGCGGTTGAGGGCCTGCCCGGAGCGCAACAGCGGGGTCTTCTTGTCCAGGGCCACGCCCGTCCACGACAGGAACATGGTGGGGATGCAGAGGAAGGTCCCGTTGGGATTCTCCATGATATAGGCGGGGCTGGTCACGTCCCAGGCCGTATAGCCGCGCGCCTCAAAGGTGGAGCGCAGGCCGCCGGACGGGAAGGAGGAGGCGTCCGGCTCGCCGCGAATGAGCATATTGCCGGAAAATTCGGCAATGACGCCGCCGTAGCCGTCGGGCATGAGGAAGCTGTCGTGCTTTTCGGCGGTCTGGCCGGTGAGCGGATAGAAGATGTGGGCAAAGTGGGTGGCGCCCTTTTCAATGGCCCAGTCCTTCATGACCGCGGCCACGGTATCGGCAATGGAGGGATCCATGCGCTCGCCCAGGGTGATGGCCTTGTGCAGGGACTTATAGACATCCTTGGGCAGGCGGGCGCGCATGGCCTTGTCGTCAAAGACGTTGCAGCCGTAAAATTCCACGGGGCGGTTTTTGACATAGTCGATATTGGCCTCGTCCTTGAAGGACGTGATGGCCTGAATGGCATTCTGACGTGCGGAGTTGCTCATATATGCTCCCTCGCGGGCCGGGCGGAAGCCCCTAGGCCACGCTGACGATCTCGATCTCGAAGGTCAGTTCCTTGCCCGCCAGGGGATGATTGGCGTCAAGGGTCACTTCCGTATCGGTCACCTCGCTGATGACCACATCCATCTGCCCCTGCTCGCTGGAAAGCTGGAGAGGGGTGCCCGTCTTCAGGGGAATGTTGTCCGGCATCTGGGCGCGATCCACCGTAAAGATCAGATCCTCGTCCGCTTCGCCGTAGGCGTCGGCCGGGGCAATGGTGACCGTCACGCTGTCGCCGGCTTCCCGGCCCTGTACGGCCTGTTCAAAGCCGGGGATGATCATGCCCCCGCCCATGACGAATTCAAGGGGTTCGCGCTCGCGCGAGGAATCAAACACCGTTCCGTCGGCCAGCGTGCCCGTATAATGAACGCGCACGGTATCGCCTTGTGTGATGGGCATAGAAAATTCTTCTCCCGATGCCTGTAGGTTAGGGTTGCGGAAAGGGGCCGCGCCGTGCGCTTTGCCGCACAGGGCCGCGCCCCCAAGCCGCCAGCAAAGCATGATTGTCCCGGCCTGTCAATGTGCCGGCAGGGTCGCCCGCCGGGCTTATTGCAAGTCGCTCCTGCTTGACAAGACCCGGCAGCGGACGCATATTTTTTTGCTTTTGAAATTCAGGACGCCGCGCGTCCGCAGCCGTCATCGAGGTTATGCCATGTCCGACATCCGTTCCCGCCACAGCGACGATCTTCACTTCTTCGGCGAACAGCCCCCCGCCCAGCTGCTGGAAAAATGGGGTTCCCCCCTCTATGTCTACAATGAAAACGTGCTGCGCCGGCGCTGCCGCGAACTGAAGGCCCTGTCCGCCCATCCGGGCTTCGGCGTCAACTATTCGGTCAAGGCCAATGCCAATCCCGTCCTTTTGCGCATCATCCGCGAGGAAGGGCTGGTGGTGGACGCCATGAGTCCCGGCGAACTGCATCTGGACAAGCTGGCCGGTTTCACCCCGGATCAGATTCTCTACATTGCCAACAACATTTCCCCCGCCGAAATGCGTCAGGCCCTGGAGGCGGGCGTGCTCGTCAGCGTGGACTCGCTCTCCCAGCTGGAAAGCCTCGGCCGTCTCAACCGCGGCGGACGGGTCATGGTGCGCTTCAATCCCGGCATCGGCGCGGGCCATCACCAGAAGGTCGTCACTGCGGGCAAGGATACCAAGTTCGGCATCACCCCCGATCTGCTGGACGATGTTCTGGCCATCCTCAAGAAATACGACATGCGGCTGGCGGGCATCAATCACCATATCGGCTCCCTGTTCATGGAAGCCGACGGCTACATCGCCGCGGCCTCGGTGCTGCTGGAACTGGCCGAACGCCTGCCCGCCGATGTGCTGCGCGGGCTGGAAATCATTGACTTTGGCGGGGGCTTCGGCATTCCCTACCGCAAATATGAGGGGCAGGCCCGGCTGGACATGGCCGATCTGGGCGCCAAATTGCATGCCCTCATCAGCGGCTGGGCCGACAAGACCGGCTATGCCGGGCGCTTCCTCGTGGAGCCGGGCCGCTATGTGGCCGCCGAATGCGGCCTGATCCTTACGGAAGTCAATAACGTGAAATACAATGGCGATACCTGCTATGTGGGCACGGATGTGGGCTTCAACGTGCTGGCCCGCCCGGCCATGTACGATTCCTTCCACGATCTGGAAATCTACGCCGGCCCGGCGGGCACGGCGGATCGCGCCGAAAAGGAACAGACCATCGTGGGCAACATCTGCGAAAGCGGGGACATTCTCGCCAAGAAACGCCTGCTGCCCACCCTGCACGAGGGGGATATCCTCGGCGTGCTGGATGCCGGGGCCTACGGCTTCTCCATGTCCTCGTCCTATACCCAGCGCTGCCGCTGCGCCGAGGTGCTCATCGACGCGGAAGGCCGGGCGCGCCTCATCCGGCGGCGGGAAACCCCCGAGGATCTGGCCCGCTGCTACGAGGTCTAGACGGCCGCTGCGACAGGCGCGCGGGCCGGATAGCGGCACCGCGCAAACCGTATGACAACCTTCCGGCAGGCGGGGCGCGCATCTTTCCCCCCCGCCTGCCCCTTCCCCTTTCGGCAAACGGATCTATTCTCTTGACCTGATGCGGCGGCCCTGCCCGTCCGGCCCAATGTTGCCGACCCGATGTTTCCGGCCTGACCTTTCCCCGCCGCATGCCTCCGGCCCCGGAACAGGCCCCCCGCGCCGTCCACCGTCAACCCCGCCCGCCCATGACCGCTTCCGACCTCAGCACCTCTCCCCGCGCCATCTGGCGGCTGGCCTGGCCGCAGATGCTCATGATGTACCTCGTGTTCATCATGGGCCTCATCACGGTCTGGGTGGCCGGGCAAATCAGCGCCGATGTGCAGGCGGCCCTGGGCATGGTGACCCAATGCACCCTCCTGCTCATGGTGGTGGTCATGGCCATGAGCAGCGGCGCGCTGGCCGCCGTCAGCCAGTCCCTGGGCGCACAACGGCCGGAACGCGCCCGGCGTTATGTGGGCGTCACCGTACTGGGCAGCTTCGGCCTCGGCTTCGTCATGGCCGCCGCGGGCTGGCTGCTGGCCGATCCCATCCTGCGCCTGCTGAACATCCCGGAACGCATCTTGCCGCTGGCCCGCGATTTCTGGGACGTGATCATGCTCACCCTGCCCGCCCAGTACGTCTATGCCGCCACGGGCGTCATGTTCCGCGCCACACGGCAGGTCATTCCGCCCCTTCAGGTGGCGGCCCTGCTCTGCGTGCTGACGCTGGCGGGCTGCCTGGGCTTCGGCCTCGGCTGGTTCGGCCTGCCCGCCTGCGGGGCGCAGGGCATCCTCTGGACAAATTTCGCAGCCCAGCTCGCGGGCGCACTCTGCAACTGCCTGCTCTTGCGCCGCTCCGGCTACCTGCGCCGCAGCGCCGTGCCGGATTGCCGCTGGCTGCGCGTGGGCCTGCCCTACCTCTTGCGGGTGGCCCTGCCCGCGGGCGCGGCCCAGATCGTCTGGCAGTCCGGCTATCTCGTGCTTTTCGTGCTGGTGGCCTCGGTGCCCGTGGACAGCATCGCCGCCCTTGCCGGACTCACGGCCGGCCTGCGGGTGGAGGGCATCCTCTTCCTGCCCGGCATGGCCTTCAACATGACGGCCGGAGTGCTGGTGGGCAACTGCCTCGGCGCGGGCAATCCCCAACGGGCCGGACGCATCGCCCTCAACCTCACGGGCATCGCCGCGGCGGCCATGAGCCTGATCGCCCTCGGCCTCTGGCCCTTCCGACAGGACATCGCGGCCCTCATGGCGCAGGATCCGGCCACACAGGCGCAAATCGTCAATTATCTGGTGTTCAACCTCATCTCCACGCCCTTTTCCATTGCCAGCACGGTCATGGGCGGGGTCATGAACGGCGCGGGCGCCACCCGCTACAATCTCTTCATCTTCGGCGGCGGCCTCTGGTGCGTCCGCCTGCCGCTGGGCTGGCTGCTCGGGCATCAGCTCTGGGGCACGGCCACGGGCATCTTCGCGGCCATGCTGATTTCCCAGATCGTGCAGGCCCTCTGCATGCTCCATGTGGTGCTGCACCGCGACTGGACGCGCTTTGCCATGCAGGCCCACAAATTTCATCCGCAGGGCGCACGCCCTGCCGCCGCAACCAAAGGATAACCGCATGAACCATGCTGCCTACCATCCCGTCACCCTCGAGGAAAGCGCCGGCTACTACGCCCTGTGGCGGCTGACGCCCTGCCGCTCGCTGGACTACAGTCTGGCCAACCTCTGGGGCTGGCGCGAGCACTACGGTCTTGAATGGCGCTTTGACCGCGACCTCTGCTGGATTCGCCAGACGCGCCCGGCCCTGCAATACTGGGCGCCCGTGGGCGACTGGGCCGCCGCGGACTGGGCCGCCCTGCTGCCCGGGCTTGACGATGCGCCCGTCATCCGCGTCCCCGACGAGCTGGCCGCCAGCTGGCAAGCCTGTCTGCCCGGCCGGGTGGATGTCATCGAGGATCGCGGGCAGTGGGAATACCTCTATGATCGCGAAGCCCTTGCCACCCTGCCCGGCAACCGCTATCACAAGAAAAAAAATCATGTAAACAGCTTCGGCAAGGCCTATGGGGAGCCGGATTACCGCCCGCTGGACGACCTCATGGTCGAGGATGTGCTCGGCCTGCAGGACGACTGGTGTCAGTGGCACGAATGCGAAAGCTCCCCCTCCCTGCGCGCGGAAAACGAGGCCATCAACCGCGTGCTGTCCCACTGGGATCGCTTTGAGGGCCTGCGCGGCGGCTCGCTCTATGTGGAAGGACGCATGGTGGCCTTCAGCGTGGGCGAACAACTGGACGACAGGACGCTGGGCGTGCACTTTGAAAAGGGCCTCAACGGCTACCGTGGCGTTTACCAGACCATGAACTGCCTTTTTGCCCGCCATGAGGGCGCGGACTTTGCCTTTCTCAACCGCGCCCAGGATCTGGATGAGGAAGGTTTGCGTCAGGCCAAGATGACGTATCTCCCTGTCGACTTTGTTCGCAAAAGCCGGGTTTGCATCCGGTAAGGAGCTTGCATGATGCGTTTTTTCCGCTTTTCTCCTCGGACGCTCCGTCCCCTGCTGTGCGCCGTCCTGCTGCTCCTGCTCGCCCAGCTCACGGGCTGCGGCGGCAAATCCGTGCCCACCCGCGAGGGCGAAAGCCCGCAATGGATGGGCACCATCAACGATATCCGCAATATCCCGCAAGATCTCATGCCCTTTGCCCGTCAGGCGGGCAATGACAAGGCCCTGCTTTCCGCCGAGGAACAGGCCGAACAGGATGCGCGCTTCAACCGCATCTTCTTCGGGGCGTGGCAGATGAAAAAGGCCACGGTCAGCCGCCGCAACGCCTCGGCCATTTTCCGCAAGGCGCGCGGCTACAAGCACGACGACGTGCGCTGGACGCAGGCCGAATGGGACGGCATCGCCCGCAACGCCCGGATGCAAACCTACCCCAACACCCGCGCCCGGGCCATTACCGTCCGCAATACCGACTTGCGCGAAATGCCCACCCATACGCCGCGCTTCAGCGAACCCACCCCGGATCAGCGGGCCAACCCCTTTGACTACTTCCAGTATTCCCTGCTGCCCGTGGGCACGCCGCTCTTCATCACCCATACCAGCCGGGACGGTCAGTGGCATTTCATCGAATGTCCCGTGGCTGCGGGCTGGGTGGACGCCTCGGACGTGGCCCTGGTGGACGAAACCTTCATCCGCGCCTATCAGAACGGTTCCTATGCCGCCATTGTGCGCGACAAGGTCATGCTGCCCGGCAGCCAGTGCGGACAGGTCAATATCGGCACCGTGCTGCCGATGGCCCCCACCCCCGCCGGACAGCCGGGCATGGTCAACCTTCTCGTACCGGTCAAGCAGGGCAACCGCGCCGCCCTCGTGACCTCCACGGTCTCCATCGCCGATGCCGTGCGCAAGCCCCTGCCCCTCACCCCGGCGGCCGTGGCCCAGATCGGCAACGTCATGATGGGCCAGCGCTACGGCTGGGGCGGCATGTTCGGCGACCGGGACTGCTCGGCCCTGACCCGCGAACTCTTCACCCCCTTCGGCATCTGGCTGGGTCGCAACTCCACCGGGCAGGGACGCTCCGGCTTCGTGCAGCCGCTGGAAGGCCTCAGCCCGAAAGAAAAGGAAAAGCTCATCCTGCAACAGGGCGTGCCCTTCCTCAGTCTGCTTTGGATGCGCGGGCACATCATGCTCTATGTGGGCGAATGGAAGGGACGGCCCGCCATCTTCCACAACGTCTGGGGCGTGCGCGTCATCAATGGCGACGACGACAACGACCGCTTCGTCATCGGTCGCGCCGTGGTCACCTCCATCACCCCCGGCGCGGAACTGCGCAACCTTTACCGCACCACCACCTTTGCCGACCGCCTGCGCAGCCTGACCACCCTGCCCCCCGGCAAGCGCTAGACGACAGGCAGCGGTTGGTGAGGTTTTCCTGAGGGAGAAGGAACCCCTTTGCTCGCGCCCAAAGGGGTTCCTTCTCCCCTCAGACTCCCCCCATCCTCCCCCAACGCGCTGTATCAGGAAATGGCACGGCGTCGTGACGCGCAGGCCCTCCCCTGCCGCGCACAAACGCGACACGAATAAAACGCCCCGACCACAGCGGCGGCGCGCGCTACGGGCTTGCCTTTTTCATGCCGCCGGGAGACCATCGGGCAGAAGACGACCGGGAAAAATTTTACTGAGGTGGGAGGCTCCCTTTGCTCGCGCCCAAAAGGGTTCCTTCTCCCCTCAGACTCCCCCCATCCTCCCCCAACGCGCTGTATCAGGAAATGGCACGGCGTCGTGACGCGCAGGCCCTCCCCAGCCGCATACCAGTGCGACACGAAAAAATACGCCCCGGAAGCAGATGCACGCCTCACGGGCTTGCCTTTTTCGTGCCGCCGGGAGACCATCGGGCAGGGGACGACCGAGGGAGGCAGGTCAGACTGTCATCCTCCCCGGCAAGATTTTTTGAAGGATGGATGGGGGGTGCGGGGGGAAGGAAGGGGACTTTTTGCAAAAAGTCCCCTTCCTTCCCCCCGCCCACAAACTCCCCACCCCGCACAACCATAACCTCTGCGAAACAGGCATGACGGAGCGACTCAGTTTTCAGGTGGGCGAGGAGGCGGGCGAGCGTCTTGATCGGGCTGTGCATGCGCGTTTGCCGCATATGTCGCGGGCGGCGGTTCAGAAGGCCATTGCGGCGGGCATGTGCCGCATTGACGGCTTGCCTGTCGATTCGGCGTCCGGCAAGTTGCGCGCGGGGCAGTGCGTGGAGCTGGAGCTTCCGGCGGCGGACAGCCCGCTGCGGGCCGAGGAAGGCGAGCTGGACGTGCTTTTTCACGATGCGCATTTGCTGGTCTGCGACAAGCCCGCCGGGCTGACGGTGCATCCCTGCCCGTCGTGCCCGGAAGGCACGCTGGTGCATCGGCTTTTGCATCATTTTCCGCAAATGCGTCAGATGGACGGCCTGCGGCCCGGCATTGTGCACCGGCTGGACAAGGACACCAGCGGCCTCTTGCTGGTGGCGCTGGACGAGGCCACGCGCCTGCGCCTTGCCGAGGCCTTTGCCGGGCGCGAGGTCAGCAAAAGCTATCTGGCGCTGGTGCGGGGCGTGCCGCCTGCCGAGGGCGTCTGCCGCGAGCCGGTGGGGCGGCACCCCACGATCAAGGTGAAAATGGCTGTGGTGCCGGAGTCACGCGGCGGGCGCAGCGCCCATACGGAATGGCGGGTCGTCTGGACGGCGGGGGACAGGAGCTGTTCGCTGTTGCTGGTACGCATTCACACGGGCCGCACCCATCAGATCCGCGTGCACATGGCCCATGTGGGGCATCCGCTGCTCGGGGATGCGCTCTATGCGCCGCCTGCCGTGCGGGATCGCGCGCCGCGTCAGATGCTGCATGCCTGGCGGCTGGAGTTTGTGCATCCGTGGAGCGGCGAAGTGCGCACGTTCACGGCTCCCGTGCCGGAGGACATGATTGCCTGTGCCGCCGGGGCCGACAGTCGCATGACGCGGCTGGTGATCACGGGCAATCCGGGATGCGGCAAATCCCTTGTCTGTGAGCGCCTGCGGGAACGGGGCGTGCCGGTCATCAGCGCGGATGCCATTGTGCATGCGCTCTATGCCCCGCGCGGCAGCGTGGCCGACTGGCTGGGGCAACGCCGCCCGGATCTGCTGGCCCCGGACGGCGGCATTGATCGCGCGGCCTTGCGTCCGGCCATGCGGGCGGACGGCATCCTGCGGCAGGATGTGGAAGCGCTGGCCCATGCGCTGGTGCGCGAGCGCATTGCCGCCTTCTGGGAGGAGGCCGAAGCCCGGGGCGAAGCGCTGGCCGCGGCCGAGATTCCGCTGTATTTTGAATGTGGCTGGCAGAGGGATGCCTTCAACCCGTCCCCGCTCTGCCTTTGCGTCACCTGTCCGCAGGAGGAGCGGCGGCGGCGGGTCATGGCGGCCCGGGGCTGGAGCGCCGTCCATTTTGACGAGCTGGAAGGCTGGCAGTGGCCCGAGGAAAAAAAGGCCGCGCACAGCGATCTTGTTCTGGCCAATGATGCCGATCCCGCCCGGCTCGATGCGCGCCTCACGGTCGCGCTGGACGACCTTGCACAGCGGACGCGGACGCGACATGCCGCCGTGGCGCGGTGCTGGCAGGAACTGCTTGCGCTGTCGGCCTGATGCCCGCCGCCCGGCAACCATCCGTAGGGGAAATTCTATGAGCAAAGCCAAAATCGCCAAAACCAATGCCGCCCGTCTGCTGGATCGTCTGCATTTGCCCTATGAACTGCGGAGCGTCCCCGTGGACGAGAGCGATCTTTCCGCCGTGACCGTGGCCGCGCGTCTGGGCGTCGATCCGGCCTGCGTGTTCAAGACGCTGGTGGCGCGCGGAGATCGCGGCGGCATTCTCATGGCCTGCATCCCGGCTGCCGCCGAACTGGATCTCAAGGCCCTTGCCGCCGCTTCCGGCAACAAGCATGTGGAGATGGTGCATCTCAAGGAAGTCTTTTTGCTGACCGGCTACATCCGGGGCGGCTGTTCGCCGCTGGCGGCCAAAAAGCCCTATCCCGTCTTTCTGGATGCCAGCGCCGAGGGGCAGGACGCCATTTTCGTCAGCGCCGGACAGCGCGGCGTGCAATTGCGCCTTGCGCCGGAGGTGCTGCGCCAGGCGGCGCAGGCCCGGCTGGCCCCCATCTGCCGGATGCCCTCCGGCAACGGTTGAGGACAATTTTCCAGCATAACCCAAAGGAGCCAATAATATGAGCATGGAACTCGACAAGGAACATCTGCGTGAGGCGCTGGACAATTTTCTTCTGATCTCTCCGGCCTTTGATGACTTGCCCGCAGGGAGAGTCGCCCTGACCTGCACCCTTTACTTCAAGAATGCGCACCTGCCGGAAGTGCAGGAGACCGTCTGCAAGTGCGCCAAGGAATATATTGCCCTCATCGGCCCGGAGGCAAAAAGCTCCATCAGCGGCTCGCCCGCCCGCTTTCATCTGGCAAAGAACGGCAAGGTCACGCCCCCGAGGGTCTCCACCTTCCGCAAGGCGCAAGAAAGCGGCAGACGCCCTGAGGCACGATATTGCGTATTCTCCCATGCCTCCGGCGCGGAATTTGACAGTCTGCCGCCCAAGTTCTCGCTGCATATCCTCTTGCAGCTTAAAGAGAATATCCTCCCGCTGGAACGCACGACAAGTCTTTTCAGCGCGGTTTTTGCGCCCTCTTTTTTTCTACTGGACAGGAACATCGAGGAGTTCACGGCCCTGGTGCACAAGTGGTGCGATGCCCTCCGTCCCCATAGCGGCGTCGCCGGCTGGGGGATCAGTCAACAATGGGAAGAGATGAGTTTTATTTCTACACGTGATATGTGTGTGCGCGAGCTGCTGCGGTATCCCGGGCTGGACTCTCCGGTGCGCCCGCTTGTTTTTGCCAGTGACTTAGATCGTTTTGAAAACAATATCGCCAGCATCAACTGGCTGACCATCCTCTGCGACGATCTGGCGGAGCGCATCGGCGGGGAAGCGAGCCTGCGCGCCCTGGGCGAGGGCTACCCCCTCAGCCGCTATGACGGCGGCTACATCATCCAGGCCGGCCCCGAACCGGAACTGGGCGATCGCGACGAGGGCGACTTCCTCCCCCAGTACGGCAAGGTGCACGATCTGCTCCGGCCTCTCTATCCACCGCTGGAGGAGCTGGATTATCTCGCAAGCCATGTTTATGATATTAACCCCCATACACTACTAGTGAATCCCTCTTCAAACAGCATGCGGAACAGTTTTTTTGAAAGCTGGATGAACCGTTACTCTCCCGACAACGTGATCATCCCTCCGCTTTTCCGTGACGCCAGCCCCGAAAAGGATGAGGAATAAAGAAAATTGCGGAGGAGATATGAACTACGCCTTTCCCGACCCGAACGACCTTCTGGAACGCTGCCGTCAGGAGCTTGCGGCCGAAGCCGAGCCGCCCCAGCCCCCGCAGAGCGATGAAGAGGCTGCGCAGCGGATCGAAGAGGAATGGCGGCAAAAAGCCGCCGCACAGTCTGAGACGTTTCGGGCCGCGCTTGCCGCCGCGAAGCAATGCCGCGACAGCGACGGCAGGCCAGACTAGCTTCCTGCCCACGGCGCGCCGGGAGCGAACAACACGGTGCGCCGTGGCCGCTTGGCGCATGTTCCGCTGGAAACGCTTGGCGTTTCACACCATACGGCTTGGCGTTTTACGGAAATAACGCGGTTTTTCGCTCAGCTTGGGCCGGACGGCGCTGTGCCGCCGCCTCGCATTTTGCCTCTGCGCATGGCAAAATACTCGAACGCCCGGCCTGCGGGGCCTCTTGGGGTTCGTCCTGTCGAGGAAACCGATTTCTCCGCCTGCGCACGCAGGCCGCTCTCGTTGCAGACCGCCCCTCAATATGGGCAAGCCCGCAGCCGAATGCGGCCCGGACATGGCGTCATGTTGACCAGTTCCGCGACAGGAAACAACACGCCGGGAACATTGAGCGTATCGGATTGAACATACTCGGCGGGATGCTTCCCCGCCGACAGAGAAAGCGATGGGCCATCCGCCCGTCGCTTTTGGGGAATGTGGTTATGGGGCTGCCCCC
Source organism: Candidatus Desulfovibrio intestinavium (assembly GCA_019118345.1). Lineage (GTDB taxonomy): Bacteria > Desulfobacterota > Desulfovibrionia > Desulfovibrionales > Desulfovibrionaceae > Desulfovibrio > Desulfovibrio intestinavium. The sequence continues at coordinate 5,431 of DWZD01000024.1, read as the reverse complement.
CATAACCACACGATGACAACGAGTGAGAGCAGTCCTAGGCTTCGTCGCTCAGGCGGCGAAAGTTCTTTTTGGTAGCGCCGCAGACCGGACAGCACCAGTCGTCGGGCAAATCCTCGAATTTGGTGCCCGCCGGAATCTTGTGCCGGCGGTCGCCGCGATCCGGATCATACACATAGCCGCAATTGGCCACCGGGCAACGCCACATATCCTTGGGGTCGGCCATTGTTGTGCTCCTTTATCGCCAGAACAGGCTGATGAATGCGCTAGCCCTGATTGCCGTTATTCTGCACAAAGCCCTTGGAGGGGCCGGTGGAAGACGGCGTACCGGCGATCTTGGCCAGATAGACAGCGCCAAGCGACTTGATGTGTTCGGCGATGTTTTCGTAATAGTTCATGTGGGCCTGTTCTTCGTCGATGATGCGTTCAAAGAGGCGGGCCGTAATGATGTCGCCATTTTCGTTGCAGACCTTGATGAAGGAATTGTAGGCGTCAATGGTGGCGTCCTCGCGGGCGGCGTCGCCTTCATAGATGGCCAGCACCTCTTCGCCGGTCTTGATCTTGCCGTCCTTCTCGCTGGTGGGTTCGCCGCCCAGCTCCTTAATGCGTTCGGCAAAGGCCTCGGCGTGTTTCATTTCATCAATGGCGATGAGTTTCATGTTGGCGGCCAGTTCGCCATAATCCAGGCTGTCGAGGCTGTAATGCTGGTTCATGTACTGGTGCACGGCATAGAGTTCCATGCCGCGGGCCTTGTTCAGCACTTCGATGACATTGGCCTTGCGTTCCTTGCGATCCTTGCCCATGTTCGTATCCTTCCTTGTACGCAAAAAGATTGACGCCGTTTGCGCCGAAATGAAAGCGGCCTTCCCCGGAAGGCCGCCTCCTGCCACTGTGGCAGGCGTGGACGGCTTCCGCGCAAGGCTACACCGTCCCTCCGGCAAAAGCAAAGCCTATTGTCGGCCCGTGGCCGCCAGCGCGGCGCAATCCTCACACAGGCCGTCAAATTCCACCCGCGCGCTGAACACCGTCTGAAAGCCGGGAACTTCCAGACCGTCCACCGAGGGTTCGGGCATGGGCGGCATCACGTCGCCAATACGCCCGCAGGAGACGCAACGCACATGCTGATGCGCGGAAATGTCCCCGTCAAAACGCTTGGTGCTGCCGGAAGCCTCCAGACGGCGAATAGTGCCGTTGTCCGCCAGAAAATCCAGATTCCGGTACACCGTACCCAAGCTGATGCGTGGCAGGCGCTGCCGCACCAGTCCATATAGCTCATCCGCTGTGGGGTGGCTTTTGGTTTTGCGCAATTCTTCCAGAATGACGGTACGTTGGCGCGTCATTCGAGTCTGTGCCTGAGCCATGTTCTCCTCCAGTTTCGATAACTATTACTGATAGGAGAGTTTTTGTCAAGCCCTATGCGCTGCCTGTCTGTGAGCGCACGCACATTATGGCCAAATCCATGACATTGGTCAGCGTCGGCCCGGTGCGCAGCAAGGCCCCCGCCCGCTCAAGAGCCGCGTAACTGTCGTTATTGTCCAGCGCTTCCCGCGCCGCCTCGGCCATGCCGTCCGGCACATGGGCATCGGCAAAGCCGCCTGCCGCATCCGTCGGCCCGTCCGTGCCGTCCGTGCCGGCAAAGAGCGCAGTCACCCGCTCCCCTGCCGGGCATTCACGCAAATGCAGGGAGGCCGCCAGCGCCATTTCCTGATTGCGTCCGCCCCGACCGGCGCCCCGCAGGCTGACCGTGCACTCGCCCCCGGCCAGATAGCACAGCGGCTCTGCCCCGGTCGTCGCGCCGGCCAGCGCCAGCGCCTCGTCCAGCAGACGCACGGCACAATCCCGCGCTTCCCCGGCATACGGTTCGGGCCGCACGCACACCCGGAAGCCCAGCGCCCGCGCCTCGGCCGCCGCCGCAGCCAGCGCCTGCCCATTGGCGGCCACCAGCACATTGCGCACCCGGTCGAACAGGGGATCATCCGCCTTGGGCGTCTCAGCCAGCCGCCCGGCAGCGCCCTCGCGCAGCACCCGCAACGCCGCCTCAGGCAGGCGCGCCGTCAGCCCGTACCGCTCCACAAGACGCAGACAGTCGCCAAAGGTCGAGGCATCCGGCGCTGTCGGCCCGGACGCAATGACCCCGAGGTCATCCCCGATGACATCCGACACCAGAAAACACAATACCCGCGCCGGAGACGCCGCCCGGGCCAGCTGTCCGCCCCCGAACGCCGACAGATGCTTGCGAAAGGCATTGATCTCCCCGATGCTCGCCCCGCAGGCCAGCAGGCTTTCCGTCAGCGTGCGCATATCCTTCAGCGTCACCCCGGCCACGGGCGCGGGCGTCAGCGCGCTTGCCCCGCCCGTGAACAGGCAGATCACCAGATCCTCGGCCCCGGCCTGCCGGGCCAGCGCCAACAGCTCAGCCGTGGCCGCCTGCCCCGCCGCGTCCGGTACCGGATGCGACGCCTCGAACAGCCGTATCCGATCCAGCGCCATGCCGTGACCGTATTTGACGATGACCGCCCCCTCGCCAATGCGCCCGCCGAGCACGCCTTCCAGCGCCTGAGCCAGTGGCGCCGCCCCCTTGCCCGCGCCGATGACCAGCACCCGGCCCCGCTCAGGCAGGGGCCAGACCTCGCCGTTTACCAGCAGCGTGTCCCCCTCGCGCCGCACATGGCGCAACAGGGCCTTGTCCGGCGCGACCGCCGCCACCCCAGCCCGAAATATCCGCTCCAAGCGCTGTCGCATGGTCTGTTCTCTTTTCTGGAAAATTGTTGTGGATGTTTTTTGCGGGGGGAAAGGAGGAGGCTTTTTGCAAAAAGCCCCCTCCTTTCCCCCCGCGCCCCCCTTTCCTCCCGCAAAAAATCTTGCTCGGGAGGATGACAGGTTGACGTGACCCCGCCGGGCACCCCCCGACCAACGGTCCCCCGGCGTCACGGGAGAGGCCATGTTCCTTTTGCCAGTCTGTCCTTTCCATCCGGCATGGCGGCGCGCTCAAGCCCAAACGCCCCGGGACGCCTCATGCGTCCTCACCTTTCAACCAGTCGGGGCCGAACTCCTCCAGCGCTTCGACGAGATTATATCCCGATTCGGCAACATGCCGACTGCCGAACATTTCCTTCATCAGTTTTGCCGACTTCGGCAACAAGGGAATTTCCTTGAGCACGATTTCAGCCTCGTGCCGCTTCCCCCCGGCAAGCAACTCGGCAACCTGCAAACACATCGCATGTATTTCCTCAGGAGAATAATGCCGTATATATGGCTCCCTGCCGGCAACTCCATCGTGCACCATGACTTCCTCCTTGTGCGGCAAGCAATTGCAACAAATTCTATCCGCACGAAAGGTCATTTGTCCAGTTCCCGGCAGGGAACGATGTCCTCTCATGCCTCCCCCAAAAGGGGAGAAGGCCAAGCCGGGGCCGAAAAGAATCCCTCAGCCAAACAGTAGGGGAACAATGCAGGCCAGCAGCAATACCCCCATCACGGCATTGACCAGCCGGGCATGCGCGCGGAAAAAGCGCTGGAGCAACGATCCCGCCAGCGCCCAGGCCACTGTCCCGGCGCTGCCGAACAGCGTCAGGACGCACATGGCGGCAATGAGCGTCAACGCGGAATCGTCATACGGCAGAATAAAGCCGGAATAGGCCGTCATCCCGTAAATGATGACCTTGATATTGACGAATTGCAGGATGCAGCCCGCCCAAAAGCCCGCCCGGGCCTGCTGCTCCCCCTCGGCAGGTCGGGCAAAGGCAACCTTCCAGGCCAGAAAGGCGATATACAGGCAACCCGCGTACTTCATGACGCTCACAAAGCGTTCCGACAGCACGGAAAGCGAGGTCACCAGCAGGCAACACAGCAGCATGACGCCAAAAAAGCCGCAGCAGATGCCTGCCAGAATGGGCAGGCTCCCGCGAAAGCCCCGCTGTATGCCCGCGCTCATGGCCAAAATGTTGTTCGGCCCGGGCGTAAAGGCCGTGATGCTGATAAAGACGAGAAAGGCTGAAAGAACGGAAAGCGGCATATGAAATTCCTCCTTGCCTGAACCGCCGGACGCGGCTGATCGCGGCTTGTAACCGGGAAAAAATTAGCGTAAAGCAATCAATCAAAAAAGCGAATAAACTCCATTTGATTGTTTTGATTTTTCGATGAATGGACTGGCCGTCATCGCTTCTGGCGGCGGGATGCCCCGCCACACGGATTCCGGGAGGAACAGACGAATGGACACGCACGCTTTTGCCGTTGTCCGGGCCATACTGGCCGAGGGCAGTTTTCAGAAGGCTGCGCAACGCCTCAATTGCTCCCAGTCCACCGTTACCTTCCAAGTGCGGCGGCTGGAAAACGAACTGTCCCTGCCGCTCTTTGAGCGCGTCGGACGGCGCATGGTGCTCAGCCGGGCCGGGCAAGATCTTCTCCCCCATATGGAAACCATATCGCAGGCCATGCAAACCATTCGGGAATACGGCAGCGGGCACAGCGCCCCCTCTGGCGAACTGCGTCTGGCCATTGCGGAATCCCTGCTGGCCTACCGGCTTGCGCCGCTCATTGCCCGCTTTGCGGAACAGGCCCCGGATGTGCGCTTGGAAATACACAGCCGCAACTGCCACGAGATCAGGGACGGCATCCTTGCCGGGCACTACGACATGGGCATTTACTACGATGTCGGCGGGCATCCGCATACGCTGGAACTCGCCGAACTCGGCCAAACGCACGGAACCGTCGTGGCCTCTCCCGCCCTGCCGCCGCATATGCGCGACCTGTCCACCCCGCATCAGCGCAAGGAACTCATCTTCATCACCAGCGAAGCCCGCAGCGTCTACCGGGAACGCATGGAAGCCCATTTGCGCGCCCGGGATATTCGCCTGCGCCAAACCGTCGAACTCTGGAACCTCGAAGCCATCAAGCAATGCGTCGCCCGCAGCCAGGCCATTTCCTTCCTGCCCCGCTTTGCCGTGGCCCGGGAACTGAGCGACGGCACACTGGTCGAACTCCCCGCCGCCCTCTCGCACGCCCCCGTCCGCTGCATCTGCGTCCGACATCGCAACCGCCGCCCCGGGGCCGCCGAACGGCTTTTCCGGCAGCTGCTGCTTGATGAAGACATTTTTTCCCCGAAAATCAGGTAGGTTGCGAAGTCTTTTGGGTGTGGTGCTTTCTTTACGGGGAGGGAAACCTTTTGTGAACAAAAGGCTCTCCCTCACCTCCAAGAAAAGCATTTGAAAACAGGATGTTGCGAGGGGGAGAGGGAAACCGTTTTGAAAAACGGTTCTCCCTCTCCCCCTCGCGCACCCCCTCTCCTTTCCCAAAACTTTTGTTTGGGTCACTGCCGCAGTGACGTGGCCCGCCAAGGCGTCGCGCACCTGTTCCGTCCCCCGGCGAGCGACCGAATGGCGGCCCGCAGGGCCGTGCCCGTTGCGACGCAGAAAGCTACGGGCATCGACAGCAA
>DWZD01000023.1 GCA_019118345.1 Candidatus Desulfovibrio intestinavium | reverse complement strand
CGAGCGTCACGCCCTGCGTGCCGCTGACGCTTGTCGGCAACGTCCCGGGGGTCAGGCCGTTGTCATTGCGGAACAGGGTCACCTTGTCCCCGACACGCAGGGGGCTGGCGGCCCCGTCTACGTCAATGCGCTGAATGTCGGGGGAAGGACTTTGGCCGCCATTGGTGAGGTCGGTAGCTTGCGTCAGGGTCAGCAGCACGGCCCCGGGCCGGATAGTGGCAGGCAGGACAAAGGCATATTCCGCAAAATTCTTGATATTCTTGGCCTGCAGGCCGCTGCTCCGCACCTCCAGCAGGTTGCCGCTGACTGCGTCGACGAAAGCGTCCCCGCCGAAGATGATGCCGGTCAGCGTAGGCGCGCCGGAGAGGATGACCCGGTTGCCCGTGGCGATGCTACCACCCGAGGCATCCCCGCCGTAGACATCCCCCGCCACCGTGCCGCCGCTGATGATGACCGTGTTGGACGTGGCGATGCCATTCCCGGCATCCCCGCCGTAGACATACCCACTCACCGTGCCGCCGCTGATGATGACCCGGTTGGACGTGGCGTTGCCGCTGTCCACGGTCAGCCCGCCGCAGACATACCCCATCGTGCCGCCGCTGATGATGACCGTGTTGGACGTGGCGTCGCCGCTTCTGGTCTCCCCGCCGGAGACATATCCCGGAACGTCGCTGTCAATGTCCACGGTAGCGCCGGAGGCCTCCCCTATGGTTGGGGTGCCGATGTAGTCATTGCCGCTCCACGTCCCGCCGGTGTTTTCCGCCCCTGCGGGCAGGGGCGGCAGGGCGGTCAGGGCGCAGGCAAGAGCAAGGGCAAGGGCGCGCAGGCGGCAGCGGCGCAACACGGCGCGGTAGCGTTTGGCAAGGCAGGTGAGGGCGTTGCGGCTTTGTTTCAGCACGGGGAAGCTCCCGGGGCGGCGGCGCGGGCCGCAATGATGTGGAACATTGACAAGTTAGCGCATTGCATGAAAGAAAGCAAGGCGTTTTGGCTGGTTGTATGGATGAACCGTTTGTTGGAGGTGGGGGACGGAGGGAGAGGAACATTTTTTCCATGTTTGCGTGTGCGACCGGCTAGCGGCTACGGCCCGGCATCCGGGCTGGGTCGCCTGCGCGGCGATGCGGCAGGGGATAAGGGGTCTGGGCGACCCCTTACCCCCTACAACCCCCAACCCCGCCTTGGGGCAGCCATTGCTTGCGGGGAACGTGTCCCTTCAGGCGTCCCCTGTCCCCCTCCCTGTCGCGCGCCCTCCGGCCTCGCCCTTCCGCTGTCCCGCACGCGGGACGAGCGTTCGGGCGGCGTCGGAGCTTCCGCCCCTGCGGGGCGGCGATCTCCTCCGCGCCATGACGCGCTGACGCCATCAAGCAGGATGGCAAGGTGCGGGCAGGTAAACGCTCCCGCTTTGCCTCACAGGAGAGAAAAAAATTTCCCCTCAATGAGTCACGGCAATGACTGACGGACACGGAGGAATGACGACAAGGAATGACATAGCGCGCAGAGGGCGTGTTATTGCAGGTTGGGACGAGGGTTTTCCCTCACATGGGTTACGGCAAAGGCTGACGGGCGCGGGAATATGAGGACAGGGGACGCCGTAGCGCGGGAATATGACGGCCCGGCGCGGGGCGGCTCTCCCCTTTCCGCATGCCACGGCAGGCAGGAGCAAGGGAAAAACCATGCGCCACGACGCCGCAACAGGGAGACAGTAAAGCGCGCTGGGGAGGGGTTGAGGGGTGTGGGGGGAAGGGAGCGACCAGCGGGCGGCCCGCAGGGCCGTGCCCGTTAGGCGACGCAGGAGCCTTACGGGCATCGACAGCAGAGCAACCCCTCACGCGCTAGCTGAGGGGTTCCCCTTCCCCCCACGAAAGAAAAGCCGAAAAGCGACCCGAAAGAGCCGTGCCCGTCAGGCGACGCAGGAGCCTGACGGGCACGGCAGCGGCGCGGGGCCTTCCCCCCACGAGAAACGCCTTTCTGACCTACTGCACCACGCTGAACACGAGGCCGTCGGCGTCGGCATCGAGGCGCAGGTGCTGGCCATCGCGGAACTTTCCGCCCACGAGGTCGCGGGCGAGGGGCGTTTCGACGTGGTGTTGCACATAGCGCTTGAGCGGGCGCGCGCCGTAAATGGGATCATAGGCGGCGTCGGCGATGAAGTCGCGGGCGGCGTCGCTGAGATCGAGGGTAATCTTGCGTTCTTGCAGCCGGTGGCGCAGGCGGTCGATCTGGAGATCGACGATACGGCCCACCTGATCGCGGCGCAGGGGCAGGAATACCACGGTTTCATCCACGCGGTTGAGGAATTCCGGGCGGAAGTGGTGGCGCAAATCCTCGATGACCCTGTCGCGCGCGCCGGGCTTGAGGCTTCCGTTGTCGTCAATGCCGTCCAGCAGGTGCATGGAACCGATATTGGAGGTCATAATGACGATGCAGTTGCGGAAGTCCACGGTGCGGCCCTGACTGTCGGTGAGGCGTCCGTCGTCCAGCAGCTGGAGAAGGGTATTAAACACGTCGGGGTGCGCCTTTTCGATTTCGTCGAAGAGCACGACGGAATAGGGCTTGCGGCGCACGGCCTCGGTGAGCTGGCCGCCCTCGTCATAGCCCACGTATCCCGGAGGCGCTCCGATGAGGCGGGAGACGGAGTGCTTTTCCATATATTCGCTCATGTCGAGGCGCACCATGTTGTCCTCGGTATCGAAGAGGGCTTCGGCCAGCGCCTTGCAGAGTTCGGTCTTGCCCACGCCGGTGGGGCCAAGGAAGATGAAGCTGCCGGTGGGCCGGGCCGGATCGGCGAGGCCCGCGCGGGCACGCAGTACGGCGTCGGCCACGGCGGTGACGGCTTCATCCTGCCCGACCACGCGCTGATGGAGCTGATCGGCAAGGCGGAGCAGCTTTTCGCGTTCGGATTCCAGCAGGCGCGTCACCGGGATGCCCGTCCAGCGGGCCACGATTTCGGCCACATCGTCGGGGCGCACCTCCTCCTTGAGCAGGCGCGGGCCGCCGCCGTCCTGCGTGCCGGAGGCGGCGTCCAGCTTTTTCTGGAGTTCCAGCAGGGTGGAATACTTGAGTTCAGCGGCCTTGTTGAGGTCGTAATTGCGTTCGGCCTGCTCGATGGCCAGCTTGACCTGCTCGATTTCGCCCTTGATCCGGCGCACCTCGTCGATGGAGCCTTTTTCGCGTTCCCACTGGCTGCGCAGTTCGCCCTGCTGCACGCGCAGTTCGGCCAGTTCGCCTTCCAGCTTTTCCAGCCGCTCGCGGGAGGCGGCGTCGGTTTCGCGGCGCAGGGCCTCGCGCTCGATTTCCAGCTGCATGACCTTGCGGTTCACCTCGTCGAGGTCGGCGGGCAGGGAGTCGATTTCCGTACGGATGAGGGCCGCGGCCTCGTCGATGAGGTCAATGGCCTTGTCCGGCAGCTGGCGGTCGGTGATGTAGCGATGCGAGAGGGTCACGGCCTCGACGATGGCCGAGTCGCTGATGCGCACGCCATGATGCACCTCGAAGCGCTCCTTGAGGCCGCGCAGGATGGAAATGGCGTCCTCCACGGTGGGTTCGTCCACAATGACGGGCTGGAAGCGGCGTTCAAGGGCCGGATCCTTTTCGATGTACTTGCGGTACTCGTCCAGGGTGGTGGCGCCGATGCAGTGCAGTTCGCCGCGCGCCAGCATGGGCTTGAGCAGGTTGCCGGCATCCATCGCGCCGTCGGTCTTGCCCGCGCCCACGATGGTGTGCAGCTCGTCGATGAAGAGGATGATCCTGCCTTCGCTCTTTTCCACCTCATTGAGTACGGCCTTGAGGCGTTCCTCGAACTC
>DWZD01000022.1 GCA_019118345.1 Candidatus Desulfovibrio intestinavium | reverse complement strand
AGGAGTCTGGACCGTGTTTCAGTTCCAGTGTGGCCGATCATCCTCTCAGATCGGCTACCCATCGTTGCCTTGGTAGGCCGTTACCCCACCAACTAGCTAATGGGACGCGGACTCATCTCTATGCGATAGCTTGCAAGCAGAGGCCATCCTTTCCTCATAGGTAAATATGAGCGTATCCGGTATTAGCAGTCGTTTCCAACTGTTATCCCCGTCATAGAGGCAGATTATCCACGCGTTACTCACCCGTGCGCCACTTTACTCAGGACCGAAGTCCCTTTCGCGTTCGACTTGCATGTGTTAAGCACGCCGCCAGCGTTCAATCTGAGCCAGAATCAAACTCTCCAGTTCAAATCTGTTGCAAAGATTCCCGTTGGCACGGAAATCAGAATCTCAAAGCTCCTTCCCGCTCGCTATTCACTTGTCAATGAACCATTGCCTCGGCACTCGCCTTGGCGTTCGATGAGTCTATCTCATCGAATCACGCCGTGTCAACGCTTTTTTGCGGCATCCGAAAAAGTTTTTTTGCGGAGGCAAGCTGTTGCTCACAGCGCGGGTTGTGAAGCTACCCAAAGCCCAACCGGCTGTCAACAACTTTTTTCCTCTTTTCGCTTTTTTCTTTCCCGGCGCCTTGCTCGCGGCGCGGAGTGAGAACCTAGGGGAAACCCGCTCCGCTGTCAACGACTTTTTTCGCCTTGCGAAAAAAATTTCGTCCGCCCTTGCGCCGTCACGGCTCGCTCTGCGCTTGTCAAGGCCGCCCGGCGGTCACATTCCGTTTCCGCCCGGCGCGAGTTGCGGTTATGTACCTCCTCGCCAAAAAGGTCAAGCGTTTTTTCAGAAAAAAAGAAAGCCCGTCATTTGACGGGCTTGCGATGTTCTGCTTCAGGAGCGGCTCATCAAAACTCGCCGTTCGCCTCGTCGGGCCTGTGCGCCTGCACCAGCTTTTGAAAGCGATGGCCGTCCCACTGATAGCTCACATCATGGGCAAGCGGCATATGCACCATGCCGGAAGCGTTCCAGAAAATGGGCCGGGCCACCAGCCCCCCCCGGCCCAGGCAAATGCTGACCGAAGGATTGATATTGCGGGGCAAGACTGCTCCCTTGTCGAAAAATTCCTTCACTGCCGGTTCCTGCGGCGTGTCCACGGGGATGGTGCGCCCATTGCGATCCATGCGCCAAAGTTCCACGGTACACATCTCCCCGCCCAGCGTGCCAATGGCTGCCAGCACGGAACCGTCATCCACATTGCGGAACAGGCGCACCGCCACGCCGCTGTCCCGGAAGGGCAGGGCCGTGAAAACGATGACGTCATCCGTTTCCCCGGCCAGTTCCCAGAAATCCGTCTGCCCCTTGACCAGCAGTTCCTGCTTCTGCCGTTCATCCAAGCCCTCGGGCGTGACCTCAAAAATCCCGGTAGGCAGAATGGCAAAGAAATTCCGCGCGGTCAGGCGCTGCGTCTGGTAGGCTGACGGCGCGCTGGCCGCATTGAAAGGCGTGGGCGCCGGAGTCGGGGCCGGGCTGACGCTTTGCGGCAGAGGCGCAACGGGCGCGCGCGACGGTGCTGCCGGGGCAGCCGCCTCAGGTTCTGCCGGTACGGACGGGACAGCCTCGCCTTTCGTGGCGCCGGGCATCTGCACGACCACGGGCGTTTTGCCCGCATCCTGTGTCACGGGTTCCGTCGAAGCGGCGGCCGGGGGCGGCACGGGCACGCCGGCCTTGGGCGCAGAGCCGGGCATCTGCACGACCACGGGCGTTTTGCCCGCATCCTGTGTCACGGGTTCCGACGCGGCAGCGCCCGCGAACGACGGTATGCCGCTTCCAGCCAGAGCGGCCAGCAACGGAATGACGGCCAGAAAATGACGCATACAAGCTCCCTCGACCGCTGTGCGTGGGGTTCTCATTACACAGCGTTAAAAAAATTATACCGACTTTGGGCTTCCTTGTCCATGCCCGAACCGGGCCGCCCATGCCCTTTCGCCTCTTGCCAAGGCGAAGGCCGCTGCTTACATAGCCGGTATGAAACATTCGCACGCCATACATATAGAACATGCCCGCCAGCACAATCTGCGCGACATCAGCTTGGACATACCCCGCGACGAGCTGGTCGTCATCTGCGGGCCGTCAGGTTCGGGCAAGTCCACGTTGGCCTTTGACATTGTTTATGCCGAGGGGCAGCGCCGCTATGTGGAATCCCTTTCCGCCTACGCGCGCCAGTTCCTGCCGCAGATGGACAAGCCGGACGTGGAAAAGATCGAGGGCCTTTCGCCGGCCATTTCCCTGGAGCAGCAGAGCACCTCGCGCAATCCGCGCTCCACGGTGGGCACGGTAACGGAAATATACGACTTTCTGCGCGTCTTTTTTGCCCGGCTGGGGCGCATGTACTGCCCCCGTTGCGGGCGTCCCATCGAGGCCCGGGCCGCGGACGAGATCATTGCCGACATCATGAATCTGCCGCAGGGCACGCGCTTCATGGTGCTGGCCCCGCTGGTGGAACTCCAGAAGGGCACACAGCAGGACAAGCTGAAGAAACTCAAGGCCGAAGGTTTTGCCCGGGTGCGCGTGGACGGCGAATTTCATACCCTGGACGCGGTGCCGCCGCTGGACAAGAACCGCAAGCACAGCCTTGATCTGGTCGTTGACCGGCTGGTGAACAAGGAAGGCATCCGCGGCCGTCTGGCCGACTCCGTGGAGCTGGCCCTGCGCTACGGCGAGGGCCGCCTTGTGCTGCACCTGCCGGATCAGCCTGAGGGGCAGCGGGACGTCATCCATTCCACCACGTCCGTCTGCCCCGTGTGTCACATTTCCCTGCCCGCGCCCAGTCCGCAGCTCTTTTCCTTCAACAGTCCGCAGGGGGCCTGCCCGCGCTGCGTGGGCCTGGGCACGGTGGACTATTTTGAACCGCGCCTCATTGCGCCCAACCGCGGCCTGTCCCTCAAGGGGGGGGCGCTCCTGCCCTGGGCCGGGGAAAAGCTCTTCTCCCGCTATGCTCCGGCGCTCAAGGCGCTGGGCAAGCGACAGGGCTTCAGCCTGGACAGTCCGCTGGACGCTTTTTCCGACGACGCGCTGGCAGCGCTCTTTTACGGTGAGGATGAACACGGCAGGCCCGTGGCGGCAAGTTCAGGCCTGCGCCGCAACTGGATGGGCGGCAGCGTGGCGCTGGGCGCCACCGGCGACTATCAGAGCGAACACTTCAGCGGCCAGCACGGGCAGGCCGATGTGCCGGTCAGCGACAAGCGCTGGCCCGGCGTCATCCCCCTGCTGGAAAAGGGCATGCAGTACGGCGACGCCTGGCGCGAGGTGCTGTCCCGCTTTCGCCAGTCAGCCGACTGCCCGGACTGCGGCGGCAGGCGGCTCAATACCGAAGCCCTGTCCGTGCGGGTGGACGATCTGAACATCGCCGACTTTTGCGCCCTCTCCGTGGAACGCGCCCTGCAATGGCTGGACGGGCGGCACTTCAGCGGGCGGCATGCCCTCATTGCCGAACCGCTCATGAAGGAGCTGCGGCACCGCCTGTCCTTCATGCGCAATGTGGGGCTGGAATACATTTCCCTTGGCCGCTCCATGTCCACCCTTTCCGGCGGCGAGGCCCAGCGCATCCGTCTGGCCTCCCAGCTGGGTTCCGGGCTGGTGGGCGTGACCTATGTGCTGGACGAGCCGTCCATCGGCCTGCACCCGCGCGACAACGAACGCCTGCTGGGCACCCTGCGTTCGCTCCAGCAGCGCGGCAATACCGTGCTGGTGGTGGAACACGACGAGGCCACCATCTGCGCGGCGGATACGGTCATCGAGCTGGGGCCGGGTTCCGGGGCGCACGGCGGGGAAATCATGTTTCAGGGCGGCGTGCCGGAACTGTTGCGGGCAGACACGCTCACGGCCCGCTACCTGCGCGGCGACGCAAGCATCAGCCTGCCCGACGCACGGCGCGACCCCAGGGGCTGGCTGACCCTGCACAAGGTCACCACCAACAACCTGCGCGGCATCGACTGCCGCATTCCTCTGGGCGTGCTGACCTGCGTGACCGGGGTCTCCGGCTCGGGCAAGAGTTCGCTGGTGGTGGACACCCTGTACAAGCATCTGGCCCTCATGCTCGGCCAGCGCGTGGATCAGCCCGGCAGCATCGGCGGCCTGAGCTTCAGCGAGGACGCCCAGCCCATCGAACGCATCGTGGCCATTGATCAGACGCCCATCGGGCGCACGCCACGTTCCAATCCCGCCACCTACACCAAGGTGTTTGACGAAATCCGCCATATCTTTGCCCTGACCCAGGACGCCCGCAAGCGCGGCTACAAGCCGGGCCGCTTCAGCTTCAACGTGCGGGGCGGGCGCTGCGAGGCCTGCGGCGGCGACGGGCAAATCCGCGTGGAAATGCACTTTTTGCCCGATGTCTATGTGACCTGCGATGCCTGCAAGGGCCGCCGCTACAATCACGAGACCCTCGAAGTACGCTACAAGGGCCTGAACATCGCGGAAGTCCTCGATCTGCCCGTGAGTCAGGCCCGGCAGTTCTTCGAGAGTTATCCGGTGCTGGAACGGCGTCTGGCCGTGCTGGAGGACGTGGGGCTGGATTATCTGCGCCTCGGCCAGCCCGCCACCACCCTTTCCGGCGGCGAGGCCCAGCGCATCAAGATCTCGCGGGAACTGGGCAAGCGTTCCCTGCCGGGCACCATCTACATTCTGGACGAACCCACCACCGGCCTGCACATGCACGAGGTCGGCAAGCTCATCAAGGTGTTGCACACCCTTGTGGACAAGGGCGCCAGCGTGGTGGTCATCGAGCACAATACGGACATGATCCTGGCGGCCGACCATGTGCTGGACATGGGGCCGGGCGGCGGCGAAAACGGCGGCACCATCGTTTCGCAGGGCACGCCGGAAGCCATTGTGGCCGACCCGAACTCAGTAACCGGGCGCTTTCTCATGCAGGAACGCCGGGATCGCCTCAGACGACGCGCCTGACACGCGGAAAAGGAACGGGGAGGCGCCTGCCTCCCCGTTTCTGCATCGTCCTCCCAAAGGGGCTTGACGTCAGGGCGCTCCGTCGGCCTTCTCCGGCGGGGCCTCCCCCGCCGCCTCTGGCGGAGCTTCCCCGACAGCGCCGCTGCCGTTGACAATGGCGCCGATGAAAATGCCCAGAAGGCACATGGCCTGAGCCAGCCACCAGATACGGTAAAAATCGTGGCCGAAGATGCCGTTGACCAGCCAGCCCATGTAGCCCACCCAGAACCAGCCGGCAAGAATCCAGTACTCCCGCCTGTCGGCATCCCCGTCATGCCGCATGAGAAGGCGCTGACGGATATGCCGGTACCCCCACCAGGCGAAGCCGGCCAGGAAGGTCATGCCCAGCGCAAAACCGACCAGGCCGTGGGCATAGAGTATGTCCAGATACAGGTTGTGAGGGTGGGAGATGGTGATGACATCCTTGGCAGGCACCAGCCCCAGCGCCCGGAAAGCCGCATTGTACTGTCCGGCACCGGCGCCGAAGAAGGGATGCTCGCAAAACACCCTCCATCCCAGATACCAGAGGCTCCAGCGACCGTCATTGGCAACGGTTTCCGGCGACATGCGCGAAGCCTGCAGGAGGGCGAAGCACAGCATGACGAAAACAGCGCCGCTCAGGGCGAGAAAATTTCTCCGGCCGCGCGTCAGCAGCCACCAGAACACAAAGGCCGAGGCCACGGCCAGCACGCCGCTGCGAGCGCTGGCCCCCTGCAGCAAAAAGAAGGCCGGAGTCAGCAGCAGGGCGCAGGCAAAAAAACTGCCCGCCGGCCCCAGTCGCCGGCGCAGCAAATAGCGGCAGCCGAAGGCGGGAATGATGGCCAGCGCAATATAATTGCCCACCTCATAATCCCCCAGGGTGCCGGTCAGCCGTCCGAATCTGAGGGGATAGCCCATGATGTCATAACCGGTCCAGGCCTGCCAGACGCCGTCCAGGCCCTGCCAGACGCAAGCCGCGACACAGGCCCAGACCAGACGCCGCAAGTCGCGGGCGTCGCGCACGCATTCCATGGCGATGATGGGCAGGATGAAGCCCTTGTTCAGGCCCGTTCCCGCATGTTTCAGGGAATCCCAGACATCGCCCGAACACACGACCCCCAGCAGGATCATGGCCCAGAGGCAGTAAAACAGGGGCCGTACCCCCAGACGGCGCCAGACCGAACGCGCCCAGGCGTGCCGGTAGTAGCCGACGAGGAAAACGACGCACAACAGCGGAAAAACGTCCCGCGCGGTATAGCCGATGGGAAAGGTGACCACGGACAGCCAGAACGTCCAGAAAAGCGCACGAAACCAGAACTCGGCACGATTTTCGCGCCAGAGTTCCTGTCCTTTGTGCAAGATGTTTGTCCGAAAGCAGCTTACGGGATTGCGCATACGTCTTCACATTACTTCACCCCCCCTGCAAATTCAAGCCCGGGCGGCCGGTTCGGTCGGCTGGACAGTTCTCCTGCAGCTGTGTACAACTCCTGAACAGGGGCAATCCATCAAATCTGTCTCGTTTTACCCATTTCACTTTTGAGGAAAAGCATGGCCCGATTTAGCGGTTTTGACGAAGTGTTCAGCGCTCTGTATGTGGATTTCGACAATATCTACACCCGCTTTCTCGAAGCGGATCCCGATGCCGCGCGCGCTTTCGGCAGCACCCCCTACCGCTGGGTGCGCTGGCTGGAAAACCACGCCCTCCGCATCCTGTACGGCGACGGCGTGCGGCGCCGCATCCTCAAGCGCATGTGTTATCTCAATCCCCAGCGCTATCAGGAGTTTCGCCACCAGTTCACCCGCAGCGCCTTTCAGGTGGTGGACTGCCCGCCCCTGACCTCGCGCGGCAAGACCAGCACGGACATCCATCTGGTCATGGACTGCATGGACGATCTGTCGCACCCCACCAAATTTGACGAATTCATCATCCTTTCCGGTGATGCCGACTTCACCCCCCTGCTCATCCGCCTGCAGGAACATGCCCGCCGCACCCTTGTCCTGTCCGTGGGCTACTCCTCGCCGGCCTATACGGCGGCGGCCTCCTGGCGCATCCGCGAGGACTGGTTCGTCCAGCAGGCCCTCAAGGACGACCGGGATGAACCGGACAGCGAAAATGTCCGCACGCAGCCGGTCGTGCCGCAGATTGTCCCACGCCCCGTGCATGAGGATGAGGAAGAGGGAGACAACCTCGGCAACACCTGGTAGGGGCTTGACGCATCTGCCCCCCCCGGCTACATACCGAAGAACTTTTTGCGGCTCGCAAATGCCATGCGGACGCCGCAACGCGGAAAAGGCTCCGCTTCTTTCAGGAAGCGGACATTGACTATTCCCTTTTTTCTGGAGGATGCACTATGCTGCGCAAACTTGCCATGGCCCTGCTGGCCCTGACCCTCTGGTGCAGCCCCGCGGCTGCCGAAACCTACATCGTGGCCGGCGACTGCACCTGGCCGCCCATGGAAACCCTGGACGCCAACAAGACGCCGGAAGGCTATTCCTTTGACATCATTCGCGCCGTGGCCAAGGCCGCCGGTTTCGAGGTGGAAATCCGCAATATCGCGTGGGACGGCATCTTTGCCGGTGTGGCCGCGGGCAATTACGACATCATCGCCTCCTCCACCACCATCACCCCCGAGCGCCAAAAGGCCTTCGACTTCTCCGACCCCTATTATGATGTGCATCAGGCCGTGATCATGCCCACCGGCAAGAGCATCGCCACGCTCGCCGACCTCAAGGGCAAGAAGGTGGGCGGCCAGATCGGCACCACCGGCATCTTCGTCATGCAGAAGGCCAATGTGGGGGCCGTCATTCGCGAATACGACGACGTGGGCCTGGCCATTCAGGACATGGTTGCCGGGCGCATCGACGCCGTCATCTGCGATGATCCGGTGGCCAAGTACTACATGAACAAGAAGGCCGAATACGCCAGCAAGCTCGTCATCCCCCTTGTGACCGACGATGTGGAATACTACGGCTTCACCGTGAAGAAGGGCCGCAAGGATCTGGTGGAAAAGATCAACAAGGGCCTCAAGATTATCCGTGACAACGGCACGGAAGCCAAGATCAAGGCCAAGTGGATGGGCGACTAGCGCCCGCACGGCGTGCGGGAGACCGCCTCCCGCACGCCATCACCCTTACGCAGGAAGCGGCAATGCAGGACAAGATCGAAGGCCAGAGCAAGGGCAACATCGTCATGGTGACCGAAGATGAGGCCACGCCCGACAGCCGTGACGGCCAAAGCAAAAATACCATCATCATGGTCACCGAAGGCCCGTCCATCCCCGATCCGCGGGAATGGCGCGTCATCAATGCCTGGTCCATCGCGCTGGCCGGCGCCATCCTGACCCTCTGCTGGCTGGTGTGGTACAAGCCCGACCCCTACCGCGACATTCTTCTCTTTGTCCCCGACGGACTCATCGTCACCTTCAAGGTCACCGTCCTCTCCATCTGCTGTGCGGTGCCGCTGGGCCTGATCACCGGCCTTGGCCGCATCTCCCGCAACAGAGTCATCAATCTTGTGGCCTCCACCTATGTGGAGGTCATTCGCGGCATCCCGCTGCTGGTGCAAATTTTCTATTTTTACTACGCCGTCGCCAGCCTGCTTCAGTTAAGCCCCACCCAGGCCGCCGTCATTTCCATCAGCTTCTGCTACGGCGCCTACATGGGCGAAGTCTTCCGTGCCGGCATCCTGGCCATTTCCAAGGGCCAGACCGAAGCCGCCCGCTCGCTGGGCTTCAACCGCTTCCAGACCATGTTCTACGTCATCCTGCCGCAGGCCTGGCGCACCATCCTGCCGCCCATCGGCAACGAATGCATCGCCATGCTCAAGGACACGGCCCTGGTTTCCGTGGTCGCCATGCCCGACCTCATGCAACGGGCACGCAGCTATGCCAACAAGAGCTATCTCTATTTTGAAACCTATACCGTCATTGCGCTCATTTATCTGATCATCACGCTGCTGCTCTCCAAGGTGGTCAGCATAATGGAATCCCGCCTGAACTACTATGATGGAAAAAAATAATACCGCCCCGATCATCAGCATCAGGAACGTCTGGAAGTATTTTGGCAAGAACGCCGCCCTTCAGGACGTCAGTCTGGACATCGCCACCGGCGAACGCGTCGTGGTCATCGGCCCCTCCGGTTCCGGCAAGTCCACCCTGCTGCGCTCCATCAACCGGCTGGAGGAGATCGACCGCGGCCACATCCTTGTGCAGGGGCAGGACATCACCGATCATCACAACAACATCAACGTACTGCGCCGCAATCTGGGCATGGTCTTCCAGCAGTTCAACCTGTTCCCCCACAAAACCGTGCTCCAGAATGTCACGCTCGCGCCCATCAAGCTGCTCAAACGCTCGCGCAAGGAGGCCGAAGATCGCGCCTTTGCCCTCCTCAAGCGCGTGGGCATCAGCGACAAGGCCAATGTCTACCCCGCCCAGCTTTCCGGCGGGCAACAGCAGCGCGTGGCCATTGCCCGCGCCCTGGCCATGCAGCCGGCCATCATGCTCTTTGACGAACCCACCTCCGCCCTTGACCCCGAAATGGTCGGTGAAGTGCTGGACGTCATGGTCAATCTGGCCGAGGACGGCATGACCATGGTCTGCGTCACCCACGAAATGGGCTTTGCCCGCACCGTGGCCGACCGCATCATCTTCATGGATCATGGCCAGATTCTGGAAATGGGCGCTCCCGACAGGATTTTCGGCGCGCCCCGGCACCCGCGCCTGCGCCAGTTCCTGAACCAGATCCTCTAATGGCCCGCATCGCCGTAGCCGTCAGCGGCGGCGTGGACAGCCTCTGCGCCCTCTGCCGCCTCCGGGCGGAAGGCCACGATCTCGTAGCCCTGCACGGTCTCTTCCTGCCCGACAATGCCGCGACCGCCGGAGCCTCGTTGCCGCCCGGCGGTCGTTCGCTTTCCCCGGCCCCACATGCGCCGGACGCGCCGCGCCTCTGGCGTGTCCCCCCGGAAGCCCGGCCCGAAGCCCCCCGGCCCGGCCCGGAAATTCCCCTCCTCGCTCCATCTTCCGACGACGCCCTGCACGCCCTCTCACCCGCCCTGCCCGGCCTGCGCGACGCCTGCCGCCGCCTCGGCATCCCGCTCTATCTGCTGGATGCCCGCGAACGCTTTGCCGCGCAGGTCATCGGCCCCTTCATCCGGGCCTATGCACAAGGACATACCCCCAACCCCTGCGCCCTCTGCAATGCCGCCATCAAATTCGGCGCGCTCCACGAGGCCGCCGCCCGGCTTCGGGCCGACGCCCTCGCCACCGGACATTACGCCCGGCTGGCCCCGCACCCGCTCTCCGGGCAACTTCTCCTTGCTCCCGCGACCGACAGCCGCAAGGATCAGGGCTACTTCCTCGGCCTCGTGCCGCCCGCCGCCCTGCAACGCGCCGTCTTCCCCCTTGCCGGCCTCACCAAGCCGCAATGCGCCGCCGCCGTGGCCGCCGCCGGTCTCAACGTGCCCCTGCCCGGCGAAAGTCAGGAAATCTGCTTCATCCCCCCCACAGATGACGCCTACCGCGACTTCCTCCTGCGTCACTGGGCAGCGGAAAATATCCCCCCGCCCCCAAGCGGCCCCGTCATCCTCCAGACCCCCGACGGCGAAACGCCCCTCGCCACCCACGACGGCCTCTGGCGCTACACCGAAGGCCAGCGGCGCGGCCTCGGCATCGCCCACAGCGAACCCCTCTACGTTCTCGCCAAGGACACGCGGCGCAACGCCCTCATCGTCGGCCCCCGCGCCGCCCTGTCCATGCGCGGCTGCCGCACCGCCCCGGCCAATCTCTTTCTGTCCGCTGCCCTCCCCCGGCCCGACAGCAACAGCGAGGGCTTGCCCCCTCTCCCCCTCCGCGTGCGTTTGCGCTACCGGCAACAGCCCGTCCCCGCCACCGTCCGCCGCCTGCCCGACAACAGCCTGCATATCACCCTCGCCCCGGACGCCGCCCCCCACTTCCCCAGCGCTCCCGGCCAGCTCGCCGCCGTCTACGACGCCCACGGCTTCCTGCTCGCCGCCGCCGTCATTCGCGAAATTTTTTGATTTATTCTTCCTCCCCGAACCCCTCCTTTCCAAAACGACTTGAAAAAGCAGGATATTGCGAGGGGGCGAGGGAAACCGTTTTGAAAAACGGTTCTCCCTCGCCCCCTCGCGCTCCCCCACTCCCTTCCCAAAACTTTTGCTTGGGTCAATGAACGGACGACGCGGCCCGGCAAGGCGGCGCGTATCTGTTTGGTCCCCCGGCGAGCGACCGAAAGGCGGCCCGCAGGGCCGTGCCCGTTGCGACGCAGGAAGCTACGGGCATCGACAGCAGAGCTACCTGCGGCGGCCTTGGGTTTTCTGCTTTTTTTCTTTCGGTGAATAGCGGCTTCGGCCCGGCACCCGGGCCGGGTCGCCTGCCCGGCGCGGGGCAGGGGGCAGGGGCTTGCCAGCCCCTAGCCCCCTACAACCCCTACCCCGCCTTTGGGCAGCCATTGCTTGCGGGGAGCGCGACCCTTCAGGCGCACCCTGCCTCCCTCGCTGACGCGCGCCATTGGGCGTCGCCCTTCCGCTGTCCCGCACGCGGGACGAGCGTTCGGGC
>DWZD01000021.1 GCA_019118345.1 Candidatus Desulfovibrio intestinavium | reverse complement strand
CATCCGCCCCCCACCATCCCCATCCCCCCGGTTCGCTGCAGGGCAATGTGGCCCGGCAGGCCAGCGCCTGCCTGTGACGTCCCCCGGCGGCATGAAAGCACGCGGCCCGGCGCATCCCGGATGATCCATCTTGGGGCTGGCGTTGCCGCTGGCGGTCACGGAGCGCCCCGCGTGCCGCGATGTCCGGCGTCCGGACAGGCAACGCTTCTGAGGTGAGCGGAGGCCTTCCCCCACACGGCATCAATCCGGCGGGCTGAAAAGACGCCCGCGCTGGACGGCCTGCTTGCCGAATTTCTGGCGCAGCTTGTCAAGGGCCTTGTCGAGGCGCAGGCGGCGGGCTTCCTGTTGCGGGTCATGGCCGTCGGGGCAGGGCAGGCCGGGCAGCAGGGCCTGTTTGGGCGGCGGGGACTCGAAGCCGGACACGCCCAGCCCGATGAGGCGCACGGGCAGGGGCAGGGCTTCCTGCCGCAGCAGGTCGCGGGCGATGTCAAAAATGCTCTGGGTGGCGCAGATGGGTTCGGGCAGGGTGCGGGAGCGGGTGATCTGGCGGAAGTTGGCGAACTTGATTTTCAGGGTGACGGTGCGGCCCTGCCAGCCGTGGCGGCGCAGGGAGGCGCCCACGCGCTCGGCATGCGCAAGCAGCTTTTTTTCCAGAAAGGCGCGGTCGCGGGTATCTTCGGCAAAGGTGGTTTCGGCGCTTTCGCTCTTGGCGGCGTGTTCGGGGCAGACGGGGCGGGGGTCGATGCCGTGGGCGCGGCGCAGCAGTTCGCGGCCCCATTTGCCGAAGCGGCTTTCCATGAATTGCGGGCTGTAGCGGCGCAGCTGTTCCACGCGGGAGACGCCAAGGGCATGGAGTTCGCGGGCCATGCGCCTGCCCACGCCGGGCAGGCGTTCCACGGCCAGCGGCAGGAGGAAGGCATCGACGTCCTCCGGGCGGAGGATGAAGATGCCGTCGGGTTTGTTGACCTCGGAACAGATCTTGGCGAGAAATTTGACCGGTGCGGCCCCCACCGAACAGGTCAGGCCGCCGGTGACCTCGGCCACGCGAGCCTTGATGGCGGGCAGGAGGCGTTCCGGCGGGCCGAAGAGGCGTTCCAGTCCGGTGGCGTCAAGGTAGGCCTCGTCCACGCTGGCAGGCTCCACAAGGGGGGAGAAGTCCTGCAGGGCAGCCATGATGCGATGGGAAAGCTCCGCATAGCGGCGCATGCGGCCCCGCACGAAGATGCCCTGCGGGCAGAGCTTGCGGGCCGTGGCCACGGGCATGGCCGAGCGCACGCCGTAGACGCGGGCTTCGTAGGAGGCGGTGGAGACCACGCCCCGGCTGCCGCCGCCGATGATGACCGGCTTGCCGCGCAGTTCGGGATGGTCGAGCTGCTCCACGGAGGCGAAAAAGGCGTCCATGTCCAGATGCACGATCACGGCGGTCTCCTGTCAGGGCGGCGCGTGCGGGGGATGGCCGTTTGCCGGAAAGCCGGGCCTCAGGACGGCGAGCCGGACGGGGGCCGACCCGTGGCGGACGTTGCTTCCGGCCCGGCGGCGGAAAGCTGCCAGCGGGAGCGCAGACGATCCCGTTCGGCGTCGATGAAGGCCGGGGCCGCGCCCAGTTCCCGCAGCAGGGCGGCGGAAAGGGCTAGCGCCACTTCGCCCTCGCCGCTGAAGGCATCCTGCACGCCCTGTTCGCGCAGGGCGCGGGCCTGACTCAGATAGGCGGTATGCGCCCAGATGCGCACGCGCGGATTGATGCTCCGGGCGATGCTGACGACCTCGGCCGCCGGAATGCCGGATGAAGTCAGGAGCAGGGCCGCGGCGTCGGCCAGCCCGGCCTGAAGCAGGACTTCGGCCTGGGTGGCATTGCCGTGCAGGGCGTGGCGGCCCTCCCGGCGCAGGCGGCGCACGGTGTCGATATTGGCCTCGATGATGACGGGACGCAGGTGAAAGTCCTCGAGGATGCGGCAGAGGGCCTCGCCCGTGGGGCCGTAGCCCACCACGATGACGTCGCCGGGCGTGGCGCTTTCGGCCTCGTGGGTTTCGGGCACAAAGGCCGGGCGGCGGGCTTCCAGCCAGCGGGAGAGGCGTTCGAGCTGCGGAAAGAGCAGGGGGTTCAGGGTAATGGACAGAATGGCCGCCGGAATGACGGCATTGTTGACTTCCGGGCCGAAGATGCCGTAGCTCGCCCCGACTCCGGCGAGAATGAAGGAAAATTCGCCGATCTGTCCGAGGGAGAGACCCACGGCCAGGGCCTCGCGCGGCGGCCGCCGGAAAAGGCGGCAGACGGTGAAGGCGGTCATGGGCTTGACGAGGACGATGATGCCGAAGGTCAGGAGCATGAGCGGCCAGTCGTCCAGCAGGGCCAGCGGATTGAAGAGCATGCCCACGGAGACGAAGAAAAGCACGGCAAAGGCGTCGCGCAGGGGCAGGGCCTCGGCGGCGGCGCGGGCGCTGAAGTCCGATTGGCCCACCACCATGCCGGCCAGAAAGGCCCCGAGCGCCATGGAGGCGTCAAAGAGCAGGGCCGCGCCCACGGCAATGCCCAGCGCCAGCGCCAGCACGGCGAGGGTGAAGAGATCGCGCGTGCCGGTGCGGGCCACCCAGCCGAGCAGCAGGGGGATGAGCTTTTGTCCGGCCAGCAGCATGAAGGCCGTGAGGCCCGCCAGCTTGAGCAGGGTCAGGGCCAGCGTCAGCCAGAGCGGCCCGGCCTCCGGCGAGAGGAAGGAGGGCAGCAGCACCAGCAGCAGGATGGTGAAGAGATCCTCCACCACCAGCCAGCCCAGCGCCACATGACCGGCGCGGGTGTGGAGCAGGCCGTTGTCGCCCATGACGCGGGTGAGCACCACGGTACTGGCCACGGAGATGGACATGCCGAAGATCAGTCCGGGCACAAGGCCGCCGCCCAGCAGGCAGAAGACGGCGGCTCCGGCCAGCGTGGCCGCCGCGATCTGGATGAGCGCGCCGCTGACCGCGATATGGCGCACGGCCAGCAGATCCTTGAGATGAAAATGCAGGCCCACCCCGAACATGAGCAGGATGATGCCGATTTCCGCGCATTGCGAGGCTGTGGAGGCGTCCGCCACAAAGCCCGGCGAATACGGCCCCACCAGCACCCCGGCCAGCAGGTAGCCCACCAGCGGCGAGAGGCGCAGTTTCTGGGTGACGAAGCCCAGGGCCGTGGCAGCGGTCAGGCCGCCTGCCAGGGTCAGGATGAGATTGACATCGTGGGGCATGCTCATGGAACACCTCGCGGCAAAGCGGGTAAGGGGGCAAGGACGCGGCCATGCGCCCCGTGCGGCAGGGACGGCGCGGGAGGGCGGGCGCAGGCGGCGATCAGCGCGGGCCGGGCAGCCACTGCGCCCAGACGGAACGGCGGCGGGGGCCGTCGCCCTCGCAGAGATAGACGGCCTGCCAGGTGCCGAGCTGCAGTTCGCCGTCTGCCACAAGGAGCAGCAGGGACGGGCCGTGCAATGTGCATTTGATGTGGGCGTCGCTGTTGCCCTCGGCATGGGCAAAGGCGGGATCCTGCGGCACAAGGCGGCGGAAAAAGCCCACCATGTCGCGGCATACGTCGGGATCGGCGCCCTCGTTGACCGTCAGGCCGCAGGTGGTGTGCGGGCAGAAGAGGGCCAGCGCGCCGTCGCGCGGGCCGGGAAAGGTCGTGAGCGCCTGCCGCACGAGTTCCCGCACGTCGCGGGTGATGTCGTACATGCCGCAGCGCTCTTTGGTGCGGATTTCCAGCGTCAGCATGGGGCCTCCGGCGGTTGGGGGCGTCAGCCGGGGAAGCCGCGCGGCCTCCCCGGCACAGAAAATTACCCGACCACGCGGAAATAGACCGCGGGTTCGCGCAGCATGCCCCGATCAAGGGAATGTTGCAGGGCGCGGCTCATGGCCTCTTCCGTGGTTTCGTGGGTCATGAAGACCAGCGGCACGCCGTTGCCCTCGTCGGACTTCTGGATGACCTGGGCGAGGCTGATGCCCTCGTCGGCCATGCAGCCCGCCAGATCGCGCAGCACGCCCGGGGCGTCGTCCACCATGAGGCGCACATAATAGCAGGAGCGCCATTCCTCGGGCGGCACCACGGCCGCCGCTTCCAGACGCGGCGAGACGAAGCCGGTATTGTTGGGCCGTTCTTCGCGGGCCACGGCCACCAGATCGGCCAGCACCGCCCCGGCGGTGGGCAGATCGCCCGCCCCGCGCCCGTGGAAGAAGAGCGAGCCGGCGGCATTGCTTTCCACGCGCACGGCATTGTAGACGCCGCCCACGCGGGCCAGCAGGAGGGTGTGATGCACCAGCGCCGGAAAGACGCCCGCTTCCAGACGCGGGGACTCTCCCGGCTGATGATCGCATTCGCGCACCTGGGCAATGAGCTTGATGCGGTAGCCAAATTCACGGGCAAGGCGGATGTCCATGCCGGAGAGGCCGCGAATGCCGCGCACGGGCATGGCCGTGAAGGGATAATAGGCCCCGTAGGCCAGCTGGATGAGGATGGTCAGCTTGTGGGCCGCGTCATGGCCGTCGATGTCGAGGGTGGGATCGGCCTCGGCATAGCCCAGTTCCTGGGCCTGCTTGAGGGCCACGTTGAAATCCAGCCCGTTGCTGGTCATTTCGGACAGGATATAATTGCTCGTGCCGTTGAGGATGCCCACCAGCGAGGCGATGCGATTGCCCGCAAGGCTCTCCTTGAGGGCGGCCACCACGGGAATGGCTCCGGCCACGCTGGCCTCGTAACGCAGAATGCGGTCCTTGTCCCGGGCCTTTTCCAGCAGGGCGAGGCCCTTTTCGGCCAGCAGGGCCTTGTTGGCGGTCACCACATGCTTGCCCATGTCCAGCGCGCGATCAATGATTTTGCCCGGGGCCTCGATGCCGCCCATGAGTTCCACGAGCACGTCGATTTCGGGATCATCGGTGAGGGCGGCGGGATCGGTGGTCAGTTCCGCGCCGGGCGGCAGGGCCACGTTGCGGGCCTTGCCCGCATGGCGCACCAGCACCTTTTTCACGATCATGTCGCGCCCGCCGCGACGGCGGATGAGATCCGCATTCTCTTCCAGAAGGCGGGCCAGACCGCCGCCCACCGTGCCGAAGCCGGCCAGACCGATGACCAGCGGTTTGTTGCTCTGTTCCGACATAGATTCTCCCGCGGGCCGGAGGCCCGTCATGCGGCAGCCGTGGATTGGGACGCGGCGTCCGCGCTGCCAGCGGAATATCATATCCAGCCCCGCGCCGCCTTGTAAAGTCATCTTTACCTGTCGGCGGCTCCTGCGCTATATTGCCGCACACGCGGCGGGACGACGGTGCTTTTCGTCGTGTCTGCCACGTCCGGGAGAAGTATGGAAGATCATATTCGTTTTGACCGTGAACAGTGCGAGCTGCATCTGCTGGATCAGCGCCTGCTGCCCACTGAGGAGCGCATTGTCGTCTGCCGCACGCTGGCCGACGTGGTGGAGGCGCTGCAGGTCATGGTGGTGCGCGGCGCGCCGGCCATCGGCGTGACGGCGGGCTTCGGGGCCGCGCTGGCCCTGGCCGAAATCCTCAGGCGCGGCGGGGGCGACTGGCGCGCGGCCTATGACGCCGCGCTGGATGTGCTGGCTGCTGCCCGGCCCACGGCCGTCAATCTGCGCTGGGGCGTGGATCGCATCCGCCGCCTGTGGCGGGCCGCCGGCGACATGGACGCCGCCGCCCTGCTGGAGCGCATCAAGGACGAGGCCCTTGCCATGCAGGCCGAGGACATCGCCATTTGCCGGGCCATCGGCCGGGCCGGAGAGGGCGTCATCGGCGACGGGCAGACCGTGCTGACCCATTGCAATGCCGGGGCGCTGGCCACCGCCGGTTACGGCACGGCCCTCGGCGTCATCCGGGCGGCGCGCGAGGCGGGCAAGCGGCTGCGGGTCATTGCCGATGAAACCCGTCCCTTCCTGCAGGGCGCGCGCCTCACCGCCTGGGAGCTGCAGCGGGACGGCATCGAGGTGACCGTCGCCTGCGACAATGCCTGCGCCCTGCTCATGGGCCGGGGCATGGTGGACGTGGTGGTGGTGGGGGCCGACCGCATCGCGGCCAACGGCGATACCGCCAACAAGATCGGCACCTGCGGCGTGGCCCTGCTGGCCCGGCATTTCGGCATTCCCTTCTATGTGGCCGCGCCGCTTTCGACCATTGACCCCGCCACGCCGGACGGATCGGCCATCCCCATCGAGGAACGCCCGGCCGACGAGGTTCGCTGTCTGGGAGGGCGGCAGGTCTGCCCCGACGGCGTGCCGGTCTACAATTTTGCCTTTGACGTGACCCCCGCTGCCTTCATCAGCGGCATCATTACCGAAAAAGGCCTACTCAAGCCGCCGTATGCGACAACCATCGCCGCGGCGCTGTCCGCCTGAGGGCGGGCCGCTTTTCAGAAAGGAGAGCGTATGAAAGAACTGACCCTGCTTGTGGAGAAAACCACCTTCCCGCCGGAATTTCAGGACGGAACGCCCACCGATGTGGCGCACTGGAACCGCTGGGACGTGCCGGAAGGCGAATTTTCCATTCCGGCGCTCATGAACGGGCAAATCCGGGAAATTCGCGAGGAGCATATGCGCTGGGCCTACGACATGGGCCGCATGTCCATTTCCGGCTGGCAGCTCCATACCCACCTCAAGGCCGGGGAAACCCTGTCCATGTGGTGGTGCTCCCTGCTCTTTGAGCGTCACCCCAAGATGACCCCCCACCTCTATGAGGTCTACAAGCTGCGCGCGCTGGAAAAATTGCTGGATGAGGGCAAGTATACCATCCTGCGCCTGTCCGGCGGGGATGCCCTGCTGCGGCACACCCTCGCCAACTACTGCCGGGCCACGGGCCGCATGTTCGTGGAATTTCACGAACCCAACCAGCCGCCCGTGCACGAGAAGTCCCGCCTGCGCCGCATCTACGACGCCTGCCCGGCCATGCTGCGCGTGGTGGCCCGTTACGCCCACTGGTGGTGGAACGTGCGCCGCGCCCTGCCCTATGTGGTGAAGAACCGCCATTACACCCTGCCCGCCGCGCCGGGCAAATCGGCCACCATTGCCACCTACTTCCCCAATATCGACATGAATGCCGCGCAGGACGGACGCTTCCGTTCCCGTTACTGGGAAAAGCTGCACGACATGCTCAACCCCACGGCCGAGGCCCCGGACAGGCCGTGGATTCGCTGGCTCTTCGTGCGCTTCCCCTCGCCGGAACTCAAGTTCCGCGACTGCATCCGCCTGCGCAAGCGCTTCCAGCAGGAACAGCGGGACGGCGTGTCCTTCCATTATCTGGAGGAATTTCTCTCCTTCCGCGATCTTGTGGCGGCCTGGCGACGGCATCTGCGCCTGAGCTACCGCAGCTTCCGCCTGGAACGCTACGTGCGGCAGGCCTTCCGTTTTGCCGGTTCGCGCATGAACTTCTGGGATTATCTGGAAGGCGACTGGGCCGAATCCTTCCGGGGCTGGCGCGGCTTGGAACGCTGCCTGCAATATCGCGGCATCCGCAATTACATCCGTCTGGTGGGCGTGCAGGAATGGTACGCCTTCCCGCTGGAGAACTGCCCCTGGGAACGCATGCTCACCCACGGTGCGCACGAGGCCCGCAACCTCACCGGCTCCGGCCCGGTTTTCGGTGCGCAACATTCCACCATCCGGCCCACGGACTTCCGCTACTTTGACGACCCCCGCACCTTCACCACTCCAGATTGCAACCTCTTCCAGCCCGATGTCGTCTGCGCCAACGGTTCCGGCGCGGCCAACCAGTGGCGGGAAAACGGGCTGCCCGAAGATCGGCTCAAGGTCGTGGAAGCCCTGCGCTACCTCTATCTTGCCGACCGCCAGCCCGTGCCGGACAATGGCGAAAAGCCCCATCGCCTGCTGCTGGTGACCAGCTTCTTCGAGGACGAAACCCGCGATCACCTCAGCCTCATGGCCCGCGCCCTCAATGAGGGCCTGCTCGAGGGATACGAAATCATCGTCAAGCCCCACCCCTACCTCAGCGTGGACGGCATGCTGCGCTCCCTGCTCGGCAACAGCATGGACAAGGTGCGCATCGTCAGCGGCAGGATTCAGGACGAACTGCAGGCCGGGACGCTGGTCTGGGCCTCCAATTCCACCACCGTGGCCCTGGAAGCCTCCCTGCTCGGCCTGCCGGTCATGGTCATGTGGCCCAACGACAACTTCGACCTCTGTCCCCTGCAGGATGTGGAGGGCCTGCGCCGCACCGGTTCGCTAGAGGATGTGCGGGCCGGTCTGGCCGACCCGCATGTGGTGCGTCTGCCCGCCGATTATCTGGAACTCGATGAGGCCCTGCCCCGCTGGCACGCCCTGCTTGATCCCTACGACGCCTAGTCCCGATTTTCAAAAAATATTTGAAAAACAGTGTGTTGCGAGGGGGAGAGGGAAACCGTTTTGAAAAACGGTTCTCCCTCTCCCCCTCGCGCTCCCCCACACCCTTCCCCAAACTTTTATCAGGGTCACTGCCGCAGTGACGTGACCCGGCAGGGCGTCGCGTATCTGTCTGGTCCCCCGGCGGCATCACAAAAAAGGCGGGCCGGGCGGTGATGCCCGGCCTGTTTTTTTGTGCAGAGTTTGGCTGCGGTGCGGTCGGGGGACGGCTTGGGGGGCGCGGCGTTCGGCATGGAGGCAGGAAAGTTTTTGGGGGGATGGGGGGCCTTCCCCCCACGAAAAAAAACAGCAACATGCCGCCGGGCCTTCCCCCCACGAAAAAAACACCCCGCCCGTCCCCCGTGGCGTGGCGCGCGGCAGGCTCACAAGTTCTTTACATATCGGTCAAATTCGTCTATTGTGCTGCCGGGAGGAGCATTCATGGAGGAAAAGGCAGGCAAAGGGACGGCGGGCGCGGCGGGCGTCGGCTCTGGGGCGTGCGATAGTATGATTCTTGCATCTACCTACCCGCGTTCGTCGTAGCGTAAGCGCGTTTGCGCGCCGCGCGGCCTTGCGCGTTTTTTTCGCATTCAGGAAACATGGCCTTGTCCCTTGCGGGGGACAGGGCCTTTTTTGTTGCCCGGAGGTCTGCCGTCATGAGATCTGATCGTCTGTTGCCGTGTCGTGTATTGCTGGTCTGGGCGCTGGTGGCGGCCCTGATCTTGCCCGTGCCGCTGGGCGGCTGCGTGGCCCGCAAACAGGACGGGGCCGGGGAAGCCTCCGGCCTGACGACCGGGCGGGGCGGGCCTGCCGCGCGACCGGGCGTTGCCGCCCCTGCCGCCGTCGGGCCGGAGGAGGCCGACCGGGCCGGGGAGGCGGGCCGGGAGGCGCCGCGCGGGCTGGATGCGGCCCTGCTCAATGTCGTGGCCTCGTTCATGGGCCTGCCGGGCCTTGCGCCGTCAAGCGGCGCGCGGGACGAGGGGCTGGGCTATCATCAGGACGGCACGGCGCGCCGGGCGGGCAGCGCCGACGCCTTTGACGGGCGGCAGGCGCAAGCCTACATGGGCGCGGGCCTCATGGGCGCGAACGGGGGGCTTGCCGGGCCGCCCGACGACATCCTGCGGGCGCGGCCCGGCGAGGAGTTCAGCGGCCGCCGCCGGGACAACAACGGCTTCCGCACGCTGGACAATCTCAATCCCTTTGACATGGCGCTGGAACGCGGCCTGAACTACGGCATGGGCATGCTCAATTCCGCCGGGGAAGCCGTGCTGTCCGGCCTTGCGGACAATGGCCGCGCGCGGCTCAATTTCCAGCTTGACCGGGACGGGCGCTTTTCCGGGGAAGGGGACGTGCTGCTGCCGTTCTGGGATGCGCCGCGCCATACCCTGTTCACCCAGATCGGCGCGCGCAGCATGGACGTTTCCGGCGGCGAGGAGGACGGCTCCCAACGCTGGATCGGCAATTTCGGCCTCGGGCACCGCTGGTTCCCCCTTGCGTCAAGCATGGAGGACGCGGGCAACCTCATGCTGGGTTGGAACATCTTTTTCGACAATGATTTCAGCCGCTCGCACCAGCGCGGCGGCGCGGGCGTGGAAGCGCAGTACGACTGGTTCCATCTGGCGGCCAACTACTATGCGCCGCTCTCGGACTGGAAGGATTCCCGCGACTTTGACGGCAACTTTATCGAGGAACGCCCGGCCCGGGGCTGGGATGCGCGGGCCAAGGCCTATCTGCCCTTTTATCGCAATGTGGCGCTGACCGGCGCGTTCAGCCAGTGGTACGGCGACCATGTGGCCATGTACGGCTCGGTCGACGATCTGGAAAAGGACCCCCGCGTCTGGTCATACGGGGTGGAATATACGCCCATTCCGCTGCTCTCGGCCTTTGCCCGGCAGCGCAGCACGGAACGCGGCAAGACGGATACGGAATTCGGCCTGCAATTCACCTGGCATTTCGGCATGCCGTGGGAGGAACAGACCAGCCATGCCAAGGTGGCGGAACTGCGTACCGTGTCCGGCTCGCGGCATGAATTCGTGGATCGCGAAAATCGGATCATTCTGGAATACCGGGCGAAAAATTCCGGGCGCATCGAATATCTCGGGCCGGTGCCCGGGCGGGCCAATGCCTTTGCCTTCCGCGTGACGGACGGCTTCGGCGGGCCGTGGGCGGGCAAAACCGTGCATGTCAGCGCCGACGGCGTGACGCTGGCCGCCGCGCCGTCGCCCGCCCGCAGTCTTTTTGCGCTGGCCGGGGAGTTGCTGGGCGGACTGTTGGGCGTGCGCGAGGCCCATGCGGCCGTGGCGTCGCACAGCTACGTCACGGACAGGCAGGGCCGCTTCATCGTGTCCATCGCCAGTCCCGTGGCCGGGCCGCTGACGCTGCACATGCGCGCCGGGGAAAACGAACAGACTATCACGCTCAACGCCGCCACGGCCTCCCCCCTGTCCCTGACAGCCAGTGGCGGCGGCAAGGATACGCCCTTTGGCAGTGACAACTACCAGACCATCACCCTGACGGCGACCTTGACAATCGACGGGCAAGAAGTCCAGCTCGGCGATGGCGACGTGACGTGGAGTGTGGCTTCTTCCACGGTCTCCTGCGCGGCATGGAGGCGAGGGGCGAGTGCGTGCAACGGCCTGACGTGGGGGCAGACGCCCCTCAGCCTTACCTTTGACGCTGACGCCGAGAACGACATGGCCGCCCCGGCAGACAATGCCCCCGACGGCAAAACGGCATATCTGACGGACATTGTGGGAGAACGGACGGTGACGGTAAGGGCGACGGTCACATATAACGGGCAGCCGTATACGGCGGAAACGACGGTGACGTTCGGCAAGGGGCCGCTGGCGGTGTTTGCAACGCCCTTGCGCAACATGACTTGGACGGACGCGGTAGTTGCGTGTGGGGGGAGCTACGAGTCCGACAACTACGAATACCAGCCTGCAACGAACCTTCCGAGCAAAGAGGAGCTGCTAGCGGTGTCAGCGCCAAGTGCCAGCAACCCTGGTGCAAACGCTCGTGGTGCGGCCTTTGCCGCCAAGTGGCCTAATGACGGCAGCGGCCGCGACATGGTCATGTACTGGACCGGCAAGCTCGCAGAGAAGGTCGACCTGGGCTTGGGCGACGACGATGTCCTCGATCTGTTCAACGAAGACCCAGTGGCCGTGTGTCGCCGGTGAGGGGAGGTTATGAGGGGCCGTCACTCCCCGCAGGGGAGGCGGCCCCGCCTTGGGCGTTCCGCAGGGAAGAACAGGCGGGCCGGGCGGTGATGCCCGGCCTGTTTTTTTTCATGCCGCCGGGGGACGGGCGAGGCACGCGACGCCTTGGCGCGCCACGGGGTAGGCCAGGTGTTGACGCACTGTCCGCCGGGGTACATCTTGCCGCGGGAAAGATATTTGTCGCACACGTTATCGCCGATGGCGACGATCTTGACGGGGTCCATGCTA
>DWZD01000020.1 GCA_019118345.1 Candidatus Desulfovibrio intestinavium | reverse complement strand
AGAGGGGGAGCGCGAGGGGGAGAGGGAGAACCGTTTTTCAAAACGGTTTCCCTCTCCCCCTCGCAACCATATCTTTTTTTATTACTTTTTCTGCGGTGAGAAGATGCCGCGAATCAGGCCATGTCTTCGGTGAGGATCATGTGGCGCGCGGCGGCGGTTTCGTCCATGCGGCGCACGGGCAGGGTCACGGGCGCGGCGGCCAGTTTTTCGGGATGGCTTTTGCCTTCGGCCACGATCTCGCGCAGGGCTTCGACGTATTCATCGAGGGTTTCGCGGCTTTCGGTTTCGGTGGGTTCGGCCATGAGGCATTCTTTTACGATAAGGGGGAAGTAGATGGTCGGGGCATGGATGCCGCGATCAAGGAGTCCCTTGGCGATGTCGAGGGCGCGCAGGCCTTCGGGAGCAGAGGCCACAAATTCGTGGGCGCAGATGCGGTCAAAGGGGATATCCAGCACATCCTCGAGGCGTTTGCGGAGGTAGTTGGCATTGAGCACGGCGTATTCCGAGGCGCGGGTGAGGCCGTTGCCGCCGAGGCGCATCATGTAGGCCAGCGCCTTGGCGAGGACGGCGAAGCTGCCGTAGAAGGGGCCGATATAGCCGATGGACTGGGGCAGATCGAAGTTGACGCGATAGCTGCCGTCGTCACGGCGTTCCACGCGGGGGGCGGGGAGGTAGGGCACGAGGCGTTCGCTGACGCCCACGGGGCCGGCGCCGGGGCCGCCGCCGCCGTGCGGGGTGGAGAGGGTTTTGTGCACATTGAGGTGCACCACGTCAAAGCCCACATCGCCCACGCGCATCTTGCCCATGATGGCGTTCATGTTGGCGCCGTCGTAGTAGAGCAGGGCATCGACCTTGCGCAATTCCTCGACGATTTCGGCGAGGTGGGTTTCCATGAGGCCGAGGGTGTTGGGGCAGGTCATCATGAGGCCCGCCACGTCGTCGGGGTGTTCGGCAATGGCGCGGGCGAGGGCCTGCGGGTCAATCATGCCGTCGCGGGATTCGATGTTGACGATATCGAAGCCGGCGAGCACGGCCGAGGCCGGATTGGTGCCGTGGGCCGAGTCGGGGATCAGCATCTTGGTGCGCTTGCGGCCCCGGGCCTTGTGGTAGGCGGCGATGAGCTTGACGCCGGTGAATTCGCCGTTGGCCCCGGCCATGGGCTGGAGGGTAAAGGCTTTCATGCCGGTCAGTTCACAGAGCCAGCGTTCGGCATCATGGAGCACCTGCAGGGCGCCCTGCACGCAGGTCGCGCCGCGCCCGAGCTGGGCCAGCAGGGGATGCAGGCGGGCGAAGCCGGGCAGGTTGGCCACCTGCTCGGTGAACTTGGGGTTGTATTTCATGGTGCAGGAGCCAAGGGGATAGAAATTGGCATCCACGCTGTAGTTGCGGCGGGAAAGCTCGGTGAAGTGGCGCACCACGTCCAGTTCGGAGCATTCCGGCAGGCGCGGGGCCTGCTTGCGCAGGAGATCGGCGGGCAGCATATCCGCGGCACGGGGGGCATTTTCCGCCGGATCGAGCACGAGGTTGGCCGCATGCCGGCCGGGGACGGACTTGGCGAAGATGGTTTTCACAGCAGGCCTCCGATGGTTTCGGCAAGGAAGCCGATTTGCTGGCGGGTATTGTTCTCGGTGCAGGCCAGCAGGAGCACGTCATCCATGAAATTGTAATAGCGGGCCACGGGGAAGCCGGGCATGCAGTTGTAGGCGGTGAGGGCATTCACCACCTGTTCGGCCGGAACGGGCAGGCGCAGGGCCACTTCGTTGCCGTAGGGGGCCTTGTTGAGCAGGGTCACGCCGCGCAGGGCGGTGAGGCGTTCCACGGCGTAGCGGGTGAGGGCCATATTGTGTTCGGCCAGGCGGGCCAGTCCTTCCGGCCCCATGAGGGCAAGATAAATGAGCGAGCGCAGGGCGCAGAGGGCCTGATTGGAGCAGATGTTCGAGGTGGCCTTGGCGCGGCGGATGTGCTGTTCGCGGGCCTGAAGGGTGAGCACATAGCCGGTTTTGCCGTCCACATCCTGCGTGCGTCCGACGATGCGGCCGGGGAACTGGCGGATGTGCTCCTTGCGGCAGGCCATGATGCCCAGATACGGGCCGCCGAAGCCGAGGGGCTGCCCGAGGCTCTGGCCTTCGGCCACGGCGATATCCGCGCCCATTTCGCCCGGGGTCTTGAGTACGGACTGCATGACCGGGTAGACGGAGATGATGCCGAGGGCCTTTTGGGCGCGGGCATGGGCGAAGAGTTCGGAGAAGTCGTCCACCACGCCGAAGAAATTGGGATTCTGAACGACCACGGCGGCGCATTTGTCGGTAATGGCGGCCTTGAGGGCCTCCTTGTCGCTCGTGCCGTTGCGTTGCGGCACCACGCGCACATCCACATCGAGATCCGAGGTGTAGGTGCCGAGCTGGACGCGCCAGATGGGATTGACGCATTCATCCACCACGATGACCTTGCGTTTGCTCACGCGTACGGCGGTCATGCAGGCCTCGAAGAGGGCGGTGCCGCCGTCATAGACCGAGGCATTGGCGCAATCCATGTCCAGCAGGCGGCAGACGGCGGTCTGGTATTCAAAGATGGCCTGCAGGGTGCCTTGCGAGCATTCGGCCTGATAGGGGGTGTAGGCGGTATAGAATTCGCTGCGGTTGCTCAGGGCATCCACGGCGGCGGGGATCTTGTGGGCATAGAAGCCCGCGCCGAGGAAGGAGACCATTTCCGTACGGTTTTTGGCGGCAAGGTTTTCGAAGTAGCCGCAGACGGCGGCTTCGCTCAGGCCTTTGGGCAAATTGAAGTGTGCGGGACGCATCTGCGGCGGAATGTCCGCAAAGAGATCATCCAGCGTGCGCACACCGATGACGGACAGCATTTCCGCTGTTTCGTCCGGGGTGTGGGGGATGAAGGGCATGGTGAACCTCCTGAAAGGGGAGCAGGGCCGCCTGTCGGCTGACAGACGGCCCGGGACGGCTAGTGCTGTTCGTTTTTGCAGTGTTCTTCGTAGGCGGCGGCATCCATGAGACCTTCCGGCTTGGCGGAAAGTTTCACCTTGATGAGCCAGCCCTCGCCGAAGGCATCGGCATTGATCTTTTCCGGATTGTCGGTCAGGGCGTCGTTGACGGCGGTCACTTCGCCGCTGACCGGCGAGATGAGGTCGCTGGCGGCCTTCACCGATTCCACGGAACCGAAGTCGCCGTCGGCGCTCACGCTGTCGCCCACGGCGGGCAGATCGACATAGGTGATGTCGCCGAGGCTTTCCTGGGCAAAGTGGGTGATGCCGACAAGGGCTTCGTCGCCTTCGATTTTCACCCATTCATGGCTTTCACTGTAGAGCAGATCGGCAGGATTGGACATGGCTTGTTCTCCATGAAAAAGAGGTTCGGGCGCGGATGCGCCGCGGAAGAAAAGACAAATGGCGCCCGGCGGCTCCCTGCCGCCGGGCGTGACCCTGGTGCGACTATTTCAGCTTCATGCGGGCCGTGCCGTCCTTGTAGAACGGAACTTCGACCACGCGGGCGGGCAGTTCCGCGCGGGCGGCGCGCACCACATAGTTTTCCGCGTCGGCATGGGCGGCGTCGGCCCAGGCAAAGGCAATGACGCAGCCCAGCGAGGGCGCGAAGGAACCGCTGGTCACCCGACCCACGGGGGTGCCGTCGGGCAGGGCCAGCACATCGCCGCCGCGGGCGGCGCGGCGTCCGTCGATGATGAGGCCCAGCAGCTTTTCGCGGATGGTCTGGGCGCCCGCCTTGCCCACATAATCGGCTTCGCTGGTCAGCATGCGGCCCATGCCGGCCTCGGCGGGATTGTGATCCTCGTCCAGCTCGTGACCGTAGAGGGGCAGGCCGGATTCCAGGCGCAGGGTGTCGCGCGCGCCCAGGCCGGCGGGTTTGACGCGCTCGTCGGCCAGCAGGGCTTCCCAGAAGGAGAGCACCTTGTGGGCGGGCAGGTAGAGTTCAAAGCCCAGTTCGCCGGTGTAGCCGGTGCGGCTGACCAGCAGATCCTCGCCCTGCCACTGGCTGCGCACAAAACCGAAGTAGCCGAGATCATGGAAGTCCGCGCCAAGGACGCTTTCCAGCACGGCCAGGGATTCCGGCCCCTGGAGGTCGATCTTGCCGGTCTCGTCGGAGACGTCCTTCAGGCTCACGCTTTCGGGCAGACGGGCGCGCAGGGCGGCAAAATCGCTCGCGATACAGGCGGCGTTGACCACGATCATGAAGGAATCCGGCCCGAAACGGTAGACGATGCAGTCATCCATGACGCCGCCGCGCTCGTTGAGGATGAAGCCGTATCGGCATTTGCCCTCCTTGAGGGTGGCCAGGTTGTGGCTGACGGCGCGGGACATGGCGGCGTCGGCGCCTTCGCCCTCAATGAGAAATTCGCCCATGTGGCAGATATCGAACAGGCCGGCATGCTGCCGGGTCTGCTGATGTTCCACAAGGATGCCCTCGTACTGGATGGGCATGAGCCAGCCCGCGAACGGGGCCATCTTGGCGCCGTGGGCCTGATGCCATGCGGTCAGCGGCGTGGTGCGACAATCGTCGGACATGGGGGAGACCTCCTCGATGTGCTGTCTGTCGCCGGGCGGCGGACAGCGGGGGAATGGACGCCTCCGCAAGGGAGGTATAGATTAAATAACTGCTGCATACACTATCTGAAAAGTTAATCTGATTCAAGTTTGAAAGGGGGTTTTTCCACGGCATCTTTTCTCACGCATGGATGAAAAATTTTTGCATGACCGCCGGATCGCAGCCGCTGAAGCAGGCTTCCCAGTCCACGCCGGCCAGCGCCGCCTGCAGGGCCTGCGGCTCGTCGCGCACGCCGATGAGGCGTTGTTCCAGCTCGGCGGTCTCGACCGTGGCAAAAAAGTCGCCGCTGAGGCGGCAGGACGTGATGATGCCGCGCCGCACTTCCAGACGCAGGTCAACCAGTCCCCACGGAAAGCGCTGCCGCCGCTGTTCGCTGAAGGCGGGGGAGTGGCCGAAATTCCATTCCCAGGTGCGGTATTTTTCCTCCGCCAGCTGGTGGGCCTCCCGCAGCACGTCCGCCGGGACGGCCTCGGGCGGGGCGTCCGGGGCGCAGCAGGCCGCCAGTGCGGCCCGCAGATCGGCCATTGTCGTGCCGGGCCGCCAGAATTCGCTGATATTGGCGACCCGCGCCCGCACCGAGGCCACGCCCTTGGAGCGGTATTTTTCCGGATCCACGCTGAGCGCGGCCACCATGTCCGTAAAGTTCAGATCGACCAGCAGGGTGCCGTGATGCAGCACCCGCCCCTCGCGCAGGGACTGGGCGCTGCCGGAGATCTTGCGGCCCCCGGCCTCGAGGTCGTTGCGCCCTGTCAGCCGGGCTGCCACGCCCAGCCGGGCCAGCGCCGCGCAAATCGGCTCCAGGTAGCGGGCGAAGTCCACCCGCTTTCGCTCCGGCGCGTATTCCATGAAGGAAAAATTCAGATTGCCCAGATCGTGATACACGGCGCCGCCGCCGGTATGGCGGCGCACCACCGGTATGGCGCGGGCGGCCAGCCAGTCCGCATCCACTTCCTCCCGGGTATTCTGGTGCCGTCCCACAATGACCGAGGGGGCGTTTTGCCAGAGCAGAAAACAGCCCGGGAACGCCGGCCCCAGCCGCCGGAACAGCACTTCCTCCAGAGCCAGATTCAGGGCCGGATCGTTTTGATCCATATGGTAGCTTTTCATGTCTATCCTGATGCTTCCAGTGGTTAGGCCATATGGGGGATTCCGGAGAGCGGCCGGGGCATGGCCGGGGCCGCTTGTCCGCGAGCCGTCGCCAGGCGGCGGCAGACGGCTTCCAGCCAGAGCAGGCCCGGCCAGAGGCAGTCCTCGTCCAGATCAAAGCGGGGCGCATGATGCCCGGCCGCGAGGGTGCAGCCAAGGATGGCATAGGCGGCCTTGCCGCCGCTCGCCTGCACGGCGCGCATGAACACGGCGGCATCGTCGCTGGCGCCCATGACGGCGCTTTCCCGCACCTGCCGGAAGAGCGCTTTGCCCTGTTCCGTGCGCAGTTCGCGGGCAATGGCGGCCAGTTCGGCGGCAAAATCGGCATCGCTGTCCGCGTCCGGGGTGCTGCCCACGACGTTGATCCGGCAGTCCAGACCGTACATGGCTGCCGCGCCTTCCAGCACATCGCGGGCGCGGGCATAGAGGTCTTCGGCCATTTCGCCGTTGGCGGCGCGGGTTTCGCCGCGCAGCACGGCCTTGTCGGCCACCACGTTGCGCGCGCCGCCGCCGCGCAGCTCGCCCACGTGCACCCGGTTTTCCCCGCTGCCGCAGCGCGGCAGCGCGTGCAGGCCGAGCAGGGCCGCCGCCGCGCCCTTGAGGGCGTCACGTCCCAGATGCGGGGCCTTGGCCGCGTGGGCGGCGCGTCCGCTGAACACGGCGTCGAATTTGGTGCTGGCCATGAGGCTCATGGCGCCGGTGGTCAGCTCGCCCGAGGGCAGCCCGAGGCCCACATGCAGGGCGAGAAAGCGGGGCACGTCCCGCACCTGTGCCAGCAGGGCGGCGGCGCCGCGCACGCCCTCCTCGGCGGGCTGGAAAATCAGGCGAATGCGCCGCCTCAGGGGTGGGCCGGACTGCAGCCGGGCCGCCAGCCCCAGACCAAGGGCCGTATGGGCGTCGTGCCCGCAGGCGTGACACTGGCCGGCGTGCAGCGAGGCATAGCCGCCAGCCGCCGGGGCGTGTTCCGGGCAATGGCTTTCGACAAGGGGCAGGGCGTCAAGATCAAAACGCAGGGCCAGGGCCACCGGGGCCGTCGCCGGGCCGACATCCGCCACGACGCCGGTGCAGCCGTGCATGCGGGCCAGCAGGCTTTCGTCCGCGCCTTCCCGGCGGGCGCGGCGCTGGGCGGCGGCAAGGCGCTGGGGCGCGGGCAGCCCCATGCGGGCGGCGCGATCCAGCACTTCGGCCCCCACACGGGGGGCTAGCCGCAGGCTTTGCAGGATGCCGGCCACCCGGGCTGTCGTCCAGAATTCCGTCCAGCCTTCCTCGGCGTGGGCATGAAATTCCCGCCGCCAGCGCGGCAGGGCCGTGCGTATCTCTTCCGCCTTCATGCTGCGTCCCGTTGATTGTGTGCGCGTCGCTGCCCGTCGGCCAAAGTGGCAGACCGGGCAGGATGAAGCGATGGGGAGGCGGCGCGCCGCCTCCCCCGGATGAAAAGGACGTCCTGCGCTCAGGCCCAGATCAGGTGCAGCACCAGATAGGAGAGGCAGCCGATGACCGAGGCCGCAGGCAGGGTGAGCACCCAGGCAATGACGAGCTGTCCGGCCACTGTCCAGCGCACGGCGCTCAGACGCTTGGTGGAGCCGACGCCGAAGATGCAGGCCGAAATGGTGTGGGTGGTGCTCACGGGCGCGCCGAGCATGGACGCCCCGGCAATGACAAGGGACGCCGAGGTCTCGGCGGCGAAGCCGTGGACGGGTTCCAGCTTGAAGATGCGGTGGCCCATGGTCTTGACGATCTTCCAGCCGCCGATGGCCGTGCCGCAGGCCATGGCCCCGGCGCAGCTCAGCTTGACCCAGAGCGGCACATGTTCGGTGGTGTCGGCAAAGCCGAAGATCATGAGCGCCAGGGTAATGATGCCCATGGTCTTCTGGGCGTCATTGAGGCCGTGGCTGGTGGCCATGAAGCCCGCGGACAACAGCTGCAGCTTGCGGAAGGCGCGATTGACCTTGCTGCGCTGGATGCGTGCGCAGAGCCAATAAATGATCCACATGAGCACAAAGCCCACGGCATAGCCCGAGAGCGGCGAGATGACGAGCGGCAGAAGCACCTTGTTGACGATGCCGCCGATATTGAGGCCCGTCAGGCCGGAATGGGCGATGGCCGCGCCGATGAGGCCGCCGATGAGGGCATGCGAGGAGGAAGAGGGAATGCCGAAATACCAGGTGATGCAGTTCCAGCCGATGGCCCCCACAAGGGCGGCCAGCACGAGCACATGGCTGCCCTCCACCACTTCCGGCAGGACAATGCCGCTGCCCAGGGTCTTGGCCACCTCGGTGCCCAGCAGGGCGCCGATGAGGTTGAGGGCCGCGGCGCAGCCCACGGCCAGCCGGGGCGTGACCACCTTGGTGGAAACCACGGTGGCAATGGCATTGGCGCAGTCGTGCGCGCCGTTGGTGAAGTCGAACACCAGGGCGACCAGCACGATGAGCACAAGAAGAAGGGGGATCTCAAACATTTTTCAAAACCGCTTCTTCGATGGTTTCGGCAAGACTGTTGACGTTTTCCAGCAGCATGCTGATGCGGTCGTACGCCTGACTCCATTTGAGCATGTCCATGATGACGGGCGGGGTGATCTCACCCTGCGGATCCATGAGTTCGGCCAGCCCCACGGCCAGCAGCATGTCGCATTCGTCGCGCAGGGTGCGGAAGGCATGGGTCTTGTGGCAGTCCGTGCGGCGGGTGAGGCCGTCCAACATGAGCTGGGTGAGATCCAGCATGGCGCTGATGGTGCGGGCCATCTGCATCATGGGAAAGCGCATCTTGGCAAATTCGAAGATATGCAGACGGGTGGTGAGGGTATGCACGCAGTCCATGGTTTCCTCCTGCATCTGGTTGATGCGGAGGATGTCTTCGCGGTCGATGGGCGTAATGAAGGTCTGGGTGAGATCGCGGATAATCTTGACGTGGAGGACGTCGCCCTGTTCCTCCAGCAGGGAGATCTGCTTGTGGGCGTCATCCACTGAGGAGAGGTTTTCCATCATGCCCACGAGGTGATGGGCCATGTGGCGGAGCAGGGTATTCTGCTCCATGAGCATTTCAAAGAAGGGGGCCGATTTGGGCAGCAGGGATGCGAACATGCCGTCTCCTCGAAAAAAGGTGGCGGAAAAAGCACACAAATTCAGACACGATCCCGGTCGCGGGAACGTGCGGCAACGAGGCTTTCCTTGGCGTCCATACTAGCCGAACGGCCAAGGGATTCAAGCCATTTTTGGAGTCTGTTTTCCTGCGGGGGCAGCGCGGGCCACTCTGGCGGGCAGATCCAGCGGCCAAAGGGGGTCGTCAGG
This sequence comes from Candidatus Desulfovibrio intestinavium, assembly GCA_019118345.1. Classification (GTDB taxonomy): domain Bacteria; phylum Desulfobacterota; class Desulfovibrionia; order Desulfovibrionales; family Desulfovibrionaceae; genus Desulfovibrio; species Desulfovibrio intestinavium. Next base: position 29,209 of record DWZD01000020.1, on the reverse strand, counting down.
CAGGCGTGGTGCAGGAAAAAACGCTCCCGCGCCGGGTTGGGGGGATTGGCCTGCGGGTGGGCGTAACGTTCGTCCCCGCAGAGGGGCAGGCCCAGGGCGGCGGCATGGGCGCGAATCTGATGCCGTGCGCCGCAGCGGATGGTGCAGCAGGCCAGCGTCACGGGGCCGTGCGCGGGCGGCAGGCCGCAGGCGGCCAGCAGGGCGGCGGCCTGTGCGCCGCGCCAGACGGCCAGCGGGGCCAGCCGGGTATGGCGTAGCGGATCGGCTTGCCTGTCCAGCACGCGGCTCACGCGCCGGTTGCGCACGTCAAGGGCGCGGTCGGCCAGCCGGGGCGTGTCCAGTTCTCCGCAAAGCAGGGCAAGGTAGTCCTTGCGGCATTGTCCGGCCGCCTCGGCGGCCCGAAAGCGCTGCCGGGCGGCATCGGTCAGCGCGGCGCAGACAAGGCCCGAGGTGGCGCAGTCCAGCCGTTGCAGGAAGCGGAGGCGGGCGGGTTCCGCCGGAAAGGCCGCTGCCCAGAGGGCTTGCGCCGCCTCTTCCAGACTGCCGCCCCCCCGTCCGGCCAGCGGACTGCTGTGCAGGCCGGCGGGCTTGAAAAAGGCGGCAAAATCTCCCTCGCGGGCCAGCAGGCGTACGCCGGCGGGGCGGGGCGGATCGGCGGCGGGGGCCGCCGCCTCGATGCGCTGACCCGGGCGCAGGCGCAGGGCGGCCGTGGCCGTTCGACCGTCCACCCGCACGCCTCCGTCCTCGATGAGGCGGCGGGCGGCGCGCAGGCTCAGGTCGCCGAGGCGCATGAGGGCGCGATCCAGCCGCTCCCCGGCCAGCGCGGCGTCCACGCGCACATCCCTGATGGCGTCCGGCCTCATGGCGCGTCCTTGCGGCAAAGCCCGCAGAGCAGGCGGGCCACCTTGTCGGGGTCATGGCGTTCGGGCCTGTCCGGGCAGACCATGTCCACGTCCATGACCCGCAGGCCGAGGTCGGCCAGGGCGGTGCTGTCGCAGCCGCCTTCGTAGATGCCGTGCTGCCGATCCACGATGACCCATTGCAGCAGATCCTGCGGGCGGGCGTCAGGGCAGTCCGCGCGCAGCGCGTCGAGAATCATGCGGGTTTGCCCGAGGATGGACAGGCCGCAGACCTCCTTGTCCTGCCCGGAATTGGGGATGAATACCTTGGGGCAGTTGGCCGCGCGCACGCTCGCGCCCACCCCGGCGGGCAGGAGATTGGCCAGCACGCTGGTATAGAAACTGCCCATGGGATAGCAGATGAGGCTTGCCCCCTGCAGGTAGGCGGCCGCCGTGCGCGCCATGCCGGGACGGCAGGGCGTGGTGTCCTGGCTGTCCCTGTCCGGTTCGTGCACGGTGAGAAAAAGGCGGCGGATGTGCTGGCCGAGCTGGCCGAAGAGATGCTGGCCCACCACGCGGCTGCCGTCGTCCAGTACGGCGGCAAGATGCAGGCTTTCTTCCACAATGGGCATGACCACGCCGCGCGTCTGCAGGAGACGGGAAAAAAAGGCCAGCACCGGCCCGAAATCCCGTCGGTGCTCCAGATAGCCCCCGGCCAGCATGAGATTGCCCAGACAGGCATACCGCGGATCGAAGTGGGCGGGCATGCGCCGCAGGAAAAAGTCGAGATGCTGGCGCAGGGAGACGGCGAAAATGTCCGGCAGTTCGCGCCAGCAGGGGTGAACGGCCTCGCCCATGCGGCGCAGGTGATCCCGCAGCTCGGCGGGCTGGCCGTCCTCGGGCAGGCGGTATTCCCAGAGATCCAGCACGGCGGGGGGCACAATGTCCCGGTCGGCCAGGGCGGCGAGCCGGTTGCGCATGTCGCCCACGGCGGGCATGGCAAAGCTGCGGCGCAGGCTGGCCGTGCTGCCGCCTGAGTCGAAGGGGGTCACCAGATGAACGGAATTGTGGGTCAGGCGGGTCAGGCTGCGGCTGACATCCCGCAGGGCCGTGCCGCCGGTAAAGAAGACCGGGCGCGGGCCGAGCGCGGGAGGCAGTTCGGGTCTCATGGCAGGGACTCCACAAGGCCCAGTTCGCACATCTTCAGGAATATGGCCCGCCCCACCCAGGCATCGGTGGCCGCATAAAGAATCTGGCGCTGGGTCAGTTCGGGCAGGCCCCAGTTGGAGCATTGCGGCCCCTTGGAAATGCGCCAGCCGAAAAGATGGGCCGTGAGAGAGCGCAGGCCCTGACTGTTCATGTGGTTGGCACGGGCCATCTGGCCGAGATCCACATGGCCGGCCGGGGTGAAGGGATGGAGCTTGCCCAGTTCGCGCATGTCGTCGCCGATGCCCACGCCGACCTTGAGGTATCGCTCGTCGGCCAGCAGATCGGCCAGATAGTCGCCGAAGGGCAGCCAGCCGAGCTGGACGAGGTAGACGGCCTCCGCCGTGGCCAGCTGCACCAGCGAGGGCTGATTGATGCGCCCCTTGCGGAAGGTGGGACGGGTTTCGGTGTCGAAGCCGATGACGCGCTCGTCCTGAAGCTGGGGCAGGGCGTTGCGCCAGTCCGCAAGGCTGCGGACAAGGTAGATAGGCCCCTCGTAATGCCGCAGGGGCAGGGCATTGATTTCATCGCTGCTGAGGCGACGGCGCAACTCTTCCTGATTCATGGCAGCTTCCCACAAGAACCCATGTGACCAGCGCAGTATAGCAAATTTATTTACCGATGCAAAATTGTTCGAAAATGCTGTTCAGCACCTCGTCGGTGCTGTTGCTGCCGGTGACCTCGTCCAGATGGGAAACGGCCGCGTCCAGGCGGACGGCGCAGCAGTCATAGGGATTGCCGGCCAGAATGTCCTCGTGCAGGCCGCGCAGTTCCGCCAGCGCCCGTTCCAGGGCCAGCGCCTGCCGGGCATTGGGGGCCAGGCCGTCGTCCGGGGGGCGTTCCCCGGCCTCGGCCAGAACCAGACGCCGCAGGCTGGCGGCCAAGGCCTCAAGGCCTTCTCCGCTGCGGGCGCAAAGGCGGAGCGTCGGGCGCTCGCCGGCCCAGCGCGGCGGAAAGGTCGCCGGATCGCAGAGGTCGGCCTTGTTCCAGACCAGCAGCAGGGGCACGTCCCCGGCCACGGCCAGCACTTCGGCGGCGGCGGGTTCCGGACAGGTTGCGGCGGCGGCCCCGGCCTCGCCCAGGGCGTGGCCGTCCAGCATGAGCACAATGGCGTCGGCCTGGGCCAGCTTTTCGCGGCTCAGGGCAATGCCCAGCTCTTCCACGCTGTCATCGGCCTGACGCAGCCCCGCCGTATCCACGAGCCGGATGGGCAGGCCGTCCAGATCGCAAAATTCCTCGATATAATCGCGGGTGGTGCCCGGAATCTCCGTCACCAGCGCCCGCTGCCGTCCGAGCAGGGCATTCATGAGGCTAGACTTGCCCGCGTTGACGGCCCCGGCCAGCACGACCAGCGCGCCCTGCTGCATGAGCCGCGCCCGGCGCTGCCCGCGCAGGAGATCGGCCACCGCGGCGGCGACCCTGTCCACCTCGGCGGCAAAGGCCGCGGGCGGCAGGCTTTCCACTTCCTCTTCGGGAAAGTCCACGGCCAGACACATCTGGGCGCGCAGGCCGTCCAGATCGGCTCGCAGTTCGCGGATGCGCCGCCCCAGCAGTCCGTCCAGCCGGGTGAGGCCGAAGCGCACGGCCTCGCGGGACGGCGCGGCAATGAGTTCGGCCACGGCTTCGGCCTGACTGAGATCCATGCGTCCGTTGCAAAAGGCCCGCCGGCTAAATTCGCCGCGCTGCGCCTGCACCGCGCCCAGACGCAGGGCGCTTTCCAGCACGGCCTGCACGAGAAAGCTCCCGCCGTGGCACTGAATCTCGGCCATGTCTTCGCCGGTGAAAGTGCGCGGCCCGGGCATGTAGACGGCCAGCACATCGTCCAGCGCCTCGCCGTGACAGTCCAGCACCCGGCCATGATGCAGCCGCCACGGCTCGAAATTCTCGAAGCGGCTCGACAGGGGCAGAAAAAGCCGGGAGAGGACAGCCTTGGCCTGCGGCCCGGAAAGACGCACGATGCCGATGCCGCCCGCCCCCGGCGCGGTGGCAATGGCGGCAATGGTCGTCATGCCTTGTCCTGTTCGCGCGGCTCTTCGCCCGTAGCGGTCGGGGCGGGCTGTTCCTCAGCCCCGCTCGCGGCAATCACGACGTTTTCCGGCGCGGGAGAGCAGGGGGCGGCCATATCGGGCGTGGGCAGCTGCTCAGCCGGGGAGGGCGGCGCGTCGGAGAGGGCGGGGCTGGCGGTCAGCGGGCTTTCCGGCGCTGGCCTTGCCGGCTGCCCGCGACGTGCGCCCGTGCGTTCCTGCCCCTTTTCCGGACGGCGGCGCATGATGACCACCCGCTTGAGCGGGCCGTCGCCGCTGCTGCGGGTCAAAATATCCTCCATGTCCTGCAGGCAGACATGGATGATGCGGCGGTGATAGGAGCTGAGAGGACGCGTGGAGTAGGAACGCCCGCTCTGGCGCACCTTGGCGGCCAGGGTCAGCGCCATTTCCTGCAGCTTTTCCTCCTGCCGTTGCCGGTAGCGCCCGGCATCAAGCTGCACGCGCACCGCGGCATCCATGCCGCGCGAGACAATGCGGGAGGCCAGATATTGCAGGGCGGCCAGGGTCTGACCCTCGCGCCCGATGAGCAGGCCGGAATCCTCGCCGCAATCCACGGCCACCCGCACGCGACCGTCAGCAATGCAGACCTCGGGTTCGTCCTCCATGCCGTCCACCATCGGCCGCACCAGACGGCTGACGCATTCACGGGCCAGCAGGGTCAGGCGCTCCTGATCCAGCTCTTCCACGGCGCGACGGGGCAGGCCTTCCTCAGCTTCGTCCAGATCGTCGTCCGGGGGCTGCCGCCGGGCCTCGCGGGCCTGCTCACGGACGGCGGCGCGCTCCTCATGGCGGGCGCGTTCGCCGCGCGCCCTGGCGTTAGCGCGTGCGGCACGAGCGGCCTGGGGTGCGGTCTGGGGAGCCGCGCCGGCAGCCGTCTCATCGTCAGCCTCCTGACGCTCATCCTCCTGCCGGGAAGGCAGCGGGCTTTCGGCGCGGGCTGCAGCGGCCTTGCGGCCCGGGCGCGCGCCCCGTTCCTCACGGCGGGGCTGGCCCGTCGCTTCGCGGGGCTGGGCAGCCTCGCCGCGGGAAGCGTCCGCGGTCTGCGCCTCGCCGTCTTCGCGAGTCTGCGGTTCGGCGCGATCCTGCCGTTCGGCGCGGGGCTGCCGCGACGGGCGTTCGTCGGCCTTGCGTTCGTCCGCGCGTGCCTCGCCGGGCAGATCGCCCTTGCGGCCGTCGTCCGCGCGGCTGCCCCGGCCCAGCGCATTTTCCACGGCCTCGCGCAGGGCGGCCCGCCGGGCGCGCACCTTGGCCTTGCGGGCGCCCACGATGCCGAAAATGCCCGACTTGGCATCCTCGATGATTTCTATTTCCAGTTTTTCCCGACTGGCATTGAAATAGGAACAGGCTTCGCCAATGGCCGCGTCGAGAGTTTTGCCGAGAAATTCCTTGAAACCTTCCATATGAACCCCGATAGAGAGCGGGCGACAGGGTCGCCCGCTCGGGTAAGATGCGTATTCCGCCGGCCTAGCTGTCGGCGTCCAGACGCCTGTTCTTGCGATGCATGAGGCCCTGTTGCGCAATGGACAGGATGTTGTTCACCAGCCAGTAGAGCACCAGCCCCGACGGGAAGCCGAGGAAGAGCACGGTGAAGATCAGCGGCAGGAACATCATGATCTTCTGCTGGGTGGGATCCGTGGCCGGCGGACTCATGCGCTGTTGCAGGAACATGGTCAGGCCCATGATGATGGGCGTGATGTAGAAGGGGTCCTTGGCCGAGAGGTCGGCCAGCCAGAGCTTGTCGGTAAAGGGCAGGAGTTCGATGAAGGAGGCGTGCCGCAGCTCGATGGCCGTGAGCAGGGCCTGATAGAGGCCGAAGAATACCGGCAGCTGGACAAGGATGGGGATGCAGCCGCTGGCGGGATTGACGCCATAGGTCTTGTAGAGGGCCATGACCTCCTTGTTCATCATCTCCTTGTTGTCCTTGTACTTCTCCCTGATGTTCATCATCATGGGCTGAAGTTTCTTCATCTTTTCCATGGAGGCGTAACTCTTGGCCGTGAGCGGCCAGAAGACGGCCTTGATGAGCACGGTCAGCAGAATGATGGCCAGGCCCCAGTTATGGACGTACTGATGAAAAAATTCCAGCAGCCAGAGCAGCGCCTTGGCGATGATGCTGAACATGCCCAGCTCCACGGCGCCGGCCAGCGGTTCGGAGACTTCCAGGAGCAGCTTGCGCTTCTTGGGGCCGAGCCAGTAGGAGGCGCCCAGTTCGGCCTGCTGGCCGGGGGTAAGCTGGATATCCTGCTCTTCCACCGCCACCCGGTAGATGCCGCCGCGCAGCACGCCCTTGATGGTCACCCCGGCATCGCCGTCAGGCAGGATGGCCGAAAGGAAATAGGTGCTCATGGGGCCGGCCCAGCTCACCTTGCCGGAGGCGGTGACGCCCTTGGTCAGATCCTCGGCATCGGCTTCCTGGCCCAGGGCATCGTCAACAAACCAGGCGATGCGCATGGCGTCGTACTGACCGCCGCCGGCATTGCTGGCGTCCGAGGCGATGGTGTAGGCCAGACGGGCGCTGCGGGACTGATCGCCCAGCGGGGCAAGAAAGGTCTTTTCCCGGATGAGGTAGGAGTCGGCGCTGAAGTGCAGCTCGCGCACCACGCGCAGGCCGTTGATTTCGCCCACAAGGCGCAGCACGTCGCTTTGTCCGGGGGCAAGGGGGGCCTTGGGCGCGGCCTCGACCGCCCACTGGCCCTGACTCCAGCTGGCCGCGCCGTCGATGACCAGACCCAGCGGCGCGGATTCGGCCGTGGCGGCATCCACAAGATTGACGGGCGGGGAGTCGGGCTGGATGGTGGCCGCATAGTGCTTGAGCTGGAAGGAGCGCAGCACGCCGCCGCCGCTGTGAATGACCGCCTCGTACAGGGGGGTGGAAACCGTGATGTCCTGCCCGGGAACCGGGGTGAACACGGTAAGCGGCACAGAGGTTTTCGCCTTTTCGGCGTCGGCCTTTTCCCGGGCCTGCCGTTCGGCTTCGGCCTGCTGCTGGGCGGCCACCTCGGGATCGGGCTTGGGCGTCCAGCCCATGTAGTCCGCAAGAAAGCTCCAGCCGAAAAGGATGGCCAGGCAGAGAACAATGGCCAGAGCGAGATTTTTGGTGCTGCTAGTGTCTTGCATCGGGGGTGGGTCTCCTGTGGGCGGCCTCCTTGTCGGGCCGCCGGGGCACGGGGGGCACGGGATCATAGCCTGAACCGCCCCAGGGGTGACAACGCGCCAGACGGCGCAGCGTCAGCCAGCCGCCACGCAGCGCGCCGTGACGGCTGATGGCTTCAATGGCATAGGCGGAGCAGGTGGGAACAAAGCGACAGGAGGGGGGCAACAGCGGCGAAATGCACAGCTGATAGAGACGGATGGGCAGAATGAGCAGGCGGCGCACAGCCGTTTTCAGCACGCTCATGCGTCTGTCTCCGCTGGCGCTTCCTGCCGGCGACGCCGCTGGCGTTGCAGCAGGGGCTTCAGTTCGTCGCAGACCCGCTCAAGGGTCAGCTCCGACTGTCCCGCATGTTTCTTGGCTACGGTCACCACATCGCTGTCACATGGCAAAAGAGCCTGATGCAGGCGGTAGAATTCCCGCAGCAGGCGCTTGAGGCGATTGCGCGTTACCGCCTTGCCGACCTTGCGCGAAACGGCTGTCCCCACGCGGGTGATGCCGCTGCCGGGACGCGGGAGAATGAAGACGATGAAATTCCCGCTGTGATGACGCCTGCCCTGTGCATAACAGAGGGCGTAATCCGCATGACGTCGGATACGCCCCTCTTTCGGCAGACATTGGCGCGCCATCATGGCTTTTCGCTGGCGGCAAGGCCTTGCCCCGCCGCTGGTCTAGGCGCTCAGCTGTTTGCGGCCCTTGGCGCGACGGCGGCGCAGAATGGCGCGGCCGCTGGCGGTCGCCATGCGGGCACGGAAACCATGCGTACGGGCGCGACGGATTTTGCTGGGCTGGTAGGTTCTCTTCATGGTCAAATCTCCTTATGGGTGCAGCGGCGGACATGGGGCGCATATGACCCTGCGCGAAATGGGCGCATCCTGGCAGAATGGCGTCCGCCCGAAATTTCCCCTTGCCGAAACACGCCTCCGGCAAGCCGTTGAAACACGGTTCATACATGGCCCACGGCGCTTCGTCAAGCCCTCGCCGCGAAGCGGCAAACGGACGCGTTAGACGCCGCCGCGCGCGGTCTGCCCCGCCTGCGTGCCGATCATGGCCGCCGTGCCCTGCGGCGGCAGGAAGCCGGCGGCCGCCGAACCGGGCAGGGGCGGCAGCGGCGTTCCCGGCACGGTCTGCGGGCTGTAGACCCCTGCCGGGCCTGCGGGCGCAAGGGGCGACACGGCGCCGGGCACGGCCGGCACCGCAGGGGCGGGCGCGGCGGCTGGCTGCGCCGGTACGGGGGGCGTCATGGCCGGACTGGTGGCCGTACCGGGCGGCAGGGAACCCGGCGGGATAATGGCCGGAATGGCCTGGGCGTGTCCGTCATAAAGTCCCAGACCGGCCACGGGGGGCGTGCCGGGCACCGGCGCCCAGGGGCCGCCGGACACCGGCGCCACGGGCCGCGGGACTTCGGTGGTCACTTCCACGCGACCGCCGCGAGGACGGCGCGCACCCTGCTCGATGGGCACGCTGCCGGCCCCGAGGCCTTGTCCGCTCGCGACCGGCTTGGCCGGCGCGCTCGGGGCCGGGGGGACGGCAGCCTTGCCGGGAGTCTGCGCGGCGGGAGTCTGTGCGGCGGGAGCGGCCTGCGTCTTGCGCGGGGCACGCCGCTTGCTGCGGCGCGGCGGGGTCTTGTCCGGGGCATTGAGCAGGGGATGCGAGGCGGGATCCACAAAGGGCGCGCCGCCCATGCGGATCTGGCGGGGTTGCGCCACCGAGAGCCAGTACAGGCGCGCGCCGCCGTAGTCCTTCCAGTCCTGCAGGCGTTGATTGATGTCAATGGAGGCGGGTGCCTGCGACAAATCGGCGGCCTCGACCGTGGCCGGCAGGGCGCACAGGCCCAGCAGGCAGGCGAGACCGAGCGGCAGAAATGTATGGCGCATGGAATATCACTCCTCTTGTCTTCTTATCGGACGGCACGGGAAAAAGATTAGTCTTCGCGCGGCCGGCAGGCAAGGATTTTCGACGGATGGGGCAGGCCGCCGGGAGGGCGGCGCCGCATGCCGGGGGAGAGGCGGCCGCGGGAGCTTGACAGGATTGATATCCTTGAGACAAGTAGACAGACGAACATGGCGCCACATCCTGTCGCGACACGGGCGGCGCCGCAAGGAGATTCCATGCACACGGCAGCTTCGGGCAACCGCGCGCCCTGCATCAGCATCATCGGCATGGCCGGCGCGGGCAAGTCCACCGTGGGGCAGGCGCTGGCGCAGCTGCTCGGCTGGGCTTTCATGGACAGCGACCATCTCATGGAGGCGCTCTATGCCAGCCGCCTGCAGGGCGTGACCGACGCCCTGTCCAAGGAGGCCTTTCTGGATCTGGAAGCCGCCGTGGTGGGCAGCGTGCGCGCGGCGCGCACGGTGCTGGCCACCGGGGGCAGCGTCATCTATCGGGAAAGCGCCATGCGTCATCTGGCCGCTCAGGGGCCGGTGGTGCATCTGGATGTGCCCTTTGCGGTCATCGAGGAGCGCATTGCGCGCAACCCCGATCGCGGTCTCGCCATTGCGCCCGGTCAGACCCTGCGGGGTCTGTTCGAGGAGCGTGAGGCCCTCTACCGGCGGTATGCCGATTTTTGTTGCCCGGTCGAGGGCCGGTCGCCGCAGCAATGCGCGATCTGGATTCGGGATCGCCTGATCGGGGCGGGGCGACTGGCCTGAATGGGGCCATTGTTCCGGGCGCTGCCAGGGGCTGTCGCGCGGCCCGGGGAGAACGCCGCGACATGGCCCCGGGGGTCGCGGATTGCGGACAGCCGGGCGAGCGGCCCGGCGGATGATGCGGGGCGGCTTTGCCGCAGCGGAGGCATGACGTGCCGATTCTCAAGGAACATCGATCGTTGCTGGTGGCCATGTGTGCCGCCCAGTTCTTCATGCCGTTCATGATGGCCGGGGTCAATGCGGTGTTGCCGCCGCTGGGCGAGACGCTCGGCGCCAGCGCCCGCGAGCTGAGCCTCGTGGGGGCCGTGTATTCGCTGGGGCTGGTCATCTTTCAGCTGGCGGGCGGTACGCTGGGGGACATTTTCGGACGCCGGCGCATCTTTCTCACGGGCATGTGCATTTTCGGCTGTACGAGCATCGTGCTCGGCTTTGTCTCCAACATGACCCTCTTCATCGTCCTGCGTCTGGTGCAGGGCACGGGCTGCGCCCTGCTCAGCTCCTGCAGCCTGGCCCTGCTCGTTTCCGCCGCGCCCGGCAATCTGCGGGCCAGTTATCTGGGCATCAGCGGCGCGGCGGTCTATGCGGGCATTGCCTGCGGCCCGCCGCTGGCGGGCCTTGTGGCGGGCTGGCTGGGCTGGCAGTGGCTGTTCCGCCTCACCGGGCTGGCGGCGCTGGCCGCCATGCTGCTGACGGTCTCCCGGGTGAAGCTGGAATGGCGTCCGTCCAAGGGGGAACATTTCGACGTCGGGGGCTGCCTCATCTACGGCTGCTGCATGACCGCCCTGACCATCGGCGCGTCCGAGCTGGCGGATCATCCGGGCCTTGGCGGGGGCATGCTGGCGCTCTGGGCGGCCCTGGCGGTGCTGCTCTGCATCCGGGAGCTGCACAGCTCCTTTCCCCTGCTGGATGTGCGCATGCTGGCCCGGAATCGGGTCACGAGCCTTTCGCTGGTGGCGGCGTTCATCAATTACTGCTCCTTTTTCGGCATGCTCTTCTTTTTCAGCCTGTATCTGCAGGTCGGGCGCGGCATGAGCGTGGAGCAGACAGGGCTGGTGCTGGCCCTGCAGGCGCTGGTGCAGGCCCTTTCCAGTCCGCTGGCCGCCCGGCTCTGCAATCGCTGGCAGGCGGGCTACGTCTGCACCCTGGGCACGATTCTCTGCGGTTGCGGACTGCTGCTGGCGGCCTTCCTGCATCTGGATTCCTCCCTGCTGATCATTTTCGGTTCGCAGGCCCTGCTGGGCCTGGGGGTCAGCTTCTTTGCCCTGTCCAATACGACCATCATCATGGAGAGCGCCGGCGAGGCCAACGTGGGCCGCGCCTCAGGGCTGGTGGGCATGGTGCGCACGGCGGGCATGCTCTGCAACATGGTCATCATCACCCTGACCCTGAGTTTCTTTCTGGGGCACGAGGCCGTGGGCGCGCACAATGTGGACAAGTTCCTGCGGGCCATGCGGCTGGACATGATCCTTTTCGGCGTGCTCAATCTGCTGGCCGTGAGCTGCACCCTGGCCCGCAACGTCAGCCGCCGGCATTGAAGGCGGTTCGGGAATTTTTTCATTTTTAGTCTTACTCTAAAGAAGCGGGAAGAACGGACGAAAAGACTTCTAGAAGGGAATGGGGAGTCTTTATGTCCGATATCGCTGTCGTACGTTTGCGCCAGAGGGTTCAGGGCTATGAGCTGCAATTGCTTGCCGCCCGGCGTCTGACCCGTCTGCGCACGCGCATGCGGCTGGCGGCGGGCGAGGCTCCGCATGATCCCGATCCGAGTCCGCAGCGCGGTCTGTATGTGGAAAAGGTGGCGCAGGAAGTCTACGAAAGCCTGCTCTTCACCGGGAGCGACAATCCGGTGGTGGAGGAAATCCGCAGGGCGCTCAGCGAGCGTGTGGGCTTCACCGTCCGCTTCACCTACCCCCCGGGCGAAGGACTCTGCCTCGTCCGGCAGGACGACAGGGGCGCGCGCAGGCTCTCTTCCGAGCTGCAGCTCCGCGTCCGCCGGCTGTTGTGGCGCATTACCCGTGAAAAGATTGACAGGAGCATGCTGGACAAGCCTGCGCCTGTATGTTCCTGATTCATCAGGCAGGAGGACAAGATGGAAATTCAATATTCGCCCGGCTTGCTTGGTTCCGTAAGGGATGCGTATGGGCAGGGACGTCTGGAAAATACGACTGAGGCGCGCGCGTATGCGGGCACGGCCCATCCCTCTGCTCAGGGGGATTCCATCAGCGTTTCGCAGGACGCCCTGCTGCTGAGCGAGGCGCACCGGGCGGCGCAGAGCGCCCCGGATGTCCGCACCGACAAGGTGGAAAGCCTGCGCCTGCAGGTGGCCAACGGCACCTACAAGCCCGACAGCCGCCTCATTGCCGCCAACCTGCTGCGCGAGGAACCGGGGCTGTTTGCCCTGTAGGCGCACAGCGCTGGTCATTGCTGAAAGGAGGTACGCCGTGGCGTGCCTCCTTTTTTATTCCGCGCGGCAGGAGCGCCAAAAGTCTGGCGAGCGCGGGGTCGGCAGGGCTAAAATATTTTTTATAATGCAGTGAAATAATAGATTATTTTTATTTTATGGCGCGATTTTTGCATTCTCTTCAGCGCCGCCATGTCGGCAGAGGAGAACGCATCATGAATCTGCATCCGGCCCGTCTTGTCTCCGTCCTGCTCGCGCTTCTGGTTCTGGCCCTGCCGGGGCGGGCCGAGGCCGTGCGCATCAAGGATATCGCCACCTTTTCCGGCGTGCGCGACAATCAGCTCATCGGTTACGGGCTGGTGGTCGGTCTGGCCGGAACGGGCGACAAGAAAAACTCGGTCTTCACCCTGAGTTCCATGAAGAACATGATGGATCGCATGGGCGTGGGCGTGGATGCGGACGCCCTCAAGATCAAGAACGTGGCTTCGGTCATGGTCACCGCCCGCATGCCGGTTTCGGCCAAGCCGGGCACCCGTCTGGATGTGACGGTTTCCTCCGTGGGCGACGCCACCTCCCTTTTGGGCGGCGTGCTGCTGCAAACGGCCCTCAAGGGCGTGGACGGCAAGATTTATTCGCTGGCCCAGGGGCCGCTGGCCGTGGGGGGCTTCTCCATCAGCGGCGTGGCGTCGCGCGCGGCCCAGAACATCCCCACCGTGGGCACCATTCCCGGCGGGGCCATTGTGGAGCGGGCCATTCCCTTTGAATTCAATCAGCAGGACAAGCTGACCCTCAATATGCGCATGGCCGACTTTTCCACGGCCCAGCAGATTGCCGAGCGTCTCAACGAGGCCATGGGCGGCCCATTTGCCAATGCGCAGGATGCCAGCTCGGTGGTGGTCAATATTCCGCCGCAGTACCGCAGCAATCTGGTGCCGCTCATGGCTTCGGTGGAAAATCTGGAAATCTCGCCCGACGTTGCGGCCAAGGTGGTGGTGGACGAAAAGACGGGGACGGTCGTGCTGGGGCGGGATGTGCGCATTTCGCAGGCCGCCGTGGCGCACGGCAATCTGCAGATTGTGGTGCGGGAAAGCGAACAGGTTTCCCAGCCTGGCCCCTTCTCAGCCGGACAGACCGTGGTCACGCCGGGTACGGACATCAATGTGCGCGTGGAGAACAGACGGCTCATGATGGTGGAGGGGGCGACCCTGCAGGAGCTGGTGGATGGCCTCAACGCCATCGGCGCCTCCCCGCGCGATCTCATTTCCATTCTGCGTACCTTGCAGGCCTCGGGATCGCTTCATGCCAGTCTGGAGGTTATCTAAATGGCTTCGGCATTTGATTCCAGCATGATGCAGGCTTCCCTGGGCCAGAGTCAGGGGCGGCAGCTCGAACTGCAGCACAAGGTGCGCGGCCTCAACGAGTCCGCCTCCAGCCGTCTGACGCCCGAACAGAAGGAACGCAAGCTGCGCGAGGCCTGTCAGGGCTTTGAATCCATCTTCATCCAGAAGATGTGGCAGCAGATGCGCGCCACCCTGCCGCAGGGCGGCCTGCTGCACAGCCGGGATGAAAAGATGTGGCAGGACATGTATGATCAGGAACTGGCCAAGTCCATGGCCAGCGCCGGCGGCATCGGTCTTGCCGACATGATGTATGAGCAGCTTTCGCGCAATCTCGTCTCCGCCAGTCGCGGCGCCGCAGGCAGTGCGGGCAGAACGTCCGCCTTCCTGGCCGAGGCCGCACCGCTCATCCCCTCGCCCGAGGCCGCGCGGGCGACGACCGCAAGCGCGCCGGAAAAGGCGGCGACCCCCACGCCCACACCCCGGGCGCAGCCCGTGAACATGTATGAGGGCTATGCGCCGGTGAACGGAGTGGTCGCTGAGGGGCAGGCTGCGGAAGCCGGGTCGCAGGGCCTGTCGCCGCAACCGGCCGCCGTGCCCCAGCCCGCCGCCGCGCCGCAGCTGACCGCTGCCGCGCCGCAGCCGGAAAGCCGGCAGATTCAGGTGCGCCCCCACACGCGCCAGTCCGGGCAGCTTTCCGGCCTGCAAATGGCCCAACAGGCCCAGCGCCTGGCCGGCGACAAGCTGGGCAACGGCGTGCGGCCCGCCATGTCCCGCCGTCAGCGGCGCGAGACCGGCGACATGGAGCCGGCCCAGACCGGGGCCTTCAGCCCGGCGGGGACGCCTGCGGCCATGCAGGCGGCCATGCAGCAGCCCGCTCTTTTTCAGCCCGCCCAGACCGTCCAGCCTCTGAATCCGGCTGCGGCGCAGGCGGCGCAGCCCGCCAATGCCGCCAATGCCGCCCCGGCGGACAGCCGGCCGGAAGTGGTGCGCATCCGGTACCAGACCAATATGCCCGAGCAGGCGCAACAGCTGCGGCAGGGCCTGAATCAGGATCTCATCCGCACCCTCAACGTGGACGCCGGGGGCAAGAAGGCCGGGCAGGGCATCCGGGCCTACCATGCCCAGGGCAACCAGAATGCCGCGCAGCAGGTGATCCAGCCGCCGCAGACCGTGCCGCTGGAAGCCGCACAGTTGCAGGCCCAGGCCCAACAGCAGCAGCTGAATGCCCTGCAGGGCCAGCCTGCAGCGGGACAGGCGAATGTGGCGCCGCTGACCGGCGCGCAGGCGGCGACCCAGCCCTCGCAGGCCGCCGCGGGTCAGGGGCTGGCGCCTTCCGGCATACCGCCGCTGACCGCGTCCCAGGCCGGCATGGGGCAGGTGCGTCCGTCCCGTGCGGGCCAGCAGGAAATGGGCGACTCCCGCCTGAGCGCGGAAGAGGCGCTCATCGCCGGCGTTCCCCTGTCCTGATCCGGCTTCCGGGCCTGCACGGCCCGGCGGCTTCCGCCACGGCTGAGAAAACGCATCATCTACTTCTTTCGGGCGCGAACAGGCGCGCCGCATGACTCAGAGCGTCTGCCCCTTGCGGGGGCGGGCGCTCTCCGATTTTACCGTCAGCGCGCTGAAGATGGTCTGCCGCCTCGCGGGCGGGCGCTTTTCGATGCCATTGACGACACGGTTGCGAGATGTTGTCCTCCCTCGCGGGCGGGCGCTCTTGTCAAAACATCGGCATATCTCTTGCACAATAGCAGGTGCGCGCCTCCCCGGCGGCAGAAAGTTCCGCCGCTTCACGTAGGGGGAGGCGGATGCAAAAATGTAAGGATATGCCCATGTTTCGCATCGTCAGCCAGTCTTTGCGCCGCCAGTCCAAGGCTCTTGCCCTGCTGTCCGAACTCCTGCAGGAGGAATATTTTTCCATCATGGAACGCCAGGCCGATGCCGTGGTGTCGCTGGAATTTTCCCTTCAGGAGCTTATCCGGCAGCTTGCGGCGGAAAAGCGCTGCGTGATTCAGGCGCTTGGCGGGCAGCGCGTCCTCAAGTACGCCGAAACCCTGCCGGAAGATCAGGCCGCCGAGCTGCGGGACATTTTTGCCGAAGTGGATCGGGGAGAGCAGCTGGCGGCCCGTCAGGCTTCGCGCAATGCCCAGCTTTCGCTGGCGCTGCTTGATCAGAGCACACGCAACCTCAGGCATCTGACCAAGCAGGTCACGCCGCCCGATGCCGCCGTGTATGGCGCGCGGGGAACCATGCGCTACAAGGCCCATCCTGATGCGGCCATTCTTTCCGGGAGGCTGTGATCATGCTGAGCGGTTTGATGAATATCGGGAAGTCGGCCCTAAACGCCTCGCAGGCCTGGATTTCCGTCACCGGCAACAATATTGCCAATGCCGATACCGAAGGCTATTCGCGCCAGTATGTGGATCAGCGCGATGCCTATTCCATTACCACCAAGCCCGGCGCACAGGGCATGGGCGTCAATGCGCAGCAGGTGCTGCGCTATTACGACGCCTTTCTGGAACGCTCCTATGTGCGGCAGTCCACAGTCTCGTCCCGCTGGAATGAGCAGGATACCGTGCTGACCTCGCTGGAAAGCCTGTTCAACGAGGCCAACCGCTCGGGCGTCAATTCCTCCATCAGCCAGTTCTTCGAGGCCTGGCAGGATATGGCGCTCTATCCCGACAGTACGGCCCATCGCGAGGCGCTTTTGTCCTATGCCGACTCCATGGGGGACATGTTTTCCTCCACCGTGGACAGCATCAAGCAGATTCAGGCCGAAATGGATGTTTCCATTGACGCCGCCGTGGCCCGCGTCAACGAAATCGCCAAGTCCATCGCCTCCATCAACAAGCAGATCACGGCCAATACCGTGGAAGGCATCAGCAATCCCAACGATCTGTATGATGAGCGCGACCGGCTGGTGCGCGAGCTGGCCACGCTGGCGGATGTGGAAACCATCGACAACGGCAAGGGCAATTTCCGCGTGCAGCTGACCACCGGGCAGCCGCTGGCCGACGGCCAGACGAGCTGGGAACTGGAAATGCTGCCCGCCCAGGCCGAAAATCGCCTGAAGCCGGAATCCACCTATCAGGGGCAGGTCGAGTTTCAGGGAACCGACGGCTTTGAATATACGCTGGAAATCGTGACCGGCGGCAGCGTGGGCGACACGCCCCCGCCTCAGTTCCGCGTTTCCCTGGACGGCGGCAGAACCTGGCTGCGCGACGACAACGGTCAGGAACTGCGCTTTGACATCACGGACAATGACGGCGACGGCAAGGTGGATTCGATGCTTGTGAAGAACCTGACCGTCTCCTTCACCGATACGGAAAACTTCCATGCCGGCGACTGCTTCGACATCACGCCCAAGCGCGGCCTTTACTGGATTGAGCCGACCCGCGGCCCGGAAAACATCACGCCCCAGATTTATCTGAACGGCACGGAAAATACCGATCGCCTCACCGGCGGCAAGCTGGCGGCCTATTTCAACGTGCGCGACGACAACTGCAATCGCTATCTGGATGAAATCAACGCCACGGCCGAAGCCCTGATCTGGGAAGTGAACCGCCTGCACAGCCAGGGTGTGGGTCTGAACCCGCTGGATTATGCCCAGGGTACGCAGGTCATCGGGGCCAGCGATCAGGCCCTCGGTTCGGCGCAGGCCATGCACGCCTACAGCGACCGCCTGCAGTCCGGCAACGTCAATCTGCACTTCTACGACAAGACCACCGGGGACTATGTGTCCTCCGGCATGCTGGACTTTGACCCCAATACGGCCGGCATCCAGAATTTCGATCCCTCGGTGCATACGCTGGAGGATGTGCGCGACGCCATCAACCGTTCCTTCCCGGATGCGGCGGGCAACAATATGCTCGTGGCCTCCATTCAGGACGGCCGCCTGCTCATTGAAACCAATCCCGACAGCAATGTGAGCTTCGCCATGGGGGCGGACTCCAGCGGTCTCATGGCCGCCCTGGGCATCAACGGCTTCTTTTCCGGCGACAGCGCCGGGGATATGGCCGTCAGCGACATGCTGTATCAGAATGCGGACTATGTGGCCGCCGGCCGGGTCAACGGGCAGTATCAGATGAATGTGGGCGACAACTCGCTGGCCAACGACATGGGCCTGCTGGCCACCAAGAACGTGACCATCTCCACCGTCTGGAAGACCGTGGACAATCAGAGCATCTCGACCTACTACGCCAATCTTGTCACCACGGTGGGTTCGGATCGCCTGCAGTCCAAGACCAATTCGGAATATCACACCACCCTGACCCAGGATCTCGATGATCGGGTGGCCTCGGTTTCCGGCGTGAACCTGGACGAGGAACTGACCAATCTCATCAAGTATCAGAGTTCCTACGTCGCGGCGGCCAAGCTCATCACCACGGCCGACCAGATGCTGGAAACCCTGCTCGGGCTGAAGCAGTAGGCAAAGGAGGGGACATCATGGCCATCCGCATCACGCACAGCAATATGTACGGCAGCATGGTCAACGACATGCAGAAGACGCTTGCCGCCTACATGGAAAGCACCATGCAAGGCTCGACGCAAAAGCGCATCAACCGCCCCTCCGATGACCCTGCCGGCACCTTCCGCGTGCTGACGGCCCGCAACCAGATTCAGAATACGGATCAGTACAAGACCAATGTGGAGACCGCCCAGGGCTGGCTGCAGCTGGCCGACAACGTGGTGGCCACCCAGACCAACAACGTGCTGACCCAGCTCAAGGAACTGGCGGAACAGGCCTCCACGGACACCTACACCGGCGAGCAGCGGCAGCTCATGGCCGAGGAGGCCCGGGCGCTGTTCGGCACCCTGCTCAATCTGTCCAATACCGAATTTGACGGCAAGAGCATTTTTGCCGGGCATCGTTATGACAGCAATGCCTTCGAGGAACACCTTGCCGTGACCTCATGGGACGAGAACTGGAGCGAGGCGGCCAGCCAGGGCGCGTTCCGCATTGACGGCGCGTCCGACTCCACCATCATGGTGCAGTTCACCAGCGACGGCACCGTGGGCGATGACGACCTCACCTACCGCTGGTCGGCCGACGGCGGCACGACCTGGACGGAAGCGACCCTGGCCGCCGATCCCAATGCGACTACCTTTACCATCTCGGCCAACGGCGTCCAGCTCTACGTGCCGAACGGCCTCGAGGTCAGCGCCGCCGATGTGGACGCGGGGCCGGGCGCCAACAACGGCACCCTGCTTTACATCCGCCCGTCGGCCGTCTATCAGGGCGACGACAACAATCCGCCGCCGGATATCACCATCATGGGCGGTCAGGAGGGGCTGGAAGCCGCAGCCTCGGGCAACTTCGGCAAGGATGTGCTGGTGCGCTTCGACAGCGCGGCGGATCTGGCCACGGCGGGCAACGAATTCACCTATTCCTACAGCACCGACGGCGGCAACAACTGGGTGACGGCCAAGGGCACGACCACCGGCGGCGACAGCCTGCGTCTGACCATTCCCGGCGGCTATATGGATTTCAATACCGCCGGGATCGCGGGCGGTTCAACCATACCGGCCGGCACGCAAATCATGGTGCATCCCGACCGCGCGGATCTCAATTTCGAGATCATGGAAGATACCTATGTTTCCGTGAACAGCGTGGGCATGGAGATTTTCGGCGGTTACTACCAGAACAAGCCCGCCCTGTCCAACGAACAGAATATCTTTGAGCTGGCCGGGGAATTCATTGCCTATCTGGAATGCGACAACCGCGACGGCTGCGCCCAGGTGCTGGCCAAGCTGACCAATGACTGCATGCCCTATCTGGAATCCCAGGCCGCCAAGATCGGCGCCAAGGAAACGCGCGTGGAAACCGTGTATGACATTCTGGATTTCCGCAAGCTGGATCAGGAGGAGCTGCTGAGCAATGTCGAGGACATTGATCTGACGGAACTCCTGACGAACCTGACGCGGCAGCAGATGACCTACAGCATGGTGCTGCAGTCCTCGTCCATGATCATGCAGCTCAATCTTTCCAACTACATCTAACGGACGGCTTATGCTCATACTTGCGCGCCGTCCGGGGGAAAGCATCTGCCTTGGTGAAAACATACGCATAACCGTGTTGGGTGTGCAGGGAAAACAGGTCAAGATCGGCCTTGACATTCCGCCGGACACAACGGTTTATCGTGAAGAGATTTATACGCGCGCCATTGAGGAGAACAAGGGCGCCATTCCCTCCAACAATGAAGATCTGATGGTGGCACTGCAGCTATGGAAGAGAAAAAAGATGTGAAAAAGGAACTGGAAATTGATACCCGCCTTGGTCGCCGCAGCATCGAGGCCGACAAGATCATCAATTTCCCCCGGGGGCTGGCCGGTCTGGAAAATGAGCGTTCCTTCACCCTTCTGCAAATCCAGCAGGGCGGAGCGCTGCTCATCCTGCAAAGCACCACCACGCCGACCCTCGGCCTCATGGTGACCGATCCGTACAGCTTCCTTGAGTCTTACCCCGTCATCATCGGCGATGCGGAACAGATGCTGCTCAAGCTGGAAAAACCCGAGGATGCGGCCATTTTGGTGACGGTCTCCATCCCCATGGGCAAACCGGAAGAGGCCTGCCTCAACCTGAGCGGCCCCATTGTCATCAATTTCAAGACCCGCGTGGGCCTGCAGGTGCCGCAGTCCCATGACGGCCCGCAGAAGGTGAGCTTCCGCGAAGTCTTCCAGCGCATCAGCGACAAGAGCGAAAAGGCTTCGTCTCAGGAGGGGAAGGCATAAGCCTGCCGCCAGCGAAAAGCGTCCGCTTTTCCGGCAACGATGCTACGGCCGCATATGACGAGGCGGGGGAAGGGCAACCTTCCCCCGCCTTTTGCGTCCCGCAGGGCGCAGGCCGATTGCCGCAGAGGGGCCGCGCGACCGTCCGCTTCGCGGCGGTGCGACGCGAAAAAAGCGGTTTGCGCCCCTGGCGGCACGACGGCGGCGCTCGCCTAGGCTATGGTATCCAACCGCTGACCCCTGCCCATGTCGTGCATGGCGCTGTTGCGCAGCTGGGCGGCCAGTTCCGCCTGCTTGTTCAGGGTCTTGTTGATGACCAGCGCGGTCAGGGTATCCGCCTGGGGTTGGCTGCCGTCAAGCAGCTCCTCCGTGGACATGAAGGTGCCGTTTTCCGTAATTTGCGCACCGGAAATCTGCATGCCGTCCATACGCAACCCTCCTTGGCATCATGGTGGCGGTCATAACGGATCCTTCCTGACAAATTTATCGGTTGGTCAGCGGCAAACTTGAGGCCCGGCAGTCGCGCGGAAATGCCTTCGCACGGGGAAAAGACAACGGGCCGCGCCCCAGGGGAGCGCGGCCCGGCGGAAAGGGCAGGGAATGCCGCTTAGGGCAGCATCCAGCTCAGAACAGTGGCCTGCAGCCAGGTCAGCACACAGATGCAGGCGGTCATGGCAATGCTGTGCGGCAGGGCAAAGCGGAAGAGATTGCCTTCCTGACCCACCATGCTCGTGGCGGCGGTGGCCACGCTGATGGATTGCGGCGAGATCATCTTGCCGGTCACGCCGCCGGAGGAGTTGGCGGCCACGGCCAGCTCGGGCGGCATGCCCACCACTTCGGCGGTGGAACGCTGCATGCCGCAGAACAGGGCATTGGACGAGGTGTCCGAGCCGGTGAGGAACACGCCCAGCCAGCCCAGCAGCGGCGAGAAGATGGGGAACAGGCTGCCGGTCAGGGTGAAGGCGATGCCCAGGGTGGAACTCATGCCGGAATAGTTCATGAGATAGGCCAGCCCCAGAATCATGGCAATGGTCAGGATGGGGAAGCGCAGCTGCACCACGGTGCGGAACAGGCAGCTCAGCGCGCGACCGAAGCTGTAGCCGGGCATGAGCGGCACCGAGAGGAAGCCCGCGATGAGAATGGCCGTACCGCCGGCGGAAAGCCAGTTGAGCACGAACACGGCGGGATAATTCGGATCCTTGCCGGCGGGCAGGATGGGCGCGGCCTTCTGCACCATGCCGTCAAGGGCGGGCCAGCTGAAATTGATGACCGAGCCGGGCACGCTGTGGAGCAGGGCCTTGAACTGCGGCAGACCCCACAGGAAAACCATGATGGCCAGAATGATGTACGGCCCCCAGGCGCGCAGCACCACGCCGAAGCGGGGCGCTTCACCCTCGATGGCGGCCGCGGCTTCGCCCTCGAAGCGCCAGATGCGGGCGGGCTTCCAGACGCGCAGCAGCACCACCAGCCCCACAATGGCCACAATGGCCGACATGATGTCCGGCAGGGTCGGGCCGTGGAAGTTGGAGAACACATACTGCGAACCGGCAAAGCAGACGCCGGACACGATAATGGCAGGCAGCACTTCCAGCGAGCGCTTGAAGCCGCACATGACCACGCAGAGCCAGAAGGGCACGATGACCGACAGGAAGGGCAGCTGGCGGCCCACAATGGCGCTGATGTGCAGATCGGAGAAGCCCGAAACCTGCCCGGCCACGATGACCGGCACGCCGATGGCGCCGAAGGCCACGGGCGCGGTATTGGCAATGAGGCAGATGCCCGCCGCGTAGAGCGGCTTGAAGCCGAGGCCCACCAGCATGGCCGCCGTAATGGCCACGGGCGTGCCGAAGCCCGCCGTGCCCTCGATGAAGGAGCCGAAGGCAAAGGCGATGAAAATGGCCTGCAGGCGGCGGTCATCGGTCAGGCGGGCCAGCGACTGTTTGATGTATTCGAATTCGCCGGACTCGACGGTCATATTGTAGACCCAGACCGCCGTGACCACGATCCAGACAATGGGGAAAAGCCCGAATGCCGCGCCGTACAAAAAGGAACTGAAAGCCGTGGTGGCCGGCATGCCCCAGACGAGCACGGCCAGCGCAAACGACAGCGCCACGGCGGTTCCGGCGGCATGGTGTCCTTTGGCCCGCCGCACGGCCAGCATGTAGAAGAGCGCAATCAGGGGAATGGCCGCCAGCAGGGCGGACAGCAACGCTCCCCCCACAGGGGCGTAAACCTGAGTCCAAGCCATATGTTTCTCCAAAAAGGGTTGAGGATTCCCCATCCGTCCCGCCGTCTTTCGTCAGCATCGGCCACAGCGGAGGCGAAAGACAGGATGGTCAAACCGGGCGAAGTGGGCCGAAAAAATCAGCTTTTTACTGATGACAAGCGCCTGTCTGCCCCGATTCTGGCTACGATTTTTCATTTTCATACGAAAACGCTTTACAAGAGTCAAGGAAAAAGGAACTCTGCCCTGCGGGCAGGGGCGGCTTGCCGTTCGTGACTTGACAGGAGAGGGATCTTCCCCGCAAAATGAACACTATTGGTTGAAATCGTCCGTCGCGGCGACCTTTGCCGCACGGTCAAAGCAGGGGGAGTTTTCATGGCCTTCTGGCTGTTCAAGTCCGAACCGGGGTGTTTTTCCTGGCAAAATCTGGCCGAATCTCCCGGGCGGACGACCGCCTGGGACGGCGTGCGCAATTATCAGGCCCGCAATTTCATGAAGGCCATGCGGCTGGGCGATCAGGGCTTTTTCTACCACAGCGGCAATGACCCGGCCATTGTCGGCATTGTGCGCGTCGTGCGCGAAGCCTATGCCGATCACACCGCGCTTGACCCGGAAAATCCCCATTTCGACCCTCGCGCCACGCCCGAAAAACCCATTTGGGAGATGGTGGACGTGCAGCTGGAAGCGGCCTTTCCGCAACCGCTGCGCCGCCGGGATCTCGCGGCCTTCCCGGAACTGGCGGACATGGAATTGATGCGCCGGGGCAGCCGCCTGTCCGTGCAGCCGGTCAGCCCCGAAGCCTTTGCCTTCATCTGCGCGCTGGCCGGGGGCGGGGGCAGGCCCTGACGCGCCGCAGGCAGAGAACGACGGCTTTTTTCTCCCGCCGGCCTTGCCCCGCTTGGGCAGCCGTGCGGAACAGACAAGGATTCTTTCATGGCAAACAATGCGCTTATCAAGGATTTCGAGGCCCTGCTCGGCCCGGAAAACGTGTTCAGCTCCGAGGCCGACCGCCAGAGCTATTCCTATGATTCCGCCGTACTGGCTCCCGTGGTGCCGTCGCTCGTGGTGCGGCCCACCACCTGCGAGCAGCTCGGCCAGTGCGTGAAAAAACTCTATGACAACGGCATCCCCATGACCGTGCGCGGCGCGGGCACCAATCTTTCCGGCGGCGTCATCCCCGATGCGCCGGATACGGTGGTCATCCTCACCAACGGCCTGAACCGCATCCTCGAAATCAATGAGAATGACCTGTACGCCGTGGTGGAACCGGGCGTCATCACCGCCCAGTTCGCCGCCGCGGTGGAAAAGCGGGGCCTGTTCTACCCGCCGGATCCCGGTTCGCAGTCCGTGTCCACCATCGGCGGCAACATCGCGGAAAATGCGGGCGGCCTGCGCGGCCTCAAGTACGGCGTCACCAAGGATTACGTCATGGGCGTGGAATTTTTCGACGCCACGGGCGAGGTGGTCAAGAGCGGTTCCCGTACCGTCAAGTGCGTGACCGGCTACAATCTGGCGGGCATGCTTACCCAGAGCGAAGGCACGCTCGGCGTCATTTCGCAGGCTGTGCTCAAGCTTGTGCCGCCGCCGAAAGCCGCCAAGGCCCTCATGGCCGTCTTTGACGATTTGCAGAAGGCCGCCGAAGCCGTGGCCGGCATCATTGCCGCCCATGTCGTGCCCTGTACCCTGGAATTTCTGGACAACAACACCATCGTGCGCGTGGACGACTTCACCCATGCGGGCCTGCCCCGCGAGGCGGCGGCCATCCTGCTCATCGAGGTGGACGGCCATCCGGCTCAGGTGGCCGATGATGCCGAGGCCGTGGAGCGCGTGCTCAGGGCCTCCGGCGCCACCGCCGTGCATGTGGCCCGCGACGCCGCCGAAAAGAACAAGCTCTGGGAAGCCCGGCGCATGGCCCTGCCCGTGCTGGCCCGCGCCCGGCCCACCACCATTCTGGAGGATGCCACCGTGCCGCGCTCGCAAATCCCGGCCATGATGCGCGTGGTGACCGACATTGCCGCCAAATACCGCGTGGAAGTGGGCACCTTTGGCCATGCCGGGGACGGCAACCTGCACCCCACCTTCCTCTGCGACAAGCGCGACGCCGACGAATTCGCCCGCGTGGAGGCGGCCATTGACGAAATGTTCGAAGCCGCCATCGGCCTGCACGGCACCCTCTCCGGCGAGCACGGCATCGGCACGGCCAAGGCCAAATGGCTGGAAAAGGAGACCTCCCGCGGTACCATCCTCTTCTCGCAGCGCCTGCGCCGCGCCCTTGATCCCAAGGGGCTGCTCAATCCCACCAAGCTGGTGAGCATCCGGGGGGGCGCGCGATGAGCGATCTTCACTCCCTCGCCCGGCGGCTCATGGCCCTGGACGACCGGCTGGCAGCCTGCATGCGCTGCGGCCTCTGTCAGGCCGTCTGTCCCATGTTCGGGGCCACCATGAAGGAAGCCGACGTGGCCCGGGGCAAGCTGGCGCTGATCAACAATCTGGCCCATGAACTCATCTGCGATCCGCAGGCCGTGGCGGGCAAGCTCGACCGCTGTCTGCTCTGCGGCTCCTGCGAGGCGGCCTGTCCCTCGGGCGTGAACATCACGGAAATCTTTTTCGAGGCCCGTGAGGTGGTCAATGCCTACTTGGGCCTGCACCCGCTGAAAAAGATGATTTTCCGCTTTCTGCTGCCCCGGCCGGGCCTGTTCAACGTCAGCGTGCGGGTGGGCGCGCCCCTGCAGCGTCTCATGCTGCGCCGCAACCATGATGCGCAGGAAACGGCCTGCGCGCCCCTGCTGACCTTCCTGCTCGGCGATCGCCATGTGCGCCCGCTGGCTGCCCGGCCCCTGTCCGCCCTTGTGGGGCGGCTGGACGAGCCGCGCCCGGAAGGCGGCCTCAGGGTGGCCTTCTATCCCGGCTGCATGGCCGACAAGCTGTATGTGGACATGGCCCGCGCCTGCCTCGACGTGCTGCATCACCACAAGGTGGCGATCTTCCTGCCCGAGGGGCTGGCCTGCTGCGGCATGCCCGCTCTGGCCTCGGGCGACGTGACCGGCATGCTGCGCCAGATTTCCGCCAACCTGCCCGTGCTGCGCGGGGACTATGACTACCTTGTCACGCCCTGTCCCACCTGTACCAAGACCCTTGCCGAACTCTGGCCGCGCTATGCCCGCCGGCTCGGCACCCTGGAACGGGAGGCCGCCGGGCGGCTGGCCGAAAACACGATGGACATCACCGCCTTTCTGACGGACGTGCTCAAGGTAACGGCCCTGCCGCCCCATGAGGACGGCGCCACGGTCACCTATCATGACTCCTGTCACCTCGCCAAGGGGCTGGGCATCCGCCGTCAGCCCCGCGACCTCATTGCCGCCTCGGGCTGCCGGCTGGTGGAAATGGAGGAGGCCGACCGCTGCTGCGGTTGCGGCGGTTCCTTCAACCTGAGCCATTATGATCTTTCCCGCCGCATCGGCCAGCGCAAGCGGGATCGCATCGTGGAGAGCGGCGCCGCCGTGGCGGCCGCCGCCTGTCCGGCCTGCATGATGCAGCTGGAAGATGTCCTTTCCCACAACCATGACCCCGTGATCGTGCGCCATCCCGTCCAGCTCTACGCGAAGCATCTGGGCCTGGGCGGCGCATCGCAATAGCCTCAAGGAGTGTTTCATGCCCCCAGTCAATCAGGAATGTGTCGATCTCTTCATCGCCCGCGCGGAGGCCGTTGCCGCCACCGTGCAGCGCCTGCCCAACATGGCCGCCGCCCTGCAATATGCCGTGGATGTCTGCGCCCGCAAGGCTCCCTGCGAACTGCTGGCCGACGAGGATGTGGCAAAAGGCCCCGACGGCCCCAACAAGGTGCCCACCCGGGTGCAAAAAATCCTGGCCGCGCCCGATCTGGCCGACGAGGACTTTGCCGCCCTGTCCGCCGCCTGCGAGGCACAGGGCATAGCCTGCCGGCGTGACGGCCTGCGCAATCATCTGGCCGGCATCGACGTGGGCCTGACCACCGCCCGTCTGGGCGTGGCGGTCAGCGGCACCTGCCTGACCGTGGGCGACAACGAGGATACCCGCCTCGCGGGCATGATCAGCGAAATTCATATTCTCATCCTGCCCGCCTCCCGCATTTACCCCGATCTGCCGTCCGTGGCCGGCCCCCTGCGCGAGCGCATGGCCGAACGCCCCGGCAGCTACACCGTCTTCATCACCGGCCCCAGCCGTACCGCCGACATCGAGCGCGTCAGCGCCGTGGGCGTGCATGGCCCGCTGGAGCTGCATATCGTTCTTCTGGAGGATGCTCATGGCTAACAACGAAAAACTCGGCAGCGAGTCCGGCTACCACAAGGATATCGACAGCGCCCTGGAGGACGGCTTCCTGCGCCGCACCCTGGACACCTTTGCCGTGGCCTATCGTGCCAACCGTGAGGCCATCTTCAGCGAAGTGGACGAACGCGGCCTGATCCGGCAGATCGCCGATGCCAAGGACGACGCCTGCCGCCATATGGAAGAACTCTATGTGCAGTTCCGCGCCGAAGCGGAAAAACGCGGCGTCATCGTGCATCGTGCGGCCACCGCCGCCGATGCCAACGAGATCATTGCCCGCATCGCACGCGAGAACAACGTCAAGTATGTCATCAAGTCCAAATCCATGACCGCCGAGGAAATTCACCTCAACAAGCGGTTGGAAGCCGACAATCTGGTGGTGGACGAAACCGACCTCGGCGAATGGATCATCCAGCTGCGCCATGAAGGCCCCTCGCACATGGTCATGCCCGCCATCCACCTTTCCCGGCAGCAGGTGGCCGACGA
Organism: Candidatus Desulfovibrio intestinavium; assembly: GCA_019118345.1. Lineage (GTDB taxonomy): Bacteria > Desulfobacterota > Desulfovibrionia > Desulfovibrionales > Desulfovibrionaceae > Desulfovibrio > Desulfovibrio intestinavium. The sequence goes on along the minus strand of DWZD01000020.1, from coordinate 1,841 downwards.
CTTTGCCAAGGCCACCGGCGAACCGCAGGATACGGACGTGCAGCGCCTCGTCAAGGTGGCCCGTGTGCAGCTGCGCCGCAAATTCCTGCGCGCCGACATGGGCGTGAGCGGCTGCAACTTCGCCGTGGCCGAAAACGGCAGCGTCAGCACCGTCACCAACGAGGGCAATGCCGAAATGGTCACCACCCTGCCGCGCGTGCATGTGGTGCTGGCCGGACTGGACAAGCTCGTGCCCACCCTCGATGTGGCTCTCACCGCCCTGCAGGTGCTGCCCCGCAATGCCACGGCCCAGCGCCTCACCTCCTACGTCACCTTCATGGACGGCGCGGGCGACTGCGCGGCCTCGCCCACGGGCAAGAAGATCCTGCACGTCGTCTTTCTGGACAACGGCCGCAGCGAAATCGCCAAGGATCCGCTCTTCTCCCAGATCTTCCGCTGCGTGCGCTGCGGGGCCTGCGCCAATGTCTGTCCCGTCTTCCGGCTGGTGGGCGGCCACCGCATGGGGTATGTCTATATCGGGGCCATCGGCCTGATCCTCACCTATTTCTTCCACGGGCAGGACAAGGCCGCCATCCTCTCGCAAAACTGCATCGGCTGCGAAGCCTGCAAGAACGTCTGCGCGGGCGGCATCGACCTGCCGCGCCTCATCCGCGAAATCCGCGCCCGCCTCACCGAAAAGAACGGCGCCGGCCTGCCCATGACCCTGCTTTCCTCGGTCATGAAAAACCGCACCCTCTTCCACCGGCTCATCAAGTTCGCGAGCTTCGCCCAGCGTCCCTTCGCCAGCGAGAGCAACGGCACGACCTATCTGCGTCACCTGCCCGCCATCTTCCTCGGCAAGCATCAGTACAAGGCCCTGCCCGCCATCGCCGCCCAGTCCTTCCGGGATCGCTGGCCGCGCCTCAAGCCCTCCCTGCCCCATCCGCGCCTGCGCATCGCCCTCTTCAGCGGCTGCGCGCAGGACTTCATCTTCCCGGATCAGCTGGAAGCCTTTGTCAAACTCATGACCGCCCTCAATGTGGATGTGGACTTCCCGCTGGATCAGACCTGCTGCGGCCTGCCGCTGGATGTCATGGGCCAGCGCGCCACCGCCGTGGAAGTGGCCCGTCAGAATATCGACGCCCTTTCCGGGCGCACATATGATGCCGTGGTCACCCTCTGCGCAAGCTGCGCCTCCCATATCCGCAACGTCTACCCCGAACTGCTCGAAGGTACGCCCCAGCAGCAAATGGCCGAACGCCTCGCCCAGGCTGTCCAGCCCTTCAGCGCCTTCCTGCATGATACGCTGGGCGTGACCGCCGAGGACTTCAACCGGAGCGGCGAAAAGGTCACCTTCCACGCGCCCTGCCACCTCTGTCGCGGCTGCGGCGTCAAGGAAGCCCCGCACGAGCTCATCGCCCAGACCGCCGACTTCGTGCCCTGCGCCGAAGAAGACGTCTGCTGCGGCTTCGGCGGCAGCTACTCCATGAAGTTCCCGGAAGTGGCCGCCCAACTGCTCGAAAACAAGCTCAAGAACGTGCAGGAAACCGGCGCGGATCGTCTCGTCACCGACTGCCCCGGTTGCGTCCTCCAGATTCGCGGCGGCGTGGAAAAGAAGGGCCTGCCCATTCGCGTCAGCCATATCGTTGAACTCATGGCCGAAAACGTCCGCTCCCGCAACGGATAGGCCGCCACCGCCGCGCATGCGGCTGCGAATGCCCGAACCGGGAAGCCCCTTCGCCCGCGCGAAGCGGCTTCCCGCTTTTTTGAGGGGTGGTGAGGGAAAATCAGATGATTTTTGCGTGGGGGGAAGGCCCCCTTTGTGGACAAAGGGGGCCTTCCCCCCACACCCCCCATCCCCC
>DWZD01000003.1 GCA_019118345.1 Candidatus Desulfovibrio intestinavium | reverse complement strand
CAAAAACGTTACTGCCTCCATGCCAAGCGTCGCGGCACGCAAGCCGGCGCCCGACCGCACCGCAGCCAAAACCTGCAAAAAAACAGGCCGGACAATCGCGTTCCGGCCTTTTTTTGCCATGCCGCCGGGGGACGGAACAGATGCGCGACGGCTTGCCGCGTCGCGTCGTCCGTTCAGTTATCCTATAAAGTTTTTTGGAAAGGAGGGGTTCGGGGAGGAAGAACCTTTTGTTCACAAAAGGTTTTCCTCCCCGAAAAAAACAACAAGAAAGCAACAAGAAAACGACAAGAAAGCAACCCTTCCTCGCACGTTCCCGGCGCAATCATATCATGGCGTTGTCGTGTTGTTGGCTAGCTGCCGGTGCGGCGGGGCTGGAGGTAGCCGGTATCGAGGTTGAGGCGATGGGGCAGGGTGGTACTGTTGTGCCCGGGAAGGGTGATGGTGCCTTCGACGGAGAGGGGTTTGCGGGAGAGGCCGAAGGGTTCGAGTTCGCTCATGGGCACGGCGGTGCGGGTGGCGCCGTCGCCGACGATATAGAAGACCATGATGCGGCGATCGTCGTGGCCGGCCAGCAGGATGGTGGCGGCGGGGTGGCCGCTGGAGACGCGACCGGTGGCGTTATTGAGCAGGGAGGGCATGCGCACGTCGTTGCGGTGGAGGATTTCGAGGAAGTCGTTGCCAGTGCGGCCCACGAAGCTGACCAGGGAGGCGCCGTCCTGACTGACCAGCAGGCTGACGGGCACGGTGCCGCCGTGAATGCCGATATAGGTGGGGCGCGCGCCTTCGGGCATGACCTGCCAGCCGCTTGTCTTGTCGGCGGCGAGCAGAGGGCTTGCAAGCGAGAGGAACAGGGCCGTCCAGAGGCACAGGAGGGCGCGCGGCATCGGCGTTCATCCTTGGGCAATAGGAAATGGAGCTGAGGCGAGCGTTCGTCGCCGCATGGCTTGGGCTGTAGCCATTCGGGCCGGACTTGTCAAGACGGGTGGCTGGCCCGGGGTCAGCGGCGTTCGCGTTTGCCCTTGCGGGCGGGCTTGGTGGGGGCGGCGGGAGCAACGGGTTCCGGCGCGGCTTTGGGGGTCAGATCGGGCGGGTTGGGGATGACGGGGATATTTTCGCTGTTGCCGAGCCAATGGAGGAAGAAGGCAAGCAGTTCCTGCCGCAAATGTTCCTGCTGTTGACGGCGTTCGGCGGGGGTGACGCTCAGGCAGAGTTCCGGCAGTTCCTCGGTGAGGGAGGGCGGGCAGGGGGCCAGCAGGGCGCCGGTATCGGCGTGGGGCAGGGCAAGGTAGCGGGCGCGTGAGCCGAGCTGATGGGCGAGGGCGGTGGTCAGGCGGCTGTCGGCATCCTGATCCAGACCGGCGCTGACCAGCAGCAGGCGCGGATAAAACCAGCGCAGGCCTGCCTGATCAAAGAGCATGAGGTGGCTGGGATTGACGGCGGCCACCACCTTGATGCGCGTATCGGCGGGGCTGACGGTGAGGGGCAGGTTGGCGCAGAGTTTTTTCAGGCGGTTGGCGGCCCAGCGGTGACAGTAGTCGTCCTGCGGCCCGGCGGCGGCGCAGTAGGCATCCAGCGGGGCGCAGGAGAGCAGTGCGCCGCCCAGCAGCAGGCCGGTGGTGCCGCCCGCGCCGTAGCCCAGGAAGCCGATGCGGTGCGGGTCGATGCTTTTGCCGAGTTTTTCGTGGCTCAGCAGGAGGTCGAGCAGGGTGCGGAGTTCGGTCATGCGGCCGGTGAATTGTTGCCAGCTGTGGAGCTGATCCATGTTGCGCATGCAGTCGCGGGCGTGGGTGGGCGCGGCCACCACAAAACCGTGCTCAGCCAGCCAGGCGGCCGTATCATGAAAGGAAAAGCGGGTGGCGGCTGAGGGATGGGAGAGAAGAATCAGAGGAAAGCGCCCTTCGGCGGCATCGGCGTTGCGGGCGGCTTCCACCCGCCAGGGGGGAAAGCGCAGTTCGCGCGGCGTCCATTTGGTGGGATACCAGACATTGACATCCAGGCGCACCTTTTCTTCCGGCAGCCAGTAGCCCAGGGTGCGCAGGCCCACGCGATAGGTATCTTCGGCATGCAGCGGCGCGGGCAGGGCGCAGAGCAGCAGGCAGCACAGGATCACAAGGCGGATTGCCGGCGTGCCGGGCAGGGCGCGGACAGACGGCAGAAAGGGGCACTGGGGCATGGGCGGCGAACCTCGACGGACGGAATGTCTTTTGTTGTGCCACAAGCGCCCTTGGGGTACAAGATCGGAACAGAGCGCAAAACCGGGATGTTCCCCACGAGGTATGCATGGAGTTTTTTTCCTATCTTGTTGATTTCGTGCTGCATATTGATGTTCACCTCTTTGAGCTGGTGGCCAATTACGGCATGTGGATTTACGCCATTCTCTTTGTGGTGGTTTTTTGTGAAACCGGGCTGGTGGTGACGCCCTTTTTGCCGGGCGATTCCCTGCTCTTTGCTTCGGGCGTGGTGGCCGGGACGGGGCATATGGGCTATGTGGAAGTGATGGGCGTGCTGCTGGCCGCGGGCATCTGTGGGGACGCGGTCAATTATTCCATCGGCCGCCGGGTCGGCCCGGCCATTTTTTCGCGGGATTCGCGCTTCATCAAGAAGGAACATCTGCTCAAGGCCCATGCCTTTTACGAGCGTCACGGCGGCAAGGCCATCATTCTGGCCCGTTTTGTGCCCATTGTCCGTACCTTTGCGCCCTTTGTGGCCGGCATTGCCCTCATGTGCCCGCGACAGTTCTTTTCGTACAATGTGCTGGGCTGTTTTCTCTGGGTGGGGGGGCTGGTGTCCGCCGGCTATTTTCTGGGCAATTTGCCGTGGGTACGGGAGAATTTCGGCATCATCGTCTATGCCATCGTGATTGTTTCCGTGCTGCCTGTGGTCATCGAGCTGCTGCGGGCGCGCTTCGGCAAGCGCGAGGACGTGCCGCAGGAGCTGCGCAATCCCTTTGAGCGGGAAAGCGACGGCAAGTAGACCGGGATCCTTTCCGGCGGGGCGCGCTAGAAGGCTTCGCGGCGCATCTGCCCGTGCTCGAACCAGACGCTTTCGCTGATGCCGAAGGCGCGGGCGTAGTTGGCGAGCTGGGGGAAGGCATGGCCCACCTCCTCGATGCCGTGGGCGTCCGAAGCGAAGCTCACGGGCACGCCCAGTTCGGCGGCAAGGCGCAGGAAGGTGGGGCAGGGATAGATTTCGCGGCAGGGCTTGCGCAGGCCGGCCGAGGAAATTTCCATGCTCATGCCCGCATCGCGCAGTTCGGCAAGGGCCGTGCGCACCAGGGCCAGGCTGTCGGCCTTGGCCAGCCAGACATGGAATTTCTGGATGCTGAACAGTTTGATGATGTCGGGATGGGCCGCGATGTCGAAGAGGCCGGAAGCGATCATCTTGCGCCAGGTCGCGAAATAGGCGCGGTAGTGATGTTCGCAGGCCTCCTGGGAAATATCCCAGTCTTCCAGCTTGTCGTCAAAGCCCCACGTGCCGAGGTAGTGCACGCTGCCCAGCCGGTAGTCGAAGTCGTAGGCGGTGGCGGCGGCCCGCACAAAGGCTTCTTCCGCATCCAGCCAGTCGAATTCCATGCCGAAGAGCACCTGACAGCGGGACGGATCGGCGGCGGCCCGGGCCTTGAGAGCCGCCACTTCGCGTACATAGTCATCCAGATGGGCTTCGAGCTGGTCGCGGTATTCGTGGCTGTAGGTATAGCCCAGCGGGCGCGGGGAATGTTCGCTGAAGCCGTAGAGCCGCAGACCGGCGGCTTCGGCGGCGGCGTACATTTCCGCCGGGGTGTTGCGACCGTGGGAATACAGGGTATGCGTGTGCAAATCCCGCAGAATCATGGCCTGTCCTTTGGCGCGGGGGGCGCATCTTGTTTGTGCGGCGTCCATGTGGCTGGGCGTCGTGCGGTTTGGCGGCGGCGCGAGGCGGTCGCGCCGTTGCGTGGGGGAAAGGCAAGGCCCGGCGGCTGTGCGCCGGGCCTCGCCTGTTTCGGGACGATGTTGCCTAGACGCCGCCGAGGCGGCGCACGATTTCCTGACCGGCCTTGCGTCCCGCGCCCATGGCCAGAATGACCGTGGCCGCGCCGGTGACGATGTCGCCGCCGGCAAAGACGTTGGGCAGGGAGGTTTCGCCCGTTTCCTCATTGACCTTGATATAGCCGCGTTCGGTCTTTTCCAGTCCTTCGGTGGCCTCCAGCAGAATGGGATTGGAACGCGTGCCCAGGGCCACGATGGCCAGATCCGTGGGCAGATCGTATTCCGAACCGGCCACCGGCACCGGACGGCGGCGGCCCGAGGCGTCAGGTTCGCCCAGCTCCATCTTTTGCAGGGTCACCGAGGTCAGCCGCATCTCGTCGTCGCCATTGAAGCGGACGGGAGCGGAGAGCATGGCGAATTTCACGCCCTCTTCCTCGGCATGTTCCACTTCCTCGTGGCGGGCGGGCATTTCGGCCCGGGTGCGGCGGTAGACGATGTGCACGCTGTCCGCGCCCATGCGCAGGGCGGTACGGGCGGCGTCCATGGCCACGTTGCCCGCGCCGAAGACGGTGACGTTTTTGCCGTGGAAGGCCGGGGTGTCATGGTTGGGGAAGTCGTAGGCCCGGCCGAGGTTCACGCGGGTGAGGTATTCGTTGGCCGAGAAAACGCCCACGAGGTTTTCGCCGGGCACGCCGAGGAAGATCGGCAGGCCCGCGCCCACGCCGATGAACACGGCGTCGTATTCCTTGGCCAGCTCGTTGACGCTGACCGTGCGGCCGCCCACATGATTGAGGTGGAAATCCACGCCGGTCTGACGCAGGCCGTTGACTTCGGTGGCCACCACGTTCTTGGGCAGACGGAAGGCGGGAATGCCGTAGATGAGCACGCCGCCCGGCTCGTGCAGGGCCTCGAAGACATCCACCTTGATGCCGGCCCCGGCGCAGACGCCCGCACAGGTGAGCGAGGCCGGGCCTGAGCCGATGCAGGCCATTTTCTTGCCGCCCAGGGGCGCGGCACAGGAATTGGTGCCCGTCACCTGCTCGCAGGCCGAGGAGGCGATATGGTTGTCGGCCACGAAGCGTTCCAGCCGACCGATGGCCACAGGCTGACCCTTGGCCTTGAGCACGCAGTTGCCTTCGCACTGATGTTCCTGCGGGCAGACGCGACCGCAGACGGCGGGCAGGCTGTTGGTGGTCTTGATGATGCGGTATGCGGCGTCAAAGTTGCCGCGCGCCACCTCGCCGATGAAGTCGCGGATGGGCACTTCCACGGGGCAGCCCTTGACGCAGCGGGGATTTTTGCACTGCAGGCAGCGGGCGGCCTCCTGCAGGGCCATTTCCTTCGTATAGCCGAGCGCCACTTCGTCAAAGTTGCGGGCGCGCACGTCGGCAGGCTGACAGGGCATGTCCGTGCGCGGGGCGACGGTCTTTTTTTCCTTAGTTTCCATGCTGGCTCCTGTACTGATCAAGGGAGATCTTTTCCTGTTCGCGGAAGGCGCCGAGACGGCGGCGCAGTTCGGCAAAATCCACCTGATGGCCATCAAATTCCGGGCCATCCACACAGGCGAATTTCGTCTTGCCGCCCACGGTCACGCGACAGGCGCCGCACATGCCGATGCCGTCCACCATGATGGGGTTGAGGCTGACCGTGGTGCGCACGCCGAAGGGGCGGGTGGTTTCGGCCACGGCGGCCATCATGGGCACCGGGCCGACGGCCACCACTTCAAAGACGTTCTTGTCGGTTTCCAGTCGTTCGCGGAGCAGATCGGTCACAAGGCCCTTGTGACCATAGCTGCCGTCGTCGGTGGAGATGAGCAGCTCGTGGGCAAAGCTGGAAAGTTCCTTTTCAAAGAGCAGCAAATCCTTGGTGCGCGCGCCGATGACGCCCACCACGCGGTTGCCGGCCCGCCAGTGTCCCTTGGCGATGTGGTGCATGGCGGCAATGCCCGTGCCGCCGCCCACGCAGACCACGGTGCCGTTTTTCTCGATATGGGTGGGCTTGCCCAGCGGGCCGCAGACATCAAGGATGCTGTCGCCGGCCTTGAGGGCTTCCAGCAGGGCCGTGCTCTTGCCCATGACCAGATAGACGATGACGATGGTGCCCTTTTCGGGGTCGGTATCGGCAATGGTGAGCGGGATGCGCTCGCCGGCGGGATTCATGCGCAGCATGACAAAATGGCCGGGGCGGGCGTTGCGCGCGATTTCCGGCGCGTGCAGCACCAGTTTGCTGGTTCTGCCCGGAATGAGGCTTTCCTTTTCCAGAATGGGTGTCGGCATGGGGCCACTCCTGCAAGAAATTGGGGATGACGAACAATTGCCTTTTTCAATAGATATAACTTTGTTTTGCTATATGCAACACTGCGCCGATCTTCGACGGCTCCCGGGGTGATGCAAAAAAGCCCCGCCGGAGCGGGGCCTTGCATCAGAACGGCGCCCGCTAGCGACCGACAATCTCCAGCGTGGCCTGCGCAATCTGCAATTCCTCATTGGTGGGAATGACCAGCACCTTGACCCGGCTGTCCGGGGTGGAGATGGTGCGCGCGCCTGGGCGGCGGGTGCTGTTTTCCCCCTGATTGAGGATGATGCCGAAATCTTCCAGACCCTTGCAGACGGCGGCGCGCACGATGTCGTCATTTTCGCCGATGCCGGCGGTGAAGACGATGGAGTCCACCTTGCCGTCCAGCAGGAAGAAGTAGCTGCCGAGAATCTTGCGGATGCTGCGCACAAGCATGTTGAGGGCCAGTTCGGCACGCTTGTTGCCGTTGTCCACTTCCTTGTGCACGTCGCGCATGTCGGTGAAGCCGCACAGGCCCAGCAGGCCGGACTTCTTGTTCATGAGGGTGTCCATTTCGGCCGGGGAAAGCCCCTTCTTTTCCATGACAAAGGGCACGATGGCCGGGTCGATGGAGCCGCAGCGGGTACCCATGATCAGGCCTTCCAGCGGGGTGAGGCCCATGCTGGTATCGAGGCACTTGCCGTCCCGCACGCAGCTCATGGAGGATCCGTTGCCCAGATGCATGGTGATGGAGCGCAGATCCTGCAGGGGCTTGCCGAGGTATTCGGCGGTTTTCTTGGCGATGTACTTGTGGGAGGTGCCGTGGAAGCCGTAGCGGCGGATGTGCAGCTCCTCATAGAGTTCGTAGGGCAGGCCGTACATATAGGCTTCCTGCTCCATGCCCATGCCGAATTCGGTATCGAACACGGCCACGTTGGGCACGCCGGGGAAGAGCTTTTCACAGACTTCGATGCCCATGAGGTTGGCCGGATTGTGCAGGGGGCCAAGCAGGAAGCAGTCGCGGATGATTTTCTTGACGTGATCGTCCACCTTCACCGGATCGGTGATGGATTCGCCGCCGTGCAGCACGCGGTGACCGATGGCGTGAATTTCGCTCTTGTCCTTGATGACGCCCTTTTCCGGATCGGTCAAGAGGGCGATGACCAGCTCCATGGCTTCCACATGGGTGGGGAAGGGAGCTTCCTTGATGATCTTTTCTTCCTGATCCGTGTCAGGGGACAATTTGTGCGACAGGCGGCCCACGCTCTGCCCGATGCGTTCGGCAAGGCCCGAGCAGAGCACGGTCTCGGTTTCCATTTCCAGCAGCTGGTATTTGCAGGAGGAGGAACCGGCGTTGATCACGAGAACTTTCATGGCGAGACTTCCTTATGGGTTGATGCCGGGAGGGACGCCGCGCGTCCGCCCCCGGCGGTTGAGGTCGGTTACTTGTTCTTTTCGGCGGCCGCCTGCACGGCGGTAATGGCCACGGTATTCACGATGTCGGGCACGGTGCAGCCGCGCGAGAGATCGTTGACCGGCTTGTTGAGGCCCTGCAGCACCGGGCCGATGGCCACGGCCTCGGCGGCGCGCTGCACGGCCTTGTAGGTGTTGTTGCCGGTGTTGAGATCCGGGAAGATGAAGACCGTGGCCCGTCCGGCCACCTTGCTGTCGGGCAGCTTGGTCTTGGCCACCGTGGGATCGATGGCCGCATCGTACTGGATGGGGCCTTCCAGCAGGAGATCGGGGGCCATTTCCTTGGCGATGGCCGTGGCTTCCTTGACCTTGTCCACATCCACGCCCTTGCCCGAGGTGCCGGTGGAGTAGGAGAGCATGGCCACGCGCGGCTCGATGCCGAAGACCCGGGCCGTATGGGCCGAGGCAATGGCGATTTCAGCGAGCTGCTGGGCCGTGGGATTGGGGTTGACCGCGCAGTCGCCGAAAGCCAGCACGCGATCCTTGAGGCACATGAGGAATACCGAGGACACCACCGAGAAGCCGGGCTTGGTCTTAATGAACTCGAAGGCCGGGCGGATGGTGTGGGCCGTGGTGTTCACCGCGCCGGACACCATGCCGTCGGCGTCGTCCTTCTTGACCATCATGGTGGCGAAGTAGGTGGCGTCGTTCATCACGTCACGCGCTGTTTCGGGCGTGATGCCCTTGGCCTTGCGCAGTTCGTAGTAGGTATTGGCGTAGTCGTCGAACTTGGGCGAACGGGCCGGTTCGATGACCGTGGCCCCGGAGATGTCCAGGCTGAGATCGCGGGCCTTCTGGTGGATGATGTCGTGGTTGCCCAGCAGGATGATGTCCGCCACGTCGCGGCGCAGCAGCACGTCCGTGGCCTGGAGGATGCGTTCCTCCTCGCCTTCGGCCAGCACGATGCGCATCTTGCGGGCCTTGGCGCGTTCGATGAGGTTGAATTCGAACATCATGGGCGTCATGCGCGAGCTGCTGGAGCTGAACTCCAGGCGCTTGCTGATTTCCTTGGTGTTCACATGATGGGTGAACAGGCCGAGCACGGTATTGATCTTGCGGGCATCCGTGGGTTCGATGTAGCCGGAGACCTCGTGCAGGGCCATGACGCTCTGGTACGTGAGCATGTCGGTCATGAGAATGGGCAAGGGCGAGTTTGTCCAGCCCTCGATCAGCTCGCAGATGGGCTGCGGCGGGCGCATGCCGCCGGTGAGCAGCACCCCGGCAATATCCGGCTTGGCCGAGGACATGCGGGTGCAGATGGCGGCCAGCAGGATGTCGGTGCGGTCGCCGGGCGTGATGATGAGCTGATCCTTTTCCACGTACTTGAGGAAGTTGTCGATGTGCATGGCCGCAATGATGTACGAACCGACCATGGTATCGAGGCGGTTGGCCCCGTAGAGCACTTCCGCGCCAAGGCTTTTCTTCACATCGTACATGGTGGCCTTGGCGATGGTGGGATCATCGGGAATGGCGTAGACGAGGGCGCGGTGATTCTCGTCGCTCAGGGCGTCGCGGATCTCATCCAGCTCCATCTGCGAGAGGTGGGCGCGGTTGATGATGGTGGCGATGACCTCCAGCGAATTTTCCTCCATGGTGTCCATGACGTTCTGGAGGCTCTGGCGCAGATCGTCGGCGGGATGATCGCCGTTGACCACCAGCATGACCGGGCAGCCGAGGTTGGAGGCGATTTCCGCATTGAGTTCAAATTCGTAGACCGCGTCCTTGCCCAGGAAGTCCGTGCCTTCCACAAAGACAAATTCGTGTTCGGCCTGCAGTTTCTTGAACTGCTTGATGATGGTTTCGATGACCAGATCGTGGTCGCCGCGGTTGATGACCTTGCGGGCTTCCTCATGGGTGTAGACAAAGGTGTCCGTATAGTCCTGGCGCAGCTTGAACTGCTCCATCATGAGCTGGATGTCCGGGTCGCGGTCGGTCATCTGGGGAGTGTTGATGATGGGCCGGAAGATGGCCACGTCGCGCATGCTCAGGTTCAACATGTGCATGATGCCCAGGGCCGCGGCGGTCTTGCCGGACAGGGGGCCTGTGGCGGTGAGATACAGTGCGTTCATCGTTCCTCCGAGGGCGGCAGCGGGGCTGCCATTCACCAACCCGGGCTGCGCGATGGGGGAACGGCGCTGTCCGCCGTTCCCCCGGGATGTGCGTTGAGGACTAGCTGTTGCTGCCGGGCAGCGGCAGTTCAGCCATTTGCTTGTACATGGCAAAGCGATCCATGTAGGACTTGTCGAGCTGTTCCTTCAGCTGCTGGGCCACGTCGGGGGCCTTCTTGTCCAGGGCCGCGAAGCGGGTTTCCCCGGCCAGGAATTCCTGCAGGCCGCCATTGGGTTCCTTGGCGTAGTCGAGCTGGAAGGGATTTTTGCCTTCGGCCGCCAGGGCGGGATTGTAGCGGTACAGGGGCCAGTAGCCGGTCTGCACGGCCTGCTTGGCCTCTTCCATGCTCTTGCCCATGCCCTTGCGCAGGCCCTGATTGATGCAGGGCGCGTAGGCGATGATCAGCGAAGGCCCCTTGTAGGCTTCGGCCTCGCGGAAGGCCTTGACCACTTGCGCCTTGTCCGCGCCCATGGAGATGGACGCCACATAGACGTAACCATAGGTCATGGCCATGCGGCCCAGATCCTTCTTGCCCATGCGCTTGCCGGCGGCGGCAAACTGGGCGATGGCGCCCAGCGGCGTGGATTTGGAGGCCTGACCGCCGGTGTTGGAGTACACTTCGGTGTCGAAGACCAGCACATTGATGTCGTCGCCGGAGGCCAGCACATGGTCAAGGCCGCCGTAGCCGATGTCATAGGCCCAGCCGTCGCCGCCGAAGACCCAGACGCTCTTCTTGGTGAAGAGATCGCCCATGTGCCAGATTTCATGGGCCAGCGGGCTGCTGAAGTCCTCCAGATTGGCCAGCACGCGCTCGCCGTATTCGCGCGAACCCTCGGCCTCATCCTTGTGGGCCAGCCAGCCTTCCAGGGCGTCCTTGAGTTCGGCGGAGATGCCATCTTCCTTGAGGGCATCCTGCACCAGCATGGCCAGGCGGTTGCGGCGCTGCACATAGGCCAGGCCGATGCCGCAGCCGTATTCGGCGGCGTCCTCGAAGAGGCTGTTGCCCCAGGCCGGGCCGAAGCCGTCCTTGTTGGTGGTGTAGGGCGTGGTGGGCGAGGAGGCGCCCCAGATGGACGAGCAGCCCGTGGCATTGGCAATGAGCATGCGCTCGCCGAAGAGCTGGGTCAGCACCTTGGCGTAGGGCGTTTCGCCGCAGCCGGCGCAGGCGCCGGAGAACTCGTGCAGGGGCTGCTGGAGCTGCGACCCCTTGACGCTGTCGCGCGGCATGAGGTCGTCCTTGAGGGCGATATTGTCCTCGGCAAAGGCCAGATTGGCCTTCTGATCGTCGATCTGGCTTTCCAGCGGCTTCATGACGAGGGCCTTTTCCTTGGCCGGGCAGATGTCGGCGCAGGAGCCGCAGCCGAGGCAGTCCTCGGCGTAGACCTGCATGCGCATCTTGAAGCCCTTGAGTTCCTTGCCCTGGGCGTCCTTGACCGCAAAGGTCGCGGGCGCGCCATCCAGCTCGTCGTCAGAGGCGATGACCGGACGGATGGCGGCATGCGGACAGACAAAGGAGCACTGGAAGCACTGGATGCAGTTGTCCACCTGCCATTCGGGCACGAGGATGGCCGCGCCGCGCTTTTCGCAGGCGGCGGTGCCCAGCGGCATGAGACCGGCCGGCTCCATGGCGGAGACGGGCAGCTTGTCGCCGCGCTGGCCGAGGATGGGCCGCACCACGTTGCGCAGATAGTCGTCGTCGCCGCAGTGGCAGACTTCCGCGCCTTCGGTGGCATTGGCCCATTCGGCGGGATATTTGATTTCCTCAAGGGCATCCATGCCCTTGTCCACGGCGGCGATGTTCATGTTGACGACCTTGTCGCCCTTCATGCCGTAGGCCTTCTTGATGGATTCCTTGAGCAGCTCCACGGCGTGCTCGAAGGGAATCACGTTGGCCAGCTTGAAGAAGGCGGTCTGCATGATCATGTTGATGCGGCCGCCGAGGCCCACTTCCGCGGCCACCTTCACGGCGTCCACGTTGTAGAATTTGAGCTTCTTGCGGGCGATGGTGCGCTTCATGGCGGCGGGCAGGTGCTTTTCCATGTCGGCCAGCGACCAGTTGGAGTTCAGCACGAAGGTGCCGCCTTCCTTGGCGCCGTCCAGCACATCGTACTGGGTGACGTAGGAGGACTTGTGACAGGCGATGTAGTCGGCCTTGGTGATGAGGTAGGACGACTGGATGGCTTCCTTGCCGAAGCGCAGGTGGGACACGGTGAGACCGCCGGACTTCTTGGAGTCGTAGGCAAAATAGGCCTGGGCGTACATGTCCGTATTGTCGCCGATGATCTTCACGGCCTGCTTGTTGGCGCCCACGGTGCCGTCGGAGCCGAGGCCGAAGAACTTGCACTGCACGGTGCCGGCCGGCACGGTGTCGATTTCCTCTTCCACATCAAGGGAGAGGTTGGTCACGTCGTCGCGGATGCCCACGGTAAAGTGGTTCTTGGGGCCGACGGCCAGCATGTTGTCGTACACGGCCTTGGCCATGCCGGGCGTGAAGTCCTTGGAGCCGAGACCGTAGCGGCCGGCAACGATGGTCGGGGCTTCGCCCTTTTCCATGAAGGCCGTGCACACGTCCTGATAGAGCGGGTCGCCGAGGGCGCCGGGTTCCTTGGTGCGGTCAAGCACGGTGATGGTGCTGGCCGTGGCCGGAATGGCCTGCATGAGGTGGGCGGCGGAGAAGGGACGGAACAGGCGCACCTTCACGAGGCCCACGCGCTGGCCGCGCTGGTTCAGGTAGTTGACCGTCTCTTCCAGCACTTCGCAGGAGGAACCCATGCTGACGACCACGCGGTCGGCTTCCGGGTCGCCCACATAGTCGAAGAGCTTGTATTTGCGACCGGTGATGGAGGCCACCTTCTGCATGTTTTCCAGCACGATGGAGGGCACCATGTCGTAATACAGGTTGGCGGCCTCGCGGTTCTGGAAATAGATGTCCGGGTTCTGGGCGGTGCCGCGAATGTGCGGATGCTCGGGATTCATGGCATTGTTGCGGAATTCCTCCACCTTGTCCCAGCTGACCAGGCCCCGGATGTCCTCGTAATCGATGACCTCGATTTTCTGCACCTCGTGGGAGGTACGGAAGCCGTCGAAGAAGTGGCAGAAGGGGAGGCTGGCGTCAATGGCGGACAAATGGGCCACCAGCGCCAGATCCATGCATTCCTGCACCGAGGAGGAGCAGAGGAAGGCAAAGCCCGTCTGACGGGCGCTCATCACGTCCTGATGATCCCCGAAAATGGACAGGGCATGCGAGGCCAGCGCGCGGGCCGAGACATGAAAGACGCCGGGCAGCAGCTCGCCGGCGATCTTGTACATGTTGGGGATCATGAGCAAGAGGCCTTGCGAGGCCGTGAAGGTGCTGGTCAGCGCGCCGCCGGACAGCATGCCGTGCACCGCGCCGGCCGCGCCGGCTTCGGACTGCATTTCGCGCACGAGCACTTTCTGACCCATGAGGTTGCGTGCGCCGCGGGCGGCCATTTCGTCCACCACCTCGCCCATGACGGACGAGGGCGTGATGGGATAGATGGCGGCCGTGTCGGACAGGGCGTAGGCAATATGCGCGGTGGCGTTATTGCCGTCCATGGTTTTCATTTTCGCCATTGGGTTCCTCCTTGCGCCCGTGGGGCGCTCATTATGGAAAAGCGGGCCAGTGAGCCTCCCGACCTCCCGTGGAAGCGGGAACATGCGCCCCCGGCGCGGCAGTGCGCGCGTCACCCCGGAACCGGCACACGATTCGGAAGGATGCATGCAGGCCGTCGAGCATGACTCGCCACGCCACAAGTTTAGCAAGAAGTTGTTTGGTTGAACAGTCCAGTGGGGACTATTTCAGAAAATCTTTTCTCTTTCTCAAGAAAGAAAAAGAAAAACAACATATTGCAGACTTGTTCGCGACCACCCGCAGCAGGGCGCGGGAGCGGGCCGGGCATGCCCGGCGTACACTCCGGTGTTGTGCCTACCCTAGCCTGTCTTGGGGAGGGGTGCAAGAGCGGCAGGCCATTGGCCGAAACAAAAAAAGCTCCCCAATCGGGGAGCTTGGAAACATGTGTCGAAAGCGGACAGGGCCGACCGTGCGGCCTCAGTCCAGCCCGATGCTTTTGCCGAGTTTGCGCCCGACCTTTTTGACCTTGTCGAGGACGCTTTCCTCGCCCAGCGACTCGAATTCGCGCAGCAGTTCCACCTGCCGTTCGGACAATTTCGTCGGCGTCAGCACCTTGACCACCACGAGCAGGTCGCCGCGCTGGCTGCGTCCGGGATAGGGCATGCCCTCGCCCTTGAGGCGCAGGGGCGTACCGCTCTGGATGCCCTTGGGAATTTCCAGCGGCAGGGGGCCGCCAAGGCCCGGCACCTCGATGCGGTGCCCGAGGGCGGCCTGCACGAAGGTGATGGAACATTCGTAGATGAGATCCTGCCCCTGACGGCTGTAGTGCTTGCTGGGGGCCACATGCAGGACGACATAGAGATCGCCGGGCGGGCCGCCGTGCACGCCGGCTTCGCCCTCGCCGCGCACCCGCAGGCGGGTGCCCGTGTCCACCCCGGCCGGGATGCGCACGAGAATCTCGCGCACGCTCTCCACCACGCCGTCGCCCTTGCAGCGGGGACAGGGGGTGGCAATGACCTGCCCCGTGCCGTGGCAGGCCGGGCAGGGCATGGCCAGCTGAAAGAAGCCCTGGGTACGGCGCACCTGCCCCGTGCCGTTGCACTGGCGGCAGGTCTCCGGCTTGGTGCCCGGCGCCGCACCGCTGCCCTTGCATTCCGGGCATTCCTCGTGGCGGGGCAGCTTGAGGGGGATTTCCGCGCCCGTGGCCGCCTGCTCGAAGCTGATGTCCAGATTGTAGCGCAGATCCGCGCCGCTCATGGGGCGCGGGCCGTCGCGGCCCATGCCGCCGCCGAAGCCGAACAAGTCGCCGAAAATATCGCTGAAGTGGGCAAAAATGTCGTCCGTGCTGCCGAAGTTGCCCGCGCCGCCCTGCACCCCGGCATGGCCGAAGCGATCATAGCGGGCGCGCTTGTCGGCATCGCGCAGCACGTCATAGGCTTCCGCGGCTTCCTTGAATTTTTGCTCGGCCTCGGCATCCCCGGGATTGCGATCCGGGTGGTACTGCATGGCCAGCTTGCGATAGGCCTTCTTGATCTCGTCTTCCGAGGCATCGCGGGCGACGCCGAGGACCTCGTAATAATCGCGTTGCGCCATGACTAGCCTTCGCTGCGGGGGGCCTCCTGGCCTTCGGGCAGGGGCGTGTACAGGCTCATGTCCTCGGGCATGATCTTGCCGGCGGCAATTTCGCGCAGGGCGGTCACCACTTCCTTGTTGCGGGTATCCACCAGCGCCTCATAACCTTCGCGGTACTGACGCACGCGCTTGATGGCCATTTGCACCAGCAAAAAGCGGTTGTCCACACGTTCCTGACAATCTTCCACAGTAATACGGGCCATGCGTTTTCCTCCGGGGATGGTTCGGGCCTGTCGCGGGCCTCGAACGCGCTGCCCGCCGCCACGCTTCGTCCGCCGGGCGACAGGACGAAAAGAGCCGTGCCCGGGAATGCGGACGCGGCGGCAGGGCGCATGTGTTGCAACGCATCATCCTATGTGCCCTGCCGGCTTCTGTCAAGCGGCGGCAGGGCATCCCGCGTCAAGCCGTCCCGTTTCCGTCCGCCGGCAGAGGCCGCGCCCCCTGCGCCTGCCCGCTTGACGCGGCAAGCCTCTTCATGCGACATGCGCGGGGGCGGGCCTGCCCGCCGCCAATGAGGTGACCATGCGCGAAAAACGTTCCTATGCTCAGGAAGTCTGCGTCAAGGGCGCGGGCAAGGCCATGCAGCAGGCGGGCATGCTCTGGCCGGGCTGCCGGGTGGGCGTGGCCGTGTCCGGCGGGGTGGACAGCTTTGTTCTGCTCAAGACCCTGCACATCCGGCAGGCCATTGTGCCCTTCCGTTTCGAGATCATGGCCATTCACCTCAACCCCGGCTTTGATCCGCACAGCCATGCCGCTCTCGCCCCGTGGCTGGCCGCGCACGGCATAGCCTCCCATCTGGAGGTGACCGACTTCGGCCCGCATGCCCATTCGGCGGACAATCAGCGCCGTTCCCCCTGCTTCCGCTGCGCCTGGCTGCGCCGCAAGCGCCTGTTCGAGCTGTGCGCCCGCTACCGCCTGAGCCATCTGGCCCTCGGCCACAATGCCGACGATCTGGTGGAAACCTTCTTTCTCAACCTCTGCCGCAACGGGCGCGTGGACGGCATGAGCATGAACGAAGCCTTCTTCGGCGGCAAGCTGCGTCTCATCCGGCCCCTGCTGCTGGTGGAAAAAAAGTTCATCCGCAAGGCCGCCAAACAATGGGAACTGCCCCTCTGGGCCAATGTCTGCCCTTCGGCGGGCCATTCGGCCCGCAGCGACATGGGGCAGACCCTGGAACACCTCTATGCCGTGGCGAAGGATTCCCGCCGCTGCATCGGCAATGCCCTCACCCGCTGGCAGCTGGAAAAACATCGCGCGCCCGCCGGGCAAGCGCCGGCCCTGCCCCCGGAGGCGGCCCTTCCCGCCGCGCCCGACCGCAGCATGCGTTGACACCGCCCCATCCGGCAGCGTAAAATTTTCACGATATGCTCTTGGGCAAATACCACATCGTCATCTTCCGCGAAGGCCGCAGCGGCAGCCGCAATCTGCGTCTGCGCGGCTGGTTCGGCTTCGTTTCCGGCATTCTCGTGCTGGCGCTGGTGGCCTGCAATGTCTGGCTGTGGCGAGAATGGCTGCAAAGCCGGCATCTTGAGGATTCCCTCGCCAATACCGAACGCCGCCTCGAGGATCAGCGCCGTCAGCTCTCCATCCTCGGCGGCAAGCTGGGCGAGGTGACGCAGGACTTGCAGCGCGTGCGCAACTTCGACAGCAAGCTGCGCATCATGATGAACATGGAGCAGGATCCCGCCGAAGTGGGCGACGAGCAGATCGGCAGTTTCGCCCATTCCTACCTGCCCATGCACCGGCAGGAACTGGCCGCCCGCAAGATGCAGGAATTTCTGGACTCGCTGTCCGATGCCGTGCGCCTCGAGGAGGTGCGCCAGCAGGATCTGCTCCATGCCCTGCGCGACAACCGCGACGCCCTCTCCTCCATGCCGAGCATCTGGCCGGTGGTGGGCTTCGTCTCCTCGGGCTTCGGGGCGCGCTCGGCCCCCTTCGGCGGCGGTCGGCGCCAGTTCCACAAGGGGCTTGACATCTCCAACCGCATCGGCACGCCCATCATGGTCACCGCGCAGGGCACCGTGCTCAAGGCCGGACATGACGGGGCCTACGGCCTCAGTGTGGAGGTCAACCACGGCGGCGGCATCGTCACCAAGTATGCCCACATGCAGCGCTTTACCGTGCAGCCCGGCCAGTACGTCAAGCGCGGCGAGGTCATCGGCTACATCGGCATGACCGGCCGCACCACCGGCCCGCACCTGCATTATGAGGTGCTGCTCAACGGCGTGCCCATCAATCCCATGCGCTATATCCTCGAATAAGGGCTTTCCCCGGCCAAATTTTTCCCTGCTGCGCCCGCTCCGCGTTGCGTGCCCCGGCATCCTGCGCTATACAGAGGCCGGCCCGTACTGCCACGGGCCGGAAATCCCATTTTCGGAGGTGCGCTATGGCTGCCAAGGCCGGGGACTTCTCCCTGATTCTCAAACTGCTGGCCGGCATCGTCATCGGGGCGATAGTCGGTACCTACATCGGCAACAATGCCGACAGCTCGCTCAATCACATCATGGACGTGGTGGTCTCCCTGCGGCATATCTTCGGGCAGGTCATCTTCTTCCTTGTGCCGCTGGTCATCGTGGGCTTCATTACGCCCGCCATCGTGCGCCTGGGCCAGAACGCCAGCAGGATTCTCTTCACCGCCGTGGCCCTGGCCTATGCCTCGTCCCTGGGCGCAGCCCTCTTTTCCACCATTTCCGGCTACGCCATCATTCCGCATCTTTCCGTGGCCCGGGAAACCGAAGCCCTGCGCAAGCTGCCGGACATGGTCTTCCGTCTCGACATCCCGCCGCTGTTCAGCGTGATGAGCGCCCTTGTCCTGGCCCTGCTCTTCGGCGTGGCCATCGCCTGGACGAAGTCCGATACCCTGAGCCGCCTGTTCAACGAACTGGAGCGCGTGATGAGCGCCCTTGTCGTGCGCATCATGATCCCCATCCTGCCCTTCTTCGTGGGCCTCTCCTTCCTTGGCCTGGCCTATGAAGGCTCGCTCAGTCTCCATCTGCCGGTCTTCGTCTCCATGGTGCTCATCGTCATCGTGGGGCACTTCATCTGGCTGGCCCTGCTCTACGGCATCGGCGGCGCTCTTTCCGGGCGCAACCCCATTGAGGTCTGCCGCCACTACGCCCCCGCCTACCTCACCGCCGTGGGCACCATGTCCAGCGCCGCCACCCTGCCCGTGGCCCTGGAATGCGCCCGCAAGTCCCGCGTGCTGAGCCGCAACATGGTGGAATTCATGGTTCCCCTGGGGGCGACCGTCCACCTCTGCGGTTCCGTGCTCACGGAAACCTTCTTCTGCATGACGCTCCACCTCATGCTCTACGGCACCCTGCCCAGCGTGGGCGTGATGCTGCTCTTCTGCGTGCTGCTCGGCGTCTTCGCCGTGGGCGCGCCGGGCGTGCCCGGCGGTACGGTGGTGGCCTCGCTGGGCATCGTGACCGGCGTGCTCGGCTTCGATCAGAACGGCGTGGCCCTGCTCATCGCCATCTTTGCCCTGCAGGACAGCTTCGGCACGGCCTGCAATGTCACCGGCGACGGCGCCCTGACGCTCATGCTCGAGGGCCTCTTCAACCGCAACAGCGAACTCGGCCCGCTGCAAAGCGGCGCTTCGGAGCAGGCATGAGTCTGACCCCCGAAGATCGCAAGGCCATTGTCGCCCTCCTGCACAGGGAGGTCGTGCCCGCCTTGGGCTGCACCGAACCCATTGCCGTGGCCCTTTGCGCCGCCCGCGCCGCCGAGGCCCTCGGGTGCCGCCCCACCCGGCTTGATGTGGCCGTAAGCGCCAACCTGCTGAAAAACGGCATGGGCGTCATGGTGCCCGGCACCGGCGAAATGGGGCTGGCCGTGGCCGCCGCAGCGGGCGCACTGGGCGGAAAAAGCGCCCTCGGCCTCGAATGTCTGCGCGATCTCGATGCCGACGCCGCCGAGGCCGCCCGGCACATGGCCGCAAGCGACGCCGTTGTCCTCCATCTGCCGGACAATGACGATCTGCTCTACTGCCTCGTGACCGCCACGGCCGACGGCCACAGCGCCGCCGCCGAACTGCGCGACAGCCACGACAACATCACCCGCGTCTGGCGGGACGGCGCGCTGGTCAGCGATGCCGCCGCCGCGCCCGGAGGCCTCCCCGCCGAGGAAACGGCATGGCCCCTCAGCATGGCCCGCATCGAGGCCTTTGCCCGCACGGCGCCGCTCGGGGAAATCAGCTTCATTCTGGATGCCGCCCGCATGAACCGCCGCGTGGCCGAGGAAGGACTGCGTACCCAGTACGGCCTCGGCGTGGGCAAGATGGTGGATGCCCAGATTCAACGGCATGTGCTGGCCGACGATCTGCCCACCTTTGCCGTCAAGCTCACCGCCGCGGCCGCCGATGCCCGCATGGCCGGCGTCATGCTGCCCGTCATGAGCAATTCCGGCAGCGGCAATCAGGGCATCACCTGCACCATGCCCGTGGTGGCCTGCGCCATCCGCAAGGGCTGCGACGACGAACAGCTTGCCCGCGCCCTTATTGTCAGCCACCTGACCTCCATCCATATCAAGCACCACCTCGGCCGCCTCTCCGCCCACTGCGGGGCAATGGTGGCCGCCACCGCCGCGGCCTGCGGCATGGCCCTGCTCATGGGCGGCGGTCTGCCGGATATGGAACGCACCATCCGCAACATGGTCGGCAACGTGGCCGGCATGATCTGCGACGGCGCCAAAAGCAGCTGCGCCCTCAAGGTCGCCACCGCCGTCAGCGCCGGCATCCAGGCCGTCCTGCTCGCCCTCGACGGCACCGTCGTCCCCGGCAACGAGGGCATCGTCGATGACGATATCGAAGCCTGCATCGCCAACCTCGGCCGCCTCGGCTCCTCCGGCATGAAAGAAGCCGACAAGGTCATCCTCGACATCATGCTCCACAAGGCATAACGCCGTCGGCTTTTTTATTGTGGGGGGAAGGCCCCTTTGTGAACAAAGGGGCCTTCCCCCCACACCCCCCATCCCCCAAAAACGTTACCGCCTCCCTGTTGCGGCGTCGCGACACCCAAGGCGTCCCCTGACCACACCGCAGCCAAAACCTGAACAGGAAAGGATGAAGCGCCCTCCTGTCGTCATTACCTGCGCCCGCCAGCCATTGCCGTGACCCATTAGAGGAAAAGCCCTCGCCCCAACTGCAATAACGCTCCCTCTGCGCGTTATATCATTCCCTGCCCATCCCCCGTACTCGTCAGCCAGTGCCGTGACTCAATAGGGGACAACCCCTCGCCCCGACCTGCAACAACGTGCCCTCTGCGCGCAACGTCGTCCCCTGTCGTCATTCCCCCGTGTCCGTCAGTCATTGCCGTGACTCATTGAGGGGAAATTTTTTTCTCTCCTGTGAGGCAAAGCGGGAGCGTTTACCTGCCCGCACCTTGCCATCCTGCTTGATGGCGTCAGCGCGTCATGGCGCGGA
>DWZD01000019.1 GCA_019118345.1 Candidatus Desulfovibrio intestinavium | reverse complement strand
ATGCGCATGCCCGAGGACAGGCGCTGGGTGGAGGTCTGCAGGTTGCCGTAGTGGCTGGTCAGGGTGTTGGCAACATTGGTCGCCATTCCGTTGTGATTGATATACATAACATTCCTCCATGAATGTCTGTATGGGAGTTGATACGCGCTTGCATCCGTGCAAGCAGAGCCTGATACCTAGTTTATCGTCCCCTTCAGGCAGGCCATTAGGGGAAAAAATTTTTTTTGCCAAAAAAGTGCGGCCCGCGGGGCGGGCCGCACGTGCCGGCATGAATGGCGGCTAGAGGGAAGCGCCCACCAGACGCAGCAGGCGCATGAGCTGGTTGGTGAAGCCCGCTTCGTTGTCATACCAGATGATGAGCTTGAGCAGGGTGCCGTCCATGACCTGGGTGCTGAGGGAATCCACCACGCCGCCGTGCGTATCGGCCTTGAAGTCGATGGAGACCAGCGGTTCGTCGCAGTAGCCGAGGTTTTCCTTGAGCGCGCCTTCGCAGGCGGCCTTGAGGGCGGCGTTCACGTCTTCGGCGGTGGCGCTCTTTTCCAGCTCGCAGGTCAGGTCGACCAGCGAGATGTCAGGCGTGGGCACGCGTACGGCCATGCCGTCCAGTTTGCCCTTGAGGGCGGGAATCACCAGGGCCGTGGCCTTGGCCGCGCCGGTGGAGGTGGGAATCATGGATACGGCGGCGGCGCGGGCGCGGCGCAGATCCTTGTGCGAGCCGTCCAGGATGCGCTGGCTCATGGTGTAGGAATGGATGGTGGTCATCAGGCCGTGCTTGATGCCGAAGACGTCGTTGATGACCTTGGCCGCCGGAGCCAGGCAGTTGGTGGTGCAGGAGGCGGCGGAAATGACGCTGTGGGCCGCGGCGTCATACACATTGTCGTTGACGCCCATGACGATGGTGGCGTCGGCTTCCTTGCAGGGGGCGGAAACCACGATCTTTTTGGCGCCGCATTCCAGATGCTTGGCCGCGTCGTCGCGCTTCTTGGCCGTGCCGGTGGTGTCCACCACCAGCTCGGTGCCCAGTTCCTTCCACTGCCATTCCCCGGCCTTGCAGCGGGTCACGGCGATATGACGCCCGTTGACGATGATGCCGTTGTCGTCATGGCTCACCGTGCCGGCAAAGGTGCCATACACGGAGTCGTATTTGAAGAGATGGGCCAGCGAGGCATTGTCCGCGCGGGCATTGATGGCGGTGATGACCACATCCTGCGAATCCGCCATGATGCGCAGCAGGTAGCGACCGATGCGACCAAAACCATTGATACCAAGTTTGACGGCCATGAAACACTCCTTGAAAGGTGGGATAAAAGGGACGGGATCTAGGCTTTGCCGGACGATCCCATGACGTTGCGAATCTTGTGCGCGACCATGTTTTTCACGGCCTCGCGGGCGGGCTTGAGGTAGGCGCGGGGATCAAAGTCCTCGGGATGCTCCACAAAATGCTTGCGGATGGAGGCCGTCAGGGCCAGACGGATGTCCGTATCCACATTGATCTTGCATACGCCCAGGGAGGCGGCGCGGCGCAGCATGTCTTCCGGCACGCCCCTGGCCCCGCCGACCTTGCCGCCGTACTGGTTGCAGGCTTCCACAAATTCCTGCGGCACGCTGGAGGCGCCGTGCAGCACCAGCGGATATTCCGGCAGCCGGCGGCTGATTTCCTCGAGGCGGTCAAAGTCCAGCCTGGCTTCGCCCTTGAATTTGTAGGCCCCGTGGCTGGTGCCGATGGCAATGGCCAGCGAGTCGCAGCCGGTGCGCTCCACAAAGTCCACGGCCTGCGCGGGGTCGGTGTAGACATGCTCGGCGGAGCTGACGTGTTCCTCCACACCGGCCAGTTTGCCCAGTTCGGCTTCCACCCAGACGCCGCGGGCGTGGGCATAGTCCACGACCTTTTGGGTCAGGGCCACGTTTTCCTCGTAGGGCAGGTGCGAACCGTCGATCATCACGGAGGTGAAGCCGCCGTCGATGCAGGCCGCGCACATGTCGAAATCCGGCCCGTGGTCAAGATGCACCACCACCGGCACTTCCGGATCCTCGGCCAGCGCGGCTTCCACGAGCTTCATGATGTAGGTCTGCCCGGCGTATTTGCGCGCACCGGCAGATACCTGCAGAATGACAGGGGATTTTTCCGCGGAAGCGGCCTGCATGATGCCCTGGACAATTTCCATGTTGTTGACGTTGAACGCCCCCACGGCGTAGTGCCCCGCGTAGGCGGCGGCAAACATTTCCTTCGGCCCGATAAGCGGCATGATTTCCTCCTGAAAGGGTATATGGCTCGACATGGTCAACGCCCATGTCCGACACTTTTCTATAATGACAACATACCATGATTGTAAAAAAAAGAAAATCCCCGCCGGCAGCGGGCGACCGGGGTGTGCGCCGCACGCCGCCACGGACTCAGGCGGATGCGTCTGAGGCCGCATGAAAAACGGGGCAGGGCATCAGCCAAGCGCCATTCCGGCGGCTGCGGGATCCGGCAGCGCGTGTTGATCGGTCAGGGCGGCAAAGGCCCGTTCCGCATGGTAGCTGCTGCGAACCAGCGGCGCGGAAAAGACGAAGGGGATGCCCATCGCCTGTCCCTTGCGGGCATAGTCGGCAAAGACGTCGGGATGGACATAGCGAACCACCGGGGGATGCTGCCGCGAGGGACGCATGTACTGGCCGATGGTCACCATGTCGCAGCCGGCGGCGGCGAGGTCTTCCAGCACGCCGAGCACCTCGTCGTCCGTTTCGCCCAGACCGACCATGAGTCCGCTCTTGCTCACCTGCCCGGCAGCCTTGACCCGTTGCAGCAGCTCAAGGCTCTGCCGGTAGGCCGCCTGTGGCCGGATGCGGGCATACAGGGAGGGGGCGGTTTCCACATTGTGATTGATGATGTGGGGAGCGGCGGCCAGGACGGTTTGCAGGGCGGATTCGCTGCCCTGAAAATCCGGGATGAGGACTTCAATGGTGGGGCAGGGCTGACAACTGAGGCGAATGGCCCTGATGGTTTCGGCAAAATGGGCGGAGCCGCCGTCCGGCAGGTCGTCGCGGGTGACGGAGGTCACCACGACATGGCGCAGGCCCAGTGCCGCGGCTGCCCTGCCCACGCGGGCGGGTTCGCCGGGATCGGGCGCCAGCACCGTGCCGCCGCCGATGTTGCAGAAGGCGCAGCTGCGGGTGCAGGTATTGCCGAGGATAAGGAACGTCGCCGTGTTGCGGGAATAGCACTCGAACATGTTGGGGCATTTGGCGCTTTGGCAGACGGTATGCAATCCCAGCTCCCGCACCAGTGCGCCCGTGGCCCCGTAGGAGGGCTTACTGGGCAGCTTGACGCGCAGCCACGGGGGGATGCGCAATGAGGTTCCGGAATTCTCTGACACAGACATCTTTGACCTCCTGCAGGGAAAGTGCGTCGTCGTTGCCTTCCCGGCTCAGGGATGTGGGGCGTGCGTCGGAAAGACCGCACAGGGTAATGGCCTGAAACAGGGAAAGATCGCGCCCCACGTTGAGGGCGAAACCGTGGAATGTCACCCAGCGCCGTACGCCAAGGCCGATGGAACACAGTTTCCCGTGTCCGATCCAGACGCCGGGAAAGCCGGGACGGCGGTCGGCCGTTACGCCGAAGGCCGCCGCCGTGCGCATGACGGTTTCTTCCAGCAGATGGACAAAACCGCGCAGGCCGCCGCTTTGCCTGCCGATGCGGACAATGGGATAGCCCACAAGCTGGCCGGGGAAATGGCAGGTGATGTTGCCGCCCCGCTCAGTCTGCACCAGTTCGATGCCGCGTCGGGCCAGCTCGTCCTCACCGAGATGCAGATGCTCACGACCGCCGTTTCGGCCAAGGGTGATGACCGGCGGGTGTTCCACCAGAAAAAGCGTATCTTCCGCCCCCCGCCGTACCTCCTCGTGCCGCGCCAGCTGGATGTCCAGCGCCTGTCCGTACGGCATTCTGCCGAGATCGATAATGGCAACCATAGCTCTCCTGACGGTCTGCTGCGTTCGCCGGCATGGCCGATCCGGTCATGCTTCCGTAACCATGCCGTCCCTTCGCCTGATTGGCGCAGCAAGGCCGCAAGGAGCGGGAGAGGCATCATGGCTGTGATGCCCAAAACGGCAACATGCGGAAAACGCCGGGTTTCGCTGTTGATGGTTTCCGGCGCGTGCGCATCCCGGATGAGCCGGCAACCACTTCACCCTGCCTGCAGTTCGTTGCGGGATGCCCTCATCCTGTGGGCAACAGACTCGGTTGCCATGCCTTCCCCCATGCGGCGGGCGTTGAAAGCATGGGAAACGGCACGCCGAACGTGCGCCATGTCCGGCAGCATTGCCTCTTGTTCCGTTGCCGCCCTGGCCGGATAAGAAAAAACCGGGGAAGAGACAGGGACACGAGGCAACCCTGCCTCCAAAGGCAAGCGGAGCGTGTACGGCCTGTTTGCATTATCTGGTGAAATTGTTTGTAAAATTTGTGCCGACAGACCCTAGTCAATGGGGGAAGGGAAATACTTGCGCATGAGCCGCTCGTATTCTCCCGAGGTGCGCAGGGCGGCAATGCCCGCATTGATCTCGTTCACCAGGGTGGAGGAACGGCGGTTCACGGCCACGCAGGCCGGTTCGACCGCCTCCTGCGGCGGCGTATCCGCGTCAAGAACGGCAAAGCCCGCACCGTCAGCGGATTCAAGAAATTGGTTGGCCGTGATCTCGTCCATGAACAGCACATCCACCCGGCCCAGCACAAGGGCATCCAGCAGGCTTTGCAGGGATTCAAAGCCGAGAATCTTCGCATTGTCCTTCCAGCGATCCTGCAGCAGCTGATACTGTACGGAATTGTACAGGGCCGCCAGTTTTCCGCCCTGCAGCGCCTCCCGGGAAAGGGACTGCCCGGCCTTGCCGACATAGCGGGAGCGGGAATGGTAATATGGCTCGGAAAACAGCATGATGCGCTGCCGCTCCTCCGAGATGCCCAGACCGGCCACGGCCATGTCCAGCGAAAGGTCGGTGAGCTTGTCCACGATGGTGTTGAGCGGCAGGGGCGTCAGGCGGCAGCGCCGGCCCATCTGGCGGCACAGGGCCTGGGCGATGTCCACATCAAAGCCCGTCATGCGGCCTTCCGCATCCTGCATGGAGAAAGGAGGATAATACTGGAGGATGCCCACATTCAGGGTGTCGTCGGCATGGGCGGCAGGCGCGCCGGTCAGCAGGCAGAGACACAGCAGGCAGGCTGCCGTGAGGAGCCTCCGAAAGGGAAGATGTTTCCGCATGGCGTGGGATCCTTGCGTTTTTGATTGTCATGCACGGCGAAAGCGCTCCCCGGCGGGGGCGTCCTGACGGCAAGGAGGAACGTTTTGGAGGGTAGCACAGCGTATCCGCCTGCCGCAAGGGCAATGCCGCGCGCCCGTCGCCGGTCAGGCCTGCTCCAGCATGCCGCTCAGGGCCGCCATGCCCTCGTGATCGGTAAACTCGAAACGCAGCGGCGTCACCGTAATGTAGCCACGATTGAGCAAATCCTTGTCCGAACCGGCATTGATGGTCTGGGGCGGAATTTCCCCCACCAGCCACCAGTACGGCGCGCCGCGCGGATCCGTGCGTTCCAGATAGGCATTTTTCCAGACCGCGCTGGTCTGCGGGCAGACGCGCAGGCCCTTGGCCTTGCTCAGCGGGCCGCGCGGATAATTGACGTTGATCACCCGCCGGGGCGCAAGGCGCTGCCAGTCGATGCGCGCCGCCAGCGCCACCGCGTGCCGGGCCTGCGGCAGCAGATCGTCATCTTCCGAAGCCACATCGCAGGAAACGGCCAGCGTGGGCAGTTCCTCGTGGGCCGCCTCCGTGGCCGCGCCCACCGTGCCGGAATAAAGGATGTCCGGCCCCACATTGGCCCCGGCATTGATGCCGGACATGACCAGCTGCGGTCGCCGGGGCAGCAGACAGGCAAGGCCCAGCTTCACGCAGTCCGTGGGCGTGCCGTAGAGGCCCGTGCCCCTGAAGTCCCCGTCCTCCACCTGCACGGCGCGCAGCGGTTCAAACACGGTCAGGGAATGCCCCACCCCGGACTGCTGGCGCATGGGGGCCACCACATGCACGCTGTGTCCGGCTTCGCGCAGGGCCGCGTACAGGGCGCGCAGGCCCGGCGCGCGGATGCCGTCGTCATTGGTCAAGAGAACATCCATTTGACAATCCCCCGGAAACAAGGAAATGTTGGGCAGGATACCCGTCGCAACGGGCCAGCAAGGTCACTATATGGAAAAAGGTCATTACGTCAAAGATCTCACGCCCCCCTGCGAGGCGCGGGGCGTATTTGCCGTGGCGCAGGCCATGTTGGGCCAGTCGCGCAACGGCCCGTACTGGCGGCTTGTCCTCAGCGACGCCAGCGGCATGCTGGAAGCCAAGATCTGGTCGCCCCTCAGCGGCGAATTTTCCGAGATCCCCACCGGCGCGCTGGCCGAGGTGCGGGGGCGCGTGGCCCTGTTCCGCGATCAGCCGCAGCTGAGTCTTGAGGCCTTTCGCCTGTTGCCGCTGGAGGAATGCGCCGCCCTGTCCCTGGCCGACTTTGTGCCCGCCAGCCCGTATGATCCCGACGACATGCTGGCCGAACTCCATGCCCTGGCGGAACAGGAGTTCACCCACAAGCCGTGGCGCAAGTTCGTGCGGGCCGTGCTCAACGACGCGGAACTGGCGCCCGCCTTCCGGGTCTGCCCGGCGGCCAAGAGCGTGCACCACGCCTATGCGGGCGGCCTGCTGGAACACAGCCTCGGCGTGTTCAGGCTCTGCCGCCGCCTTGCCGACCAGTATCCCGAACTGGACAGGCAGACCCTGCTGGCCGGGGCGCTCTTTCACGACATCGGCAAGATTCGGGAATTTTCCGGCGGGCTGGTCAACGACTATACCGACGAGGGCCGCCTCATCGGCCATCTGGAACTGGGCATCGAAATGCTGGAACCCTTCTGGCGCAAGGCCGGGCTGGAGCCGGGGCTTGTGCGGCATCTCAAGCATCTCATCCTGAGCCACCACGGAGAACCGGAATACGGCGCCGTGCGCCTGCCCCAGACCGCCGAAGCCCTTGTCCTGCATTATGCGGACAATATCGACGCCAAGATGGCCCAGTGCCGCAGTCTCTTTGCCGCGCTGGAAGGCGACGAAGGCTGGACGCCCTACCAGAACACCCTTAGCCGTGCCCTTTTCCGGGGGCCGCGCACCCCCCAAACGCCCGTGCCCCGGAAGGAACCGCGCAAGCCCCGCTCCCGTCCCTCGGACGACAACCTTCTTTCCCTGCTGTGAGGCTGTCATGTTCATCACCGTTGAAGGCATTGAAGGCTCCGGCAAGTCCACGGCCCTGACCCTGCTCTCGCAGGAAATGGAGCGGCGCGGCTTTGACGTGCTCCTCACCCGTGAACCCGGCGGCTGCGGTCTGGGCCGGGCCATCCGGCCCATTGTGCTGGACGCCCGTACCCGCAGCCTCAACATGCGGGCGGAACTCTATCTCTTTCTTGCCGATCGCGCCCAGCATGTGGGCGAGGTCATCCGCCCCGCACTGGAGGCCGGACAAATCGTCCTCTGTGATCGCTACACCGATTCCACCCTTGCCTATCAGGGCTACGGGCGCGGCCTTGATCCGGAAAAGTTGCGCCATATCAATGACATGGCCACAGGCGGCCTGACGCCCGACCTGACCCTGCTCATGGATCTGCCCGTGACCGTCGGCCTGGAACGCGCCGGCCTGCGCAACCAGCGGCAGGGCACCATCCTTTCCGAAGGCCGCTTTGACGCCGAAAGCGTGGACTTTCACGAGCGGGTGCGGCAGGGCTATCTGGCCCTTGCCGAGGAGGAGCCGCAACGCTTTGCCCGCATCAATGCCGAGCAACGCCCGGAAGATGTGCTCCTGCAATGCCTTTCTGCCGTTGAGGTCTACCTCGGCCGGAGCGGGCGCGGGCTGGAAGCCTGATCCCCCGCCCTCGCGCAAACCGCCACGGAGGAACTCCCATGCCCGAAATCTATACCCTTGCCCTTGTCGATAACCGCCGCCCGGCCTTCCTCCCTCGCGAGGACGCCCCACTGCTGCGGGCGCTGAACGCCGGGGAACTGCCTGACGGTTACGCCCCGGTCGCCCGTCTGGGCGATCCCGATCTGCTCCATTGCGTGGTCTGCCGCTGCGCAGGCGGCCCGGGCGGCTGCTTCCTGCTGGAGGACGGCAGCGGGCCGCTCATGGCCGTGGTGGCCGAAAGCAACCTTGCCTACACGTTGGGGCTGGGCCGCTTTGGCCGGCTGGTCTCAGATGCCCGCTACGCGGCGGACATCTTTGAAAACGGGGGCGATGATGACGAGCTTTAGCGCTGCCCGCCGGCTGGGCGTCGTCTTTTTTCCGGCCTTTGACTGGGCCATCTCCCCCACCCATCCCGAACGCGAGGAGCGTCTGCTCTACACGCGCGACCAGCTGCTGGAGGAGGGCCTTTTCGATATTCCCGGCATCACCGAACACCGCCTCGACATGGCCAGCCACGCCCAGCTGGCCCGCGTCCACTTCTGTCTGCCCTCCGTGCCCGCCGTCTGCACCGATTCCCACCTTGCCTCGGCGGGCGGGGCCATTACCGCCGCCCGGCTGGTCATGGAAAAAAAGGAGGACAAGGCCTTTGCCCTCGTGCGTCCGCCCGGCCATCACGCCATGCGCGTGGTGCACGGCAATCGCGGCTTCTGCAATATCAACAACGAAGCCGTCATGGTGGAATATATCCGCGATCACTACCCCCATCCCGATGGCCGCCCCCTGCGCATCGCCATCGTGGATACCGATGTGCATCACGGCGACGGCTCGCAGGACATCTTCTGGAACGATCCGCACACCCTTTTCATTTCCCTGCATCAGGACGGCCGCACCCTCTATCCCGGTTCCGGCTTTCTGGACGAATGCGGCGGCCCTGCCGCCCTCGGCCGCACCATCAACATCCCCCTGCCGCCTGAAACCGCGGATGCCGGCTACCTCCACGCCATCCGCCACGCCGTCCTGCCCATTCTTGAGGAATTCAAGCCCGATCTTGTCATCAATTCCGCCGGGCAGGACAATCACTTCACGGATCCGCTGGCCAATATGAAGCTCTCCGCGCAGGGCTATGCCGCCCTGAACGCCGCCCTCAATCCCCACATCGCCGTGCTGGAAGGGGGCTACGCCATCCGCGGTGCGCTGCCCTATGTCAACATGGGCATCTGCCTCGCCCTCGCCGGACTGCCCGCCGACGACATCCGCGAACCCCAATGGTCGCCGCAAAGCGAGCGCCAGAGTCCGCGCGTCACCGAATATATCGCCCGCCTCTGCGATACCGTCGTGGATCGCTACCGCCATCCCCCCGCCACCCCCGATGAAGGTGCGGAAGAACGCCGCGCCGACGGTCGCTGGTGGAGCCGGAGCAAGCATATTTTCTATGATACCGACATGCTGCGCGAACAGCAGCGCGAAAGCTGGCGCCTCTGCCCCCATTGCAGCGGACTGGGGCGCATCGAAACCAGCTCCGAGCGCGTGCGCCGCTCCCTCTGCCTCCTCCTGCCCCGCCAGGCCTGCGAGCACTGCCGCCGCGTCGCTGAAAACGAGGCCGAAACCGCCCGTCAGAGCGGGCGCTACGCCCATGTGCTGCTGCTCGATCAGGATGCGGTGGAAGCGTAGGCCGAGAGGGGTTCCCCTTCCCCCCCCCCAGCCCCTCCCCAGCGCGCTTTACTGCCTTCATGTTGCGGCGTCGTACCGCACGGGCTTTCCGTTATTGCTGATTGCCGTGCCATGCGGAAAGAGGAGAGTCAGTCCTGCCCCGCGCCCGCCATTCTGCGTGCTGCCGTAAGCGCGTCATGGCACGGAGGAGAGAAGCTCCGACGCCGCCCGGACGCTCGTCCCGCGTGCGGGACAGCGGAAGGACGATGCCATATGATGCGCGACAGCAAAAAGAGGCAGGCTGCGCCTGAGGGGGCACACTTCCCGCAAGCAATGGCTGCCCCAGGGCGGGGTAGGGGATTGACGGGGGCAGGTGGAAGCCCCCAAGGGTTAGGGGCTGCCAAGTCCCTGCCCCCTGCCGCAGCTCTGCTATTGATGCCCGTAGCTTCCTTCGTGCAACGGGCACGGCCCTGCGGGCCGAAGCCGCCATCCAGCGAAAGAAAAAAGAAGAAAGCCCAAGGCCGCCACAGGCCCCGCCGGGGGACGGGAGAGATACGCGACGCCCTGCCGGGTCACGGGGTAAGGCATTGATCCTGTAACGTTTTTGGGAAAGGAGGGGTTCGGGGAGGAAGAACCTTTTGTTCACAAAAGGTTTTCCTCCCCGAAAAGAACCACCTGCTTTTTTGCATTTTCAATGGTAATCCAAGGCCGCCGCAGGCCCCTCCGGCGAAAAAACATCCCACCGTGATGCTGCCGACTTTACCTTATGGCCGCTTCAGGCTATGTGAACGGCAGCGGGGGGAGCGCAGCGGCGCAACCCGTTTCTGGATCTGGCCCGTGGGGCCGTTACCGCAAAAGGAGAGATCATGGCGGACATTTTGATCATCGGCGCCGGGGGCGTCGGCAGCGTCGTGGCGCACAAGGTGGCGCAGGCGGCCAAGGCTGAGGGCGTTTTCGGCAAGATCACCCTTGCCAGCCGTACCAAGTCGCGTTGTGACGACATTGCCGCGTCGGTCAAGAACCGTTTGGGCGTGGACATTGCCACGGCGCAGGTGGACGCCGACAATGTGCCCGAACTGTGCAGCCTCATCCGTGAGGTGAAACCGGAGCTGGTGTGCAATATTGCCCTGCCGTATCAGGATTTGCACATCATGGATGCCTGCCTCGAGTGCGGCGTGCACTATATGGACACGGCCAATTATGAGCCGCTGGACACGGCGAAATTTGAATACAAGTGGCAGTGGGCCTATCAGGATCGCTTCCGCGAGGCGGGCCTGACCGCCCTGCTGGGTTCGGGCTTTGACCCCGGGGTGACCAACGTCTTTGCGGCCTGGGTGATGAAGCACAAGCTGGATGAAGTGCATGTGCTGGACATCATCGACTGCAACGCCGGCGATCACGGCCAGCCCTTTGCCACCAATTTCAATCCCGAGATCAATATCCGCGAGGTGACGGCACGCGGCCGTTACTGGGAACGCGGCGAATGGGTGGAGACTGATCCGCTGGCCTGGAGCATGACCTACGATTTCCCGGACAATATCGGGCCGAAAAAATGCTTCCTCATGTACCATGAGGAGCTGGAATCGCTGGTGCAAAATCTCAAGGGCATCAAGCGGGCGCGCTTCTGGATGACCTTCTCCGAGAATTATCTGAACCACCTCAAGGTGCTGGGCAATGTGGGCATGACGCGCATCGATCCCGTGAAGTACAACGGCATGGACATCGTGCCCATCCAGTTCCTCAGCAAGCTCTTGCCCGACCCGGCCTCGCTCGGCCCGCTGACCAAGGGCAAAACCTGCATCGGCGACGTGATGCGCGGCCTGAAGGACGGCAAGGAAAAGGCCGTCTATATCTATAATATCTGCGATCACGAGGCATGTTATCGCGAGGTGGGGTCGCAGGCCATTTCCTATACCACCGGCGTGCCCGCCATGATCGGGGCGAAGATGATCGTCACCGGCCAGTGGCGCAAGCCCGGGGTCTGGAACATGGAGCAGTTCGATCCCGATCCCTTCATGGCCGACCTCAATGTCTACGGCCTGCCGTGGCAGTGCGTGGACGTGGACTAGCGTGCCTGTTGTGTTGAAATCAAAGGGAGGGGCGATGCCGTCCCTCCCTTTTTCGCGTGTTTTCTTCTGTCATGCCGGGAGCTGCCCATGAATCATCTCTTTCCTCTGCTTGATCCGGCCCGTGTCCCCTCGCCCTGCTTTGTGCTGGACGAAGCCCGCCTGCTGGCCAATGCCGCCATTTTGCAAACGGTGCAGGCGCGTACCCCGGCCCGCATCCTGCTGGCCCTCAAGGGCTATGCGGCCTGGGCCACCTTTCCGCTGCTCAGCCGGGATGCGGCCAAGGGCGGTCGCGGCCCGCTCCACGGCACCTGCGCCAGCTCCGTGGACGAGGCCCGCCTCGGGCGGGAGGAATTTGGCGGCGAGGTGCACGCCTTTGCCGCAGGCTGGTCGGACGCGGACATGGACGAACTGTTGCCGCTGGCCGATCACATCGTGTTCAACTCGCTGGCCCAGTGGGAACATTTCCGGCCGCGCGTGGCGGCCTACTGTGCGGCCAGCGGGCGGCGCATCGACTGCGGGCTGCGGATCAATCCCGAGCATTCCGAAGGGGCGGTGGCCATCTACAATCCCTGCTCGCCGGGATCGCGTCTGGGCATCCGGCCGCGCCACATGCCCGAACGCCTGCCCGACGGCATCAGCGGCCTGCATTTTCACACCCTCTGCGAACAGGGAGCCGATGCCCTCGACCGCACCCTGCACGCCGTGGAACGCCACTTTGGCGCGCAGCTCGCGCAATGCCGCTGGATCAATTTCGGCGGCGGGCACCATATCACCCGCGAAGATTACGACATCGACCTGCTGTGCGCCTGCATCACGCGCATGGCCAATCGCTACGGCGCGCAAATCTATCTGGAACCCGGCGAGGCCGTGGCCCTTGACGCGGGTTGGCTGACGGCCACGGTGCTGGATGTGGTGGAAGCGGACATGCCCATTGCCATTCTGGATACTTCGGCGGCCTGTCACATGCCCGACGTACTGGAAATGCCCTACCGGCCCCGCGTGCTGGCCGTGGAGGACGGCCGCCTTGCCTGCGCCGGCGAAGCCGGCGAAAAGCACTGGACGTGCCGTCTGGCGGGCAAGTCCTGTCTGGCCGGGGACGTCATCGGCGAATACAGCTTTGCCGCGCCCCTTGCCGTGGGACAGCGCCTCATCTTCTGCGATATGGCCATTTACAGCATGGTCAAGACCACGACGTTCAACGGCCTGCGCCTGCCCGGCATCGGCCTGCTTCAGGCGGACGGCGCCTTCCGCCTGCTCCATGCCTTCGGCTACGAGGACTTCCGCAACCGTCTGTCGTAAGCCCTTTCAGAGCCGCATGGCCGTTCCATGTGAAACACGGCGGGCGAAAAGCCTCCTCCCGGGGCAGGGCGCGGCGTGATTGGCGCGCACGGTTCAGGGCCTGATGGGGCTGTGGCCGGGGCTGCCCCTGATGTCGCGGCGGCTGGCCTCTGGACAGGCAAGGTTGGGGAGACTGAGATTCGGGGAGGGGAACCTGCTGTGCACAGCAGGTTCCCCTCCCCGAAAAAATGCGCAACGGCGTCTTACTGGAAGAGAATCAGGGCGATGAATTCGAGATCTTCGCTGCCGCTGTTGAGCAGGCCGTGGGATTCGCCGTCCGGGCAGACCGTGACGTCGCCGGCGGTCACGGTGCATTCCGTGCCGTTGTCGTCGTAGGTGCCCTGGCCTTTGAGGATGTAATACACCTCAAATTCCCCGTGATGGGTATGCTTGCCCACGGCACAGCCGGGCGCAAGGGTCACATGGTTGAACAGGCGGCCCTTGGCGGCGAACTCGCCTTCATTGAGGATTTGCAGGGCGTGGCCCAGTCCGGGGCCGCCGAACATGCTGCGTTCCACCGTGGTGGCATCTGCTTTGCGACGAATCATGTTTCCTCCTTGCGGCAGGGCCGCTGGTGATGGGGTGAACGGCGCGTAGCGCCGGGGGGATCAGGCCTTGGATTCCGGTGCGGCGGACGCGGTTCGCCGGGCGCTGCCGGGGCGCGGCTTGCGCAGCACGGGGGGCTTCGGGTTGCGGCGTGGCGGCAGATCGCGGGGGGTCATGGCCCGGGGCGGCATCTGCTTCACATGAACATCCAGTTGCGGGAAGGCCACCTCGATATTGTGGGCGCGGAATTCGCGTTCCATGCTCAGGCGAATATCTGAGGAGGTGGACACGCCCACGTCATAATCCTGCACCCAGAAACGCAGGGCGAAATTCAGGGTGCTGTCGCCGAAGGCGGTAAAGAGCACCGCCGGTTCGGGGTACTTGAGGATGCTCGGGTGGTTGCGGGCAATGTCGCGCATGATGCTCATGACGAGTTCGGTGCTGGTGCCGTAGGCCACGCCCACATCCACCTGCAGGCGCACGGAGCGGCTGTTGCGCGTCCAGTTGATCAGGCGGCTGGAGACGAATTCCGAATTGGGCACATAGATGATGGCATTGTCATAGGTTTCGACGATGGTGGCGCGCACGCTGATCTTGCGTACGCGGCCGGTGGTGTTGCCCACTTCCACCACGTCGCCCACCTGCATGGTGCGGCTGAAGATGAGGATGAGTCCGGAGAGGAAGTTGTTGATGATGGTCTGCATGCCGAAACCGATACCGACGGACAGACCGCCGGCCACCATGGCGAGGTTGCTGAGTTCCATGCCCAGCGCCCGCAGCATGAACAGGCCGAAGAAGGCCCAGAGGGTATAGGTCACGCCGGTTTGCAGGGGCTGAATGAGGGAGGCGTCGATGCTCATGCCCTTTTCGGGCAGATGTCCGAGAAAGCGGCAGGCCATGCGCACGGCGGTGCGGGTGATGAAGAACATGCTGATGATCAGCAATACCTGCACGATATTGAAGCGCGTGCTGCCCACATCCACGCCCTGCAGAACGTAGTCCCGCAACAGGTAGAAGCCGCCGGGCAGGGTGATGACCCAGAGGGCGATGCTGCAGCTGGCCAGCACGAGCACAAGCGGCGCGGCCAGTGCCAGCAGAACGCTGGTCAGGGCGGCGGTGCCGCCTTCCTTGTTGAGCTGGGCATTGATGCGGTTGATGAGCGACATGCTGCCCATGCCCAGCTGCACGGCCAGGGACAGGGAGGCATAGAGCAGGTACAGGGCCATGCTGTAGATGTGCAGGCCCAGCAGGGCGAGGATGAGCACAATCCAGAGGGCGACCGGCAAGCCGGAACAGACCGAGGATTCCAGCTGCATGGGGCCGAAGTCGGTATCAAAGCGCCGCTTGCGCTGCACGATCATGTAGAGAATGATGGACAGAATCCAGGCCACCACGGCCACGGCGCGCGGCAGGGGCACATACAGCAGGATGTAGGCGGCAAAGGTCAGGGGGATGAGCCGCCAGAAGGGGGACGGTTCGGCCGGGACTTCGGTATGGCGCAGGCGTCGCAGATCCCAGGCCAGAAAGACGAGCGCCACGATGATGTTGAGATTGCCCACAGCCAGAAAGAGGCGGAAGGTCTCGTCCGTGGCGGAAAGGGATGCGGTGATGAAGCAGAGGCCCAGCAGCAGCCACGGCACGCTGATGTGAACAAGGTGGCGCATGGTCATATCGGTGCGGCAGCTCGTGCAGCGACGCCGCAACAGCACGGCAATGAGCGCGCTGAAGGCCAGACTGAGGAAGAAGCGCAGGGCGACGCTTTTCCATTGTTCGTTGGTGGTGGGCAGCTCCACGGGCAGGCGCAGTTGCACTCCTTGGGTAAACAGTTGCAGCTGTCGCGCCACCTGCGTCCAGGTGGAGGGGCTGAGATAGGGGACGGCGCCGCTCAGGTAGTAGCTTTTCCAGAGGCCGGGCAGGAGGGTATTGATGTCCTTTTGCGCGGCCTGCAGATCCTGCAGCAGATCCTGGGCCGGCGCGAGGGCGGTGTCATAGCGTTTGAGCAGATTTTCCAGCCGGGTGCGGGCCTGCCGGATATCGCGGGCATAGCCCTTGATTTCCGGGCCGGCGTTCTGGGTGTCGTCAGGCAGGGAGGCGGAAAGCGTGCGTGTGCGTTCCAGCGTGGCCTGAATCTGTGCGCGATCCTGAAGCGGCTTTTCCAGCAGGGATTGCACGCGGCGATAGGTCAGGCCCAGCCGGCGATCCACGGCCTCCAGGGCATTGGGCCATTTTTTGAAAGTATTGGCCAGCACGAGCAGGCGGCGGGCCTCGTTTTCCTCGCTGACGGACAGGCTGGCGATCTGCCCGGAAAAGTCGGCATCCTTCTGGCGCACTTCGCTGATGACGCGGGCCAGATAGTCACGCTGGCCCGCCCAGACGTCTTTCCAGGGATC
This sequence comes from Candidatus Desulfovibrio intestinavium, assembly GCA_019118345.1. Lineage (GTDB taxonomy): Bacteria > Desulfobacterota > Desulfovibrionia > Desulfovibrionales > Desulfovibrionaceae > Desulfovibrio > Desulfovibrio intestinavium. Next base: position 120,647 of record DWZD01000019.1, on the reverse strand, counting down.
GGGCGCAGGCTTGTCGTTTTCTTCCTTCTTTTCCGCCGGGTCGTCGCTGCCCGGGGCGGCTGCGGCGGCCTGGGCAGCCAGCGGTTCGACATCGGCAGCCCGCCCCTCAGCGGGACAGAGGCAGGTCAGCAGGGCGCAGAGCGCAAGGACGCTGAAGCATGACAAGGCAAAACGGGACATATCTTCCTCCGCCGCATATGCGGCCTGGACTTGACGGCTGAATGCGCGGCAGGACTCGCGCGGTACGCTTTCCTGCCGGTTGCCTGCGCCCGCCGGCGGCTCCGTCGGAGCAGGCTGCCGGGCAGCGGCGGCGCGGGGGATGCCCCTTCCGCCGCCGGGCAAACGGCGCGGGCCGCACGCAGGGACAAGGGGAGACTACGCCAAGAATTTCGCCTTGAAAAGGGCATTCATGCGCTGGTCGTCCGGGGGCCGCTTTACAAGAGCCGGGGGGAACGGCATAGTCGGATGCATGTCCGATGCGATGAGCGATGTTTCCCCCTGCCGCGCCTCCGGCCCGGAGGTCGTGCTGAGCCGGCCCGTGCTGGCCCTCGAGCGTTGCGCGTGCTATGCCGGGGTGCCGTCGCTACTGCCCGAGCTGCTGGATGCCTGCGCCGGGGAAGGGCCGCTGGCGGGCCTGCGCGGCAAACGTGTGCTGCTCAAGCCCAATCTGGTAACGGCCAGACCGCTGGCCTGCAGCGAGCCGGTGGTGGTGGCCGCGGCCTGCCGCTGGCTGCTGGATCAGGGCGCGCGGGTGCGGGTGGCGGATTCGCCGGGCTTCGGCACGGCGCAGGCTGTGGCCCGCAAGACGGGCCTCGACGAGGCCCTTGCCCCGCTGGGCCTCCGTGTGGAAGCCCTGGACAGGCCCTGCGCCCTGCGGCTGGATACGGGCGTCAGTTTCCCGGTCAGCCGCGTCGCGCTGGAAAGCGATGTGATTCTTTCCGTAGCCCGGGTCAAGGCCCACGCGCAGATGCGGTTGACCCTGAGCGTCAAGAATCTGTTTGGCTGCGTGAGCGGCCTGCGCAAGGCCATCATTCACACCCGGCAGGGGCAGGAACCGGATTTTTTTGCCGACTGTCTGGCCGCGCTCTGGGCGGCCTTGCCGCCGTCCGCAGGCCTGCTGGACGGGGTGACGGCCATGCACGTCACCGGGCCGGGCAACGGTCAGCCCCTAGCGCTGGGCCTGCTGGGGGCATCCTCCTCCTGTGTGGCGCTGGACGAGGCCTTTTGCGCCCTGCTCGGCTGCGCCGCAGAAGCCGTGCCGCTGGCAGCGGCCCTGGAGCGGCGCGGCGTGCCCGACTGCCTTGCCAACGGCTGCCGGCCGCGCTTTGTCCGCTTGCGCCCCGAGGAAGTGCCGGCAACGGATTTTCGCGTGCCGGCCCACCTGCTGCATACTTCGTTCCGGCCGTGGCGGCTGCTGAAGAGCTGCCTGCGGCGATTCTGGCTTTCCTTCAAACGCTAGGAGTGTTTCCATGCCCGTCATTCTGCCTGATCAAACCGATATTTATGCTCTGACCGATTCCCGCCTTTCGCTGGGGCGACCGCTGGAAACCGTGGTCTCGGCCCTGCTGGCCGCCGGGGTGCGCATCATCCAGTACCGGGAAAAGAAGATGAAGGGCGGCGAAATGCTGGAACAGTGCCGTCTCATGCGGCGGCTGACCCGCGAGGCCGGGGCCTGCTTCATTGTGGACGATCATGTTGATCTGGCCATTCTGGCCGAGGCGGACGGGGTGCACATCGGGCAGGAGGACATTCCCCTGCCGGACGTGCGCGCGCTGGTGGGCGGCAAGATGTGCATCGGCCTTTCCACCCACAATCCGGATCAGGCGCGGGAGGCCGTGCGTCTGGGAGCGGATTATCTGGGCGTCGGCCCCATTTTCGCGACCCAGACCAAGGAGGATGTGACCGCGCCGGTGGGCTATGCCTACCTTGACTGGGTGGCGGCCCATATTTCGACGCCCTTTGTGGCCATTGGCGGCATCAAGGAGCACAATATCCGCGAAGTGGCGGCACACGGGGCCAAATGCTGCGCGCTGGTGTCCGAGCTGGTGGGGGCGGAGGACATTGCGGGCAAGGTGGCGGCGGTGCGCCGGGCCATGCACGGTACGAACTGATGCGACGGCGCGGCCCGCGCCTCGGGGGCCGTTGCCCGGACAGCAAACCGCCGTTCCGTCAGTGACGGAACGGCGGTTTCTTTCAGAACGTTTTTCGGGGAGGGCCGAGGGCGGCCACGGTTCGGGCAAGCAGACGCGGGAGCCGCATCCGGGACTGCCCGGCGGCTTGTGCGGCTAGCCGTTGACCACTCGCAGCATTTCCTCGACCTGACCGAGGGTGGGCGTCGCTTCGGCATCCAGCCCGCACAGACCACGCACGGCCAGCATGAGCATATCGAACTGCAGCTGCATTTCGCTGCGCCCGTTATGGATGATGCAGGTTTCGCCGTCCACGCTCAGGCGGTAGGCCTGCCGGCTGCGCTCCTGCCCCTGCGAGCGAACAATGTAGTACACTTGCTCGTTCTTGTCGGTGACGTAGAGCTTCTGGCGGGTCATGATGCCGTGCTCGTCGTCAAACCAGGAGCATTCGGAAAAAAGACGCCCGCGAAAGCAGATGTCGCTGCCATTGTCATGCTTGAGACAAATATCTTCCAACGTCTTTTTCACGCTGCTTCCTTCCTTTTGACGTGGCCGCCGTCAACTCCCTGCGGAGACCTGTTGCGGGTGGCGCGCTGCGCCGGCTGCCGGGCGTTTCCGCCGACGGGAAAAAAGTTAGCATCGGCCGCAAAAACTTGTCAATGGCTTCTCGCCCCCGACCGGCGAAAAAAAACAAAAAACGTGCCATTTCAAACATTGCTAAATAATACCAAGATATTTCCTAGAACTTTTCTGAAGGCCGGCACGCCGTGGGCGCTGTTTTGCCCTGTACGCGCAGGGGCTGCCCGGGGCTTTACTCTCCGGGCGCGCTGGGATAAATTTTACAGGAATTATACCTGTAACGAGGCGCACATGTCTGACGAATTAGCCAATGCCCGCCGCCAGCTGGGGCAAATCAGCTCGCTTGCCAAACAGGACAAGGCCATGCCTGCAGCGCAGGCGCTGCAAAGCGCTCTGGGCATTGTCCTCCGACAGCCGCTCATGAAGGCCGAGCGCATGGAATTTTCCGAGATGATCGCCAATGCGGTCGTCGCCATTGCCAATATGCCGCGCGTGCGCAAGCACTATGCCTTGGCGCTGACCTATGAACCCGGTCAGGGCAAGGCGCTCTACGAGCAGCTTGTCGGCCTGCAGGAAGTCTTGCAGCAGGCGGAAATGGAGGACGCGCAGGCCCGCATGCGCGAGGTGGAGGAGCGCAAGCGCAACGCCCTCAACAAGGCCGCCGACGAGCTGGCGCGCGGGCAGGTGGTGGCGGGCAAGGCCACGCTGGCCATGCTGGTGCGCGAGTATCCCGTGGACTTCATCCTGCGCGGCCGGGCCGGGGAAATCCTGCTCAAGGCGGGACTCTACGAGGAAGCGGTGGAATACCTGACCGCGGCCATCGACGGCCAGCCGGACATGCTCTTTCTGTACAGCGCGGCGGGCATCGCCCTGCGCAAGCTCGGCAAGTTCGACATTGCCGAAAGCTATTTTCTGCGCGGCTCGCAGTACCTGCGCAACGAACCCAATCTGTATTTCAACATCGGCCGTCTCTACATCGATTGGCAGAAATGGGACAAGGCCATCATGGCCGCCAAGGCCGCCCTCCAGCTCAAGCCGGATTTTGAGGAAGCCCGCAAGATGCTGGACTATGCCGAGAAGCAGAAGGAAAAACTTGTCTGAAGCCCGGCAGCGCCATGCCCGGCGCCAGTCGCAATGCGTTTTCCGCCGCCGCTTGCGAACGGACGAAAAGGCCGCCCCGAGGGGCGGCCTTTCTGCGTCTGCGATTTGCGCCTGCGGTCTGCGGCGGGGCTTCGGCCTTAGGCTGTCCTCCAGCTGGCGGCTTCGCCCCGGCACGTGCCGGCAAGCAAATGGCGGCCCGGGCCGTGCCCGTTGCGACGAGCGGCTGGCAGGCTGTCAGTGGCCCGCATCCTCGGAGGGATTATCGGGGGCGAGGCAAAAGCGGCCGTGCAGGGCGTTGAGCCGTGTGGCCACTTCCCGCCCGTCGTGGGCATGGTGCATGATCAGATCATGCTGCCGGTCAAAACGGTTGCCGATGCGGATGGTGTAGGCATTGAACAGCCAGCTGCCGAAACCGGGCAAAAAGCCCGCGTCCTCCATATCCCGCCATTTGATGAGCATCGCCCCGCGCCGCCAGGGCAGAATGCCCCGGTAGAGCCAGACGCCCGCGGCATCCGCATACAGGCGCACCGTGCGCAACCAGCAGATGTGATAGAGCAGACCCGCGCCCGCCACGGCCACAGCGGCCCAGACCGGCAGCGCCCAGGGCGGCATGTGGATTTGCGCTCCCAGGCCCACAAGGAGCAGCATGCCCAGCGTGAGCAGGGGGCGGATGTAGACAATCCACGACAGCCGGCATTGCAGCAGGCAGTGCTCGGGACAGGGGGCGGCGCTTTCCAGCAATGCGGGCATGACGCTGCCGGGCCTCAGCACTCGCTGCGCGGCGGCAGATGCAGCAGGCGTTCCAGCTCGGCCAGGGTGGCCGCGCTGTCCAGCCCCTGACGCCGCGAAAGTTCGGGCAGATTTTCCACGGCGTCGCAAGGCCGCACATAGAGCGGTTCCACGTCCTCGGGAAAATAGTCCCCATGTCGGGCCAGCAGGCGCAGGGCATCCGTGGATGGCGTGATCAGGCGCGGCAGGGCGTCCAGATCCTTGCGTTCGTCCAGCGGCGCAAAGACGGGATGTCGCGCGAGGGCGCTGCCGCAGACCAGCGGCAGCCCGGCATGGCTCTGCGGCGGCTCATGGGCGGCCCGATCCCCCACGGCGGCCAGCACCGCGTCCAGGGCCTCCTGCGGCGCAAGCAGGCGTACGGGAGCCGTCGCATAGGCCGGGATGATGGGGCCAAAGGCCATGAAGGGCTGGTAATGCACCAGATTGCGCCGGGCATGGGTCAGCACATGCACCTGCCCGCCCCAGAGCATGCCGCGCGCCATCACCGCCGAGGTGGCCAGACATTGCAGATAGTCCAGCCCGGCCAGCCGCGCCCCGTGCACGCGGCGCAGGGCCGCCGCCGTGGCCAGCACCAGCCGGATGCCGGTAAAGGAACCCGGCCCGCGCACGCAGGCAATGCGACGCAGGGCGGACAGGGGCACATCCAGCCGGCGCAGCATGTCGGCCAGCGCGGGCGCGAGAATTTCCGTGGCGCGTTCGGGCCGGTGCCATTCCTGCGCGGCCAGCAGTTGTTCGTCCTGCGTCAGCAGGATTTGCAAGGCCCCTTCGGCGGCATTGAGGATGAGTTCCAGCCCGGTGCCCGTCATGGCCTACCCCGTGATGATGCGGACAATATCGTTGTAGGTGGCCAGCAGCATGAGGGAGACCAGCAGCGCCAGCCCCAGCCGCATGCCCCATTCCTGCACCTTTTCATGCACGGGACGCCGGAAGATGATCTCGATGAGGCAGAAGAGCGCGGTGCCGCCGTCCAGCACCGGCACGGGCAGCAGGTTGAGGATGGCCAGATTGATGCTGATGAGGGCCGCCAGCCCCAGCACGCCCGCCAAGCCCTGCTGGGCCTGTTCGCCCACGAGCTGAGCGATCATGATGGGGCCGCCCACCTGATCCAGCGGCACCACCCGCTGCAGCAGCTTGAGAAAGCTCTCGGCCGTCAGCTCCACCATGCCCCAGGTCTGGCGCGCGCCGGCCAGCGCCGCTTCGCCGAAGTTCAGCTCCTCATAGCGCATGTTGCCGCTCACGCCGATGCCGATGAGCCAGGCCTCTTCCTTTTCGCCAAAAATGGTTGTCCGCTGGGCGCGCTTGGGGGTCAGGGTCAGGCGCAATTCCTCGCCGGTCTCGGGCAGGCCCGCCCGCAACTCGTCCGAGGCCGTGGGCAGGGGGCGCAGCACCGAGAGCGTCACAGGCTGCCCATTGCTGGCTCCGATGGCATCGGCCATGCGCTGCCAGTCCGGGGTGTCGGTCTCGTTGACCCGCAGGATGAGGTCGCCGCGTTGCAGCCCGGCGGCAGCGGCCGGGCTGTCCGCCACCACGCTGCCCACCTGCGGCAGCAGAATAGCCTGCCCCCAGCCGAGGCAAAGCGCCCAGCAGAGCCACCACGCCACCAGCACATTGGCCAGCGGCCCGGCCAGCACCACCAGCAGACGCTGCCACGCGGGCCGCAGGGAAAAGCTCTCCTCCCGGGTAAAGCCCTCGGGCAGATCGGCGTCCTTGCTCTCGCCCACGAGCGCCACATAACCGCCCAGGGGCACCAGCGAAAGGGCGTATTCGGTCTTGCCGCGCCGCCATTTGAGGAGCTTGGGGCCAAAGCCCAGCGAAAAGGTGGTCACCCCCATGCCCAAGCAGCGGGCTACGGCAAAATGACCGAGTTCATGGAAGAAAATCAAGCCGCCCAAGACAATGACGGCGGCAACGATGGTCAGGATCATATCAGGCTCCGTCGCCCGCCAGTGCGTGCACCAGCGCGCGGCTCTCTTGGTCAAGGCGTTCTATACGTTCCACATAGGTAGCCACTTCCGCGCGAAGGGCAAGTGCATCGCCGACCGGCGCCGTCAATTTTCCGCAGAGCGGCGTATGACCGGGCCGGGTGGCGGCATGACGGTTCATGGCCTCCTCGATGAAACGCGTAATGTCAAGGAAGGAACAGCGCCCGGCCAGGAAGAGTTCCACGGCGGCCTCATTGGCCGCGTTCATCACCACGCACAGTCCGCCCCGTTCGCGCAGGGCGCGCCGGGCAAAGGTCAGGGCCGGAAAGCGCTCCGTATCCGGCTGCCGGAAGGTCAGCGCGGGCGCGGCGGTCAGATCCAGCGGCGGCACGCCGCAATCCTGCGTGTGCGGCCAGAGCAGGCAATGGGCCAGCGGCAGGCGCATGTCCGCCGTACCCAGCTGGGCCAGCAGGCTGCCGTCCCGCAGCCGCACCAGCGAATGCACCAGCGACTGCGGATGCACCAGCACGTCGATGCGCTCCGCCGGAACCCCGTAGAGATGGAAGGCTTCCACCACCTCAAGGGCCTTGTTCATCATGCTGGCCGAATCAATGCTGATCTTGGCCCCCATGACCCAATTGGGATGATTGAGCGCCTGCTCGCGCGTGACATGGCGCAAGGTCTCGGCGTCGCAATCCCGGAACGGGCCGCCCGAAGCCGTGAGCAGCAGCCGGGCCGCCTCCTGGCCCTGCGCCGCCAGACATTGAAAAATGGCATTGTGCTCCGAATCCACGGGCAGAATGGCCGCGCCGGTGCGCTCGCAGATCTGGCGCACCAGCTCGCCGGCCAGCACCAGCGATTCCTTGTTGGCCAGACAGATGACCTTGCCCGCCAGCGCCGCGGCCAGCGTACCTTCCAGCCCTGCCGCGCCCACCTGCGCCGACAGCACGGTGTCGGCCTCGGGCAGGGAGGCCGCCGCCGCATAGCCCTGCGGCCCCACAAGGATTTCCGGCTGATAGTCCGGCGGCAGGAGCGCACGCAGATCGTAGGCCGATTCCTCGTCAAGCACGGCCAGCAGGCGCGGCTTGTAGCGCCGGGCCTGCCGGGCCAGCATGTCCACATTGCGCGCGCAGGACAGGGCCAGCACATGAAAGTGCCGGGGATGACTGTCCACCACGTCCAGCGCATTGCGGCCAATGGAACCCGTGGAACCCAGAATGACAAGCTCGTGCCGCTCCCGTTCCTGCCATTCCGGCGAGGGCGCGGCCGAGATATAATGGATTGCCGGGCCGTCGCGACCCGGCCAGCAGTTGGACATAGTTTCACCTTGCCGCATGGTGCGGCCACATCCCGCATGGCGGCGCAAGTCAGCAGGCTTGCCGGGCGCACAGCGGGAAAATGCCGCCAACCGCAACGAAACCCCTGTTCCGCTGCCGCCGACGGCGCATGTTTGCGGGCCGCAACGGCCCTTCAGCCACGGCGGGACGGCTGCCCCGGGCCGCCCGCCGCAACGGCGCGGCACGGCGGCAGACCGCCCGTGCGCCGCCTCAGAAAAAGCAGAACCACTGATCCACCACGGCAAACATGGGCATGGCAAAGAGCACGCTGTCGGCCCGATCCAGCACGCCGCCGTGACCCGGCAGCAGATTCCCGGAATCCTTGACGTTCACCGAACGCTTGAGCGCGGACTCGAACAGATCGCCCACCTGGGCGAAGGCATTGATGGCCACGCCCAGCAGGGCAAAGGCAAACCAGTTGGCCTTGCCGAGACACAGGCCGTACACGACGCAGAAAATGACGCAGGCCACCAGACTGCCCACCGCCCCTTCCGAACTCTTGTTGGGACTGACCCGGGGCCAGAGCTTGTGATGCCCGCAGCGCGTGCCCACGAAGTAGGCCGCCGTGTCCGAGGCCGCCACCGCGGCCAGCACGAAGAAGAGCTTGACCGACGACAGGTAGGTGGCGGGCAGGAGCAGCAGCGGCACATAGGCCAGCCCGGCCATGAAGATGCCGCTGGAGGAAAACACGTCCTCTTCGATGACATCCCAGCGGAAAAGAAAACTCATGGCCGCCAGCACAAAGCCTGCGCCCAGACAGACCAGCGCATCCTGCGGGCGGTGCATCCAGCTCAGGAGGATCATGCCCCAGCCCAGGGCAATGGCACAGATGCGGCTGGGAATGCGGCCGCGCGGCCCCCAGAACAGGGAGAAAAATTCCCACAGCCCCAGCGCGGAAACCGCCAGAATGACCGCCAGCAACGGCAGGCCGCGCACAAGCAGCACAAGGATCAGCAGGCCCCCCAGAATGAGGCCCGTCATGATGCGGCGAATATCGGTAGCGTGATCAACGGCCATCAATTTGCTCCTGCGTTTTGCCGAAACGGCGCGAACGTCCGGCATAGACCCGCAGCGCCTCGTGCAGCGCCTCCACGCCGAAATCGGGCCACGCCACGGGCGTGAAATAAAATTCGCTGTAGGCGCACTGGTACAGCAGATAATTGCTCAGGCGCTGTTCGCCGCTGGTGCGCACCAGCAGATCCGGGTCGGGCTGGCCCTCCGTGTAGAGGAAGTCCGCAAAGCGTTCCTCGGTATAGCCGTCCGGCGCGATCCCGGCCTCGGCCATGCGGCGCGCGGCGCGCACAATCTCGGCCCGGCCCCCGTAATTGAGCGCCAGATTGAGCGTCATGCTCCGGCAATGGGCCGTGCGGCTCATGCCGTGCCGCAGGGCCGTGCGCTGGGCCAGCGGCAGGCCGTCCACATCGCCGAGCACCATCAGGCGAATGTCCTCGCGCTCCATGCGCGGCACTTCCACTCCCAGAAAATCCAGCAACAAGCCGAACAGGGCCGCCACCTCGGCTTTCGGGCGGTTCCAGTTCTCGCTGGAAAAGGCATAGAGCGTCAGATGCGGGATGCCCAGACGGCGGCATTCGGTCACCACCGTGCGCACGGCCTCGGCCCCGGCCCGGTGGCCGTCCACGCGCGCCAGACCGCGCGCCTGGGCCCAGCGGCCGTTGCCGTCCATGATGATGGCCAGATGCCGGGGAAGAAGGGGAAATTGCTGTTCCATACGCATAAGAACGGCCCCGTCCGGCGGGGCCGTGGCAGGTCGCCTAGATGTCCATGATTTCCTTTTCCTTGGCCGCGCAGCGCTTGTCCACTTCGCCCACATATTTGTCGGTGAGCTTCTGCACGTCGGCCTCGGCCTTTTTCTGTTCGTCCTCGGTAATGGCCTTGTCCTTCTCCAGCTTCTTCAGGCTGTCGTTGGCGTCGCGGCGCACATTGCGCACCGCCACCTTGGCTTCCTCGCCGTACTTGCGCGAAACCTTGACCAGTTCCTTGCGGCGCTCCTCGGTGAGCGGCGGAATGCTGATGCGGATGACCTTGCCGTCGTTGACCGGCGTCAGGCCGAGATCGGATTTGAGAATGGCCTTTTCCACCACGGCAATGCCGCCCTTGTCCCAGGGCTGGATGGTGATGGTGCGGCTGTCCGGCACCGCCACCGAGGCCATTTGCGAAATGGGCGTGGGCGTGCCGTAATAATCGGCCTTGATGCCGTCCACCAGCGCGGTGGACGCCCGGCCCGTGCGCAGTTTGGCAAATTCGCGATCCAGCGCGGACATGGCCTTGTCCATGCGCTCTTCCGTGTCAAGAAGGATGGTGTCAATATCCATGCAACAACTCCTGAAGTCGTACTGTCATTGGCCAGCGGGCAGGCCTCTGCGGCCCGGCGCCCGGCTAGCAGTCATGCACAATGGTGCCCACGGCCTCGCCCATGACCGCGCGGCGGATGTCCCCGCCAAACATGCGGCAGACGATGATCGGCACGTTGTTGTCGCGCACCAGCGCAAAGGCCGCCGCATCCATCACGCCCAAATGCCGCGAGAGCGTCTCGTCATAGCTGATGCTGTCGAACTTCACCGCATCGCTGTGCTTGGCCGGATCCTTGTCGTAGATGCCGTCCACCTTGGTGGCCTTGATGATGGCGTCGCACTTCAGCTCCATGCCCCGCAATGCCGCCGTGGTGTCCGTGGTGAAATAGGGATTGCCCGTTCCCGCCGCGCAGATGACCACCCGGCCCTTCTCCAGATGCCGCAGGGCACGACGGCGGATGAACGGTTCGCACACTTCCTGCATGTCGATGGCCGACAGAACCCGGGTGGGAAAGCCCTGCTTCTCCAGCCTGTCCTGCACCGCCAGCGCGTTGAGCACCGTGGCCAGCATGCCCATGTAGTCCGCCGAGGAACGCTCCATGCCCTTGGCCGACCCGGAAAGCCCGCGAAAAATGTTGCCGCCGCCGATCACCAGCGCCAGCTCGACGCCCATTTCCAGCAGCCCCCCGATCTCGTCGCAAATGGCCGCAACCGTATCCGGATCAATGCCGGTCTTGTGCTCTCCTGCCAGCGCCTCGCCGCTCAGCTTGAGCAGCACGCGTCTGTATTTCAATGTCGCCATGCGAACCGCCTTGGTTGGGGTTGATATGCCCTAATCTGGCAAAGTTGCGTCAGCTTAGCAGAATCCGCGCACATCTCAAAGCGTTTTTGCCTCCCCCGCCCCGCGGCCTTTCTTTCGGGCAGGCTTGGGGGCGGGGAGATGGCCCAGCCCCCAAAAGACGTTGCCAGTCCGGATGAATGCCGTCGCGGCAGGCGCGCGACGCCCGGCCGGGCCACGAGGGAGGGCAGTGACCCTGCAACGTTTGGGGAAAGGCGGGGCAGGGGGAGGAAGGGCCTTTTGCGCACAACAGGTTTTCCGCCCCGGGAAAAAACAGGAAAAACCGCATCAGGAGGCCGGACGGGGGCGACCGAAACGGGGCATGAGAATGCGGTGCTGGCGCAGGCGTTGGGCGTCGGTGCGGGCGACGTGGAGCGGTTCGCCGTTTTCGTCGCATCCGGCATAGAACATGGCGGTGGCGAGGCTGCCGGGGGTGGGGATGAAGCATTGGGTCTGCTGGGGCGTCCAGTGGCGTCGGGCAAGCCACTGGGCGAGGGTGCGCATGTCCTCGTCGGTGCAGCCGGGAAAGCCGCTCATGAGGTAGGGGACGACGTACTGTTCGCGACCGGCGCGGCGGCTTTGGCGGACGAAACTTTCGAGAAAGGCCTCGAAGGTTTCGAGAGGCGGCTTGCGCATGCGGGCAAGGACATGGGGCACGCAGTGTTCGGGAGCGACCTTGAGCTGTCCGCCGGTGAATTCGCCGGTATAGGCGGCGAGGGCTTCGGGTTCGCGCAGGGCGAGGTCGGCCCGCACGCCGCTGGCCACGCGCACCTGCCGCACGCCGGGCAGGGCCTGAATGGCGCGGAGCAGCTCGACATGGCGCAACTGCGGGGTGATGAAGGCGCGGCAGACCGTGGGAAAGCAGCAGCTTTCGCGGCGGCAGCGGGGGGCATGACCGTCGGGCTTGCGCTGATCCTCGAGGGCGCAATGGCCCTGCCACATATTGGCCGTGGGGCCGCCCACATCGGAAATGGCGAGGCCGCCGCGCCGGGAGGGGAAATCGGCGGCGAGCTGACGGGCTTCGGCCAGCAGGGAGTCCTGCGAGCGGGAGGAGATGCGCCTTCCCTGATGAATGGCGAGGGAACAGAAGGAGCAGCCGCCGCCGCAGCCCCGATGACTGGTGATGCTGGTGCGCAGCATTTCCTCGGCGGGCACGGCTTCGCTGTAGGACGGATGGGCCTTGCGGCTGAAGGGCAGGCTGTAGAGGGCGTCCATTTCCCCGGTTGTCAGGGGCGCGGCGGGCCGGGCGAGGACGACGGCGCGCTGCCCCACGGGTTCAAAGGCCCAGCGGTCGAGGCTGTGCACCTGCTGCTCGAGCAGGCGGGTCTGGCGCAGGAGCTGCGGCGGATCGTCCCTGAGGCTTTCATGGGATGGCAGGCGCAGGCCGGGGCTGGCGGCCAGTTCGGGCGGCAGATGGGCGGGCAGGCCGTCGGCGTTGAGGCTGTCCAGCCAGGCTGAGCCGTCGATGCCGCGAATGTCCTGTCCGTTTTGCAGGCGACGGGCGCATTCGAGGGTGGCGCGTTCGCCCATGCCGTAGAGGAGCAGATCGGCCTTGGCGTCCATGAGGATGGAGCGGCGCAGGCTGTCCGTCCAGAAGTCGTAATGGCTGACGCGCCGCAGGGAGGCTTCTATGCCGCCGAGGACGACAGGCAGGCCGGGGAAGGCCTGCCGGGCAAGGTTGGCGTAGACGATGCAGGCGCGGTTGGGGCGCGCACCGGCGCGACCGCCGGGAGTATAGGCATCATCATGGCGTTTTTTGCGGAAGGCGGTGTAATGGGCCAGCAGGGAGTCCAGCGCCCCGGCGCTGACGCCGGCAAAGAGGCGCGGGCGGCCCATGACCAGCAGATCGTCGGGACTGTCCCAGCGGGGCTGGCAGACCAGCCCGGCGCGGAAGCCGTGGGCCACGAGCCAGCGGGCGAGGAGGACGCTGCCGAGGGAATAGTGATCCACATAGGCGTCGCCGCTGATGAAGAGCACGTCCAGCTCATCCCAGCCGAGGGCCGCCATTTCCGGGCGGCTCATGGGCAGGAAGGCGGGCTGCGGCGGGCCGAAGGCGGCACGGCGCGAGGCGGACGCAGGGGCGACATCCCGCGCGCGGCGCTGGGCGCTGGCCGGCCGGCAGGCAGGCGCGTCCGTTGCGTCCGCGCGGCGGAAGGGCCGGGGCAGGGCGGGCTTGCGGGGCATGTCGGGCGCTACTTGGCGGGCGGCATGACCAGCGGCATGTCGTTTCCGGCAGGCGCGGCGGGGGCGGGCTGCTGTCCCTCAGGGGCGGGCATGCCGGCGCGGCCCCGGGCGTGATCCACGGCGAAGCCGTACCACTCCTTTTCGCTGATGCAGCCGTTCTTGTCCGTATCAATGGCGGCAAAGGCGGCTTTCTGCATATTGGGGTAGGCGGCGCAAAATTCCTTTTCGCTGATGCAGCCGTCCTTGTCGGCATCCATCTTGGCAAACTTTTCGGCGGCGGCGGCGTGCGGGTCATTGCCGGAACCCATGCCGGGCATGGCGGCGGCAGGGGCGGCAAGGACAAGGGCGCTCAGGGCAAGGCTGGCGGCAAGGGAAAGCACGGGACGTTTCATGGCAAAACTCCGATGGGGGCAGGTCAGGGCAGGGTTCAGTCCGTGAGGGTGGCGATGAAGGCCTGCAGATCGTCGGGCTGCCCGGGCTTGTGGTCTTCGGGATAGAGCAGGGCGGACATATAGAACAGGGAATCCAGCCGCAGGGCATTATGGGCGCTGGCCGAGAAGCAGTGCAGGCGATGGCGCAGGCGTTCGCGTTCGGCGGCGTCCATGTCCGGGGGCAGGGCGGCGAGCAGGGGCGCGCTCTCCTCGCGCAGGGCGGCGAGCAGGCGCGCCTTTTCGTGCATGCCGTCGGCATGGCCGGGCAGATCGCCCCTGTCGAGGCAGGCCAGCGCCCGGCCTTCGGCGGCCATGACGGCGGCGTGGCGTTGTTCGAGCCATTGCCGGAGGGCGGCAAGGGGGGGAGTGGGCATGACAGACCTCCGTAAGAGGCGGGAAGGGCGCGGTTTGCAGGGAGGTCGAGTCCTGTCCGCACGCCTTCCCGCAGGGTAAGGGCGTCCTCAGGGAGAGAAAAGGGGCCTAATCCCAGTGCCGCTTGTCCTCGATGGGCCGGATTTGCGGCGGCAGGCTGCCGGGCGCAAGGATCTTGAGTTCGGGACGCAGCTTGATCTTTTCACGGAACTGATGGAGCAGTTCCTCCTCGCGCTTGAAGGCGCTGGTTTCGATGAAGAGGGTCATTTCGTCGATGCCGCCGGGATTGGTGACTTCGATCTGCCAGCGCTTGACTTCCTCGAAGCGGCTCATGACCTGTTCCACCTGATGCGGGTAGACGAACATGCCCATGATGCGGGCCGTGGTGTCCACGCGGCCCACGATGCTGCCCAGGCGCGGGCTGGTACGGCCGCAGGCGCAGGGGCTGCGGTCGATGTAGGACAGATCGCCGGTGGCCAGACGAATGAGGGGATAGGTCTTGTTGAAGGCGGTCACCACAATTTCGCCCACTTCGCCGTCCTTGAGTGGGATGCCGGTATCGGGGTGGCAGATTTCCACATAACAGCGGTTGGCGATGTGCAGGCCGGTCTTGTGGAAGCATTCGTAGCCGATACAGCCCACGTCCGCCGTGCCGTAGCCCTGCCGCATGATGAGGTCGTATTTCTTTTCCATCTGGGAGCGCATCTTCTCGGACAGGCGTTCGCCGGTGACGAAGGCCACTTCGAGGAAGAGATCCTTGCGCAGGTTGAGGCCCTTTTCCTCGGCCTTCTGGGCCAGGTGCATGAGAAAGCTCGGCGTGCCCACATAGCCGCAGACGCGCAGCTTCTGCATGACGTCCAGCTGGGTGGTGGCATCGGACGGCCCGGCGGGAATGACGGCACAGCCCAGATTGCGCAGGGGTTCTTCAAACATGAGGCCCGCCGGCGTCAGCTGGTAGTTGAAGGTGTTTTGCACGGCGTCGCCCGGGCGGAAGCCCACGGAATAGAAGGCTTCGGTATAGCCCCAGTAGTCCTCGGCGCGATCCTCGGGGTCGAAGATGGGGCCGGGCGAGAGGAAGATGCGCTTCAGATCGCCGATGTCCTTGGTCAGCAGGCCGCCCAGACGCGGCCCCATGGACTGGAGGAAGATAAGCTCCTTCTTCTTGAGGATGGGAATATGCTTGATGTCGGAGAGGGTTTTGAACTTCTCCACATTGAATTGGGCGCGGTCAAAGCGCTTCTTGACGTCTTCCGAATAGCGGTAGGCGTAGGAAAGCAGCTCCTTGAGCTGAATCAGGCAGTACTGGCGGCGCTCGCTGTCGTCGAGCACCTCGCGGCGGCTGTAGATGCCTTCGGTGCGATCTTTGCGGGTCATACTATCACCTTGTCAAGGTTTTTCATGAGTGCATTCTGTTAGCCAATTAGCGCAAACTTTGCAAGAACTTTTTTGAAAATTCAATAAGCGCAGCTGGTTATGGTGATGCTGCCGCCGTCTGGGCGGCAGCTCTCCGGTGCAGGATGCGGGCCTTGAGGCTCTCGTAAACAGGCGCGCCGTCCAGACGGCCGGCCAGCCAGGCGGCCGGCAGGGCCGTGAGCAGCACGGCAGGCGCGGAAAGGGGACAGGCAGCCATTTCCACCACCAGCGCCGCGCCCGTGAGCGGGGCGCGTACCGTGGCGGCAAAGAGGCCGCCCATGCCCAGCACCAGCAGGACAGGTATCTGGTCGGCGCGGATCCAGCCCGCGTCCAGCAGGGGCGAGGCCACGCAGGCCCCGAGCAGGCTGCCGGCCAGCAGCATGGGCATGAGCAGACCGCCGGCCACGCCCGAGGCAAAGCTCAGGCCCGAAAAAAGGATCTTGCCGAGCAGCAGGGGGAGCAGCAGGGCAAGGCCCTTGCCGAGCAGGACGGGCGAGGCCAGATCAAGGGTGTCGATGCCCACGCCGCCCACCAGTTCCGGCCAGACGGCCAGCAGGAGGCCGCTCAGGGCAAAGGGAAAGGCGGAACGCAGCCAGGGCGGCAGAAAGCTCAGGCTGTCCTGCCAGAGGGTCAGGCGAATGATCACGGCATTATAGATGAGGCCGACCAGCCCGCAGAGCAGACCCATGCAGGGAGGCAGCCAGTAGTCCCGCCAGGCGAGATCGCGCCAGACGGCAAAGGGAAAGACCGGCCCGAAATCAAAGAACAGGGCGAGCGCCAGCCATGCTCCGGCGGCGGAAAGGGCCGCAAAGCAGAGCAGGGGCCAACCCAGCGGGCTGCGCATTTCCTCGAAAGCAAAGAACATGCCCGCCACGGGCGCGCCGAAGGCGGCGGTCAGTCCGGCCACGCTGCCGCCCACCAGAAAGCGGGCGCGCTGGGCCTCGGGCGCATGCCAGAGCTGGCCGACGCCCGCGCCCACACAGGCCCCCATCTGGATGCAGGGGCCTTCGCGGCCCACGGAAAGCCCGGCGCTGAGGGCGGCCAGCGTGCCCGTGAACTTGCACCAGAGCACCCGCTGCCAGCGCATGGGCGGCAGCAGGCCGGCCGCCATGAGTTCCACCTGCGGGATGCCGCTGCCGCTGATCAGCGGCTCGTGGCGCAGCAGCAGGTGGGCCGACATGGCCAGCAGGGCCAGCCCGGCCACGATGTAGAGCCAGGCCAGCGGCGTGTCGGCGGCATAAAGTTGCAGCCAGTAGCCGGAGGAGAGACGGATATGATCGTAAAGCCAGCGGAAACTGCCGATGATGCCGCCGGAAATGAAGCCGGTCAGCAGGGCCTGCAGGCAGAGCCGCCATGCGCCCAGTCGGGAGAGTTCGTGGCTTTCCCGCAGGGAGGCGGGCAGCAGCGTGCGGTAATTCATGCGCATGTTCCTGAAAGCGGCCGGGGGCAGCCGGTTTCCGGTGGGAGAGTATGGCCCCTGACAGGGAAGAATTCAAGTCTCGCGAAAAAAGCCGAAAAAAGACTTGCCAAGCCCGGCGCTTTTGCGTAGAAGGATTTTTGTCACGACGGCACGCCGTCAGGGCCGAGGTAGCTCAGTTGGTAGAGCAGGGGACTGAAAATCCCCGTGTCGGCAGTTCAATTCTGTCCCTCGGCACCATGAGGAAGGCAAGGCCCATGCTTCGGCATGGGCCTTTTTTTGTTTTGCGCGGTGTCCGGCGCGGGCGGGCTTCAGCCCGCCGGGTCGGGCCGCTCAGGGGGGAGATGCACGGCGTCGCCGCCGTGCCTGCGGTTCCCCGTCCTACGGCAGCTGATTCAGATATTGTTGCGCCACGGCGTCGCCCTGTTCGGCGGCCTTGCGGAACCATTCGACCGCCTGCGCCTTGTCATGCAGGTTATAGGCCATGCCCATCTTGTATTGGGCCTCGGCGTTCCCCGCTTCCGCGGCCTTGCGGTGGCGCGCCGCCTTCTCCCGCGCGCCTTGCGGCAGGTCGTTTTCAGCAATCTGTCCGGCGGACGCGGCGGGGTCATCCGGGGTGGCCTGCAGCGGGCCGGGTCGGGCAAGGCTGAGGACGGCAAGGACAAGGCCCATGCCAAGGGCGGCGGCGAGACGCCGCAGGATGGCGGCGCGCCCGCATGCCGGGCGGGGGAACAGAAGCGGTTTCCGGGGCATGGTTTTCCTCCTGTGCGGCTTTCAGGCCGCTGGTTGACGTGTGCTTGAAGCCGTCAGGGAATGTCCTCCGGCGGGGCGGTCGGCAGGCGCGGCCTCAGTTTGCCGCCGGTTGCGCCTTTTCCTTCAGGGTTTCGGCTTGCCGCCGGGCCTCGGCCTGCCGTTCGGGCGTCAGCAGCCGCTCAAGAATGACCTTCAGGGCCGCCGCGTCGGCGGGCAGGGCCGTATCGCCGGCAAGGGCCATGTGCAGCCGCAGAAAAACGTAGGCCTGAACGTCGTCCCGTGGGACGCCGTCGCCGTTGGCATGGCGTTGGGCCATGAGCAGCGCCGCCCCGGCATGACCGCGCCGCGCCGCGTCCCTGAGGAAGCTGATCGCCCGCTTCTGATCCTGTGCCACGCCATCGCCCCGGCTGTAGCGCAGGCCCATCTCGTATTGGGCCTCGGGATGTCCGTATGCCGCCGCACTGCGGAGCCATTCCAGCGCCTCTTTTTCGTCCTGCGGCAGGCCGTCGCCGACGGCATACTTGCGCGACAGGGCAAGCATGGCCTCTCTATGGCTGTGTTCCGCCGCCTTGCGGAGCCATTCCAGCGCCTTTCCCCTGTCCTGCGGCAGACCGTCGCCGGTCTCGTAGAGGAGGCTCAGCAGGTACTGCGCCGTTCCGTTGTCCCGCTCAGCCGCCATGCGATACCATTTTGCCGCCTGCGCCCTGTCCTGCGGCACGCCATCGCCATTGTAGTACATGCTGCCCAGATTGAGGCAGGCATTCTCACGTCCCTGTTCCGCCGCCTTGCGGAACCAGACGGCGGCTTGAGCCTTGTCCTGCGGCACGCCATCGCCCAAGTAGTACACGACGGCCAGATCGTGACAGGCGAAGACATGGCCCTGCACCGCCGCCTTGCGGAACCATTGCGCCGCCTGCGCCTTGTCCTGCGGCACGCCGTTGCCCAGGTAGCAGATGCTCGCCAGCTCGTACTGCGCGTCGGCATGGCCCTGTTCGGCGGCCTTGCGGAACCATTTTGCCGCCTGCGCCTTGTTGCGCCAGTAATACGCCATGCCCATCCTGAACTGGGCCTCGGCGTTCCCCGCTTCCGCAGCTTCGCGGTAGCGCGCCACCTGCTCCCGCGCCTCTTGCGGCAGGTCGCTTTCCGCCTCCTGTCCGGGGGACGCGGCGGCTTCGTCCGGTTCGTCCGGGGCGGCCAGCAGCGGGCCGGGCTGAAAGAAGCCGAGGACGGCAAGGACAAGGCCCATGCCGAGCAGGACGGCGAAATGCCGCAGGGGGGCGGCAGGCCCGCGTGCCGGGCGGAAGGGCGGGTGAGGCGGTTTTCGGGGCATGCTTTTCTTCCTGTGCGGCGCGCGGGGCGCCGGGCGTTTGCGGGCGGCGCGGTTCAGTCCCACACGCGCTGCCGGATGGCGGCGAGCGCATCATTGTACCGCTGCCACAGTTCCTCCATAACCTCACGGGGCAACACCTGCTCGCAATAATTCTTCAGGGCCGCCTCGGCCTCGGGCAGCGGCCTGTTCTTGCCGAGCAGCCATTTATACATGAGCAGGTAAAACAGGCTTTCGGCATCGCTTTCCCGCGTGCCCTCGCCGAAAAAGCAGCAGCGCGCCAGAATCCGGGCCGCTTCGGCGCTGCCGTAATCCACGGCCTTGCGGAAGCGGGCCACGGCCTGCGCCCTGTCCGCGGGCACGCCGTCGCCGTTCCAGAGGGCACGGCCTTCGGCGAGCAGGCTGGCCGCCATGTCTCCGTCAGAGGGCGTGGCGGCCTTTGGCGTGCCGGGGGCGGGAGCAATGTCCGGGAGCAGCCGTCGCAGCGCGGCTTGCGCCCGGCTGTCGCCCCGTACGGTCGCCAGACGGTAGCAGTAGAGGCTTTCGGTCAGGTTGCGCGGCACGCCGTCGCCTTCATCGTGCATCCGGCCCAGGGTAAAGAGGATCTCGCGGTTGACGGTCGTGACTCTGGCGAAGGTGACGGCGGCCATCTGCATGATGATGGGCGGCGTGCGCCTCTCCTTTTGCAGGCGCGCCAGTTCGGCGGCGGGATCGGGCACGAGGCGTGCCAGCGCGGCGCAAAGGGCGGCGATTCTGGCCTTGCCCCGCGCCGTCCTGACCGTTGCCGCCGCCTCGAGCGCCAGCTCGGCTCTGGCGGCGGTCATGCCGATTTTCAGAAGCCTGTGGATGACATCGGGGTATTTCCGCAAGTCGGCAAGATCCACCCCGAGGGCTTGCAGCGCCTTCACCGCTTCGGCGGCCTGGCTGCCATCCTCGCAAAGCCGGTAGTACCATGCGGCGGCCAGCGCCGTATGGCGCGGCAGGCCGTCGCCACCGGCATGGAGGCGCGCCAGTTCGTGCAGGGCATGTCCGTCGCCCCGCCACAGCGCCCAGTGCTGCCAGAGCAGGGCCTTGCCCATGTCGCGCGGCAGGCCGTCGCCTGCGGCATGGATGTGGGCCAGCAGGGCGGGGGCCTCGTTGTCCTCCCGCAGGGCCGCCTCGCGAAAGCAGTTCACGGCCAGCGTCATGTCGCGCGGCAGGCCGTCGCCTGCGGCGTAGATTTTCCCGAGCGCGTTCAGGGCCGCTCCGGCTTCCTTGTCGTCGCTCCGTTCCGCCAGCTTGCGGTACCAGTGGACGGCCTGCGCCATGTCCCGGGGGATGCCGTCGCCCGCATGGTACATGCGGGCCAGCGCCTTTTGGGCCTCGGCATTGTCCTGCTCGGCGGCCTTGCGGTACCATTCGGCGGCTTCGGCCTTGTCCTGCGGCACGCCCGTGCCGTCCTCGCACATCCGGGCCAGCCGCAGCTGCGCGGCGGGATGTCCCTGTTCGGCGGCCTTGCGGTACCATTGGGCCGCCTGCGCCTCGTCCTTTTGCCGATCGAAATCGCCGTTCTCGAGGGCCGCGCCCAGTTGGTGCTGCGCATCGGCCTCGCCATCCTGCGCGCGCCGCAAAAGCGCCTGATACTCGGCCCTCTCGTCGCTCTGCCGGAGATTGTCCGCGCAGGCCGTGCGGAGAGCGTCCCGCCGCAGGGCTTCCACGGCTTCCTGAAGGCCCTGATTGGCCGCCTTGAGGAGCCAGCGGGCCGCCTTGTGCGCGTCCGGGGCAGGGCCGTCGCCCCGTTCATACATGAGGCCCAGATGGTAGCAGGCCTCGGGATGTCCCTGTTCGGCGGCCCGGCTGAACCACGCCAGCGCCTGCGCCCTGTCCTGCGGCAGACCGTCGCCCTGAAGATACATGAGGCCCAGATTGTAGCAAGCGACGGCATGATCCCGTTCGGCGGCCTTGCGGAACCATTCGGCGGCCTTTTTCCTGTGCAGCGGCAGGCCGTCGCCGGTGTAATACAGGTACGCCAGCCGGAACTGGGCAAGGGTATGGCCCTGTTCGGCGGCCTTGCGGAACCATTCCGCCGCCCGGGCCGTGTCCTTCGGCTCGCCCTCGCCCCCGGCGAGAATTTCGCCCATGCGGCACATGGCGCCGGGCACCCCCTGTTCGGCGGCGCTGCGGAACCAGTACCTCGCCTGCCCGGCATCGCGCGGCACGCCGTCGCCTTCGGCATACAGGAAGGTCAGACGGAATTGCGCCCAGTCATGGCCCTGTTCGGCGGCCGCCTCGTAGTATTCCGCCGCCCGCATATGGTATGTCCAGTAAAGGTGGTTGCCGAGGAAGAACAGTTCCCCGGGGAGCAGGCGGGTGATGGCGATGTCGCCGTAAGACGACAGGACGGTCGCGTCATAATCAGGCTGCGGCGCGGAAGAGGAATCCTCCTCGGGCGGCTCCCCGTAGAGCGGGGGGGGCGTCACGACCCCGGCACGCTCAGGCCCCTGCACGGCGCAGATCGCCGGAACGTCGCCGCCGCGTGCCGGCCCGGCGGCGGTGGCGGCCTCCCCGGGCTGACGGAAAAGGAGGTGGTTGAATTTTCCGCTCAGGAGCGCGTGAACGAACCAGAAGAGGCACAGCAGGACAAGGCTCAGGATGATCCAGCTGATGAGGGTGCCCTTGCCGCTCCCCTGTTCGGCCCGTTCCGGCCTTTGGGCGGGCGGCTTCCGTTGGGTTCGAGAGTCATCATTGCGGGGCATGTTTTTTCCTCCTGCGCTGTGCCCGGGCCGGCGGAACGGGTACCGTCCGCCGCCATTTCTTCAGGGTCATGGCCTGCCGCCCTGCCGTCGTCGGGAGTCCGGGGCAAGACATCCCGCTTGCCCCGGGCCGTTGATCAGGTTGACGGGGAGGGGCCGCAAGCAACGCCGTCAGCGGCTCATTGCGGCTGGGCTTCCGCAGGCTGCTCCGCGCTGCCGGCGGCCTTGGCGGCATGGCAGACCTTCTCCGCCTCGAGGCTCGCGGCGGCGGCCATGTCTTTGATGGGCTGCGGGACATTGTTCCCGGCTTTCTTCAGGTTTTGCCACGTCTCCTCCAGAAATCCCGAACAGATCCGTTCCGCGTCGTGGCACTGCCAGGCGAACTTTTCCCTGCCCTGCCCGGTCTTGCCCGTTTTGTCGCCGTCCCGGAACAGTTCAAATCGGGCCACCGCCACGCGTGCGGTCTGAACGCTTTCGATGACGTCTTTCCAATCCTCAAGGAGGCGCCCATCCGCTTTCAGCGCCTGCAAGGCCTTCCGCACCTTTTCCTCAAGCCGATAGTCCATGGTGGAGATGCGCTTGTACCATGCCGCCGCCAGCAGTTTGTCGCGCGGCACGCCGTCGCCCTCGGCATGGATGCGCCCCAGTTCCAGTATGGCCTCGTCGCTGAAGGCCTCCGCCGCCAGGTGATACCAGAGGATCGCCCTGTGCATGTCGCGCGGCACGCCGTTGCCCTCCGCGTACATGCGTCCCAGCCGCAACGGGGCATCCTTGTCGCCCATCACGGCCGCCTCGCGGCTCCAGGCGATCGCCTGCGCCATGTCGCGCGGCACGCCGTCGCCCTTGGCATAAAATTTGGCGATTTCCATCATGCTGCTCGCGGAGCCCCCTCCGCCAGCTTGCGATACCAGAAAATGGCCTGCTTCACGTCCCGGGGGATGCCGTCGCCCGTGTGATACATGCGGGCCAGCTTCTCCCGGGATTTGACATCGCCCTGCCCGGCGGCCTTGCGAAGCCAGACGGCGGCTTCGGCCTTGTCCTGCGGAACCTTCTCGCCGTCATAATATATTCTGGCCAGCCAGGTCTGGGCCTGGAGATGGTTCTGTTCCCCGGCCTTGCGGAGCCAGAAGATGATCTGCGATATGTCCGGGGACAGACCGTGAAGGCCGAGAGCATGGGACTCCGCCAGTTCATACTGCTTTTCCGCGTCGCCGGCCTGCGCCTGCCGTATGAGTTTCTCGCGGTTGGCCCGCTCCTGTTCCGCATACTCCGCCTTGCGGTTATCCTTGTGGGCCGCCTGAAGTTTTTCGTCCCCATGATACAGAAGCTGCCAGGCCTCTTTATGTCCCTGATGCGCCGCCTTCTCCAGCCAGCGGGCCGCCTCGTGCAGGTCCTGCGGCACGCCGTCGCCCTCGAAGTGGATGATGCCCAGATGGTACTGCGCCTCGTCCAGGCCCTGTTCGGCAGCCTTGCGGAACCATTCCCGGGCCTGCGCCTTGTCCTGCGGCACGCTATCGCCCGTGTTGCAGAGGAAGCCCAGATTGTTCTGCGCCATGGCATTGCCCTGTGCGGCGGCCTTGCGGAACCATTCGACAGCCTGCGCCTTGTCCTGCGGCACGCCGTTGCCCTTGAAGAGCATGGCGCCCAGACTGCACTGGGCCTCGGCAAGTCCCTGCTCGGCGGCCTTGCGGAGCCATTCGGCAGCCTGCGCCGTGTCCTGCGGCAGGCCTTCGCCGCTTCGGCACATGAGGGCGAGCTGGTACTGGGCCCCGGCATGGCCCTGCTCGGCGGCCTTGCGGAACCATTCGGCAGCCTGCTTCATGTCCTGCCGCACGCCTTCGCTTTCCTTGCATATCATGGCAAGCTGATACTGGGCGTCGGCATGGCCCTTTTCGGCGGCCTTGCGGAACCAGTCCTCCGCTTCGCGTTTGTGCTGCGCCACGCCATCGCCGTCATGGAGCAGGGTGGCGAGCCGCCATTGCGCATCAACATTGCCCTTGGCGGCGGCCTTGCGGAACCAGCGTGCCGCCGCGGCCTTGTCCTGCGGCACGTCCCTGCCCTCGAGGCAGGCATATGCCCGGGCGAGCTGCTCCGCCTCGGGCAGCGCATCCCCCGCCATATCTTCTTCGAGATTTTTCAGGACGGCCTGCGCCTTTTCATTGCCTTCGCCGGCGGCCTTGCGCAGCCAGTCCGCCGCCTCGGCCTTGTCCTGCGGGCTTCCGTCCGCTCCCTTGGCATAGAGGTCGCCCAGGGCGATCCAGGCCTCGGCATGACCCTGCCCGGCGGCCCTGCGCAGCCAGTCGCGCGCCACGCCCATATCCCTGTCGATGCGCAGGCTGCCCTCGGCAAGCATGCTCCCCACCTGAAACTGGGCCTCGGCATTGCCCGCACGGGCCGCTTCGAGGAAGTGGGAAAGGGCGAATACCAGGTCTATGGGCATGCCCACCCCCTTATAGTAGGCAAATCCCAGGGCAAGCTCCCGCTCGACGTTGACGGTGTTCTTCCGGGAGCGGATGTGCTGGTCAAAGTGCCCTGTCTTTACCGCATAGGTGAACCAGATTATGCACAGGGAGATGATGCCGAGAATTACCCTGAAAAAGGTGGCCGCCGGATTTTTCTTTTGGGCGTCCTGTTACGCTTGTTCCCCATTTTTTTCCGTGGGGGGAGCCGGTTTTTCTGTTGTGCTCTGGGAGCGTTTTTCCTCTGCCATGTGCGCATCCTCCTCTGCAGCCCTCGGGCCGCCTGTTTGTCGGGCTTGCCGCGGCGCAGGCTCAGTGGGCCGTCATCCGCTGGCGGATAGCCATCAGATCCTTTCCCACTCGCGTCAGTATGTCGCCCTGATCAGGGGGTGACAGCAGGCTTCCGCAGGCCGTCAGCAGGCCCTTTTCCGTTTCAGGCAGCGGCCGGTTGCTGCGCTGCGCCGCCTCGAGCAGGAAGGTTTGGGCCTCGGACAGCGGCACGTTGCCGACCATGAACCTTTCGGCATCCTGACTGTCCGTCAGGAGGGCGAACCTGTCGCGCAGCAGGGCATACATGAACAGATGGTAATAGGCCTCGGCATCGCTCTGCTCCGTGCCCTCGCCGAAAAAGCAGCAACGGGCCAGGATGCGCGCGGCCTCGGCATTGCCCTGCTTGACCGCCTTGCGGAAGTAGTCCACGGCCTGCGCCCTGTCCTCGGGCACGCCGTCGCCCCTCCAGCAGGCCATGCCGGCAGCGAGCAGATCCGCCGCCGGATCCTCGCCTGCGGGCTGTGCGGACTGTCCCGCCTTTTCCGCTCCGGGGGCGGGGACAATGTCCGGGATCAGCCTCTTCAGCGCGGCACGCGCCTCGCCGGCGCCCAGTCCGGCCGCCCGGCGATAATAGTAGAGGCCCAGGCCCGGATGCTTCGGCACGCCGTCGCCCTCGGCATGCCAGCGGCCCAGATCCAGCAGGAGGGCGCGTCGGATGGCCTTTGCCTCGGTCTGGACGGCGTCCGCCAGTTCCCGGATCCGCGGCGGCAGATCGCCGTCCGCGTCCTTTCTGAGGCGCGCCAGTATGTCCAGATTGTCGAAAACGTTTCCATCCGCGCAGCTGGCATAGACGGCGGCGACTTTTGCCCTGTCCAGCCGGGTGGCGTATCCCTTGTCATAGGCATGCAGCAGGGTGAATTGCGCCGTCTCCATGCGCAGAGTCAGGATCCGATCCATGACCTCCTCATATGGCTCGCTGCCGACGATGTCTCCCTGCAGCTTTTCCAGCTTCTTCCGCATGATTTCCTGATACGAGTGGTTCCGGCGACCGGCCTGCCGGTACAGGGCGGCAGCCAGCCAGGGATCGCGCGGTACGCCGCCGCCTGAGGCATGGATATCCCCCAGTTCCAGAAAGGCCGGGATGCTGCCGAGATCCGCCGCCCAGTAATGCCAGAGGATCGCCCTGTCCATATCACGCGGCACGCCGTCGCCCACGGCATGGATGCGCGCCAGCCGGAAGGCGGACTCGGCGTTGGCGTTATGCAGTACCGACACGCCGTACCAGACGGCAGCCTGTGCCGTGTCGCGCGGCACGCCGTCGCCCTTGTCGTATATTCTCGCGATCTCTTCCGGGCTCCCGGAGTGGGGATCCCGGTACGCCAGCTTGCGGTACCACACAAGCGCCTGTTGCATATCCCGGGGGACGCCGTCGCCTGCGGCATATATCTTCGCGATCTCCTCCATGCTGTTGAGGGAGCCTCCTTCCGCCAGCTTGCGGTACCACACAAGCGCCTGTTGCATATCCCGGGGGACGCCGTCGCCCGTGCGATACATGTGGGCCAGTTTCTCCCGGGAGATCTCGTCCCCCAGTTCTCCGGCCCTGCGGTACCACTTCAGCGCCTCGGCAGTGTCCTTCGGCACGCCGATGCCGTCTTGGTATCTTTTGGCCAGCGCACGCTGCGCGGCGACATGATCCTGCTCCCCGGCCCTGCGGTACCAGATGATCGCCTGCGCCTCGTCCTCGGGCAGACCGAGTTCGCCGGAGGAGTACGCCTCCCCCAGCTCGTACCGGGCCTCGGCGTCTCCTTCCTGCGCCCGCCGCAGGAGGGCCTCGCGCCGGGGGCGGGCCAACTCCTCAAATTCGGCCGCGATGTTGTCCTTGTGGGCTTGGCGAATATCCTGCCGCCGCAGGGCTTCCTCGGCGGGCGCATGTCCCTGTTCGGCAGCCTTGTGGAACCAGCGGGCGGCCTCGTGCAAATCCCGTGGCACGCCGTCGCCCTTGTAATACATCCTGCCCAGCGTGAACTGGGCTTGGGCATTGTTCCCGCTGCGCGCCTCCTCGAGCAGCTTTCCCGTGTCCCTGTGCGGGAAAAGCGTCCAGACGGGCTTGCCGGTGTGAAGCGTGTAGGCGACAGCGATGCCGACGAGACAGACAATGGGCATGAGCCGCCTGAGGCAGG
Organism: Candidatus Desulfovibrio intestinavium; assembly: GCA_019118345.1. Taxonomy (GTDB): domain Bacteria; phylum Desulfobacterota; class Desulfovibrionia; order Desulfovibrionales; family Desulfovibrionaceae; genus Desulfovibrio; species Desulfovibrio intestinavium. Next base: position 94,102 of record DWZD01000019.1, on the reverse strand, counting down.
CGGCGAGCCTGTTTTTCGTCCGGGCGGCCGTTTTTGGCCTTTTGTTCAGGGAGGCTGTTTTCTGCGTCATGCGGGGTCTTCTCCTGCGCGGCGCTCAGGCCGGATGGCTATCGTGCGTGCCGCCCGGCCTGCCGCGAGATCCGCCGCAAAGGCCTTGCGGATGTCGTCCCGCCACAGGGCCTTGCGGGCCTTGACATCCCCCTGTTTCGCCGCCATGCGGAGCCAGCGGATCGCCTCATGCATGTCGCGGGGCAGGCCGTCGCCATAATAATACATGATGCCCAGATTGTACCGGGCCTCGGCAATCCCCTGTCCGGCGGCCTTGCGGAACCAGCGGGCGGCCTGCGCCTTGTCCTCGGGCAGGCCGTTGCCGTGGTCGTACATGAGGCCCAGATTGTACTGTGCCGGGGCATATCCCTGTTCGGCGGCCTTGCGATACCAGACGGCGGCCTGCGCCGTGTCCTCGGGGATGCCCTCGCCCAGATTGTACATGAAGCCCAGATGGCACTGGGCCTCGGCAAGCCCCTGTTCGGCGGCCTTGCGGAACCAGCGGGCGGCCTGCGCCTTGTCCTGCGGGACGCCCCTGCCCGAGTTGTACAGGAAACCCAGATTGTACTGGGCCGAGGCATGCCCCTGTTCGGCGGCCTTGCGGTACCAGCGGGCGGCCTGCGTCTTGTCCTCGGGGATGCCATCGCCCGCGCTGTACATGACGCCCAGATTGAACTGGGCCGGGGCATAGCCCTGTTCGGCGGCCTTGCGGTACCATTGGACGGCCAGCGTTTTGTCCTGCGGCTCGCCCCTGCCCGTATCGTACATGATGCCCAGATCGTACTGTGATACGGCATGCCCCTGTTCGGCGGCCTTGCGAAACCAGACGGCAGCCTGCGCCATATCCTGCGGCAGGCCATCGCCTCTGGCGTACCTGAGGCCCAGTGCGTGCTGGGCCTCGGCAAGCCCCTGTTCGGCGGCCTCGGTCGCCCGGGCGGTCGTTTCCGTTGCTTTCGCAATCTGTTCCGCATCGTTCCGGGGCGGCTCTTGCTGTGCCATGCGCCATCACCTCACATTGCCGTTCGGGCAGACTGCCGGGAGCTGCCGGTCAGCGGCCCCGGCTCAGCCGGCCGTCATCCGCAGCCGGATATCGGCCAGATCCTTGAGCCACCGCTGCCGCACATCCTGAATGACAGCATTCGGCAGCTGGATTTCACAGCAGCGTTTCAGGGCCTGTTCGGCCTCGGGCAGCGGCCCGTCCGTGTCGCGCAGCGCCTTATACATGAGCAGGCAATACAGGGTCTCGGCATCGCTTTCCTCCGTGCCCTCGCCGAAAAAGCTGCAACGGGCCAGTATCCGCGCGGCCTCGGCACTGCCTTGTTCGAGCGCCTTGCGGAACCAGCTCACGGCCTGCGTCCGGTTTTGGGGCACGCCGTCGCCGATCCAGCAGGCTCGGCCTTTGGCGAGCAGGCGTTGCGCCTCGGCGCCGGCCGGGCCTTGCGCCGACTGTTCCGCCTTGCCGTTTTTGCCGGGGCCTGCCGCCTTCTTGCCGTCCGGGGCGGAAGCAATATCCGGGAGATGGTGTTGCAGGACGGCCCGCGCCTTGCTGTTGCCCAGTTTGAGCGATCGCCGGTAATAATACAGGCTCAGGCCCGGATCCCTTTCCATGCCGTCGCCCTCGGCAGCCAGCCGTCCCAGGACAAACGCGAGCTCGCGGCAGATTTCCGCCGCTCTGGCGGAGTCCGCTTCAATCAGTGCTTTCAGCTGTGGCGGGAGTTCGTCCTTGCCTTCCTTCAGGCGCGTCAGGTCGTTTATGACGGTGGAAATGTCCGACTCCAGCCGTGTGGCGATGCGGGCGATCCTGATTTTGCCCTGTTCGGTTTTGCTCGTTTTGCCACAGGCTTGCAGCAGTTCGCTCTTGGCCAGAGCCATGCGCATCCACAGCAGCCTGCTCATGGCATGCTCGTATTTTTTGGGGATGGCGGCTTCCGCGTCCAGCGTGTGCAGCATGTCCCGCGCCTGTGTGCACTGGCGGTCGGATCGTTCGCAGACCTCGCGGCACCAGGCGGTCGCCAGCCAGGTGTTGCGCGGTACGCCGTCGCCCTCGGCATAGATGCGCTCCAGTTCCAGCATGGCTTTTCTGTTGAAATCCGAGGCCGCCCAGTGAAGCCAGAGGATCGCCCTGCCCTTGTCGGGCGGCAGACCCTTGCCCGCCGCATACAGGCGCGCCAGCAGGAGCGGGCTTTCCTCGTCGCCCAGCAGCGCCGCCTCGCTCAGCAGGGCGACGGCCTGCTTCTCATTGCGCGGCATGCCGTCGCCTTCGGCATAGATCTTCCCGATTTTTCGCAGATACATGCCGGAGATCCCGGGATCCTCGCTCTCTTCCGCCAGCAGGCGGTACCAGTGGACGGCCTGTTTCGTATCCCGGGGGATGCCGTCGCCCGCATAATACCGTTCGGCCAGTATCTTCCGGGAGCCGGGGATGTTGTATTCCGCCGCCTTGCGGTACCAGAAGGCCGCCTGCGCCCTGTCCTGCGGAATGCCGTCGCCCTCGTCGTACATCTTGGGCAAATTGCGCAAGGCCTTGGGATGGTTTTGTTCCGCCGCCTTGCCGTACCAGAGGGCCGCCTGCGCCTTGTCTCGCGGCAGCCCGTACATGCCGTAGTAATAGGCCGCCCCCAGCCCGAACTGCGCCTTGGCCTCCCCCTTGCGCGCACGCTGCATGAGCGGTTCGACTATGGCGCGATAGCGGGCTTCTTCCTCGGCTTTGAGATTTTCCTGATGGGCCGTGGCGATATCTTGCCGCTGCATGGCTGCCCGCGCCATTTGATGCCTGCCGTTTGCCGCCTTCTCAAACCAGCGGGCGGCCTCATGGATATCCTTGTCCACGCCGTAGCCATTGTAATGGATGATGCCCAAATTGAACCGGGCCGTCGGCTCGCCCTCCCTGGCGGCCTCGCGGAACAACTCCAGCGCCTTCGCCCTGTCTTCGGGCACGCCGTCGCCCTGAAAAAGCATGACGCCAATCCGGCATTTCGCCGTCCTGCTTCCCTGCTCGGCCGCCTTGCGGTACCAGGCAAGCGCCTGCGCCATGTCCTGCTTCAGGCCGTCGCCGCCCGCGGCATACAGGTCGCCCAGACGGCACATGGCCTCGGCATCGCCCTGTTCGGCGGCCGCGCAGAGCCAGCGCTCCGCCTCGGCCCAGTTCTTCGGCGTGCCGAGGCCCAGGGCATACAGACTGGCCAGATCTTTCTGGGCCTCGACATCTCCCAGCCCGGCGGCTTTCAGATACCAGTTCAGGGCCTGTTCGTTGTCGTGGGGCAGGCCGTCGCCAGCGGCATACAGTCCGGCCAGCCGGTACATGGCCTCCGGCTCGCCCTTTTCGGCGGCCTTGCGGAAGTAGGCCGCCGCCTTGGCATTGTCCGTTTCGTAGTAGGAATAGGCCTTGCTGAGCAGGAAGAAAGGCTCCTGCAGGGCTTCATTGTCAAAATCTTCGTCAACCGGCTCCTCCCCGCCGAACATGACGGCACAGGCGATCCCGATGACGAGAACGGCAAGGGCGACAAGGCCGAACCGAACGAGCACGGCGTTTGTGCCGGTCTCGTCAGGGCCGGTTTTCCTGCGGTTGCGGGCGAACGGGTCGTTGGGCGAGGTCTGCTGGCGTGGGCGCATGGCATGGCTCCGGATGGCATGGGCCGGTAGGGCGGCAGGGCTGGTGTCCCGGGGATATCCCCGGGCGGGTGCTTACTGATTTTTCTAGCAGAATTGCTCCCTTGTGGCAATGTCGCCGTCTCCCGCGCCTGCCTCGCAGCTGTTCAGGGCCGCCGGGAGCCAGACCGAAGCCCGGCTGGTGGCCTCCCGGCCTAGATGCCCGGAAAGTAGCCCGCGTACTGGAGCAGCCAGATGCAGGCCGTGAGGCTGACAAGGCTCACGCCGTTGCTCAGCACGGCGGTCAGGGCGGCCTCCTCGGGCAGGGCATTGTAGACCTGCGCCAGCACCGAGGCCACCAGCGCCGAGCCGGTAGCGCTGGTCAGCACGCCCACGCCGAGCCAGAGGGGGGTCACGTCCAGCGCGGCCATGATCAGCCAGCAGATGAGCGGGCAGAGGATGAGTTTGCAGCTGACCAGCCAGGCCTGCCGCCAGAAGGCATGCCCCACGCTGCGGGTCAGGGCGAGGCGGAGCTTTTGCCCCAGATCGAAGCCGAGCGCAATGAGCATGCAGGGGGCTGCCGTAAAGCCCACCAGCGCGCAGGCCCTGTCCAGCGGCGCCCAGAGGCCCGCGCCGCTCACGGCCAGGGTCAGACCGGCCACGGTGGACAGCAGAATGGGATTGCCCAGCACCAGCGCACGGAACAGTATCCAGACCCGGCTTTGCCCCTCTTCCCAGGCGGTGACGCCGTTGAGCAGATCCAGCCGCACCTGGCCCATGATGACCACCACATTGGGCGTGAGCGTCATGAGACCGGCCACCACCAGAGCCTCGGTATTGCCGGGCAGCAGGCCTTCCACAATGGGCAGGCCCACAAAGGCCGTATTGCAGGCGCTGCAGCCCAGAGCGGAAATGACCGCCGCGCCGCTGCCGCGCCGACAGAACAGGCGATCGCCCGCGTAGCCCAGCAGATAGCAGACAAGCGGCGCGCCCAGCGCCCCCAGCCAGAAGCCGCCGTGGGCCAGCGTGCTGCGGTCGGCCTGGGCCATGACATGCAGCAGCAGGAGGGGCAGGGCCAGCTTGAGCACATAAATGCCCAGCACCTTGCCCGCGCTGTCCGGCAGAATGTCCCGCGCCCGCAGCATGACGCCCAGTCCGATGATCAGAAAAACCGGCAATACCGCCCAAAATGCAATCAGCATGACCTGCCCCCTTGCAGCGAGGCTACTCTGCGCCTTTGCGCCGGGCTTGTCCAGAAAGAGTTTGTTCGCACAAACAGTTTTGGGAGAGGGAGCAATACCGTACCGGGCTGGCGCGGCAATAGCGAAGAGATGCCCGCAAGGGGCGTCACACAATGACGGGGGAGTCCGCATGCGCGGAACTCCCCCGGAAGCGGCGGGGTGCGGCGGTCTAGAGGCCGATTTCCTCGTCGGTGAGGTAGCAGGCCGGATCCTGCGCCCATTCGTCGCCGTAATAGGCTTCGGCGCGGGCGCGGAAGTTGCCGCCGCAGATGTTGAGGAAGCGGCATTGGGCGCAACGGCCCTTCACATGGGCTTTCTTGTCCTTGAGCTTGTGCAGCAGTTCGATGGACGGATCGTCCCAGATTTCGGAGAAGGGGCGTTCCAGCACATTGCCGAAGGTATGGTTGCGCCAGAACTGGTCGGCATGCACCTGCCCGTCCCAGGAGATACAGCCGATGCCGCGCCCGGAATTGTTGCCCTCGTTGAACTGGAGCAGCTCGAAAACCTCCTCGGCGCGCTTGGGATCCTCGCGCTTGAGACGCATCCAGACGTAGGGGCCGTCGGCGTGATTGTCCACGGTGAGGATTTCCTTGGGCTTGCCCTTGTCAAAGAGGGCGCGCGTCTCGTCCATGATCAGATCAAGCACCTGCCGGGTTTCGGCATGATCCAGATCTTCCTTGATGAGTTCGGAACCGCGCCCGGAATACACGAGGTGATAGAAACAGGCGCGCGGCACTTCCCGTTCTTCCAGCAGGCGGAAGATGCCGGGAATTTCGGCCACGTTGCGCTTGTTGATGGTGAAGCGCAGGCCCACCTTGAGTCCTTCGGCCTGACAGTTGGCAATGCCTTCCAGCGCCTTCTTGAAGGATCCGGGCACGCCGCGGAAGTGATCGTGCACGTTTTCCAGACCGTCCAGCGAAATGCCCACATAGGACAGGCCGACGCTCTTGAGTTCGCGGGCCTTTTCCTTGGTGATGAGCGTGCCGTTGGTGGAGATGACCGCCCGCATGCCCTTGGCGGTGGCGTGGCTGGCCAGCTCCACCAGATCCTTGCGCACCAGCGGTTCGCCGCCGGAAAAGAGCATGACCGGCGCGCCGTAGGCGGCCAGATCGTCGATCATTTCCTTGGCTTTCTGCGTGGAAATGTCGTCCTGTCCGTCCACATCCACGGCCTTGGCGTAGCAGTGCACGCATTTGAGATTGCAGCGCCGGGTCATGTTCCAGACGACCACGGGCTTCTTGTCCTTGGAGAATTGCAGCAGGTGGGAGGGAAGTTGCCCGGAATGACGCCCGTAACGCAGGGCGTCCGAGGGTTCCACCTGTCCGCAGTAGAGTTTGGAGATGCCGATCATGAGGTATCCTTGTGGGCGGCTAGCCGCCGATTTCCTGTTTCAGGGCCGCAAAGGCGGCCTCGATGCCGTTGACATTGTTGCCGCCCGCCTGGGCGAGGTCGGGACGGCCGCCGCCGGAACCGCCGCAAGGCGCGGCCACGGGCTTGATGAGCGCCGGCGCGGTGAAGCGGTCGTGCAGATCTTTGGAAACATAGAGCAGCAGGCCCACCTTTTCGCCTTCCGCCGAGGCCAGACAGGCAATGCCCGAGGGCAGGCGGGAGCGCACGCCGTCCATGAGATCGCGCAGGGCCTTGACGGGCACATTGTCCAGCCGGGCGGCGAGCACCTTGATGCCGTTGATTTCCTCAAGGCCCTGCATGATGTCGCCGGAGGCGGGCGCGGCGGCCTTTTCCACGGCCTTGCGCAACTTTTTCACCTCGTCCTGCAGGGCCTGCACGCGCTCGGCCAGCTGATCCGGCCGGCTCTTGAGGCGGGCGGCCAGCTCCTGCAGGGTCTCGCGCTGTTCGCGCAGCAGGGCCAGGGCGTTCCAGCCGGTCACGGCCTCGATGCGCCGCACGCCGGCGGCCACGCCGCTTTCGGACACAATGGCAAAGGCGCCGATGCGGCCCGTGCTGACCACATGGCTGCCGCCGCAGAGTTCCAGCGAATAGAGAGCCTCGCCTTCGCCCATGTTCACCACGCGCACCACATCGCCGTATTTTTCGCCAAAGAGGGCCATGGCCCCGGCCCGTTCCGCGTCTTCGCGGGACATTTCACGCGCCAGCACGGGCAGATCGGCCATGATGGCCGCATTGACCTCATGCTCGACAGCGGCCAGTTCCTCGGGCGTGAGGGCGGCCAGATGCGTGAAGTCGAAACGCAGGCGCTCGGGGCTGACCAGCGAACCGGCCTGCTTGACGTGATTGCCCAGCACCTTGCGCAGGGCGGCATGGAGCAGATGGGTGGCGCTGTGATTGCGGGTCACGTCCTGACGGCGGTCGGCGTCCACGCTCAGGCAGATTTCGTCGCCCTCGGCCAGACTGCCGGCAAAGACTTCCACCAGATGCACGGGCAAGGTTCCGGCCTTGAGGGTATCGAGCACCCGAGCCTGTGCGCCGCCGGCCGTGCTGATGACGCCCGTATCGCCGCACTGGCCGCCGGATTCGGCATAGAAGGGCGTCTGCCCGGCCAGCAGGTAGCCTTTCCGCCCCTGGGCAAGTTCGCGCACCTGCCTGCCTTCCGCATCGCGCAGGGCCAGAATCCGGGCCTGCGCAGCCGAAAGGCTTTCGCCCACATAGCGGCAGGCCCATGTGCCGTGCGCCAGTTCCTGCAGCACGGCGGAACCGCCCGCCTGCGCGCCGAGCAGGCCGCTCTTTTTCTGATTGTCGCGGGCGCGGCGGCGCTGTTCGGCCATGCAGGCCTCAAAGCCGGCCGCATCCACGGAAAAGCCGCGCTTTTCGGAAACGTCGGTCACGATGTCCAGCGGGAAGCCGTAGGTATCCGAGAGCTTGAAGCAGAATTCGCCGGAAATGCGCGTTTCCTTGCGGGCGGCAAGGGCGGCCAGTTCGGCTTCGAGCAGTTCGAGGCCCTTGCCCAGGGTCTGGGAAAAGCGCTGCTCCTCCTCGAAGACGGCGCGGGCGATGAAATCGGCCTGCTGGACAAGTTCGGGGTAGTCCTCGCCCATGAGTTCGGTGACCCGGCGGCAGACCTTGTGCAGGAAGGGTTCGTGCACGCCCATGAGGGTGGCGAAGCGCAGGGCGCGGCGCACCAGACGCCGCAGCACATAACCCCGCCCCTCGTTGGAGGGCAGCACCCCGGCGGCGATGAGGAAGCAGGCGGAACGGGCATGGTCGGCAATGACGCGCAGGGCCGTGTCCACATCGTTGGTGTCCGGCGCGCTGAAGCTGTAGCGCACGCCCGCCAGCTCGGCCGCATGCTGGATGATGTCCTGAAAGAGGTCGCAGTCGAAGTTGGAGCGCTTGCCCTGACAGACGGCGGCAATGCGTTCCAGCCCCATGCCGGTGTCGATATTGGGCTTGGCCAGCGGCAGGCGGCTGCCGTCGGCCTGCTGATCGAACTGGGTGAAAACGAGGTTCCAGATCTCGAGGAAGCGGTCGCAGTCGCAGCGGCCCACGCCGCAATCCGGGCCGCAGGCCATGTCCTCGCCCTGATCGTAGTGGATTTCCGAGCAGGGGCCGCAGGGGCCGGTGTCGCCCATCGTCCAGAAATTATCCTTTTCGCCCAGACGGATGATGCGCTCGGCGGGCACGCCCATTTCATCGCGCCAGATGGCCTCGGCCTCGTCATCGTCGCGATAGACGGTGATCCAGAGGCGCTCCCGGGGCAGGCCCAGTTCCACGGTGACGAATTCCCAGGCCATGCGGATGGCCTCGCGCTTGAAATAGTCGCCGAAGGAGAAATTGCCCAGCATCTCGAAGAAGGTGTGGTGGCGCGCGGTGCGGCCCACGTTTTCGAGGTCGTTGTGCTTGCCGGACACGCGCAGGCATTTCTGGGAGGAGGCCAGGCGGGTACAGGGCGGGGTTTCCTCGCCGGTAAAGAATTTCTTGAAGGGCACCATGCCCGCGTTGGTGAACAGCAGGCTGGGGTCGTTGTCGGGAATGATGGGGCCGGACGGCATGACGCGGTGGCCGTGACGGCTGAAGAAAGCCAGATACTTCTGACGGATTTCCTTGGCGGTCAGCATGGATACCTCACAATTCCCCGGGGGGGAGCGTGCGACGGGCGGGCCGTCGCGGAAAAATCAGTCGTCCTGCGGCAGATCGTCGCCGTCTTCGGACAGCTCCTCGGCGGAGGGGGTGAACTCCTGCGGATGCATGCCGAGAAATTCGATGACCTGGGCCTCGATGCGCTTGCGCAGTTCGGCGTCCTCATCCAGCAGGGCGCGCACCTTTTCGCGGCCCTGTCCCAGCTTTTCGGAACCGAAGGCGAACCACGAACCGCTCTGTTCGATGATCTTGGCATCCAGCCCGAGGTCGATGAGTTCGCCCGAGCGGGAGATGCCCTGCCCGTAGAGGATGTCGAAGGTGGCGCTGCGGAAGGGCGGGGCCACCTTGTTCTTGACCACCTTGACCCGGGTGCGCGAGCCGAAGGATTCCTCCTTGTCCTTGAGCGTCTGGATGCGGCGGATGTCCATGCGCACCGAGGAGTAGAACTTGAGGGCATTGCCGCCGGTGGTGGTTTCCGGGCTGCCGTAGCCGGTGACGCCGATCTTCATGCGGATCTGGTTGATGAAGATGACCGAGGTGCGGGACTTGTGGATGGTGCCGGTGAGGCGGCGCATGGCGTGGGACATGAGCCGGGCATGTCCGCCCACCTGCGATTCGCCCATGTCGCCTTCCAGTTCGGCCTGCGGAATGAGGGCGGCCACGGAGTCCACCACCACCAGATCCACCGCGCCGGAACGCACGAGCATGTCGGCAATGTCCAGGGCCTGTTCGCCGTAGTCCGGCTGGGAAATGAGCAATTCGTCGGTATTGACGCCCAGCCGTCTGGCATAGTTCACGTCAAGGGCGTGTTCAGCGTCCACGAAGGCGCAGGTGCCGCCCTGCTTCTGGCATTCGGCAATGATATGCAGGGTGAGGGTGGTTTTGCCCGAGGATTCCGGGCCGAAAATTTCGGTCACGCGGCCGCGCGGAATGCCGCCCACCCCGAGGGCCAGATCGAGACCGATGGAGCCGGTGGGGATGACCGGGATCTGCACATGGGCGTCGTCGGACAATTTCATGACCGCGCCCTTGCCGTATTTGCGTTCAATGGTGGAAAGCGCGGTGCCGAGGGCTTCCGCGCGGGCTTCTTCAGGGGTGAGGGCCGGTTTTTTGGCCATGATTGCTGCTCCGAAAAAGAGGGAAATATGTGGCTGTCCAGTTTAGCAGAGCCGGGCCGTCAAGGCAACACGTCCCGTCGGGCCGCCCGGCCGTCCCCGCCGCCCGAGGTTGGCACGGCCTGCCGCATGTTGCCGTGAGGCGCGTCACTGTGCGCGGCATTTCGTTCGCCGTGCGGGCAGGGCGCGGGTCGGGATCAGACCGCGGCTTCCAGCAGCATATTGTCGCGGTGAATGACCTCGGGATAATGGGCGTCGCCCAGAATGGCCGCCACCTCGATGCGCTTGAGGCCCATGATGCGGCGCAGATCCGGCGCGCCGTAATTGCTCAGGCCCACGCCGAGGACGGTGGACGTGCCGTCGGCTTCGAGCCGGGCAATGCGCACCAGCGCCCCCTGCTGAAAATTGCCCTCCACCTGCCGCACGCCCCCGGGCAGGAGGCTGCCGCCCCGATGCTGCAGGGCCTCGGCCGCGCCCGCGTCCACGCAGACCGTGCCTGCGGGGTCGGACTGATAGGCCAGCCAGAACTTGCGGCGGGAAATGGCGTGATCCGCGGGGCGCACCCAGGTGCCGACCTGTTCCCCGGCAAAGGCCCGGCGCATGACATCCGGCTCGCGGCCCGGCAGGATGAGGGTGGGCACGCCAAGCTGGGCCGCCCGGCGCGCGGCGGTGAGCTTGGAATACATGCCGCCCGTGCCCACGGTCGTCTTGCCGCCGCACAGCCTGCCCAGATCGAGTTCGCCCACGTTTTCCACGCAGGACATGACGCCCACGTCGGGATTTTCCTGCGGATTACCCGCCAGCACGCCGGGCGCGGAAGTGAGATTGATGAAGAGATCCGCGCCGGTGAGATTGACCAGCAGGCTGGACAGGCAGTCATTGTCTCCGAACTTCAGTTCGGCCACGGAAACGGTGTCGTTTTCATTGACAATGGGCAGCACGTCCCATTGCAACAGCTCGGCAAAGGTGTTGCGGGCATTGAGAAAGCGTTGTCGCGCCCGCAGATCGTCCCGGGTCAGCAGCACCTGCGCCGTGGGCAGACCGAAGGGCGCAAAGGCCCTGTCCCAGGCCCGCATGAGCTGGCCCTGCCCCACGGCGGCCGCGGCCTGCCGCGCGGCCAGGCCCACCACCTCGAAATGCCGCCCGTGGCGGGCAAGGGTGGCGCGTCCGGCGGCCACCGCCGCCGAGGAGACGAGGATGATGCGCCGGGCAGGCTCCTCGCCGCGCCGGTCGGCGGGCATGTCCTCCCCCTTGCGCAGGGCCGCCATCTGGGCCGCGATATTTTCCAGCACCGGCATGCGCAGGCCGGAAGGATCGGTGAGCACCGCGCTGCCGATCTTGATGATCACCAGCCGGGCATGGGCGAGCGCCTGCCGTTTTTCCTCTTGCCAGTCTTGCGGACGGGTTTTCATGCTTTCTCCGGGCACAGGCCCGAGGCTTGGCTCATTCGCGGGTATAAATGACTTCGATATCCTCGAAATCGTCCTCTTCCGCCGGGGCGGCCGTGAGGGAGCGGTGCAGCGGCTCGTGGGTCTCCATGCTGTCGCGCAGCTTCCAGAGTTCGGCCACCAGCGGCTCGATGCCCATGTTCTCGCGGGCGGAGATGAAAAAGACGTTCCGTCCGTCGGCCCGGGCGCGTTCGCGCAGGGCCTCCAGCCGTTCCGGCGCGGCGAGATCGATCTTGTTCACCACCTCGATCTGCCGCCGCGTGCCCAGCTCCTCGCTGAAGCGGCGCAACTCCTCGTTGATCAGCTCGAAGCCCGCCCACGGATCGTCGTCGTTCACATCCTCGATGCTGAGAATATGCACGAGAAAGCGGGTGCGCTCCACATGCTTGAGGAAGCGGTGGCCCAGCCCCTGTCCCTCGTGCGCGCCCTCGATGAGGCCGGGAATGTCCGCAATGACCATGCGGCGATCCGGATCGAACTCGTCAATGAGCACGCCCAGATTGGGGGTCAGGGTTGTGAAGGGATAGGCGGCGATCTTGGGCCGGGCGGCAGATACGCGGGAAATGAAGGTGGACTTGCCCGCATTGGGCAGGCCCAGCAGGCCGGCGTCGGCCAGAATCTTCAGTTCAAGCCGCAGATCGAGCGCCTCTCCCGGCTCGCCGGGCTGGGCAAAGCGCGGGGCGCGCATGGTGGAGGTCTTGAAATGCTCGTTGCCCTTGCCGCCGCGCCCGCCCCGGGCCACCAGCACTTCCTGCCCCGGCTCGCTGAGGTCGGCCAGCAGGCGTTCGCCGCCGTCCTCGTCCAGAGCATAGGCCAGCGTGCCCACGGGCAGATCGAGGATCAGATCCTCGCCGTTCTTGCCGTCGCACTGGCTGCCCATGCCGGGCTGCCCGTTGCGGGCCTCATAGAGACGCTTGAGGCGAAAATCATAGAGGGAGAGCAGGCGGGCTTCGGCCCGCAGGATGACGGAGCCGCCATTGCCGCCGTTGCCGCCGTTGGGGCCGCCGCGCGGCACGAACTTCTCGCGCCGGAAGGACACGCAGCCGTGCCCGCCCTTGCCGGCCCGCACCTGAATTCTGGCTTCATCGACAAATCGCATACACACTCCCGCCGTTCGCGCGTCCGGGAAGGCCGGCGGCCCGTGCCCGGGAAAGGCGCAAACAGCAAAGGGGAAGAAGCCCTGCGGCCCCTTCCCCTGAAAATTGCGTCCTGCCGCGACCGAAACTAGCCGGCGGCGGGGACTTCCACATGCACGCGGGTCAGCACGCGACGCTTGCGGGTGTACTTTTCATAACGCACCACGCCGTCGATCTTGGCAAAGAGGGTGTAATCCCTGCCCATGCCCACATTTTCGCCGGGATAGATGCGCGTGCCCAGCTGACGCACGAGAATGTTGCCCGCCAGCACCTGCTGCCCGCCAAAACGCTTGACGCCGCGTCTTTGGCCCGCACTGTCGCGGCCGTTGCGCGAAGAGCCGCCTGCTTTCTTATGAGCCATGATTTACTCCTTGCTTGCGCGTTGACCGCGCCTAGCCGTTGATGCTCTTGACGCGAATGGTGGTGTGATCCTGACGGTGGCCGCGCAGCTTGCGCGAGTCATTGCGCCGCCAGCGCTTGAACACCATGACCTTGGCGCCGCGCCCGTGTTCCACCACTTCGGCGGTCACGGCGGCATTGGCCACATAGGGCGCGCCGATCTTGCACTGGGCGCCGCCGATCATCAGCACCTTGTCCAGCGTGATTTCGCTGCCGGCCTGCGCGGCCAGCTTTTCCACAACCACCTTGGAACCTTCTTCCACGCGGTACTGTTTACCGCCGGTTTCAATAATAGCGTACATGCTCGACCTCCGAAAAGAGAAAGGCTTTTTTGCCTCATTATTTACTGAATGTCAACGCTTCTTTTTCCTTTTGTCGCCGGAGGCTCTTAGCATGCTTTTGTGCGCATGGCAAGCAAAAGGACAACGCTCCCCGATTTCGGGCAAGGGCGCCGCTTGCGGGCGTGCGGGGAAATTCGTACAAGAGGGCATGAGCGAACTGTTCCCCGCCCTTGTCATCAGCTCCCTGTCCCATGACGGGCGCGGCATTGCCCGCACGCCCGGGGGCGTCGTCTTTGTGGAGGGAGCCTTGCCCGGACAGACCGTGCGCGCCCGCCTGCTGCGGCGCAAGGCCCGCTTTGCCGAGGCCCGCTGCGAGGCCGTGGAACAGCCCGGCCCGGAGGAGCGGCCCGCCCTCTGTCCGCATCAGGAGGACTGCGGCGGCTGCCCGTGGCAGCGGCTGAGCCGGCCCGCCCAGCTGCGCTGGAAGGTACGGCTGCTGTGCGACGCCCTGCAGCGCATCGGCAAGTTTGCGGCCCCGCCCCCGGAGGACATTCTGTTTGCGTCGGAGGAAAGCGCCTTCCGCAACAAGATGGAATTTGCCTTCGGTACGGCGGCGGACGCTGCGGACGGGTCGGACGAAACAGGCGGGCCGGAGCGCCTTTGTCTGGGCCTGCGGCGTCGCGGGGGCCTGAGCGTGCTGGCCGTGCCGGGCTGCCGTCTGCTGCCGCCGGAAACGCTGGCCGTTGTGCGGACAGCCGAGCATCTGGCCCGGGAACTGTCCGCGCGCGACCGTTCCCTGTGCGCCTATCGCCCGCCGGCGCGGCAGCGGGACGGGGCTGCCGGGGGCGGCGGGACGTCTGCCCGCAGCGGCACGGGCTTCTGGCGTTTTTTGGTGCTGCGTCGCGGCCTGCCGCCGGACAGTCCCCTGACCCCGCAGGCGGCGCTGGCGCAGCCGGAAAGCTGGCGGGCCTGGGCCGTCTGTCTGACCAGCCCCGGGAATGCGCGGCAGCAGGCCGCCGTGCGGGCGCTGGGCGAGGAGCTTTTGCGGCGGCACACGCATCTGGCGGGCTTTGTGCATGAGGAGCGCCGCAGCGACGACGCCCTTGCGCAGGGCGAGGCGCGCGTGTGCTGCCTTTCCGCCGATGGGCGGCACGGCGCGGGCGCGGCCCTGTTGCGCCTGCCGCTGGCCGGGGAATGGTTCACGCTGGATGCGGCCTCCTTCTTTCAGGTCAATACGACGGCCGCCCAGCTGCTGGCGCGGGAGGCCGTCGAGCGGCTCCTGTCCGCCGTCTTTCCCGGCGGGCCGGGCGCACCCGCGGGCAAACTGCTGGATATTTATTGCGGGGTGGGCGCGCCGGGCCTGCTGGCCGGGCGGCATTTTGCCGAAACGCTCGGGCTGGAATACGATGCCCGGGCCGTCAATCTGGCCCGCTGCAATGCCGCGGCCCTCGGCTGCCGGGGGCAGTGGCTGGCCGGCGATGCCGGACGCCTGCTGGCGCGGCGCCGGGAGCGGCCCGGGCATTTTGCCGCCGCACTGGTCGATCCGCCCCGCGCGGGCATGGACGGGCGTGCGCTGGACGCCCTGCTGGCCCTGCGGCCGCCGCATATCCTCTATATATCCTGCAATCCCGCCACGCTCGCCCGGGACGGCGCGCGCCTTGCGTCGGCATACGCGCTGCACGCCCTGCGGCCCGTGGATCTCTTTCCCCATACGCCGCATCTGGAAACGGTCAGCCTCTGGCAACGGCGCTGAGCCGCGATGCCGGGATCGGCTCCTGGGGCGGGCGGGGAGAAATGCCGCGCGGCGCGTTGACGATTTTGCCGCGCGCTGCTAAGCTGTCAAGCGGTTATCGACAGGCACGGCAAATGCCGCAGGCAGGCGGGGCACGGCCCCGGCGGGAGCGCATGTCCTTCAGGGAAATTTTGCAGCAACAGCAGCGCGGCCTTGAATTCATGGGCAGCGTGGGCGTCATCGGCCTGCACATGGTCAGCGGGCCGCTGGTGGGCTTCGGCATCGGCTACGGGCTGGACTACTGGCTGGACAGCGGGCCGTGGGGCAAGCTCGTCTTCCTGATCATCGGCATCGGGGCGGGCTTTCTCAACGTCTACCGCGACAGTCGGCAGCTTTTGCGCCGCATGGCTCGTGATGAGGCCCGGAGCCGCGCCGCGGGCGAGGCCGGGCCGGGCGTGCCGGAAGCCGGGCAGACCCCGCGCGAACCGCGCGATACGGGCGACGAAGAGGCCCGGGCCGGGTCGGCGACGCCTGCGTCACGCCCTGAGCCTCCCCGGGTCGGGCAGGCTCCGCGCGAGCCGCGCGAATGTGCTGCGCCGGGCCACGGAGTCCCCCGTGTCTGAGGCGCGTTCCGGCCTGCCGCTGCTGACGGCGCTGGATGCATGGCTGTGGCGGCGGGGCATCGGGCATATGCAGATTCGCCCCCTGCTGCGGAATCTCATGCTGCTGTCGGCCTTGCTGCTGGCCACAGGCGGGGCGGTCGTCCTCTGCGGCTGGGGCGCATCCCTGCTCTGGCTGGGCACGGGCTGCGCATTGATGACATGGATTTTCTGGGAGCTGGCGCGCTTTTTTCTGCGCCGCCCCCTGAGCGAAAACGGCATGGCGATGTTCCCCCTGCTGTTGCTGCGCTGGGGCCTGCGCTTCGGCGTGGCGGCGGGCATCGTCTATCTGGTGCTTGCGGTGGGCAGGGCGTCCCCGCTGGTTTTTGTGGCCGGGGTCGTGCTGGCCGAAATCGTTGCCCTGGCAAGTTACCTTCGCGCCGTCCGGCGCTGATTCATACCGGCGACGCGCCCGGGCGCGCCGCGCAAGAGGAGGCACTCATGGCTGGTGGTGGTTTGCCGCATCCGGTACTGCTCTCCACCTTCCTGAACATGGATGAGATCGTCATCAATGGACAGGCGGTGGAATTCAAGCATGTCTTTTATTCCTGGGTCTGCATCGCGGTGCTGATCGTGCTGTCCCTCATTGTCCGCCGCCGCCTCACCCTTGTGCCGGGGCGGATGCAGAACGTCTTTGAAGCGATCATCGACACCATCGAAAATTTCGTCTGCGGCAGCATGGGCGAGGTGGGCCGCAAATTCGTGCCGCTGCTGGCGGGCATCTTCATCTACATCTTCTCCATGAACATCATGGGCCTCATTCCGGGCTTCGACGCCCCCACGGCCAATCTGAACAGCACGGTCTGCATGGCGCTCTTCGTGCTGCTCTTTTACAATGCCGTGGGCCTCTGGAAGTGGAAGGCGCATTATGTGCATCACTTCACCGGGCCGTCCAAGTTCCTCATCCCCCTCATGTTCCCGCTGGAAATCGTTTCGCATCTCTCGCGTCCGGTTTCGCTTTCCCTCCGTCTTTTCGGCAACATCCGGGGCGAGGAAATCGTCATGATTCTTTTCTTCGTCATGGCGCCCATTCTGGGCACGATTCCGATCTACGCCCTCTTCCTGCTGGGCAAGTCCATGCAGGCCTTCGTCTTCTTCATTCTGACCATGGTCTACATCAAGGGCGCGCTGGAAGCCCCGGAACACTAGGCCGCCATTTGTGGGGAATGGTCGCTCGCGACCCAACAATACAACTGTTTCAAGGAGTACGAGATGCGCAAACTTCTTCTCACCCTGCTCAACACCGTCGCCCTGGTGGGCATGGCCAGCATGGCCTTTGCCGCCAACCAGCTTGATTCCGCCTCTCTCGGCACCACCTGCCTGGCCGCCGCGCTCGGCATCGGCATTGCCGCCTTCGGCTGCGCCATCGGCATGGGTCTCGGCCTGAAGGGCGCCTGCGAAGGCATTTCCCGCAATCCCGACGCGGGCGGCAAGGTGACCGGCACCATGATTCTGGCCTTTGCCTTCATCGAATCGCTGGCCATTTACGCCCTGGTCATCAGCTTCATCCTGCTGTACGCCAACCCCTATGTGTAGGGCGCGTCCGCAAGGCGTTTCCCGGGGGGCTTCGGCCCCCCTTTTTTTTGCGCTTCTGCCTCCGCGCCGGAACCATGAACGGCCTTTTTGCCTTTCCCCCACGCGCTTCCCTTGCGTGGTGAAAAAAATTGCAGTACGGTAGCAAAAACTTTATTTCACAACAGCCTAGCGCAATGCTTCACAGGATACCTTCATGGTCAGCCAGCCCAAAAGCAAACACATTCCCCGTGCCACCATCCAGCGCCTTGCCACCTATGTGCAAGTGCTGGAAAACCTCTCACGCGACGGCGTGGAGGTCATTTCCTCCAATCCCCTTGCCGAGGCCTGCGGCGTCAACGGCTCACAGGTGCGCAAGGATCTGGCCTACTTCGGAGAGTTCGGCATCAGGGGGGTAGGGTATCATGTGACGTCGCTCATCGCCTCCATCACCTCGGCCCTCGGGGTTGATCGGGAATGGCGCATGGCGTTGGTCGGCGTGGGCAATCTGGGCAAGGCCATCCTCAATCACGGCGAATTTCGCGCGCGCGGCTTCAATATCGTGGGCATCTTCGACTGCGATCCCTTCAAGATCGGGGAAATCGTCCACGGCCTCGAAGTGCATTGCACCAAGGATCTCAAGAGCATCGTCAGCGAGCAGCATGTGGAAATCGGCATCATCACCACTCCGCCCGAGCGTGCCCAGCGCGCCGCCCAACATCTCATGGATGCCGGACTCACCAGCCTGCTCAATTTCGCCCCGGCGCGCATCAAGGTGCCGGAGCATGTGACCGTCGAGTATGTGGACTTTTTTCACCACCTCTACTCGCTGGCCTTCAAGCATACGCAGGAGCATGCGTAGCCTGCCCGCCGGGGCAACCGGCATCCTCGGGCGCTATCTGGATGCGCTCTCCTTCCTGAGCCGGCTGGTGACGCGCCCCGGGCAAAGCGAAGAACGCTTCCGGGCCTGCCTGTCCGCCTTTGCTCCCGCCGGGCTGACCCTGGGCCTTGTCTGGGCCGGAGCGGCGCTGGCGGCCCTGACCGTTGCCCGGGCCGCCCGTGTGCCCGCGCCGCTGGCGGAATTGCTGGCGGGCTGGATCTGGCTGCTGGCCCTGCTCTGGACGACGCGCGGCCTGCACTGGGACGGTGTGGCTGATCTGGCCGATGCCTGCGGCAGCGGGGCCACGGGCGACCGCTTCTGGCAGATCCTGCGCGACAGCCGCCTCGGCGCCTTCGGCGGCATGGCGCTGTGCGCGGGCCTTGCGGGGGCGCTGCTGCTGGCGGCGGCCCATGCGGCCAAGGGACAATGGCTGCCTCTCGTGCTGGCTCCGGCCTGGGGCCGGTGCTGCTCTCTCATGCTGGCCGCTGCGGCCCCGGCGCAGGGCGGCGG
This sequence comes from Candidatus Desulfovibrio intestinavium, assembly GCA_019118345.1. Classification (GTDB taxonomy): domain Bacteria; phylum Desulfobacterota; class Desulfovibrionia; order Desulfovibrionales; family Desulfovibrionaceae; genus Desulfovibrio; species Desulfovibrio intestinavium. The sequence goes on along the minus strand of DWZD01000019.1, from coordinate 75,497 downwards.
CAATCTGGGCCGTCTGGTCTGCGGGGCCATGACCCCGCGCCGTGCACGCGGACAGCAAGGGCTGCTGGGCGGCATGCTGTTGCTGTCGTGGCTGGCGGGCCTGCCGGCCGGCCGGGTGCTTCTGCTGGCGGCGGGGCAATATTTCCTGCACATCTGCCTGCGCCGCACGGCCCTTGCCCACGGCGGCCTGTCCGGCGATTTTCTGGGCACGAGCATTGAAACGGCGCAACTCTGGTTTTTGCTGGCCGCACTCTGAGGCGCATTGCCCGGCATGTCTTCTTTTGTCCCGCAGGCCTTTGCGCCGCCGCGGCGGCGCTCGCAACGATGCGCCCCGACGCGATGCCCGGGGTGCTACAGACCTCACAGGAGGCTCCTCATGGATTTCAAGGCACTGGTCACGGCGGCGCGTACCTGCCGCCGCTTTCAGGAAGACGCTCCCCTGCACATGAGCGATCTGGAATGGCTGGCCGATTGCGCCCGCCTCACTCCCTCGGCCCGCAATGCGCAGGTCTTGCGCTATATTCTGGCGACGGGCCGCATGGTGAGCGAAATCCTGCCCCTCACCGTTTGGGCGGGAGCGCTCAAGGACTGGGGCGGCCCGCATCCCGGCGAACGCCCCACGGCCTTCATGGCTCTGCTGGTGCCCGAGGATGCCCGCGAGCTGACCTTCATCGATGCGGGCATTGCGGCCCAGACCATCCAGCTGGCAGCCAGCTCGCGCGGCTGGGGCTGCTGCATCATCGCCAGCTTCCAGCAAGCGCGCCTGCAGGAAATGCTGGGCGTGCCGGACGGCTACCGCATTGAACTCATGCTGGGCCTTGGCGTGGCCCGGGAAATTCGCCGCATCGCGCCCCTGCCCGCGGATGGTTCCGTGAGCTACTGGCGCGATGCCGAAGGCGTGCACCATGTGCCCAAGCGGGATCTGGACGCCTGCATTGTGGGCCGTTTTCGTGATGAGGAGCGACGCTGACCGCTGGAAGCGCACCGCGCGCGTTCCGGCTTCCCGGGAATGACGGCTGGCCTCGAGCCGCCTTGTCCGGCCTGTCCTGCGCACCGGCAAGAGGCGTGTCCGGGGGCGGCGGGCAAGGCCCGCCTGAGCCGCTGGCGCACGATCTTTTGCGCCGCTGCGGCAGGCCGCCGCGTCGGTCAGATGCCGCAGGCCCGTGCCCTGTTGCCCTCTGTTTGCCGCAAGGAGAAAGTCATGACTCAGCCGGAAGGCGTATGCAAGGAACCCTACATGAAATATTATTCGCCCGAGGAGATACGCGCGATGTGCCTTCGCGGCGCGGAATTGCTGGCCGAAGGCAGGGAGGAGGCGGACAGGCTTTTCAATGAAGTGCCGCTGTTGCCGAAGTCCGCAAAAATCATGAAGGAAATGGTCGGAGTGGACGAAATGATAGCGTCAGGCGTCAATTTGTACGAAGCGGTCAAGGAATACGGGCCGGAATGGCTCAGGCGGTAGGGGAGCCGCGACGGAGCGCTTGCGGCAGGCGATGCGCACCCGCAGCAACGATGACATGGGCAACTATCGGCGCTCATGCGCGATGGCGGGCGAGCATCCAAAGAGCGCGGGCTGGGGGCGCGGCAACATGGTGCGCCGACATGGCGCGCAGGCCGGAAAGCGCACGCCCGCATGGCGCGGGCGGCAGGCTCAGGCCTCCTGCCCCTTGCGCAAATGGCGATTGCCGAACTTTTCGCTGATCAGTTCGGTGATGATCCTGTTGAGACGCGGCAGATCAGGCTTGGAAACCTGCCGATCCGCGCCGACCTTTTCGCCCTTGATCCGCAGGGCCTCGGTGATGAGCGAGGAGAAGAGAATGACCGGCAAATCGCGCATGCTCGTATCATTGCGGATATGCGCCGTCAGGCTGTGCCCGTCCATATCCGGCATTTCAATGTCGGATATGACCAGCTGGATTTCGTCGCTGACCCGCTGCTCTGTCCCGGCGAACTGATCCCGCAGGGCACAGAGATATTGCCAGGCCTCGTTGCCGTTGGCCTTGTCCGTCACGCGGAAGCCGGACTTTTCCAGCGAGGAGCGGATGATATGCCGCAGGGAGGAGGAATCGTCCACGACCAGCAGATGATAATGCCCCGCCCCCTCGATGGGTGTGGTGTCCACTTCCACATGGCTCATGTCCAGCGAGGGATCAAGACTGGCCAAAATCTTTTCCATGTCGAGCACAAAGAGCACGCGATCATCGATGCGCAGCACACTGGTCACGCATTCGCGGGAATAATTGTGCACATAGGCGTTGGGAGCCTCCATGCGATCCCAGGTCAGGCGATGGATGCTCGTTACCGAGGAAACCAGAAAGGCCGCCTGTACCCCGCAGAATTCCGTGACCAGAACCTTGTTGTTCTCGCTCTGCACCAGCTTCTTGCCGAGCCAGGCCGCCAGATCCACCAGCGGCAGCACGCGGCCGCGCAGGTTGAACGTGCCCAGTGAGGAACACTCATTGGTGCCGGGCATGTTGGTGATGCTCGGCAGGCGGATGATTTCCAGCACCTTGGCCACATTGATGCCGTAATGTCCCGTGTAGGTCGAACCGTCGGCCAGTTCTTCCGTCAACAGGAATTCAATGATTTCCAGCTCGTTGTTCTTGGCCTCAAGCAGGCTAACTTGGCTCATGGTATACTCTTCCGGCAAAGTGCTTCAGGCTGGGCTGATCGGGCGAAACGCCGACCGCACTTCCCGCACGCGGTGTCAAAATTTCGGGGCAGAATGCCGCGGCCACCAAGGCAACCCGTTCCCGACAGACCCTCACGTCCGCAAAAGAACGACCGGGACACAGGCGTTTACCGGGGACTGCCCTTATCTTATCGTCCGTTTTGGCGACGGCTTAATGGCAGGGCAGCCAATTTCCCGCTGGCGGACACGTTACTTCCCGGCCCGGGAGCCTGCCCGGGACGGGGTGCGCGCCGTCCGCTCGCGCGGCGGCTCCCGCCGGGGACAGATGGCCGCCAGTTCGCAGTCCGCACAGCGCGGCGATCTCGCATGGCAGACATCCCGCCCGAACCAGACCATGCGATGGTTTACGTCGCCCCATTCGGCACGCGGAAACAGCCGCATGAGATCCCTTTCCACCGCCACGGGATCCGTCTGCGCGGTCAGGCCCAGCCGGTGACTGATGCGCTTGACGTGGGTATCCACCGCCAGGCCCTCATTGATGCCGAAAGCGCCGAACAGCACCACATTGGCCGTCTTGCGCGCCACGCCGGGCAGGGTGATCAGTTCCTCCAGACGGGGCGGCACCTCGCCGCCGTAGACCTCGCACAGACGGCGAGCCGCGCCCAGCAGATTCCTCGCCTTGCTGTGGTAGAACCCCGTGGAGCGGATGACCGCCTCCAGTTCTTCCTGCGTGGCGCCGGCCAGTTCGGTCGGGCCGGGCCAGCGGCGGAACAGTTCGGGCGTGACGGTATTGACGCGCGCATCGGTACACTGGGCGGCCAGCACCGTGGCCACAAGCAATTCCCAGGCATTGGCCGCCACCAGATGGGTGGCCGGTCGGGGATAACGCGCACGCAGGGCGGCCAGCACCGCTTCGGCGCGCCGCAGCGCGCCCCGGGGGAGAGCGTTTTCGGTAACCATGCCGTATCTATGCCACAGCCCACTCTGCGGGACAAGCCCGCAACCGGCCTTCCGCGCGGCCTCGACCAGCCCGGTCGCCCCTTTTGTTTTGCGGCATCCTGTGCTAATCCCCCTTTGACGGTCTGCCGCACGCGGCCACATGCCCCGTTGCGGCCCGTCCGGAAAGCAACAGACCGGCAAGCCCCGCCATTCCTGCGGGAACGCGCCGGGCCGCCACGCGCCATCAGCCATGACGTTACTTGTGTATGTGACCTTTCCGCAGGACGGCGTCCTGCGCCGGCCGGATGGGGCCTCCCCGGCGTCGTCGCCCGCGCCGCACGGGCTGGAGGCTGCCCGCCTGCTGGCGCGCGAACTGGTGGACGCCCGTCTGGCGGCAGGCGTCAATATCCTGTCCGGCGCGACCTCGGTCTACCGCTGGCAGGACGCCCTTTGCGAAGCGCCGGAAATCGTGCTGCTGGCCCAGGTCAGCCGCGCGGCCTTTCCGGCCTTTTGCGCGCATGTGCGCGCCCGGCACCCCCATGACGTGCCCTGCATTCTGGCCCTGAAGCCCGAAGACGGCCACCCGGCCTTTCTGCGCTGGATCAGCGAAAACAGTCCGCCCCCCGCGCCCCACCTTCAACCGCAATGAGGAATCCGCATGGCCATCTACATTTCCGGCTCTCTGGCCTTTGACCGCATCATGACCTTTGACGGCAATTTTCAGGATCACGTCCTCATGGACAAGCTCCATATGTTGAGCGTCAGCTTCATGGTGGACAGCATGAACGAACTGCGCGGCGGCTGCGCGGGCAATATCGCCTACACCTTGGCCCTGCTCGGCGAAAAGCCCCTCATCGTCGCCGCCGCCGGACGGGATTTTGCCGGTTACGCCGCCACCCTGGAAAGCATGGGCCTTTCCACCGAAGGCATCCGTTGCGACGCCGACATCTTCACCGCCCTCTGTTACATCACCACCGACCGCAACAACAACCAGATCACCGGCTTCTACCCCGGCGCCATGAGCCTGCCCGCGGCCTACGACTTCCCCAACCTTGACCCGGCCGCGGACTGGGCCATTGTTTCGCCCGGCAACCTTGAGGACATGCGCCGCCTGCCCCGCTTCTTCCGCGAAAAGGGCGTGCGCTACATCTACGATCCCGGTCAGCAACTGCCTGTGCTCAGCGCGGACGATCTGCTGGACGCCATTACCGGCTCCTACGCCTGCGTGACCAATGACTACGAAATCGGCATGGTCTGCAAAACCACCGGCAAGAGCGAAGAGGAACTCCTCCAGCTCACCGGCTGGCTGGTCACGACCCTGGGCGCCGAAGGCCAGCGCATCCGCAACGCGCAGGGCGTGGATGTGCGCATCCCCGCCATCCCCTGCCGCGAGGTCAAGGATCCCACCGGCGCGGGCGACAGTCACCGCTCCGGCCTGCTCAAGGGCCTCGCCTGCGGCCTCGACATGCCCGAAGCCGCCAAGGTCGGCGCGGTCAGCGCCTGCTACGCCATCGAACAGGTCGGCACCCAGGCCCACCGCTTTGACTGGGCCGACTTCTGCCGTCGCTACGAGGCGGCCTTCGGCCCCCTGCCCGAGGCCCTGCGGTAAGGCCGGCGCCGAGCGGTTTTTTGCAGGGGGAAGGGAGGGGCGTTGCTCGCGCCCAACGCCCTTCCCTCCGCACCCCCACCCCTCCCCAAACGCGCGTTATGGAACGCTGGTGCGGCATCGGGGCCGTCCCCTGCCGCCAACAGATGCCGCAGACAGGAGCGCCACGGGAGAAGGCGCTGCCGTGTTCCGCCACGTTTTTGGGGCGCGCGCCACAGGCTTTTTTCTGCATGCTGCCGGGGTCTGGCGGCAGAGCGGGGGGCGGCGTGTCACGCGGGCGGGCAGGGAGCAGGGCAAATGTTTCGGGGGGAGGGGCGCGGGGGCGGGCAACCTTTCAAAGATTCCCTTCCCCGACAAAGCAAAACACCACTTCTTCGCAAAGGAGAGCGTATGCGCGTGACAGAGGTCAGGGAACAGCTGGCGGCCAACGGGCTGGCGGATCGCTATCGGGAGTTTGCCACATCCAGCGCCACGGTGGAGCTGGCGGCGCAGGCGCTGGGCTGCGAGCCGGGGCGCATTGCCAAGAGCTTGTCGGTCATGCTGAAGGAAGGCCCGGCCATCATTGTGGTCATGGGCACGGCGCGGCTGGACAACCGCAAATTCAAGGACTGTTTTCGCCAGAAGGCGGCCTTTATTCCCGGCGACGAGCTGCCGGCGCGGGTGGGACATCCGCAGGGCGGGGTCTGCCCCTTTGCCTTGCCGGCGGGGGTGCCGGTCTATCTGGACGAAAGCCTGCGGGCTTTTGATCCGGTATATCCTGCGGCGGGCGCGCCCAACAATGCCGTGGAACTGCATCTTGACGAACTGGAGCGCCTGACGGGCGGGCAGTGGATTGACGTGTGCAAGGGGCCGGAGGCCGGGGCCTGACTCATTGTTCCCCGGCGTCCTCGTCCTGACGGGGCAGAAGGCGCAGATCGAGGGCGGGATCCACGGCGACCTCGCGCGAGCGCCAGATCTTGTCCATGCGCACCGTGCCCGGGGCCGCGCCGCGCAGGGCGCGGATATGGCGCACTTCGGCGTAGAGGATGCGGGCGCGGGCGGCGTCGCGCAGCCAGCTCTTGTTGGCGGCCAGCGCACCGGCCTGATCGAGGGTGCGCTCGGGGATGTCCTGCCCGGCGTGGGCGCGGCGGATGATGACGTGCGAGCCGGGGCCGCCGTCGGCATGCAGCCAGATGTCGTGCGGGGCGGCGAGCTTGCGGGCGGCGAGGTTGCCCTTGGCATCGCGACCGCGCAGGAGGACGAAGCCGTCCTCGCTGACAAAGAGCTGCACGTTTTTGGGCAGACTGGGCGGCAGGGGAACCTTGGTGTTTTCGGCTGCGGCATCCGGCGCGAGGCCGCCGCGTCGGGCGGCGTCGCAGGCGGCCTCGAGGGCGGCAAGTTCCTGTTCGAGGGCGCGGCGGCGTTCCGTGAGATGCTCCCGACCGCGCTGGCCGCGCCGGGCGGTATGGAAGAGGCGCGCCATATTGTCGCGCAGGCTGTAGCGCGCATCCAGCGGAATGTCGCGGGCGGGGCCGTGTCCGCCCTCGGGCACGGCGACGCTGTCGGCGCGGAAATCGGCGGGCCAGCGCCAGCAATTTTCCTGCAGGGCCAGGGCGTCGGCGCGAGCGGCGCACATGCGGTCAAGGCGAGTCTCTTCCTCGCGCAGCTTGTCCAGCAGGCGTTGCAATTTGCGGCCCCGGCGAGTCAGGGGCAGGGCTGCGGCCTCGGCGGCCTGCCGTGTGAGCACATCCAGCGCAAGGCACTTTCCGGCGGCTTCCACGGCGGCAAGAACGTCGTCGCGCACTTCCTCCCGCCAATTTTCAGGGTGAGCGCCCAGCAGGGGGGCAGGCAGGGGCCAGGCGCTGAGGCGGCAGGCCGGTTCGCCGGACGGCGGCGTTTGCGTCCGGTAAAAGAAGAGATCCCCGTCGCCGAGGCGCAGATCTTCCAGCAGGGCCTGCTGGTCGAGAGGGTCGAGGTGGACGAGCGTCCGGCGCAGGGCGGGGGTGAGTACGGGCCATGTTTGCCAATGCGCGCAGGCTTCGCTCAGTTCCGCCGCGGCGGGCCAGATCAGGGCATCTTCCCGCGGCTGTTCGTCGGGCGTGCAGAAGCGCAGGGAGAGGCCGTCGCGCAGGTCAAGGAGCATCCAGATGGTTTTGCCGTCCGGCGCGTTCTCGGCGGCCTGCGACTGGCCGCCCATGAGCAGCCAGAGCCGCCGTTCGGCAAAATGGGGCACGCAGGCCGCGATGCGGCGGCCAAGGGTGTATTTGCGCAGGCGCATGATGGGGGCGGACGGCGGGCGTCCGGCGGCCAGACGGTGCGTGGTGAGAAAGAGGAAGGGATCCTTGCGATGGGCGCGCAGACAGAGCTGAACCTTGCGTTCCGTCTTGCGGTTGGGCAGGGTCAGGCTGCAACTGACAAGGCCGGGCAGGGGTTCCTGAATTTTTTCCAGCCACGCGCCTTCCAGGCGGGGCATGGCGGCCCGGCAAAAACGGGAGAAAAGATGCGCGTCCATAACGTCCTGTCCGGGCATGGCCCTTGCGAAGGGCACAGCCGGATGCCTGGGGGCGGGCAGATGCCGGGGGACGAAAAGGGCGGCCGTCACATGACAGCCGCCCCGGTAACTACTCGCCGCGCAGATTTTCGTCTTCTTCCTGCTTGGCCTTGCAATTGATGCAGAGGCGGGTGACGGGCCGGGCCTTGAGGCGCGGCACGCCGATATCCTCGCCGCATTCTTCGCAAATGCCGTAGCTGCCGTCCTCGATGCGCTGCAGGGCGGACTGGATTTTGCGGATGAGGCGGCGTTCGCGGTCGCGGATGCGCAGGGTGAAGGAACGATCCGATTCGGCAGTGGCCCGGTCGGCCGGGTCGGCAAAAACCTCGTTGCTGTCGGTCATCTCTTCCAGCGTGTTGTCGCCCTTCTGCTGGGCTTCCTCGAGCATCTGGTTCAACAACTTGCGGAAAAATTCCAAATCCTTGTGATCCATGAAACCTCCCGGGAGGCGACCTTTCGCCTCCACTGATCTGGGTAAGCTGAACTAACGACTTTTACAGGGTAAAAGCCGCGTTGTAAAGCACGGAGGCGCAAGAGCCGCGCCACGCAATTCAGGCGTCCCGGGGCAGGGCAGGGCCTGTGGCCGGCGCGCCATGCAGGCGGATTTTCTGTTCGGCGCGGATGGCTTCGCGGGCCGGCTCCCAGAGGGGTTCGTGCCAGACGCCCTCGCGGGCGGGCCGTACCCGCCCCTGCCAGCCGCCCGGGCTGCCATCCGCCGCCTGCCACTGGGCGCGCACGCCCACGCTGCCGGATGTTTCCGCCTCGCGCACGGCCCGCCCGGAATAGGAGGCCATGAGCGCGGCGGCCGCGGCAAGGATGTCCTCGGGCCAGAGGGATGCCTGACGGCCCACGGCCAGCGGGCCGGGAATGTCGGCCAGAAAGATGCGGGCATCCCCGGGCCGGGTGGCTGCCTGCAGGGCCTGATTATCGCCGCTGTTGCGGCCCACGGCAAGCCAGTAACGCTTGCCGCCGGTTTCGTGCCAGAACTGGCGGCCGAGGTTGGCGAGCTGAAAATCCCCGCTGTCGGCGGCGGGCAGGGCGGTGAGCACCGGCCAGTAGCGGCGGGCATTTTCCTTTTCGGTGAGTTTGCAGCCGCCGCCGGGCGTGGGAATGCGGCTCAGGCCGAAATGCCGGGCCAGTTCGAGCTGATCCCGGCGGCCGCGACCGCTGATGGCGGGCAGGCGTTCCCTGTCCACAAGGCCGCTTTGTTCCACGGGGCCGGGATCGAGCAGGCGGGCACTGAGGGGCCGCAGCAGGATGTCGGCCACGCCCGCCTCGCGTTTGATGACGTTGAGCACGTCCCGGCGCTGGGACATGGGGCGCTGTCCGAGCACCTCGCCCGTGGCGAGGCAGGCCGCGCCCACGGCCTCCATGTAGTGGCGCGCCCGGCGCAGCAGGAGAATCTTGCAGTCCACGCAGGGATTGAGAATCTTGCCGAAGCCGTGGGCCGGGCGTTCGCGCAGCAGGGCGCAGAACTCCTCGGAAACGTCAAGGCAGTCAATGTCCAGCGCGTAGCGGCGACGCCAGCCGGGCACGGCTTCCGGTTCGCCGAAGAAGGGAGAGAAGCAATGCAGGCAGCGCACGCGCAGGCCCTGTTCCTCCAGCACCTTGGCGGCCAGAATGCTGTCCAGACCGCCGGAAAAGAGAACAATGGCCTGTGGGGATGGTGAGGTGGGATGTTGGCTTGACATGCCGCCTTGTACGGGAAAGCGGGGCAGCATGGCAAGCAAAAAGGGGGATTATTCCCGGTTGACCCACCATTGCCTGTCCACCCGTCCGTACCACCAGCGGTTGTGATCGGCGGCAAGCAGTTCCTCGGCCAGCTCCCGCGCCCACGGCGTCTGCAGGCGTTGCACGGCGCTTTCCAGCCACTGGGCGGCAAAGGCATTGCCCTTGTCCAGTTCGGCCTTGAGGTTGCAGATGAGATCCAGTTGATCGGCGTCGCGGGCAAGGCGGGCTTCCAGCGTCTCGCGGGCCTCAAATTCGTCCAGCGCGCCGAGGATGTCCGCCTCCAGACCGGTGCCGTCCACGGCGTCGGCCAGGGCTTCGCGGGCACGGCAGCTGTTGTAGCGGTGGTTGACGTAGTTGAAATCGCCGGTGCGGGCCTCGTGCAGATCATGGAAGAGGCAGAGCTGTAGCACACGCCCGGCATCGGCCCCGGCCAGCCGGGCCAGGGCGAAGCCGATGACGCTCATGCGGTAGCTGTGCTCGGCCACGCTTTCGCTGCCGCTGCCAAGAAAGGCATAGCCGCTGCGCGGCGTGTGACGGAGCATGCCCGCCTCATGGAAAAGGTCGGCCAGACGGGCGCGGCGTTCCGCATCCGGGGAGACGACGGGGGCGGCAGGCGGAGAGGGGCGATCCTGAGTCATACGATATCCTTGTCGCCGGCGGCCTATTCCAGACCGTACTTGCGCAGCTTGTTGTGCAGGGTGGCGCGGGTGATGCCGAGACGGCGGGCGGCCTCGCTCTTGTTGTCGCCGGTCTGGCGCAGGGTTTCCTCGATGGCCCGGCGTTCCACATCGTCCAGTTTGAGTCCGGCCAGCGAGCCGTCCCCCTGTTCGGCAGGCTGTTCCGCCGGCAGCGGGGCGTCGGCCGCGCGGGCCACAGCCTGCGGCAGTTCGCGCGGGGTGATGCGATCTCCGGTGCAGAGGATGGCAGCGCGTTCCACGGCGTTTTCCAGCTCGCGCACGTTGCCGGGCCAGTCGTAGCGCAGCATGATGTCCAGGGCCTGCGGCGAGAAGCCCTTGATGCTCTTGCGGTTGCGTTCGGCGTAGCGTTGCAGGAAATGCGCGGCCAGCAGGGGGATGTCCTCGGGGCGGCGGCGCAGGGGGGGCACTTCGATGTTGATGACATTGAGGCGGAAATACAGATCCTCGCGGAAGCGTTTTTCCGCCACTTCGATCTGAAGATTGCGGTTGGTGGCGGCAATGACGCGCACATCCACGGTCAGCGGCTTGTCGGAACCCACGCGCTGCACCTCGCCCTGCTGCAGGGCGCGCAGCAGCTTGGCCTGCAGGGCCAGCGGCATCTCCCCGATCTCGTCCAGAAAGAGCGTGCCGCCGTCAGCCTGCACGAAGCGTCCCTCGCGGCGTTTGTCCGCGCCGGTAAAGGCCCCGCGCTCATGGCCGAAGAGTTCGCTTTCCAGCAGGTTTTCGGCCAGGGCGGCGCAGTTGACCGTCACCAGCGGGCGGGAGGCCCGTTCGCTGGCCATGTGCAGGGCGCGGGCCACCAGTTCCTTGCCCGTGCCGGATTCGCCGTTGATGAGCACCGTGGCTTCCGTGGGGGCCACGGTGGCGATGATGGCGCGCAATTCCTCCACAGCCGGGCTGTGACCAAGAATTTCCGGCCCGGCGGCTTCGGTGAGCTGGCGGCGCAATTCGCGGTTTTCCACGCTGCAGCGCGACTGTTCGATGGCCTTTTGCAGGCATTGGCGCAGGGCTTCAAAGTCCAGCGGTTTGATGAGGTAGTCGAAGGCCCCGAGGCGCAGGGCCTCCACGGCGGTTTCCACCGAGGAATAAGCGGTCATGAGGATGACCGGCAGGGCCGGATTGTAGGCCAGAATGCCCTTGAGGGCATGGATGCCGTCCATCCGGGCCATGCGCACGTCGGTGAGCACGGCATCATAGGACTGGGCGCGCACGGCCTCCACGGCGGCATCGCCGTCGCCGGCCTCGTCCACCTCATAGCCCCATGAGCGCAGCATCATGCGCAGCATGCCGCGATGGGCGTCGTCGTCATCCACCACCAGAACACGGGTATTCATGCCTTCTCCTTGGGGTTGCGGCCCCGGGCGCTGCCGGCGGCCACGGGCAGGCGCAGGCTGACCACGGTCTCGCCGCGCCGGCCGTTGGCGGCCTGTCGGGAACGGACGCCGACCGTCCCGCCGTGGGCTTCCACAATCTTGTGCACCGTGGCCAGCCCCAGCCCGGTGCCATGTCCCTTGGTCGTAAAATAAGGATCAAAGACATGGCGCAGGTTTTCGGGCGCAATGCCGTGCCCGTTGTCGATCACGTCCAGCCGCAGCATATCCTTTTCACGGCGGGCGTCCAGCCGCAAGATGGCCTCGCCTTCCAGCGGGGGGCTGTCCGGCGCGCCCTGCAGGGCGTCCAGGGCATTGAGGCAGATATTGAGCAGGGCCTGACCCAGACGGTCGGGATCGATGCTGGCCGGGGGCAGATGGGCGTCCGCCGTGCTTTCCAGGCGGATATGGTGATGCGCGGCATCCTGACGGATGAGGCGCAACACATGTTCCATCACTTCGTCCAGCCGGGTCGGGCGCGGGTGAATGTCCGTGGGCCGGGAGAGGCCGATCAGATCGGTGATGACCCGGTTGAGCCTGTCCACCTCGCGCACCATGACTTCGGCGGCCTTGCGATCTTCGCTGTCCTCGGGGAAGCGCTGGCCGAAATAGGTGGCATAGCCCTTGATGGAACTGAGGGGATTGCGGATTTCATGCGCCACCCCGGCGGCCAGCGTGCCCACGGCGGCCAGCTTTTCCTTGCGGCGCATTTCCTCTTCCAGACGGCGCACCTCGCCTTCGGCCCGGCGCTGTCCCCGGCGCGACTGGCGGGCGCGCTCGGCGTAATAGAGCGCCATGAGGCAGGCCAGCCCCACCAGCAGGGCCACGCCCGCGAGGATGATCATGTAATCCCTGTCCTGCTGGCGTGTAATGTCAAAGGGGGACGGATCCAGCCCCAGAAAGATGACCGGCGTGGGAAAGCGCCCGGCCAGCTCCGGCGGAGGCGGCATGAACTGGCGGTAGACCACAAAAACCGGTTTGTTCTCCATGTTCAGAAAGCCGTAGCGCATCTTGCCGTCAGGATGCAGGCCCTTCATGCGGTTTTCGTCCATTTCTCGCCCGTCCAGCAGGAGGATTTCGCCGCGTCGATTGCGCTGGCTGTGGGCAAGAATGGTGCCGTCCGGCATGGTGACGGCAATGAAGCGCACGTCCCGGCTGGTGCCCAGGGTGTCCAGCAGGCTTTGCAGGGGAATGCCCGCCTGACTGCGCAGGCCCAGGCCCAGCACCCGTTCCAGGGTGCTGACGAGGGTGGAGCCTTTTTCCGCCAGCAGGCGTCCCATGGCGTCCTCGTTGCGGTGGATGGAACCCACGGCCACCAGCGCGACAATGAAGACGAAGACAAAGGCCGCCCCACCGAGGCCAAGGGCGAGGGGGCGCGTGTCGTCGCTGCCGCCCGGCGGCCCGGCGGCTGCCCCGGCGGCGCAGGGAGGGGCCGAATCGGTCTGTTTCATGCGTAGAGTATACGCGCCCCGGCCCGGGCTGTCATCCCGCACGTGCGGTTCGGCGCGTCTCACCGCAGCTTTTCGGGAGCGGTCGCCGGAGCGTGCCCGGGAGTCGGCAAGGCCGGAATTGCACGCTTCTTGCAACAAAAATTTCATCCGGCCCGGCTTGCGCGAGACGCAGGCTTGTTGTTATGCAAGAAAAGCGGCCGAATTCTGTTCAAGGACTCGACAATGCACACTTTCGCCATTCTTTTGCTGCTTCTGCTGAGCCTGTCCCTGCCGGCGGATATTGTTGCCGGCGGGCATGGGCACGGCGGCGGGCATCGGCAATATCGCGATGTGGAAGAGTGGCTGTCCGAGCTTCCCCCCGCACAGGGCGAGCGTGCCCGCGCCATTCTGGATGAGGAGCGTCCCGCCATTCTGGAACTGCGGGAACGCATCCACGCCAAGATGGAAGAGTTGGACAGCCTGAGTTATAACGCCAACACCCCCTCAGATGCCCTGCCCCGTCTGGGCTGGGAACTGCAAAGCCTGCGGGATGAACTGCGTGCCCGCTACCGGCATGTGCGGGAACGTCTGTACGAGGAGGCGGGGGTGATCTTCCCCCATCAGCGCGGACGCGGCTGCCGCAGCATGATCAAGCCCGCTTTTCCGCAGTAGGCACGCTGCCATCCGATCCGCCATGCCTTCCGGCCCCGCTTCGCATTGTCGAGGCGGGGCTTTTTGCTGGAAAAGCCTGACGGTGCGATTCCTCTGCGCGGCAGACGGCTGTGACGCTTGCGAGCAAAGGCGTGCGAAAATCGAACAGGTGTTCAAAAAATGAACAGCCCCTGAACACGGCTGTTCAATTTATGGGCAATGGCCGGGCAGCTCCGGGCCAGCGTGGGGGAGCAACTGTGGGTGTTTTCTTATATCTATTGGAAATAAAAGAAAAAAATAAGTTTGGCACGCGGGTTGCTATAAAAGAGGCACGAGCGGATGCAAACCGCCCGGACAAAAGATTGCAGGAGCCAGGATGATAACCCTGATAATTGCTGCGGCCATTTCGGTGATGCTGCTGGCCGGCAGAGAAGAGCCGGCCTGTCAACTCCAGGAATGGACAGGTTCAAACCTCCGCTGACAGGTAATTTCCGAAGGAGCAGATGATGAACAAGAAGTTGATGATTCCGGTGTTGATGGCAGCCCTGGCGGGCGGAACGTTCTTTGCCGCCGACAGCTTTGCCGGCCCCCATCACGGCGGCCCCCGCCACGGTGACGGTTACGGCTACGGCCCCGGCTATGGCGGGCGCGGCCCGGGCAACGGCCCCTGCTATGGCGGCCCCGGTTACGGCCCCGGTTGTGACGGCCCGGCATTCCGCGGCGGTTGCCCCGGCATGGGCTGGGGCCACAGGGGACATCACGGCTACGGTTTCGGCTATCGGGCCATGTCGCCCGAACAGCGCGCCGCCTTCGACAAGATCATTGACGAGTACACCCCGCGCATGGAACCCCTGCGGGATCAGATTTTCGTGAAACGGCAGGAACTGCGCGCCCTGCGCAACGCCAGCAATCCCGATGTGCAGCAGGTGCGCCAGACCGCCGAGGAATTGGTCAAGCTGCACAATCAGATGGCCGACCTGCATGACGAAATGATGGACAAGATTTCCAAGGAAGTCGGCGCGCCCGACGGCTATGCGGATCGTCCCGCCAAGGATGTCAAGAAGGACAAGAAGGAAAAGAAGGACAAGAAGGACAAGGACGACTAAAACCGCAGCAAGCGCACGACATCCCAAAGACACGCAAAACGTGAAATTGTCCGCCTCATGGCGGTACGCATACAACTTCCTCCTCATTCCATTAACCCTCAACCAATGACAACTCCTCCTCACTTGAACAGTAACCTCTAACCGTTGGAACATCCTCCCTCTCGCGCAGGCCGCCGACCCCCCGGCGGCCTGTTGCATTATGGCGTGGGAATGGCGTCGAGTCAGATTCCCGCCGGCTCGTCCAGGCTAGTGCCGCACGCCGCCGCGACGCGCGAAACAAGGCGCGTTTTTTCCCCTCCTGCCCGTCGGGCTGCGGCGGTATGGCGCGGTCTGCGGTTCGATGCAGCGCATATGGCCCACCGGCATTGCCGATAGCCCATCCGCCAGCGGGGCCATGCGCATGCGCACATAGGCATTCCCGCCCGCAGGCTGGGCCAGATCGCGGAAGGAACCGCCTACCACATAGATGCGATAGATGCGCCAGTCGCGCGGCGGCAGGCGGTGACGGCTGATTTCTTCTCGCGCATGGTCGTGGGCCTGTTTGGCGCTGCGAGCGACAAAAAAGCGGGCGGAAGGGTCTCCCCTCCTGCCCGCCGGGCTGCAGTGGTATGGCGCGGCCTACGGTTCGATGTAGCGCATATTGCCCACCGGCATTTCCGATACCCAATCCACCAGCGGGGCCATACGCTTGAGCACATAGGTATTCCCGCCCGCAGGCTGGGCCAGATCGCGGAAGGAACCGCCTACCACATAGATGCGCCAGTCGCCGCGCGGCAGGCGGTGACGGCTGATTTCTTCCAGTACATGGTCGTGGGCCTGTTTGGCGCTGCAGAACAGCAGGAAATCATGCATCAGGGGATCAAGCACCACCTCGGAGCCGCCGGCAATTTCAATGATGTAGTTGCCGGGCGCATAGGTGTAGGCCTTCTCGCAGTCTTCGGGGAAGAGCGTATCCGCCTGTTGCTGTCGTGCGGAACAGGCCCCGAGCAGCAGGCAGCAGACGCAGAGGAGAGCAAGGCGGGAAAGCGGACGGATCATGGTAACTCCTTGGCGGCGTGCGGTCGGTTAGCGGAACTGACCGGTACGGTTCATATCCACAAGGCGCTGGATGCGTTCCTCGATGGGCGGATGGGTGCTGAACAGATTGTTCATGCTGCCGCCGAAGCCGAACACGGGCTTGACGATGAACATCTGTTCGGTGCAGGCGTTGCCGCTGCGCAGGGGCAATGCACCGCTGGCGCCGCTGAGCTTGTGCAGGGCGCCGGCCAGGGCCAGCGGCTGCCCGCAGAGACGGGCGCCGGTTTCGTCGGCGAGATATTCGCGCGAGCGGGAAATGGCCATCTGGATGAGACTGGCGGCAATGGGGGCCAGGATGGCCAGAACGATGCCTGCCAGCGGGCTGGTGCCGCCCTCGCCGTCCTCATTGCTGCGGTTCCCGCCGAAGAAGGCGGCAAATTGCAGCATGTTGGCCAGCATGACGATGACCGAACCCATGACGCCGGCGATGGTCTGGATGAGGATGTCGCGGTTGGCGATGTGCGCCATTTCATGGGCCAGCACCCCGCGCAGCTCCTCGGGGGAGAGGATGCGCAAAATGCCCTCGGTTACGGCTACCACGCCGTGCTCAGGATCGCGGCCCGTGGCAAAGGCATTGGGGGCGTCTTCAGGAATGCTGCAGATGCGGGGCTTGGGAATGCCGGCATTGCGGGCCAGGTTTTCGACGATCTGATGCAGCCACGGCGCTTCGTCCCGGCTGAGTTCACGCGCACGGTACATGCGCAGGACAATGGAATCCGAAAACCAGTAACTCCCCACATTCATGAGCAGGGCCAGGACGCAGGCGATGATGATGCCGCTGCGTCCGCCCACAAGCCCCCCCAGACCGATGATGACGGCGGAAAGGAGGCCGAGCAGGAGAATGGTTTTTATCTGACTGGTCATGTATGCTCCTTGAAAGGCTTGCGCCGCGAGGCGGCGTTTCCCTTTCAGTATAAGCACTGCGCCGAAGGGGGGCAAGCCTTGTTTGCCGCGACAATCGTATCGCTCTGTTGCAGGTCGGGCGGCAGCGGCTGGCGTGCGGCCCTGCGGCCTGCGGATCAGCCCTGCGCGTCGTGCCCCCGGGCCTCCAGCCAGAGCTGCAGGACAAGCAGCGTCCAGAGCGGCTTGCGCAGATCCTGACGGCGGCTGAAGTGGGCGTCCATGAGCCGCCGCGCCGCCTGCGGATCAAGGATGCCCTGTTCCCGCAACCGGGCCGGGGCGAGCATGTCCTCGAGCAGGGGGCGCAGCCGTCCGCGCAGCCAGTCGGCCACGGGAATCTGAAAGCCGCGCTTGTTGCGGTGCAGGATTTCCGGCGGCAGCACGTCGGCAAAGGCCCGCTTGAGCAGATACTTGCGCTTGAAGCCCCGCAGCTTGTGGCGTATGGGCAGGCGGGCCACGAATTCCGCCGCGTCCCGGTCAAGGAAGGGCGCGCGCACTTCCAGCGAACAGAGCATGGAGCAGCGGTCAACCTTGACCAGAATATCGTCCAGCAGGTACTGCCGGGCATAGACGTGAAAGGCGCGGGCCAGCGGGGAGGGGCCGGGCGGCCAGTGGTCAAAGTGCTCCCGGGTGGGGGCAAACAGGTTTTCCTCGCGCAGAAAGTCCGGGTCGGGCCGGGCCAGCAAGTCCCGCTGGACGTCCGGGCCGAGGGCGGTGAGCAGGGTCTGCACCCGCAGCCAGTCCGGCGCGTGCGCGCCGCGCAGGAAGGTCTGCACGGCCAGGCGCGGATTGATGTAGCCCGAGGAGGAGGGCAGCAGGCGGCAGAGCGGTTCGATGCAGCCCCGGCGCAGGCCCGCGGGCAGGGCATTGTACCAGGTGGCGACCTTGTAGCCGATATAGTGTTCGTATCCGGCCCAGAGTTCGTCGGCGCCGTCCCCGCCCAGCGCCACCGTGACCTTTTCGCGGGTGACGCCGGAAAGCAGCCAGGTGGGCGCCACCGAGGCGTCGGCCAGGGGCACGTCCATGCAGCTGATGATTCGCGGCAGGTGTTCGGCACAGTCCTCGGCCGAGAGGATGCGCTCGTGATGATCGGTCTGCCAGCGGCGGGCCACAATGCGGGCATAGCGGCTTTCGTCATAGCTGGCTTCGCGGAAGCCGATGGAAAAGGTTTTCACCGGCGCGGACGACTGCCGGGCCATGAGTCCGGCCACGATGGAGGAGTCAATGCCGCCGGAAAGAAAAACCCCCAGCGGCACGTCGCTGATCATGCGGCGCTTGACCGCCCGGGAGAGCAGCTCGTGGTAGGCGGCGCAGATCTCGTGTTCGTCGCGGGCATCGTCCTCGTCAGGAAAGGGCAGATCCCAGTAGCGTTCCGTGCGCAGCTGCCCTTCATGCAGTTCCAGCCAGTGGGCGGGGGGCAGGGAATGGGCCTCGGCGTACATGGTCTGCGGGGTGGGCACATATTCGTAGGCCAGATAGCGCATGATGGCCTGCGGGGACAGGCTGAAGGTCAGCCCGGGCAGGCTGGTCAGGGCGCTCAGCTCCGAGGCGAAGGCAAGACGGCCAGCCTGCAGGGTGTAAAAAAAGGGCTTCTTGCCGAAGCGGTCGCGGGCGCAGAACAGGCGCTTTTCCTGTGCGTCCCAGAGGGCAAGGGCAAACATGCCGTCAAAGCGTTGCAGACAGTCCCGACCCCAGGCCCGCCAGCCCGCCAGGATGATTTCCGTATCCGAGGTCGTGCGGAAGACATGCCCCCGGGCTTCCAGTTCCTGCCGCAGTTCCGGGAAATTGTAGATTTCGCCGTTGAAGGTCACATGGAGGCGATTGTCGGCGCTGTGCATGGGCTGCGCGCCGCCCGCAAGGTCAATGATGGACAGACGGCGATGCCCCAGACAGACGCCGCCTTCCTGCCAGACGCCCTGCCCGTCAGGCCCCCGGTGGCGCATGCGCCGGCACATGGCCTCCACCTGGGCGGCGGCGTCCTCCGGCAGGGGCTGCCCGTTGACGGCGCAAATGCCGGCTATGCCGCACATGTCCGCTTCCACCGGGCATGGCGGTCGGCAAAAAGCTCCGCCAGCATACGGCTGTTGGTGTCGGGATCAAACATGCGCCGGGCCAGCTGCCGTCCCTGCTCGCCAAGGCGCCGGGCCTCTTCGGGGTGTTCCACAAGGCGCTGGATGGCGTCGGCCAGGGCCGCGGGGTCGGACGGCGGCACGGCCAGCCCGGTTTCCTCATGGCGGACGACTTCGGGCAGGGCGTTGATATTGGTGCTGACCACCGGCATGCCGTAGGACAGGGCCTCGATGACCGTATTGGGAATGCCGTCGCGCCGTCCCGAGGCATGCACCACGCAGGGCGCCACAAAGATGTCATGGGCCATGAGCAGGGCGGGCAGTTCATTGTGATTGACCAGGCCGGGCAGCTGCACGCACTGTTCCAGCCCCAGCTCCGTGCGCAGGGCAAGGAGGTGCTTTTCCTCATTGCCCAGACCGAGCAGATGCCCGCCGCTGCCCGCCAGGGTCAGGGTGAAGGGCAGGTTGCGTTCCTTGAGAACGGCGCAGGCGCGCAGGAGGATGTCAAAGCCCTTGGTGACGTCAAAACGGCCCAGCGCCAGCAGGCGGAACGGGGCCTGCAGGCGAATGGGGCAGGCGGCATCCGCCGGCAGGGTCAGGCTGTTGTAGACAAGGCAGGTTTTGTCCCGCGCCTCGCCGGCGGCGAACGTTTCCGTGCGCTCCTTGTCCGCGGCGTTGTTGACGCGCACAAAGAGGGCATCGCGCAGCTTGTCGGCCAGATCCGGATCCGCCGGTTCCAGGTTGTCGCCGCGCACGGACGTGGCAAAGGGGATATGCGCAAGGCAGGCGGCCACCCGGGCGGCGGTCGCCGTGCCGCGCGGCCAGGGCGCATAGATCATGTCCATGCCGTCCTCGCGCATGAGGCGCGCCAGATGCAGTCCGGCCAGAAAGGCCCAGCAGTTTTCGCCCAGCGTCTCCCATGTGGCCCAGCGATGAAACAGGCAGGAACGGAGCAGACGGGCCAGACGCAGCGGATGCGTCAGCAGCTGGACAAAAAATGCGCCCAGCAGCCGCGGCAGGGCAGGCACGCCCAGGCGGTGCACGTCGCTGCCCGCAGCCAGCATTTCCCCGGAGCAGCAGCGCGTGTTGCGCCCATAGAGGGTATAGACCTTGAGCGGCAGGCGACGGCGCAACGCCTCCACCTCGCGAAAGATGAACGGTTGGGTGAACAGCGGATACCAGAGCAGGACAATGGCCAGATGCGGCAGCCCGGGGGGCAGGGGGGCGCTGGTATCAGCGGATGGGTTCGGTATCATGAATCCTCCTGTAAGCCGGAAGAAACAGGGCGTCCCGCATGGGGGGCGACGCTCCAGTCAGCATCGGGGGGGCAGACGGGAACCGGAACCTGTCGCATTTCTCTTCGGATGTCCTGCATGGTAAGGTAACGTAGCTCGCCAATCGTTGGCAACCAGTCAAGATAACGTGAAATTTTTGTTATAAAACGGGCCACATGGGCCTCGTCGGGCATGTGCGGCGCGCCGCCGGGCATGATTTCCGAGGAATGCCAGGTCAGGCTGAGCACACGTCCGCCGGCGGCCACAAAGCGACGGGTCATGTACCGCATGACCGGCAGGGGATGCTCCACGGGCAGCAGGCTCAGCGCCCCCCAGTGCGGAAAGCCGCCCTCGGCGCGCCGGCGCAGGCCGGCAGGCAGACGCCGGATCGCGGCGGGCAGTGCGGCGGTCAGCGGCACCACCGAAAGGGGAACCTCCAGAATGTCGCCGCAGTCCGTGCGGACGGCATAGGGGGTGCGCGGCGCGGCAAAATGGTCGGGGCGCGTCCGCTGCCCGCGCGCATCGCAACGCGCTCCGTGCAGGGGGCGCACCGAGGCGTCGCAATTCAGGCCCAGTTCCGCCAGCACGGGCCAGTGGTGGCGATGCAGATCCCAGCGTCCCATACGGAAGGAGCGCAGCGCCTCACCCTGAAAGTCCTTGCCGGCGGCCAGCAGGCGCTGCATCTTGGCCCGGAAGGTCTGGGCATCCAGTGCCGCGGCCGGAACCGCATGCCGCGTGGCCGGGCCGTTGTCCAGCGGCGGCGTGTTCCAGTGGTGCAGGTGGGCGGCAATTTCCGCACCATGCCGGTCGCGCAGGCTGGCAAGCTCGCGGCGGGAGGCGGCGTCGGTCAGTACGCTGTACGCGCAGAAAAGCGTGGGCCGGAGGCCGCGTTCCAGCAGGGGCGCAAGCCGGTAGAGGTGGGAAGTATTGCGTACCGTGGGGGTACGGCAATCGTAGCGCCCGCCGAAAAGGCCCTCCTCTTCCACATCAAGACTGGCGGCCAGCCACAGTATGGGGCGGCTCATGCCGATCCTCGTCGTCTTGTGGCGGCAGGCCACGGGTAAAAAGCCAGATATCCGGACGTGAGGCCCGCCAGTCCGCCATTTGGCCGCAATAAAGTTCAGCTAGCTGCCGGGTATTCGCTTCGCTGTCGAACATGCGCAGCACCCGTTCGCGTCCGGCTTCGGCCATGCGCAAGGCGGCCTCCCGGTCGCCGAGCATGCGCCGCACCGCCAGGGCCAGGGCGGCGGGATCGCGCTGCGGCACGAGCAGGCCGGTGACGCCGTCCTCAATGACCTCGCGAATGCCGCAGACGTCGGTGGTCACCACGGGCATGCGGCAGGAAAGGGCCTCCATGATCACATTGGGAATGCCGTCACGGTCGCCGTTGGTGTGCACCACGCTGGGCACGACAAGGATATCGTGGTCGTGCATGTAGTCGCGTATGCGATCATTGGGCACAAAGCCGGGCATGCTCACCACCCCTTCGAGATGAAGGCGCTTGCGCAAGGCCCGCAGCTTGCGCCGCCAGCCGCCGTCGCCGACGAGCGTCAGATGCACGGGCATGCCCTCGCGCCGCAGGCGGGCCATCATGGTCAGCAGTTCGGGGAAGCCCTTGGTGCGGCAGAAGCGCCCCACGGCCAGCAGCCGGAACGGCGGCGCAAAGGTCATGGCGCATTCCGTGCGCCGGACAAGGGTCAATCCGTTGTAGACGGCATGCACCTTGTCCGGCTCGTCCTCCGGACAGAAGGATTGCAGCCAGGCCACATTGGCCTGATTGTTGGTGCGGATGAAGAGGGCATCCCGGGCCTTTTCGCGCAGAATGCCGTCCTGAGGATAGATGTCGCCGGCGCGTCCGGTAAAGGCAAAGGGGATGCCGGACAGGCGCGAGGCCACCCAGACCGCCGTGGCGCAGCCGTTGGCCCAGGCAGCGTGCAGCAATTCCACGCCATCGCGCCGGGCCAGCTCGGCCAGCAGGAAGCCGGCAAAAAAGCACCACGCATTTTCGCCCGTGGCTTCCAGATTGCGCATGCGGCGGAACAGCCCCTCGCGCATGAGCCGCCAGACCGGGCCGGGGGCACGCCCCAGAGCGCGCAAAAACGCGGCGAGCATGCGGAAGGAGGCCGGAATGCCCAATCGTTTGATGGGCAGGGCGGTATGGTGCATTTCCTGGCTGCCGCCCTGCAGGCGTTTGCCGTACATGGTGTAGATCTGCAGGGGCATGCCCAGGGCATGCAGGCGCTGAATCTCGCGGAAGATGAAGGTCTCTGAGGAGAGCGGAAACCAGAGCAGCACATAGGCCGTGCGCGGCATCGGGCCGGGCAGGGGCGGGGCGGGAGAGACGGACTGCCGGGGCGTATCGCTGGCCGTGGTCATGGCAACTCCTGAAGACGCGGACAGGGGGAAGGAAGGGCCGGGGCGTTGCGGCCCCGGCCCCGGAATGATTCATCTATTGTTCATCCACGGGATCGTCGGCGTGTTCCCGTTTGTAGGTTTCCACGATTTCCCGTGCCCGGGGCAGATCTTCCTGCACGGCATCCAGCGCCTGACGGATCTGATCCTCGGAATGGGCGGCGGAAAGGAAGAAACGCAGACGCGCCTCGCCTTCCTTCACGGCCGGGAAGGTGATGGGCATGACATAGAGGCCGCGCTTGAACAGCAGGTTGGCCAGGAATCCCGCGGCCATGGAGTCGCCGACCATGATCGGCACAATGGCGTAGCCCTGGGCCGCGCCGGTATCCAGTCCCTTGTCCTTGGCATATTCCAGGAAGAACTGGCTGATGCGCTGGAGCTTGTGCACGCGCTGCGGCTCGCGCAGCATGAGTTCCAGGGCCTTGTGGCAGGCGGCGGCCACAATGGGCGGCATGCCCACGCTGAAGACGAAGCCCGGCGAACCGTAGCGCAGGAACTCCACCAGTTCGCCGCTGCCGGCAATGAAGCCGCCGCAGCCGCACATGCTCTTGCTGAGCGTGCTCATCCACATGTCCACTTCATGGGCGTCAATGCCGAAGTATTCATGCGCGCCGCGCCCCGTGGCTCCGAGCACCCCGAAGGAATGGGCCTCGTCCACGAGCAGCATGCAGTCGTACTGTTTTTTCAAACGGATGAGCCGCGGCAAATCCGGGATGTTCCCGTCCATGCTGAACAGGCCCTCGGTAACGATGACCGCCCGCTTGTGCTTGTCGCGATGGGCCTTGAGCAGCGCCTCCAGCGCGTCGCAATCGTTGTGCGTGTAGGAATAGCGCTCCGCGCCGGAAAGGCGCGCGCCCTGCATGAGGGAGTTGTGCGCCAGCCCGTCATAAAAAATGGCGTCGCGCGGGCCGAACATGAAGCCCAGGGTCGAGACGTTGGTGGCATGGCCGCTCACATAGGCGATGCAGTCCTCCACGCCGTAGAGGCGGGCAATGGCCTGCTCGAGCTGACGGTGCGGCGGGCGTTCTCCCCCCACGAGGCGGCTCGCGCCGGCTGAGGAGCCGAAAAGACGCGCGGCCTCGGTGACTGCCTCGGTGATTTCGGGGTGCGTGTTGAGATCGAGGTAGTCGTAGGTGGAAAAGTTGAGGTACTCCTTGCCGCCTATCTGGGCCGTGGCCTTGGCGGCACGGTCATGGCAGAGAAAGAGGGGATTTTCCAACCCCATCTTGGCGCCCATTTCCACAAGACGGGCAAATGAAAGTTTGGAGCGCATGCGGTTGAAGCCGGATGCTGCGCTTTCATGTGCGGCGGCCTGGGGGGTTTGCGGGTCTTTCATGCTGTCATATCCTCGAAGATGTATGTGAGCGGGAAGATACAAGCTCTCCGCCCCGTGCTGCAAATTTGTATCGCTTCAGCGTACCGTATGTGACGGCATATGGCAAGTGCATTGCCGGACGGGCCATGTGCCGGGAGTTTTTCCGGCAAGGCGCTGGACAAGGCGCAATGTGCCGGGCTATACTATGAGGTAATTATCCTTTTTTAGAAAGTGCCATGAACGAATATCGTATTTTGCCGGTGCCGCTGGCCTGCACGGCGGCCTATGTCTTGCCGCGCGACGCGGCGGAATGGCCGTTGGTGCTGACGGATCTGATCGCCGAGGCGGGCGCGCTGCGCCAACACCCCGCGCGGGGGGAGATCTGGTGGTGTGATGCCGCTGCCCGGGAACCCGGGACGGGCGCACGGCTGCTGGCCGCCCTGACGGCAGCCTGCGAGGCGGCGGGCCTGCCCGCTCCGCAGGAGCATCCCCTTGACGCCGGTCGCCGGACGGGCGAGGCCCTGTGCGAGCTGGCCCGAAGGATGGACAACGGCGCCGCCGCCTGCGCCGTTGTGCTGCTGGCGGGAGCGTCCGGGCAGGAACTCTGGCTCGTGGGGCCTGGCCCTGATGAGCGGCGTGCCCGCAAGCTGGCCGCCGTGCAGCCGCTGACGGCTGACGGCCTGATGTGTGCCGAACTGGACGAGGACGGGCAGGACTGGCGTCTGGGTGCGGCCTGCGCCGACTGGCGGCAGGCCCTGCTGGCCGTGGGCAAGGCCCCCTTTTCCCCGCAGGAGGCCGTGCGCGAGGCGGCCGCGCGCGAACTGGCGCAGCGCGGGGTCTGGCTGGGGCGGGGCGAGGCCGCGCCCCTGGCCGCCATGTGCTGCGGACAGGGCAGCGTCTGGCCGGGCATGGGCCGCGAACTCTACGATCAGTTTCCCGCCGCCCGCGCGGCCATGGATCGGCTGGCGGCCTGCGCCGACTGGGATGTGCTGGCCCTGCTGGACGAGAAGGACGAGGAGCGGATCGGTCTGACCCGCTGGCAGCAGCCCTATCTCTTTCTGCTGGAATACGCCCAGTGGAGCCATTTGCGGGCGCTTGGCCTGCGCCCGGCCCTTGTCTGCGGCCACAGCCTCGGCGAACTCATCGCCCTCTGTCTGGCCGGAGTCTACGATCCGGAAACGGCGTGGTACATTCTCGATACCCGGGCGCGGCACATGGCCGAGCTGGAGGCCCGCGCCACGCGGGAGACGGGCATGATGGCCGTGCACGCCGAGGCCGGTCTCATCGAGGAGGCCCGGCGGCTCTGGCCCGCGCTCTATGTCTCCAACTACAATACGCCGCGACAATATATCGTGAGCGGCCCGCGCGACATGCTCATGGAGGCCCGCAAGCACTTTCGCAAGCAGCGCCTGCCCGCCATCATGCTCAATGTGAGTCTGGCCTTTCATCATCCGGGCATGCGGGTGCTGCGCGACATGTCCCTGCGGCGGCTCAACGCCCTGCCCATGCAGGCCCCGCGCCTGCCCCTGCTGAGCTGCGTGACCACGGGCTTCTATCCCGCCGCGCAGCGGGAAATCTGCGATTATATCGCTGACCTGGATGAAAATGCCGTGCGCTGGGTGGAATGCGTGCGGCACATGTGGAATCGGGACGGCATCCGGCATTTCGTGGAACTGGGTCCGCAGGATACCCTGTGCGGCCTGGTGGCGGACATTGAGCCGCAGGCCCTCTGCCTTTCCGCCGCCCGCAAGGGGCGCGAGGCCGATGGCCTGCGCCGCACCTGCGCCGCCCTCTATGCCCTGGGGCATCTGGATGCCGCCACGCTGGCAGCGCACGCCGCACGGGCGGACGCTTCCCCGGCGCCGGCTGTCGCGTCCGCGCCGGTGACGGCCCCCGGCGAGGGCAATGCCCCGCTCGGCCCGCTGGCGCGCCGGGTCATGCGGCTGCTGGAGGAGGCGGCCG
The DNA here is from genome assembly GCA_019118345.1 of Candidatus Desulfovibrio intestinavium. Classification (GTDB taxonomy): domain Bacteria; phylum Desulfobacterota; class Desulfovibrionia; order Desulfovibrionales; family Desulfovibrionaceae; genus Desulfovibrio; species Desulfovibrio intestinavium. Next base: position 49,795 of record DWZD01000019.1, on the reverse strand, counting down.
GACTTTCCCCCGACAGCGTGACGCCGCAATGGGATCTGCGCCATGACCTTGCCCTGCGCTCCAGCCGCTTCCCCCTGCTGGTGCAGCAATTGGAAGGCGTGCTGGGGCGCGGCGTGGCATATGAGGATCTCATGGGCGTGTATACGGTGGGCGATCTGCTGGCCGCTCTGGGCCTGTCCGCCCCGACGCCGGCGAAGGACGCGTCGGCCGGCGAAGCGGAAACGGCGTCCGGCGGACGAGGCGGCGATGCCCTTGACCGGCCCCCCTTTGTACGCTATGCGGCCACTGCCGGCGGCACGCCCGCGCCGGCTCCCTGGGATCCCGAGGGGCATGGGCCTGGCCTGCGGGCGGGCGGCGTAGTGGTGGCCTGGAGTCGGGACGGGCTGCGTCTGGCCCGGCTGCTGGAGGGCGTGGCCGCCCTGGGGCAGGGACTCATCGTGCCGGCTGCCTGCCGTGCGGCCTGTGCACGACTGGAGCGCCTTGGCTGCGTGGTGCGCTGCCCGCAGGACGCGGCGTCCGGCGCGCTCGGCGCGGCTGCGGACATGTCGCCGGAGAGCGATGCCGAAGCGGCGCTCGCCGGATTTTTCCGGGCGGCCCTGATTCTGGCTGAGGCCGAAGGGCTGCCGCTGTCCGGCTGCCTGCTGGAGGTGGGCGAACGTGACGGAGGGGCGGAAACCGCCATCGTTGAGGCCGAGCTTTGCCGCCCCTGCCTGCCGCAACCCGGCTGGCGCTGGCTGGTGCGCGACATTCGCCCGGAAGCGGCGGAAGCCTTCGTGCGCGGCGGAACAGGGCGGGAAGACGGCGCAGCGGGGGCCGCGACCGGCTGGCGGCAACTGGGCATTCTGCAAGACGGCCTGTCGCCGCTGGCCCGCGAATGGGGCGACATGCTCGCCCGCGAGATCTGCCTGTGCCGCGAGGAACGCCTGCTTTGGGCGCGGGCCGGGGCCTTGCGCTCCCTCCTGCCCCTGCCGGCGCAGGACGCCCGCCTACAGGCGCAGCCCTGGCGGGAACGCCCGGAGAACTTTCCGGGCCTCTATGCCCCGGCAAGCCTGTCGCGACCGATCTCGGGGCGGGATTTTCCGCTCTGCGGCGAGTTTTCCCGCTATGCCCGGCCCTGGCTTGCCCAATGCGGCGGGCAACCGGGAGCGCTCCTGCCTGAGCTGCCCCTCAGCGAATCCCTGCGCCTGCTGCTGGACGGCGCACGCCTGTATTTTCCCTGGCTGACGCCCAATGGCTTGTGCGATGTGCGTTGCGGCGCGCCCCTGCCCCTGCCGCCGGGCGTGACCCGGGAGGTGCGGTTGGATGTGCGTGCGCAAGACTGGCTGCAGCAGGATGCGGTGACGACGCGCATGTGCCGCTGCCGCATGGATGTCAGGGAACTGGCCGCCAACGGCCGCCATACGGATCGCTGGCAGCCGCTCGTGGCCGGCATGGCCCTGCTCGGCCGGGAGGCGGCCGGCCTGCCGCCCCTCTGGGAAAGCGGCGGCCGGACAGGGGATGCGCAACCCGGCGGCACGGCTGAGCTGACGGCCTTCTATGAAGGTCGGCGCGTGGGGCCGTCCTCGCGGCTGCTGGCGGCTTGCCTGCCCGATGGGGCGGCGTTCGCGCCGGGCGGGGACGGGCGACAGCCGGGCAGAACGCTGCGTTTTGCCCTGCATGGGGCCAGCGGCATTGCCCCGGAGGACGTTTCCGGCTATACCCTTTTCCTGCGCCTGGTTGACGCTGTGGAACAGGGAGCCTGGTGGACGCAGGAAAGCCTCTTTGACGGCGACGCCGCGGCCTGGCGGTTGACCGGCGTCGGCTTTATCCGTTTCGGTCAGGCGGACGCGCGGCGGGCCGCGGTGCTGGAATTGCGCTGCGGCTGGCGAACCGATCGCCTGCGGCGTTTTGACGCTCAGGTGTGCGACGCGGACGGCAGGCCGCTTGTGACGTTGAATCAGATGGAATTTGAACCGGACATGACAGAAACAGCGCCTGCGGAAGCGCAGGCTGCCGGAGAAGGTTCGGCTGCGCGCGAACTGGCGTGCGCAAGTGCCGCACAGGAACAAGGAGCGAGGGCTTGATGAAAAGGACGTGGCGTCTGTGGGCGGTTGCCCTGCTGTGCCTGGGGGCGGGCCTGACGGCTTGCGCTTCCAGCAAGGCCGGAATGGATGCGCCGGAACTGCCGGCGCGGCACTGGCTGGAGGAAACCCCGGGCGTACCCGTGGAAAAGAAGGAACAGCTGGATGCCGTAGTCACCAATCTCTATGATCCGGCCAAGAAGTTCACCTTTGAAGACTGCGTCTATCTGACCATTCAGCAGTCGCCTCTTCTGGTCAACAGCGCCGTCAATCTCGAAATCAAGCGTCTGGCCCTCACTGACGCCGTGTGGAAGTATCTGCCCGAGCCGCGCATGACGCTGGCCGTGACCAACAACCTCACTGCCTACAACAAGAATGAGCCGGATGTGCCCGGCGATTACGGCCGCACCAAACTGCGGGTGGGCTTTTATGCCGCCTTTCCCAATCCCGTGGCCACCTATTTCGAGCATCAGACCCAGAAGCTCATGGTCAATCTGGCCATTTCCACGCACCGCAAGGCCGTGGGCGAAGCCATCTACAAGATTGCCAATGCCTACATGCGCCTGCATGCCCAGCGCCTGATCCTCGAGGAACAGAAAAAGCTCCTGCCCGTGGCCAAGGAAACGACCAAATACTGGCAGCAGCTGGAAAGCGTGGACGGACGGCAGGGCGTGGCCCTCAATCTGGCCGCCCAGCACGAGAAGGAAGTGGAACTGCGCATTGACAAGGCCAAGATGCAGGAAGTCATCCAGCTGACGGAACTGAAGATCCTGGCCGGCGTGGATCCCCAGCAGCGCCTCAATGTGGACACGCAGTCCGCGGAGGGAATCCTCAAGGGCTTTGACGGCCGCAAGCTCAAGTGGGAAGAGCGCTGGGACAAGAGCGAGGACGACCTGCTTCTGCGCAGTCAGATCAAGCTGGCCGATTACAACATCATGGTGGCCTGGGCCGCCTATGTGCCCGACATGCGCATCGACATCAACAACTCCCCGCCGTCCGGTCAGGCCCAGCCCGTGGGCGGTACGGACGACACCTTTGTGCACCTGACCTTCGATTTCCCGCTCATCGACTGGGGGCGGCGCTATCGCGGCGTGCAGACGGCCCGCATGGAAAAGGCGCAGGCCTTCAACCAGCAGGCCCGCCAGCGCACGGATTATTCCAATACCTGGCTGCAGGCCGAGCAGCGCGTGTCCCTGGCCGAAACCAATCTGCGTCTGGCCCGCCTGAATCAGGAAACGGCCAAGATGCAGCATACGGAAGCCAGGGTGTCCTTTAACGAGGGTCTGAGCGAGCTGCCGACCGTGACGGAAAGGCAGGAGGCGCTCATTCAGGCGCAGATCGCGCTCATCGAGGCGGAACTGGAATACCGTCTCGCCAATCTTGAATGGATGTATGTGGCAAGCCTGCTGCAGGAAAGTTTCCTGGGCCTGCCCGGTGGAGAGGTTTAGCCATGCGTTTTGCCGTAACCTTCCTTTTGACCGTCCTGCTGGCGGCGCTCGCCGTTCGGTCGGGATACGCCGCGGAAATCCGTCTCACGGGCAAGGTCGTCACCACCGTGACCCGCGCCGCGCTCATGCCCTTCAATGCCGTGGTGGACGAAGTGCTTGTCCAGCCCGGCGATGCCGTGGAAGAGGGTGCGCCCCTGATGCGCTACCATCTGCAGGACGAGGCCGCCCGCATGCTCCAGCGCGAAGTCGTCACCGGGGCGGGGACCGAGGGCGAACGCAGCCAGATCCTGAGCCTGCGGCAGGAGCTGACCGACATCGAGGCCCAGCGCAACAAGGCGCGGCAGCTGGCCGCCTCGGGCCTGGGATCGCGCCAGGCCTCCTCGCGGCTGGACGCCAATTACGACAGCATTCAGCGGCGCATCGAGCTGCTCAAGCTGACCATCGCGAAGCAGGAAAAGAATTTCGCCGCCCGCATGCGCGAGCTGGAGGGCTATTTCGGCCAGAAGCTGGATCCCCAGGGCGAATTGCCGCAAACCCTGACGCTGACCTCGCCCATTGCGGGCTATGTGCTGTCCGTGAGCGCAGGCACCAATCCCGGCTCGCTGCTGCAGGCCGGGGCCGCACCCGTGAGCGTGGGCCAGCTCAATCCCGTCATCATCCGCGTGCCGGTCTATGAGGCCGACGTGAACAGGATTGCCGTGAACGATGTGGCCACCGTGCAGATTCCCTCCCTGCAGGACAAGGAGTTCATGGCGACGGTGAGCGAGATTTCCTGGGCCTCCACGGATATGAACGTGGGAAATCCCTCGTATTATACCGTGGAGCTGACGGTGCCCAATCCCGCCCTGGAACTGAAGCCCGGCTTTCAGGCCATTGTCCGGTTCAACAAGTAGGGCATGAGGCTTACCCGGATTACCCGGCAGCTCGGCTTCATCCTGGGCGCACAGTGGACACGGGATCTCTCGTGGACCATTTTCACCATCTTGCTGGCGCGCTACGACAAGAGCATGATGGGCCAGCTGCAGCTTGCCCTGTCGGCAGGCTATCTGGTCAAGACCATCGCCGACGTGGGCCTCAACGACTTTCTGCTCTCGTCCTTTGCCCGGCGGGACGGTCGCCCCACGGTGCTGCTGGGACAGGTCACCTGGCTCAAGCTGTGCGTTCTGTTCATTGCCTTGGCGGTCACCTGGGTTCTCGTCCTGCCCAATTCGCCGGAACAGCGCCTTGTGATGCTGATCATTGCCGCGGGTTTCGGCCTTGACGGGGTGAGCGATTCCTTTTTTGCCCTTTGCCAGGCCCGCGGGCGTCAAGATGTGGAGATGCGCATCCGTATTCCTTCCGCGCTGATCGGCATCGGCTACGGCATTGCCTGCGTCGTTCTGCAACTGCCCCTGCTGGCCATTGTGCTCTACAAGCCCATAGAGTCCGTCTGCTGCGCCACGCTGGCCGTCCTTGCCCTCGGCCATAATCCCCTGCGCCGCATGAACTGGGAAAGCCTGCGCGAACTGGCCGCCAAGATGAAAAACGGCGTCGTCTTCACGCTCATGGCCTGCTGCACCATGTGCTATAACAAGATTAACGTCTTTTTTCTCGCCGACGCCTACTCCGAGGCGGAAGTCGCCTCCTACAGCGTGGCCTGGGAGACGGTGGAGGGCCTGTCCGTCCTCGTGTCCAGCGCCCTGCTCGGCAAGGTCATCTTTCCGCTGCTGGCCCGCTACTGGCAGGAAAACCGCGAGGCCTTCCGCCATCTGGCCGGGCAGACGGCCCGCTCGCTCTGGGCCGCGGCCCTGCCGGTCATCTTCCTCATCTGCGTGGAAACCGACCGCTTCATCCCTCTGGTCTACGGGAGCGGCTATCTGGACGCCGTGACGGCCCAGCGCCTGCTCACGCCCTGTCTGGCCACGGCCTTTCTGCACAATCTGGCGGCCTATGCCATGATCGGCATGCGCAAGCACAAGCTGCTGCTCGCCTTCTACCTGAGCGGCCTTGCCGTCAACCTTGTCTGCTGCCTGACGCTCATTCCCGCGCTGGGGCTGGAAGGAACCGCCCTGACCCTGACCATCACCAAGGTCTGGGTGGCCATTCTCACCGTGGGCTATTTTCAGGCCGTGGCCCGGCCCATGAGCCTGCGGCAATGGGCGCTCATGCTGCTGGCCTGCGGAGCCTGCCTTGCGATCTGGTATGGCCTCTCGCAGGTGGCCCGGCGGGAGATTGCCGAACTTGCGGGCCTTGTGCCGCTGCTGCTGCTGTTCTGGCGCTGGCGGCCGCCGCCGCCCATTGAGCGGGAGCCGTCCGCCGCCTGAGGCGAGCACATCCTCCTCGCAAAAAAAAAAAATGAAGGCTCTTGACTAGCTGAGAGGATATTCTCTGAGCATTTTTAACACCAGAAGATAGATATTCTCTTGTCTATGATTAAACCGAAACTCGCATTCCTTCAAGTGGAAATAAAAAGTATGCTTCGGGAGTCCCCGAAAACGAACTAATCGAGTTTTAGCAAACCCCCAAAAGCATTCTATCCCATTGATATGCGAGTGTTTGTTGGCAAATTCGTTATGAGAGTGTTGAACGCGGAAGTGTTTTTGATACCCCAAATCGACAAGACCATCATAGCCTCGCCACCCATCCGAGTGAATGACGCTCTCAAGGTCAACTCGTCCCCGTATAATTCCCTGGAGAGTAGCCTTGGAACAATCAGGAACAATTTCTGTATAGACTTTATCGTTACGTTTGAACAGGCCGAAAACAATAGTTTTTCCATGCACGCCGCGTCCTCGGACTCCTCGGACACGGCGTGCGCCGAAGTAGCTTTCATCGACTTCAACCTCACCTTTTACAGGTGATTCCGCCTCACAGTAACGGGCAATTCTTTCCCTGAAAGCCGTCACATAGCGGTTAACGGTATTGCGGTTGACACCAGACAATTCCGCAATCTGAGAAGCTGTCAAATCGACGGAAAAAAGCTTCACAAGTTGCCGAATTTTGGCCTCAGAAATTCTTGAACGGTATGCGTATTTGTTTTTCATTGCCATGCCTAGCTAGATAACCTTTTTAGGTCCTCTCAGCTAGTCAAGAGCCAAAATGAAAAACGCCCCAGCGGGACTTGACAGGCGTCCCGATGGGGCGTAGCACTCTCTCAAACGATGGAGTTTTTCATGTCCCGCATTACCCTTGCCACCACTTCCAACTACGCCGCCGGCTTCTTTGGCTGGTACTTTTTTGCGTATTTTACCGAAGCCTGTGGCCGGGGTCGTTGCTGACATCCATCCGTCAACCGAACCCGAAGGGCCGCAGGCAGAAACGCCGGCGGCCCTTTTTTCATGCCGCCGCGGCCCCAAACCGCATCCGCAGAAGGAGAAGCACCATGTACCTTGGCAAAAAAGTCCGTCTGGAACGCATCATCAATCGCGACAATGGCCGCACTATCATCGTCCCCATGGATCACGGCGTCACCATCGGCGCGGTGGACGGCCTCGTCGACATGCGGGAAACCGTCAACGACATGGCCATCGGCGGCGCTGACGCCGTGCTCATGCACAAGGGCCTCGTGCGCTGCTCGCACCGTAGCGCGGGCAAGGATATCGGCCTCATCGTCCACCTCTCCGCCTCCACGGCCCTTTCGCCGATGGGCAATACCAAAACCCTTGTGGGCACGGTGGAGGAGGGCATCAAGCACGGCGCGGACTGCGTTTCCGTGCATGTGAACCTCGGCGATCCCAACGAACGCCTCATGCTGGCCGATCTGGGCAAGGTGGCCGAAGCCTGCGACAACTGGCACATGCCGCTGCTGGCCATGGTTTACGCCCGCGGCCCTCAGGTGCCCAACAGCTACGACGCCAAGGTGGTGGCCCATTGCGCCCGCGTGGGCGTGGAACTGGGCGCGGACATCGTGAAGGTGCCCTACACCGGCGACATCGAGAGCTTCGCCGATGTGGTGGGCGGCTGCTGCGTGCCGGTGGTCATCGCGGGCGGCGAACTCATGGATTCCACCCGCCAGCTCCTGCAGATGGTGCACGATTCGGTCAAGGCCGGCGGCGCGGGCGTGTCCATCGGCCGCAATGTCTTCCAGCATCCCCGCCGCATCGAGCTGGTGCGCGCCATGCGTGCGCTCGTGCACGACAATGCCGACGTGGAACAGGCGCTGGCCATTGTGGGGGAATAGCATGGCACGGGTCTACTTTCGCTGTGACCCCTTCGACAAGGGCGCGGTAACGCTGGCGCTCGAGTCGGGAGTGGATGGGGTCATCGTGCCCCGCGCGCAGGTGGAGGCCGTGGCGGGCCTGTCCCGCTGCCCGGTCTGGGCGGCGGAGGAGGTGCCCGCCGTGGCGCTCACGGTCAAGGCCGACGAGGAGGCCGTGCTGGAGCGCCTGCGGGCCGGAGAGCGCGTGGCGCTGGCCCGGGGCTGGGAGGTCATCCCCGTGGAAAATCTGCTGGCCCAGAGCGACAACGTGCTGGCCGAGGCGGGCAGTCTGGAGGAGGCGCGCCTTGCGGCGGGTATCCTCGAACGGGGGGTGCAGGGCATTGTGGTGCTGCCCGAAGCCGTGGGCGAGCTGAAGGCCATCGTGGCCCAGTGCAAGCTGTCGCAGGGCCGGGAGGAACTGCAGGAGGCCGTCATCACCCGGGTGGAACCGGTGGGCCTCGGCCATCGCGTCTGCGCCGACACCCTTTCCCTGCTCAAGCGCGGGCAGGGCATGTTGGTCGGCAATTCCAGCGCCTTCACCTTCCTTGTGCATGCGGAAACGGAGCACAACGAATATGTGGCCGCGCGGCCTTTCCGGGTCAATGCCGGGGCGGTGCATGCCTATGCCCGTCTGCCGCACGACAAGACCTGCTATCTGGGCGAACTGGCCGCCGGACAGGAGGTGCTCATCGTGGGCGCGGACGGGCAGACCACCGTGGCGACCCTCGGGCGGGTCAAGATCGAGGTGCGGCCCATGCTGCTCATCGAGGCCGAGGTGCGCGGGCCGCAGGGCGTACAGCGCGGCGCGGTCTTCCTGCAGAATGCCGAGACCATCCGCCTGACCGCGCCGGACGGCACGCCGCTCAGCGTGGTGACGCTCAAGCCGGGGGATGCGGTGCTCTGCCGCACCGACGAGGCGGGACGTCATTTCGGCATGCGGATTCAGGAAGAGATCAGGGAGGTCTAGCATGACCGTATCGGGTACGAAAAGCGCCGACGCCTCCCTGCGGCGGCTGGGGGAAATCCGCCGCCGCATCGAGGAGGTGGACAGCCGCCTGCTGCCCCTGCTCAACGAGCGTGCGGAACTCAGCCTGGAAGTGGGGCGGATCAAGGCCGGCGATCCGGGCATCATCTTCAAGCCCCTGCGCGAACGCGAGGTGCTGGACAATCTGGCCCGGCAGAACGCGGGGCCGCTGCCGGACGAACATCTGCGGGCCATCTGGCGGGAGATTCTTTCCTCCTCGCGTGCCCTGCAGCGGCCGCAGAACGTGGCCTATCTCGGCCCGGAAGGCACCTTTTCCTACTTTGCGGGCGTGGAATATCTGGGACATTCGGCGATCTTCCATCCCTGCAACGATCTGGCCCAGGTGTTCGAGGAGGTGAGCGGCGGGCAGTGTGAACTGGGCGTCGTGCCGCTGGAGAACTCCCTGCAGGGCACGGTGGGCGTGAGCTTTGATCTCTTCCTGAGCCATGAGGTGCATATTCAGGCTGAACTCTTTTCGCGCATTTCCCACTGCCTGCTCAGCCATGCCGCTTCGCTGGCCGAGGTGCGCACCGTCTATTCCCATCCGCAGCCGCTGGCCCAGTGCGGCGGCTGGCTGCGCGCCCACATGCCCGGGGCGGCGCTGGTGCCCGTGGAATCCACGGCCGCGGCGGCCCGGCGCGCACAGGGCGAGGCCGGGGCTGCGGCCATCGGCAACGGCAAGCTGGCGGATCTCACGGGTCTGTCCATTCTGGCCCGGCGTATCGAGGATCAGGCCGGCAACTGGACGCGCTTTGTGATCATCGGCCCGCGGGCTGCCCGTGCGCAACTCGGCGGCAACATGCGCACGCCGCTTCCCGGACATACCGGCGCGGACAAGACCTCCCTGCTCTTCACCCTGCCGGACAAGGCCGGGGCACTTTCCGCCGTGCTGGATCTGCTGGCCCGGCACGGGATCAACATGCGCAAGCTGGAATCGCGGCCCCTGCGCGGCCAGTGCTGGAAGTATGTCTTTTTTGCCGATGTGGAAAGCGATCTGGAAGCGCCGGAGCATGCGGAACTTCTGGACAAGCTGCGTGAGGTCTGCACGAGTTTCCGCATTCTTGGCTGCTATCCCACGGGGCCGCAGCTGGACAGACTGGAAAACAACGAGGACGATGACCATGCGTAACGTAAGCACGCCGGCTTCCAAATCCCTTTCGCACCGTTACTGCATTGCGGCGGCCCTGGCCAACGGCGACTCCACGCTGGAACATGTGCTGGAAAGCCGCGATCTGCAACAGACGCGGGCCATCCTTGTGAGCGCCGGAGCGCGCTTCGAGGTGCTGGGCAAGGACAGTCAGGCCTCGGCCCAATGGCTGGTCAGAGGCATGCGGCGACCGCAGGGCGGCGACAATGCCGCCCATGCCCTGTCCTGCGACGTGCACGAATCGGGCACCACCTGCCGCCTGCTCACCGCCGTGCTGGCGGCGGGGCAGGGCTGGTTTCGCATTCACGGGGCCGGGCGCATGCACGAGCGCCCTGTCGGGGAACTGACGGCGGCTCTCGGGCAACTGGGCGCGGACATCCGGCATGAGGCCCGTCCGGACTGCCCGCCCCTGCTCCTGCATGCCGACGGCCTGCACCCCGAGCGGGTGCCGGGCGGCAACGTGGAACTGGGCATGGACGCCTCCAGCCAGTATTTTTCCGGTCTGCTGCTGGCCGCTCCCCTCTGTCCCGCCCCGCTCACCCTGACCCTGGGCGGCAAGAAGGCCGTTTCCTGGCCCTATGTGGGGCTGACGCTCCAGTGCCTCGAGGATTTCGGCATTGCCTTCAGCGTGGAAAGGCGACCGCAGCCCGATGCGGCGTGGCAGCCCCTTGCCGACAGGGCCTGGCGCGACATACGGCAGGCCGTTCCGGGCTGCGTGCGCGTCACCGTCCAGCCCGGCAGCTACCGTCCGGGGCATCACGTCATCGAAGGGGACTGGTCGGGCGCGTCCTATCTGCTGGCCGCCGGGGCCGTGGGGCGGCATCCGGTACGGGTGGAGGGCCTGCGCGTCGATTCGTTGCAGGGCGATCGGGCCATGCTGGACATTTTGCGCCGCATGGGCGCGCGAGTGGACGCGGACGAGACGGGCGTGACGGTTTTTCCCTCGGCCCTGCACGGCGTGCAGCTGGATATGGGCGACTGTCCGGATCTCGTGCCCACCGTGGCCGTGCTGGCGGGCTTTGCGCAAGGGTCAACCCGTATCGGCAACGTGGCCCATCTGCGCCTCAAGGAGTCCGACCGCCTGCATGCCCCGGCCGAGGAATTGCGCAAGACCGGCGTCATGGTGGACGAACTGTCCGACGGCCTGCTGATCCACGGTCTGGCCGGGCGCAGTTTCGGCCTCAAGGCGCCGGTGCTGCCGGACGAGGTCTCGCTCTGCACCCACAATGATCACCGCATGGCCATGTCGCTTTCCCTGCTCTCCCTGCGGGATTCCGCCATCAACATGCGGGAGCGTCTGGACAATCCCGCCGTGGTGGACAAGTCCTTCCCCGACTTCTGGCAGCGCTGGGAGCAGGTGCGATGAGCGGGAAAACCCTGCTGGTGGGCAGTCGCGGGCGCATGGGCGGCATGTTGCTGGCCCGCGCCCGCGCGGCGGGCCTGTCCGTGTCCACGCTGGATATTGCGGCGGGCCTGCCGCCGGCGGAAGCCCCGGGGGTGCCGGTGGACGGCGGTACGGGGCTTTTTGACGAAGATGAGCTGCGCACCGCCTGTGCGGGCGCGGAGCTTGTCCTGCTCTGCGTGCCCGCCGCGGCCCTGCGGGAAACGGCGGCCCTTCTCTGCCCGCATCTGCCGCCGACGGCCGTGCTTTCGGACATCGTGAGCGTCAAGGAACAGCCCATGCGGCAGATGGCGGCGGTCTGGCCCCATGCCGTGGTGGGCACGCATCCGCTGTTCGGCCCGCACCCGCAGGCGGGGGATGATCTGCCGGTGGCGATCACGCCCGATGTGGATGCCCCGGAAGAGGCCATTGGCCGGGTGGAGGCCTTTTTCTCGGCCCTGGGCTGCCGCTGCTTCCGCACCACGGCCGGGGATCACGACCGGGCCATGGCCCGGGTGCAGAACATGAACTTCATCACCACCCTGGCCTACTTTGCCCTGCTGGCCGGGGAGGAGGATCTGCTGCCCTACATCACGCCCTCCTTCCGGCGGCGGCAGGCTGCGGCCCGCAAGATGCTCACCGAGGACGGGGCCATGTTCTGCGCCCTGTTCGAGGCCAATCCCTACAGTCACGAGGCCGTGCGCCAGTACCGGCAGATGCTCAACATTGCGGCGGGCGGGGACATTGACCTGCTCTGCCGCCGGGCGCGCTGGTGGTGGCGGGACGAGGAGGGGGCGGCGGGCGGCGGCGCGTGATGCCTTGAGCTTGGAGGGAAACTGGCGTAACAGACAGGAATAACCGTGTGAGGTGTGTGCGCATGAGTTACGCGTTTCCGCTTCTTGTCCTTGCCGGTACGGCGGGCGGCCTGCTGTTCCACTGGCTGTATGTGCCGGGCGGCGCCATGTTCGGCGCGGTGCTGGCCGTGCTGGCCGTCAAGCTGTTGGGGCAGGTGATGACCCTGACGCCGTCCGCCTTTCAGCTGGCCTCGCAGATTGCCATCGGCATCTTTGTGGGCAATATGCTGACCAGCGAGGGCCTGCTGGAAATCCGCAAAATGGCGGGCCTCATGCTCGGATCCACCATGATCCTCGTGCTGGCGGGCTGTCTGGGGGCCTGGTTCGTTTCCCGTCAGGCCGGCCTGAGCGCGGCGGATGCGGTGCTGGCCACCAGCCCCGGCGGCTTGCAGGCCGTGGTGGGGCTGGCCGTGGACATGGGCGAGAGCGCGCCCACGGTCATGGCCTTTCACATCGTGCGGCTGTATACGGTCATCATCCTCGCGCCGCTCCTGAGCTGGCTGCTCCACCACTTCCTGCGCTGAGGACACGCCCCGGCCTCGTCCGCACACCGGGCGGCGGGCGCTTTCCCCTTTCATGAGACGCGGACATGTTCGGCAAGCAACAAGACCCCAGCAGAACGGAAAAGGCGACGCCCAAGCGCCTGCGGAAGCAGCGCCAGGAAGGCAACGTCCCCAAGTCGCAGGAACTTGGCAAGGTCGTCAGCCTGCTGGGCGGACTCATCATTCTCAACCTCTGGCTTGGCCCCATGTCGGAGCGGCTCAAGCTGCTCTTTCGTCACTATCTGCAATACGGCAGCGAGTTTACGGTCAACTCGGAAAGCATTTATGCGCTCTTTGTGGCGCTCAGTCTTGATATTGCCTATCTGATCCTGCCGGTGCTGCTCTTTCTGGCGCTTTTGGGCTATATCGCCCAGCGCCTGCAGGTGGGCAAGCTCTGGACGACCAAGGTGTTCAAGTTCAAGTGGGCGCGTTTCAACATCCTGCGCGGCCTCAAGCAGTGCTTCTTCTCGCCGATGACCGCGCTGCGCGCCCTGAAAAGCCTGATTTTCTCCCTCATTCTGGGCATCATCCCGGGCATGGTGCTCTGGAACGAGTACCTCAATTTCCTGCCCATGTACTATGCCACGCCCGAAGGCGTTGCCGCCTACATGCTGGAGACGGGCTTCACCGTGGTCAAATACTCCATGCTGCCGCTGATCGTCATAGCGGCCTTCGATGTCTGGCAAACCCGCTATGCCTACAACGAAAGCCTCAAGATGACCAAGGACGAGGTCAAGGACGAGCGCAAGCAGGCCGAAGGCGACCCGGTCATCAAGAACAGGCAGAAGCGGAAGATGCTGGAATTCATGGCCAAGCGCATGCTGAGCAATGTGCCCAAGGCCGACGTGGTGGTGACCAACCCCACGCATATCGCCGTGGCCCTGAGCTACAATCCCTCGGAGGCGCCCGCGCCGGTGGTGCTGGCCAAGGGGGCCAACCGGCTGGCCGAGCGCATCAAGGAAATCGCCCGCGAAAATCGCGTCCCCATCCGCGAGAATGTGCCGTTGGCACGGGCTTTGTATAAGTCGGTGGAGGTGGGGGAGATGATCCCCGAGGACTTGTACAAGGCCGTGGCCGCCGTGCTGGCCAGCATCTGGCGGCTGAAGCCCAGAAGTCACTGATAACGGGCAGTTGTGCCGCCTTTCCCTGCCGGTCGTTCCGGGACGGCGGGGCGGAATCGAGGTGTCAGAAATATGGCGACAGTCAGCCTTCCCAAGCTGGATTATACCCGCTTTGCCAAGCAGGGCGACGTCATGCTCGGCGTGGGCGTGGTGGTCATCCTCTTTGTCATGCTGGTGCCGCTGCCGACCTTCTTTCTCGACATCATGCTCTGCGTGAGCATTTCCATTTCCCTGCTGGTGCTCATGACCACCATGTTCATGACCTCGCCGCTGGAATTTACCATCTTCCCTTCCCTGCTGCTGGTGACGACCCTGCTGCGTCTGGCCCTCAACGTGGCCTCCACCCGTCTGATCCTGCTCAATGGCGACATGGGCGCGGATGCGGCCGGCGAGGTCATCCGCTCCTTCGGCGAATTTGTGGTGGGCGGCAGCTATGTGGTGGGCGCGGTCATCTTCATGATCCTCTTCATCCTGAACAAGACCGTCATCACGGCCGGCACCACCCGCATTGCCGAAGTGGCGGCCCGCTTCACCCTTGACGCCATGCCCGGCAAGCAGATGGCCATTGAAGCCGACCTCAACGCCGGACTCATCGGCGAGGAGGAGGCCAACGAGCGCCGTGAAGCCCTGCGCAAGGAAGCCGACTTTTACGGGGCCATGGACGGCGCGTGCAAGTTCGTGTCCGGGGACGTGAACGCCGGCATGATGATCACCATGGTCAACTTCATCGGCGGCATCCTCATCGGGGTGGTGCAGAAGGAAATGGACTGGAACACGGCCCTGACCACCTATTCGCTGCTGACCATCGGCGACGGTCTGGTGTCCACCATTCCGTCCATCATCGTGTCCACGGGCACGGGCCTGCTGGTGTCGCGCGCGGCGTCCGAAGCCAAGATGGGCGAAGAATTCCTGGCCCAGCTGACCTTCAACAGCCGGGCGCTCAAGCTGGTCTCCTGCGTGCTGGTGGTCTTTGCCCTGGTGCCCGGCCTGCCGACCCTGCCCTTCCTCATCCTGGCCGTGCTCGTCTACATCGCCGCCCGCGTCACCGCCGCCAACGAGGAGGAATCCCGGGACGGCGAAAGCGCGGGTGCGGGCAAGGGCGGCAAGAAGCGGGGCAGCCCCACGGCCGATACGCCCGAGGAAGTGCAGGCCCTGCTGCCGCTGGATACCCTGGAACTCGAAGTGGGGTATGGACTCATCCCGCTGGTGGACGAAGAACAGAGCGGCAACCTGCTCTCGCGCATCCGCTCCATCCGTCGCCAGTTCGCGCTGGACATGGGGGTGGTCATCCCCTCCCTGCACCTGCGCGACAATCTCCAGCTCAAGCCCGGCCAGTATGCCCTGCTCATCAAGGGCAATCAGGTGGCCACGGCCGAAATTCTGGTGGATCACTTCCTCGCCATGGATCCGGGCAACGTGAACACCCAGATCCGCGGCATCGAAACCCGCGAACCGGCCTTCAACCTGCCGGCGCTCTGGATTCCCGACAATCAGCGCGAAGAGGCCATGATGGCCGGGTATACCGTCGTCGATCCGGCCACGGTCATCGCCACCCACCTGACCGAAGTCTTCAAGCGCCATCTGGCCGAGTTCCTCGACCGGCAGGCCGTGCAGGGCCTGCTGGATACCGTCGGCAAGACGGCCCCCAAGGCCGTGGAAGATCTCGTGCCCGGCACCCTGCCCCTGGGCGTGGTGCAGAAGGTGCTGCAGAGCCTGGTGCGCGAGAACGTCAGCATCCGCGACATGCTCACCATCGTGGAAACCCTGGGCGACTACGGCGGCGGGGTCAAGAATCCCGATCTGCTGGCCGAATATGTGCGCGAGCGCCTTTCGCGCTCCATTGTGCGGCCCTATCTGGACAGTCAGGGCGCGCTGCCCGTGCTCACCCTTACCGGGCAGGCCGAGCGCACCCTGCAGGAGGCCATCCGGCAGGCGGACAATGGCGCCACCTTCCTTTCGCTCAATCCGGCCACGGCCCAGCGGCTTATTCAGCATATCAACACGGCGGTGGAAAACGCGGTCAACACCGACGGGCAGCCGGTCATCCTCACCAGTCCGCCGGTGCGGCCCCACCTCGCCCAGCTGGTCACCCGCTTCCTGCCCGCCGTGCCGGTCATCTCGCAGGCCGAGATTCCGCCGGACATCCGGCTGCAGAGCGTGGGCAGCGTGGGCGTGGAGTAGGCCCGCCGGGCGGAAGCGTCAGGAGACTGACGCGGGGAAAGACCGGCAGGGGTCTGGACATTTCGGGCGCAACTCTCTATTTCTTTCTGGATATGCCGTGCCGCCCGGGGGGGAGCGCCGGCAGAGCATGAGGGGCGTGGGTGCATGCCCCTGAGAGAAGCCGTCATGGCGGCTGTCGCACGGTGCCGTCAGGCGGGTGAGAAAATCCGCCGCCGGAAGCGCCGGAGCGATGAGGCCGGGCGGCAGGGCCGGGCGAAGGGATCGCCCGCGGCCTGTTGCGGGCCAGATGTTCCAAGGATGCGTGCATGCAAGTAAAAACATTCACGGGTGCCAGCTCTCAGGAAATCCTGGCCCGCATCAAGGCGGAAATGGGGCCTGAGGCTGTCATCATCGGCAATCGCACCTTCAAGAAAAATGGAGAGATCTGTCACGAGATCACGGCGGGCATCGACCGCAATCCCATCAGTGCGCAGCAGCCCGTGAGCGGCGGGCCGGGCGAAGGCATGATGCCCAGCGGCTGGAGCGAATGGCACAAGGACTGGCTGCAGATCAAGGAGCAGCTGTTTGCCCTGATGAAGCCTGCCATCCAGATGGAGCGCCTGACGCCGCGCCAGCGCGTGGCGCTGGAATATCTGCAGCGGGAGGGCGTATCCGATTCGGTGGCCGTGGATCTCTACAAGCATCTGCTGGCCCAGCCCGGCAGTTCGGTGCTGGAATGCCTCTGCGACATGGTGCCCGTGCGCGGCTGGAGCGCGGGCAACTGGCCGCAACGCTGGCACCTGCTGGCCGGCCCCTACGGCAGCGGCAAGACCACGGCGGCCCTGCGCTACGCCCTGCAATGGAAGCAGTGGGAGCCGGAAGCACGCATTGCCTTCATCAATGCCGATTGCCTGCGCGGCAACGGGCGGCTTGTGCTGCGGCACTGGGCCGAACTTTCCGACTTCCTCTATCTGGAAGCCTCGGACGCCTCCGGCATGGAAAAGGCCCTGCGCGCCTGCCGTGAGGCGGCCATCGTCTTCATCGACACGCCGGGCATGTCGCGCGCCTGCACCTTGCGGGACTGGCGGACGCAAATGGGGCTGGGCAAGCTGGATTGCGCCTCGCACCTGACGCTGACGCCCCTGTGGGGCGGGGTGCAGATGGATCAATTTTTGAGCACCTATGCGCCTGACGGTGCGGCAAGCCTCATCTGGACGCATCTGGACGAGGCCGCCTGTTACGGGGGCATCGTCAACGTGGCCCGTGCCACGAACCTGCCGGTGTCCGGCCTGTCCTGCGGCGCGGAACTCAAGAAAAGCATGGTGCCCGCAACGGAGCCGCTGATCTGGCGGCTGATATTCAAACGACAGCTCCCCGGCGAGCTTGCCGGGGGCAATACCGCAGTATCCCCGTCTGGAGCAAGAGCATGAGCGGCGATTTCCCCCTCGTATTTTCCGTAACATCCGGCAAGGGTGGCGTGGGCAAGACGAACCTTTCCGTCAACCTGGCCATGTGTCTTGCGCGGAAGAACAAGAAAGTCGTTCTGATTGATGCCGACCTCGGGCTGGCCAACGTCGATGTGCTGCTGGGGCTTACGCCGGCCAAAAATCTTTTTCATCTGTTTCATGACGGCGTCAGTCTGCGGGAGATTCTCTATCCCACGCCCTACGGCTTTTCCATTCTGCCCGCCTCGTCGGGCATGAGCGACATGCTCAGCCTGTCCAGCGGTCAGAAGCTGGAGCTGCTGGAAGCCGTGGACGATCTCGAGGACGAGGTGGATTACCTCATTATTGATACCGGCGCGGGCATCAACGACAATGTGCTGTATTTCAATCTGGCGGCGCAGGAACGCCTGGTGCTGCTGACGCCCGAACCGACCTCGCTGACGGACGCCTATGCCCTGATCAAGGTGCTCAAGCTCACGCACGGGGTGGAGCATTTCAAGGTCTGCGTCAACATGGCCGCGGATCTCAAGATGGCCAAGGAATTCTTTGCCCGCCTGCATCAGGCCTGCGACACCTTCCTGAGCGGCGTTTCGCTGGATTTTGCCGGATTTGTCCCGCGCGATGCCTCCCTGCGCAAAGCCGTACTGGCCCAGAAACCCCTGTGTGCCGCCCTGCCGGAAAGTCCGGCCGCGCAGGCCATTGACCAGCTTGCCGACACCATCAGCCAGTGGGAGGTGCCCCACCAGCTTGACGGCAACATCAAGTTCTTCTGGAAAAAGCTGCTGTTCGCCTGAGCCGGCAAGCGGCCCGGAAGCATATGGGAGTCTGACGGAGGCAAGGGACGGGAATGACGAGCGAAAGCGCACGTGCACACGAGCTGGCCCCCTGGGAGGCTCTCGAAACCGGCCTCACCGCCTGGGAGGACTTCTCCCCGGCGGAGCAGGAGGCCGTGGTGCGGCATTATGCGCCCAAGATCCGTTTTCTGGCCCTCAGGCTCAAGGTCAAACTGCCGCGCAGCGTGGAACTGAACGAAATGATCAGCGCCGGCACGCTGGGCCTCATGGAGGCCCTGGGCAAGTTCCGCCCGCAGCTCGGCATCCGCTTCGAGACCTATGCCGAAACCCGCATCCGGGGCGCCATGCTGGATGAATTGCGGCGTCTGGACTGGTTTCCGCGTTCGCTCAGGCAGCGCATTCGCCTGCTTGACGAGGCCATGCGCAAGGTGGAATTCGAGGAGGGACGCCAGCCCACGGAAGAAGAGCTGCACGAGCTGACCGGTCTGGAGCTGCGCGACGTGCGGCAGGGGCTGGAGGCCCTGCAAAGCCAACTCTGGCTGTCGCTGGACGCCATTCAGGACACGATTTCCGGCGAAGGGGGCGATAACGGCGGCCAGCCCTTTTCCTCCACGGCCCGTCAGGAAATGATCGAGCGGGTGGCCCCGCTCATTGAGCGTTTGACACCTCGTGAAAAGCTGGTATTGTCACTCTATTACACGGATGAACTCAATATGCGGGAAACGGCCGAGGTAATGGGCATTACCGAGGGTCGCGTTTCGCAGTTGCATTCCCAGGCCCTCAATCGCCTGCGCAAGGAATTTCTCAGTCAGTACGGGGACTCCTCCGCACCCTGAGGCAATGCGGGTGGGGAGTATTTTTTGATGCCTTTTTGCCGTTGGGGCAAACGCAAGGGAGGAGATGGTCATGAGCTATGATACCAATATGCGCGTTCTCATCGTGGATGATTTTTCCACCATGCGTCGCATTGTTCGCAATATCCTGCGCCAGATCGGTTTCAACAACGTGGTGGAGGCCGATGACGGCACCACGGCCTGGGATGTGCTGAACCGCGAAAAAATCGATTTTATCGTTTCCGACTGGAACATGCCCCATATGACCGGGATCGATCTGCTGCGCAAGGTGCGCGCCAGTGAGCAGTTTGCCAACATTCCCTTCCTCATGGTCACGGCCGAAGCCCAGCAGGAAAACATCATTGAAGCGGTGCAGGCCAAGGTGAACAACTACATCGTCAAACCGTTCACCGCCGATACCATGAAACAGAAGATTGACAAAATTTTTGCGTAGGCTCTCCGTTCTGGCCTGCATGTTCCGGGGCAGCGGCGGGCATGACCTGTCGTTGCCCTCTTTTTTCTGCGCCGCTTCTCCCTGCCGGGGGCGGAGCGCGCGCAGCCTTTTGGCCCGGAGGATGTCGTGGCGGACGACAAGGTAAAGGAAAAGGACGATCTCCAGGTGGAAGTCGCTCCGTCCGGGGGCGGCAAGGTCGAGCTGGATCTGGATGATGCGCCATTTTTGCGCGAACCGGAAGAAAAGCCCCTGCCGCCGGTGGAGCGGACAACCACCGCTCCCGCCGTGGTGCAGGAAGAACCCCGAAGCAGGAAAAAACTTGTCATCGGCGGCATTGCCGCGCTCATTGCGGTGGCCGCGGCTGTCTGGTGGTTTGTTTTTCGCGTGCCGCCGCCGCCGGTGGAGCCGCCCAAGCCCGAGGTCATCGTGGTCAAGCCGCCGGAGATTCCGGCAGCGGACAAGGATTTTGTCTATGAGCTGGAACCCTTCTGGGTGCCTGTCCGGGATGATGCGGGCAATATGACGTTCCTGGTCTGCCGTTTTTCCACCATTGCCAAGAAGGAAATCATCAATACCGAAATCGAACAGCAGCTGATGACCGTGCGCGATGCCATGTACTACTATCTGCGCAACAAGACGCTGGATTTCCTGCTTGCGGCGACCAACCGGGAAACCATCAAGAAGGACTTGACCTCCGTGGTGAACAGCTATCTGATCCACGGACAGATTGAAGATGTGCTGGTGGAGAGCTATCTGGGGCACTGATGCCCCGGGGCGGATGTAAAAAACCTTTACGCGGGGAATATGAGGAGACAGACTGGGGGCCATGCACGGCCCGGGGCGGCCTGACGGGCCTTCACCGGGGCGGCACGGGCGGAGCGGTCGCGGCGCAGCCAATCCTGCGGCGCTTCGCCAGCGAGGACGGCGAAAGGCCTTCCGGCGCCATCGCTCCCATGTCGCATGCCAGATCATTGTCACAGACAAACGGGACGGAAGCCTTGTCCGGGAGGGGAACCGGTGAGCATCCAATCCACCATGGCCGTGCTGTATGCCCAGACCGGGCTTGCCGCGCCGTTGGTTTCTGCCACAACCAACGCGCCGCAGGCTGCGCTGGCCATGTCGCAGGCGCTTGCCACCGAAATGGCCAAGCAGCAGTTGCAGCTGGTCGAAAAAAGCGAACCCAAGACCGAGGGCAGCGCCATCAATACTGATGCCCACGATCAGGGACAGTCGGGCGCACAATTCGGCAGCCGCAGACGGCGCAGGCCGCCGCTTGTGCCGCAAGAGGAAGAGGAACCCCGCCCCTCCGGCTCGCCGCTGGTGGGAAACCTGCTCAATGTACGTGTATGAACGACTATCTCCAGCTGGGACTGATTATCCTGTTTTCCGTCATGGAGCTGCTCATCCTGTGCGGCGTCCTCTTTTTCTATCTGCGGTTGCGAAATTCCGAGCGCCTGCTCAATACCCTGCAGGGCAATCAGCAGGATTTGCTGAACCGCATCGAAATGAACGCCCGTCTGGAGAAGGAAATCGTGGCCACCTTTGCCCAGCGTCAGGCCGAACTGCGCAATCTGGATGAAAAGCTCGAACAGCGCGCGCAAACCCTGCGCCGTTTGCTGGAGCAGGCGGAAGGCATTACCCGTTCGCCGCAGTTTTTGCGCGAACTCATCCTCAACGGGCAGCGCAAGGGCCTCTCGGCCCGGCAGATAGCCCGCAATGCCGGCCTCAGCGTTGATGAGGTCGAGCTGATCCTGAGCCAGAATTCCTGATCCCCATCCCCAACCCACGGAGTTGTCATGGAGCCGTTTGAAGCCGCAGGCTGGCTGTCCCTGCTGCCGCCCATTGTCGCCATTACCCTGGCCCTGCTGACCAAGGAAGTCATTTCCTCCCTGTTCCTCGGCATTCTCAGCGGAACGGTCATTCACACCATCGGCACAGGTTCCGGCCCGCTGCTGGTCAAACCGGTGGAAACGGCCTTTGCCGTCATGGTCAGCAAGCTGGATTTCAACATCATCCTCTTCTGCACTCTGCTGGGCGCGCTGGTCTATGTCATTGCCATGGCCGGGGGCACCCGGGCCTACGGCAAATGGGCCACCCGGCGCATCACCAGCCGGCGCTCGGCCATGCTGTCCACGTCCGGCCTCGGCCTCTTCATCTTCATCGACGACTATTTCAACTGCCTCACCGTGGGCACGGTCATGCGCCCGGTGACGGACAGCTTCAGGATTTCGCGCGCCAAGCTGGCCTATATCATTGACGCCACTGCCGCGCCCATCTGCATCATTGCCCCCATCTCCAGCTGGGCCGCTGCCGTGGGCAGCAACCTCAAGGCCACCGGGGCCTTCGAGAGCGACTTTGCCGCTTTTGTGGCCACCATTCCCTACAATTTCTATGCCCTGCTGTCCCTGGTCATGGTGGTCATGGTCTGTCTGGGCCGTTTCGATTTCGGCCCCATGCGCAAGGCCGAGCAGCGCGCCCTCGAGGGCCATGTCGGCGCGTCCGAGGAGGAAGTGGAGGAGGCCCGCAAGCAGCCGGAAGTCAGCGGCAAGGGGCACCTGGCCGATATGCTCGTGCCCATCGGCGGCCTCATCGTCCTCGCGGTGCTGGCCCTGCTCTACAACGGCGGCTATTGGGGGGACGATCCCCAATACCATACGCTGGCCGGGGCCTTCGGCAACTGCACGGCGGCCAAGGCGCTGGTGCTGGCCTCCTTCGGGGCTATGGTCATTGCCTTCATCCAGTTTGTGGCCCTCGGGCGCATGTCCCTCAAGACCTTCATGGATGGAGCCGTGCAGGGCATGAAGGCCATGATGCCCGCCAACATCATTCTCGTGCTGGCCTGGACCATTTCCGGCGTCTGCCAGAATCTGCTGCAGACCCCGGCCTATGTGCGCACCCTTGTGGAGGCCGACGGCGGCATGACCGGCGGCCTTCTGCCGGCCATCATCTTCATTCTGGCCGGTTTCCTGAGCTTTTCCACCGGTACGGCCTGGGGCACCTTTGGCATCCTGATTCCCATTGTCGTGCCCGTGGCCCAGCAGGTTGACCCCAGCCTTGTGCTGGTCTGCCTGTCGGCCACCCTCGCGGGCAGCGTCTTCGGCGATCACTGCTCGCCCATTTCCGATACCACCATCCTGTCCAGCGCCGGCGCGGCCTGCACCCATATCGAGCATGTGTCCACCCAGATGCCCTATGCCTTCATTGTGGCGGGCAGCAGTCTGGTGGGCTATGTGGTGGCGGGCTTTACCGGCGGCGCGCTCCTGCCCAGTCTGGGGGCCGGACTGCTGGTCATGATTGTCACCATGCTGGTGCTGCGCACCCACGGCGATCGGCAAACGATTGCCTGAGGACGCGGGTTCTTCCGTTCAGCTGAGGCGGCCTTCCCCGTGCGGGGCGGGCCGCCTTTTGCCGCCGGACAGACAAAAGGCCCGTTGCCAAGGCAACGGGCCGTGCGCAAAGACGGAATACGGCTCAGGGCCGCCGGGCATCAGGCGGCGGCCCGTGCGAGGCGGGCCAGGGTTTCGTCCCGGCCGAGGAAGGCCATGATTTCCGGCAGATGCGGGCCGCCCATGAAGCCCATGAGCGCGGTGCGCAGGGCCGGGGCCACATCCTTGAACTTGAGGCCGTTGCCTTCCACATAGCCCTGCAGGGCGGCTTCCAGCGCGGCCTGCGAGAAATCCGTGGCGGCAAAAACCGGGCCGAGGGCGGCAAGGTGCCGCTTGCCGGTCTCGCTGAAGTTCTTGGCCGTCGCCTTTTCGTCATAGGCCAGGGCGGCCGCCGGGGTCAGCAAGGGCGCGAAATTTTCCGCCAGCGCCTTGAGGTTGGCGGCGCGCTCGCGGAACATGTGGCAAAGAGCTTCGAGGCGGGAAGCGTCCAACGCGGCCATGTCATAGCCTGCCTGTTCGGCAAAGGGTTTGACCAGACCGGCCAGTTCGGTCAGGGGCAGCTCGCGCATGAAGTGGGCATTGCACCATTCCAGCTTGGCCGGATCAAAGGCGGCGGCAGCGGGATTGAGATTGCTGCCGTCAAAGTATGCGATCAGTTCCTCGCGGCTGAAGATTTCCTGATCGCCGTGCGACCAGCCCAGACGGACAAGATAGTTGACCAGGGCCTGCGGCAGGAGGCCGTCGTTCTGGTATTCGATGACGGCCCGCGCGCCGTGGCGCTTGGAAAGTTTCTGGCGGTCGGGGCCGAGAATCATGGGCACATGACCGAAACGGGGCACGGGCAGGCCGAGGGCCTCGTAAATGAGAATCTGGCGCGGAGTGTTGGACACATGGTCGTCGCCGCGGATGACGTGGGTGATGCCCATTTCGTGATCGTCCACCACCACGGCCATGTTGTAGGTGGGCATGCCGTCGGCGCGCCGGATGACCATGTCGTCCAGCTCGCTCACATCCACGGCAATGGTGCCCTTGACGAGATCGTCAAAGACCACCTTGCCTGCCAGCGGAGCCTTGAGGCGCACGCAACGCCCTTCGCCGGGGCCGAGGTTGCGTTCGCGGCAGCAGCCGTTGTAACGGGGCTTGAGGCCCTGGGCGCGGGCCTTTTCGCGCATGGCCTCCACCTCTTCGGGCGTGCAGGAACACCAGTAGGCGTGTCCGCTGGCCAGCAGCCTGTCCACATACTCGTTGTAGAGAGCCGTGCGCTGGGTCTGGTAATTGAGGGGCCCATCCCAGTCCAGCCCCAGCCAGCGCATGGAGGCAAGGATGGAATCCGTATATTCCTGTTTGGAGCGCAAAAGGTCGGTGTCTTCGATGCGCAGATGGAATTGACCGCCGTAATGGCGGGCCAGCAGCCAGCAGAAAATGGCGGTGCGCGCGCCGCCGATATGCAGGTGCCCGGTAGGGCTGGGAGCGAAGCGGGTAACCACGTTCATGGGAAATCCTCGGGCGGTTCATGCCGCCGGAACAGGGGTTGAAGAGGGGAGGGCAGCCTGACCCCGCGTCCGTCCCGACGCCGCGCGCCGCAGGGGCCGCCGCGCGCGGGCAACGTGCCTCCGGCCCGGGCCGGAACGGGCTGCTGCCGCAACAGCTTGGACTATCCTATTTGTCCCGGCAAGGCAATTGCGCTTGCAGGGGGCAGGCCCCGATGCTACAGATTTTTTTGTGCGGGCGGGCGGTCGGCCTGTCCCCCAAAGGAGGTGGAAGATGCCGCAGACCGTGGTAATCAAATTCGGCGGGCACGCCATGGACAAGGAAGCATTGTGCGCGGCCTTTGCGGGCGATCTGGCCCGGCTGACGCGGGAGGGCACGCGCTGCGTGGTGGTGCACGGCGGCGGCCCGCAAATCAGCGCCATGCTGGAACGCCTGCATATCGAAAGCCGTTTCGAGAACGGCTTGCGGGTCACGGATGAGGCCACCATGCAGGCCGTGGAAATGGTGCTCTGCGGGCAGGTCAACAAGGACGTGGTGCGCCGCTTTGCCGGGCACGGGGTGCGCGCCGCCGGCATTTCCGGGCGGGACGGCGGTCTGTTGCTGGCCTCTGTCCGCAATCCGGCCCTTGGCCGGGTGGGCGAGGTTGACAGGGTGGACGCCGCACTGGTGGAATGTCTGCTGGCGGGGGGCTTTGTGCCGGTGGTGGCCCCGGTGGCCTCCGATGCCGACGGGCAGCCCCTGAACATCAATGCCGACACGGCAGCCGGCGCGCTGGCCGGGGCCTTGCGGGCCGATTGCTTTGTGCTGATCTCCGACGTGCCCGGCGTGCTGGATGCCGACAAGCAGCTTGTCCCGGCGCTGAACCGCGCCCGCAGCGAGGCGCTGGTGGCCGAGGGCGTCATCAACGGCGGCATGATTCCCAAGGTGCGTTCCTGCCTGCATGCGCTGGACGCGGGCTGCGGCAGCGCCCTCATTCTGGACGGACGCCAGCCCTCGAGCCTCTGGCGCTACCTGCGCGAGGACGCGCCGCTGGGTACGGTGGTGACGGCCTGAACCGGGCACGGCATCGGGCCGGGCCGCCTCCGATCTGCCGGCGGCAGCCCGGTGCGGACGCCTTCTCCTGTCGGATGCCGGGCGGAAAACAAGGGCACACGGCAATATGAACATCTTTTCCTATGATGCGGCAACGGTGCTCAGCCTTATCCTGACCCTGATGCGCATAAGCATCGTGGTCTTCATGCTGCCCATCTTTTCCACCCAGAATATTCCCATCACCGTCAAGGCCGCCATTTCCGTCGTGCTGACCCTCGGCGTCTGGCCGCATCTCTCAGTCAGCGGGGCGCTCATGCCCCAGCATCCCTTTGAAATGGTGCTCATGCTCCTGGGCGAAGTGGTGCTGGGGCTGGTGCTGGGCATGGCGGTCAACTTCCTCTTCATGGGCATACAGTCCGGCGGCGAACTGCTCGGCTTTCAGATGGGCTTCACCATGATCAACTTTGCCGATCCCATCTCGGGCAATCAGACCGGCGCCACGGCCTTCTTCATCTGGATGGTGACGGCCCTGACCTTTCTCGTGCTGGATGGGCACCTCCATATGCTGCAGGGCTTTGCGGCCAGCTTTGCCATCGTGCCTCCCGGCGGCGTGACCGTGGGGCGGCTTGTTCTTGATCAGGTGCTCCTTCTGTCGGCGGACGTGTTCATTCTGGCCCTCAAGATCTCGGCGCCGGTCATGGTGGCCCTTTTTCTCGTGGAAGTGGCCCTGGGCATGATGGCGCGCACCTCGCCGCAAATCCACATCATGGAATTTGGTTTTCCCGTCAAGATTGCCGTGGGCTTCTTCTTTTTGAGTCTGCTGCTTTACATCATGGCCGAGCATGTGGCCGAGTTCATCAGCGGCATTGCAGGGTTGTTCATCAATCTGCTGCGGGCCATGAGTCCGCTTGCCGCGCGCTGAGGCCGCCCCGGCCTTGTTCGCCGCCGCGCGGCCTAGCGAGCGGGCGAGCCTCTGCCCCATGTGGCGTCGTCGGCAAAGATGCCAAAAGGGAGTCCCCGCGAACGAGAACTCCCCTTTGGCCGTCGCCTCCGTTTCCGGTGGCGTCGTGGCGGCGGGCCGCAGCCGGGCCGACTAGTCCTCGGCCATGCGCGCCCCGCGTTCGGGATCCAGATCCTTTTCCAGCTTGGAAATGCAGATGGCGCCGGTGGCATCGCCCAGGACGTTGATGGTGGTGCGGGCCATGTCCAGCACCCGGTCGATGCCTGCCACAATGCCGACGGCCTCCAGCGGAATGCCCACCTGGGTCAGCACCATGGTGATCATGAGCAGGCCGGCGCCGGGCACGCCCATTGTCCCCACCGAGGCCAGAATGCCCATGAGCAGGACGGCGAGCTGCTTGTCAAAGGGCATGGGCACGCCGTACAGCTCGGCGGCAAAGATGGCCACCACGCCCATGTAGATGGCCGTGCCGTCCATGTTGATGGTATTGCCCAACGGGATGGAAAAGCTGGCCACGGTGCGCGAGGCGCCGAGCCGCTGCACGCCTTCCATGTTGGACGAAAGCGCGGCCGCGCTGGAGCAGGACGAAAAGGCGATGAGCAAGGGCGCGCCGAGCATGCGGAAGAAATGCCCGGGCCGGATGCCGCTCCAGCGGATAATGGGCAGATAGACCACCAGCACATGGATGACGCAGCCCAGATACATGACCCCCACCAGCTTGATGAGCGGCAGCAGCACGCCCAGACCGTGATTGCCCACGGCCACGGTCATGAGGGCAAAGACGCCGATGGGCGCATACAGCATGACCATATGGGTCATGCGCAGCATGGCCTCGGTCAGGCTGTCGAAAATGGCCACTGCGGGCCGGCCCTTTTCGCCGCAGACGCTGAGCGAAAAGCCCAGCATGACGGCAAAGAAGATGATTTGCAGCATATTGCCCTTGGAGAGGGCGTCCATGGGATTGACGGGCACAATGTCCATGAGCACCTTGACCAGGCTCGGCGGCGTGGCGGAGGCCTTGTTTTGCGCAACGTCATGGGCCAGATCGAGTCCCGCGCCGGGATGGAGAAGATTGCCGAGGATCAGGCCGATGACAATGGCCACGGCAGTGGTCAGGAAATAATAGACCAGCGTCTTGCCCGCCATGCGGCCCAGACGGCCCACATCGCCCACGCTGGCGGCCCCTGAGACAAGGGAGACGATAACCAGCGGCACCACCACCATGCGGACAAGATTGATGAACAATTGACCGAAGGGCTGGAACCAGGACGTGGCCATGTCAAAATGCTGCACCAGCGCGCCCGCGGCCACGCCCAGCAGCATGCCCACACCCATTTGGGCAGGCAGGCTCAGATGTTTCTTGACGCTCATGATTTCTCCTTTTTCGCATGCTTGGCGACGCATGTTCGGGCCACTCCTATCCGGGACAGGCGCGGACTGTCAAGGCTGCCGGGCTGGGCGGCGAGGGCCGCCAGACAAAGCGCCCCCGTCCGTTGCCGGACAGGGGCGCGGAACTCGCCATGTGCGTCGCGTCTAGCGGGGCGCAGCGGCAGCCGGAGCCGCGGCAGTCGCCGGTGCGGGCGTCTTTTGCCCGGCCGTGCGCTGGGCCTCGACAAGGGCCTCGCTGTCCACGAGCACCGGGCCGGGCGTTACGCCGGGATCCTGCCAGCCGCCGCCGAGAGCCATGCACATGCCGACCACCGCGTACAGACGGTCGCGCAGGGCATTGGCCAGGGACAGCTCGGCCGAGAAGAGCTGGCGTTCGGCATCCAGCACGGTGAGGTAGTCGGAATAGCCGTTGTCGTACTGCAGGCGGGCAATGTCCACCGCGCGGCGCAGGCTCTTCACCTGCGTCTGATAGCTTTCCACGATGGCATTGGCTTCGCGCTGCGCCACATAGGCCGAGCGAATGTCCGAGAAGGCCTCGCCCACGGTCTTGCGGTAGACGGCAATGGCGGCCTTCTTCTGGGCCTCGGCGTCCTTGAGGTTGTACCAGTTGTAGCCGAAGTCCAGCAGCGGCACGCTGGCCGTGGCCCCGTAATTCCATGTGCCGGAAGGATTGGTGAAGAGATGCCCGAAGGAGGCGCTGAGCGTGCCCAGCGCGCCGGTGATGGAAATGGACGGGAAGAACTGGGCACGGGCCACGCCGATATTGGCATTGTAGGCCATGACCAGAAACTCAGCGGCCCGCACGTCAGGCCGCCGCATGAGCAGATCCGATGGCAGGCCTTCGGGCAGCACCGGCGGCGAGGGCATGTTTTCGATGGTGCGGCCGCGTGCAATGGTGCCGTCCATGATTTCGCGCGGCGAGCGGCCCAGCAGCACGGCCAGACCGGCTTCGGCCGAGTCCACGGCCACCATGGCGCTGTGCAGCTGTGAACGGGCGGTTTCCACTTCGGCGCGGGCGCGCTGCCAGTCCAGTTCGGTGATGTCGCCCTGCTGGTAGCGGCTCGTGTAGATGCCGAAGGATTCCTCGCGGCTCTTGAGGGTGCGGTTGGCCGTGGCCAGCTGCATGTCGAGGGCCAGCAGGGCGAAGTAGCTTTGCGCGGTCTGGCTGGCAATGGACAGGCGCAGGGCCTCCTGACTGAGCAGGGTGCTCATGAGCACATCGGTCAGCATGGTGCGCTGATTGCGGTACTTGCCCCAGAAGTCCAGCTCCCAGGCCGCGCTGAGCGCGCCCTGATAGGTGGTGTTGGCCCGGTTGGCCTGGGCGTTGTAATTGGCGGCCCGTTCGGAACTGCTCTGCGCGGCGGCGCCCGCGCTGCCTGAGACCAGCGGGAACAGAGCCGAGGTCGCCACCCCGGCCTGCGCCGCGGCGGATTCGATCTTGGCCATGCCCTCGGAGAGGTCAAGGTTGTTCTTGAGGGCTTCTTCCACCAGCGCGGTGAGCACCGGATCGTTAAAGCGCTTCCACCAGTCCGTATAGAGCGGCTGGGTGGCCAGATTCACCTTGCGCCACTGACTCGGCATGTCGAAGGTTTCACGTTCGTATTTGGGGGCCAGCGAGCAGCCCCCCAGCACGAACAGCACCGTCAGGCAGGCGGTCAGCGCCCGCAGGCGGGAAAAGGCGGTCATATGTCGTCCTCCTCGTAGCGCCCCTTCCCTTCATTGGGATCGCGCTTGCCCTGCAGGCGCAGGGAAACGGACATGATGAAGCGGAAGAAGAACGGAATGAACAGGGTGGCAAGGCAGGTGGCCGCCAGCATGCCGCCCACCACGGCCGTGCCGATGGCATGGCGGCTGTTGGCGCCCGCGCCGGAACTGATGGCCAGCGGCACGCAGCCGAGAATGAAGGCCAGCGAGGTCATGACAATGGGCCGGAAGCGCAGGCGGGCGGCGTGCATGGCCGCCACGTCCAGACTGCGACCGTCGCGCCAGGCCTCCACCGCAAATTCCACGATGAGAATGGCGTTCTTGGCCGCCAGCCCCACGAGGGTGACCAGCGCCACCTGAAAGTACACGTCGTTGGAGAGTCCCCGCAGCCAGGTGGCCACCAGCGCGCCGAACACCCCGAAGGGCACGGCCGTGAGCACGGCCAGCGGCAGCGACCAGCTTTCGTACTGGGCCGCAAGGATCAGGAATACCATGACCAGCGCCAGCACGAAGATGATGGTGGTATCCGCGCTGGCCAGCATTTCCTGCAGGGCCGAACCCACCCAGCCCAGGGCGTAGTCGTTGCTCAGCACGTCGGCCGCCACCTGATCCATGGCCGCCAGCGCCTGCCCCGAGGAATAGCCCGGAGCGGGATCGCCCATGAGATGGGCCGCCGGGAAGACGTTGTACCGCTCCATGGTCTGGGGGGCGGTACGGCGTTCCAGGGTCATGATGGCCGAGAGGGGCACCATTTCGCCGTTGCTCGTCCGCACATAGACGTCGTGCAGGGATTCGGGCAGCAGGCGGTAATCGGCCTCGGCCTGCATGCGCACCTGGAAGGTGCGGCCGAGGTAGTTGAAGTCGTTGATGTACATGGCGCCGAACGAGGCGTTCATGGCCGTGAAGACATCGCTGATGTTGATGCCCATATCCTTGCAGCGGTCGCGGTCAAGATTGGCATAGAGCTGCGGCGCGCCCGTGGAAAAGAGGCTGCGCAGCGAGCCAATGGCCGGATAGCGGCGATTGCCGTTCTCGTCCGTGGACATGGCGGCGGTCACGAACTTGTTGGCCGTTTCTTCCAGATCCCGGCTCGTTCCGTCGCCGCGCATCTGGATATAGCATTCAAAGCCGCCGGTGGTGGACATGCCGCTGATGGGCGGCGGCGTGAAGCCGATGGTCACGGCCTCGGGCTGCATCATGGTCACGGCCATGACGCTGGCGCTGATGGCGTCGGCGCTGGACTCTGGCGTCTTGCGCTCGCTCCAGGGCTTGAGCGTGGCAAAGAAGGTGCCGTAGTTGCTCTTGGTGGACATGGAGGTGATGTCCAGACCATTGAGCGTCATGACTGACTCGACCGCAGGATTCTTGAGCAGATGGTCGGCAATGAGACGCGTCACGTCAGAGGTGCGGGTCTGCACGGCGCCGTCATCCAGAATGGCCATGCCGAGGATATAGCCCTGATCCTCGTTGGGCACGAGGCCGCCGGGCACGACCCGGAACAGCCAGACCACGGCGCCGATCATGATGGCAAAGAGGATGAAGGCCCGCAGGGCGGAATCCTTGATGAAGCGCACCATGCGCACATATTTGTGCGTGGTCTTGGTGAAGAGATAGTTGAAGATCACAAAGGGCTTGGCCGGCTGATGATCGTGGGCATGCGGCTTGAGCAGCAGCGAGCAGAGCGACGGGGTGAGCGTCAGGGCCACGATGCCGGAGAGCACCACCGATACCGAGATGGTGATGGCGAACTGCTTGTACATCTGGCCCGCCAGACCGCCCATGAAGGACACCGGAATGAACACCGCGCAGAGCACCAGCACGATGGCGATAACCGGCGCCGTCACCTCGCTCATGGCTTTGGCCGTGGCTTCCTTGGGCGGCAGGTGTTCGGTGGACATGATGCGTTCCACGTTTTCCAGCACCACAATGGCGTCGTCCACCACGATGCCGATGGCCAGCACCATGCCGAAGAGGGTCAGGGTATTGATGGAGTAGCCCAGCGCGTACATGCCCGCAAAGGTGCCGATGATGGATACCGGCACGGCAATGCAGGGAATGAGCGTGGCGCGCCAGTTCTGGAGGAAGACGAAGACCACGATGAACACGAGGATCATGGCTTCCACCAGGGTATTGATCACTTCGTTGATGGATTCCATCACGAAGTCGTTGGTGTCCACGATGACCTTGTAAGCAATGCCGTCGGGAAAGCCCTTTTCCAGCTCCTTGAGGCGGGCGGTCACGGCGTCGCCGGTGGAAATGGCGTTGGCGCCCGGCAGGAGGTAGATGCCCATGGCGCGGGACTTCAGGCCGTTCATTTCCGAGCTGACGCTGTAGTCCTTGCCGCCCATTTCGATGCGGGCCACGTCCTTGAGGCGCAAAAGCGCGCTGTCCTCGCCGGTGCGGACGATGATTTCGCCGAACTGCTCCGGCGTGCTGAAGCGGCCCTGGGTGTCGATCTGCCAGGAGAGTTCCGCATTGGCGGGCAGGGGCGGGTCGCCGAGACGACCGGGCGAGAACTGGGAGTTCTGTTCCTGAATGGCGGCGGCAATGTCGCTGACGGAGAGCTTGTACTTGGCCAGCTTGTCCGGCTGGATCC
This sequence comes from Candidatus Desulfovibrio intestinavium, assembly GCA_019118345.1. Lineage (GTDB taxonomy): Bacteria > Desulfobacterota > Desulfovibrionia > Desulfovibrionales > Desulfovibrionaceae > Desulfovibrio > Desulfovibrio intestinavium. The sequence continues at coordinate 17,796 of DWZD01000019.1, read as the reverse complement.
AGATGCGCATGGAATAGTCCATCTGGCCGAACACGGACACGTCGCCCACGCCGGGCACGCGCTTGAGTTCGTCGGCGATGTTCACCTGCATGTAGTTGTGCAGGTAAACTTCATCATAACGCCCGTCCGGCGAATAGAGGGCAATGACCTGCAGCATGGCCGGCGAGCGTTTGGTCACGGTCACGCCCTGCAGGCGCACGCTTTCGGGCAGGGTGGTCTGGGCAAGGTTGACCTTGTTGTTGACGTTGACCAGCGCCATGTCGGGATCGCTGCCCAGCGAGAAATAGACGTTGATGGAGCCTGAACCCGAACCGGAAGAGGCCGTGGAGGTCATGTAGAGCATGTTTTCCACGCCGTTGATGTTCACTTCCAGCGGGGCCAGCACCGTGGCGGCGATGGTTTCCGCCGAAGCGCCCGGATAGTAGGCCGACACGCTGACCGTGGGCGGCACGAGATCAGGATACTGGGCAATGGGCAGGGCCTTCATGGCCAGCGCGCCCACCAGGGTGATGAGGATGGAAATGACCGACGAAAGGATCGGTCGGCGCAGGAAAAGATTGGGTTTTGCGGAGGCAGCCATGACGTCTCACCTATTGGGCGGCCTTTTCCGCGTTGTCGTCCCCGTCTTTTGCCGCGGGCGCGGCGTCTTCCCTTTTCCCGGCGTCCGACGCCTGGCTGGCGTCATTCATGGGCGTCACGGGCTGGCCGGGGCGGGCCTTGATCAGGCCTTCGCTGACAATGACTTCCCCGCCCTTGAGGCCGGAATCCACCAGATACATGTCGCCGATGGTCTCGCTGACCGTCACGGGCACGGACTGGACGATATTGTCCTTGCCCAGCACCATGACAAAGGAACCCTTCTGGGTGATGAGCAGGGATTTCTGGGGAATAAGCACGGCGTCCACCAGCACGTCGCCTTCCATGAAGATGCGCACATATTGGCCGGGCATGATGGAACCGGTGGAATTGTCAAAGGTGGCGCGGGCCTGAATGACCCCCGTGGTGGGCTGCACCCGGCTGTCGATGAAGTTGACCACGCCTTCCACCGGACTCATGCTGCCGTCCAGCAGGCGCAGACGAGCCTTGTAGAGATTCTTTTCCGGGAAGCGCAGACGCCCTTCGGCGGCCAGCTGCTGCCGGCGCATGCGTTCCGGCGCGGCAATGGAAAAGTCGATGTACATGGGATCGGTCTGTTCCACATAGGTGAGCAGGGAATTGTTGCTCACGAGGTTGCCGGGCGTGTAGTTTTCCTTGGAGCTGTAGCCGGACACCGGCGAGACCACCTGACAGTAATCCAGATTGATCTTGGCCTCGCGCAGGGCCGCGCGGGCGCTGTCATAGGCGGCGCGGGCATTGTCGCGATCCTTCTGGGAGACGGCGTTCTTTTCGTAGAGGGGGCGGATGCGCTGCCATTCGCGCGCGGCGCTGTCGTACTGGGCTTGGGCCTGCTGCACCTGCGCCTCGTACTGATCGCGCTCGATCTGGAAAAGCTGCTGGCCTTCCTTGACGAAGGCCCCTTCGTCATAGAGGCGTTTTTCAATGATGCCCTGCACCCGGGCGCGCACCTCGACGGAACGCGACCCCGAGGCCTGGGCCTGGAATTCCGCGGGCCAGGGCCGATCCTTGGCCTCCACATGAAAGACGCTTACAAGCGGCCCCTTGCCGCCCTGCCGGGCCTGCTCCTCGCCCTTGCAGGCGGCAAGCTGGACAAGCATGAACAGGGCAAGCGCCGCCGAAAACATGTGACTGATTCGCATTGAACGAAGCTCCATAAGCGGTTGCCCGCTTTTCACGAGGGTTGCCGCCGCTCGGCGGACAATGAATCAGAAGACGCGGCGGCAACCAACGGAAAGGGGGGCCGTGGCCCGGGCCTTGCCGCGGATGCCGTCCGTCACGCGCCGGCTGGCGGGACAGTGCCCGGTCAGCGCAAAGGCAAATTATCGAAAAGCACACTTTCGGCGGTGGTGTCAAGAAAGGGCGGAAAGGCCCGGCCTGAAAATTGTCCAAAAAAAGTCAATAATGTCAATGGGCTGGAGAACCGTATTGTCTCTTTCTATCCTATTGATTTTTTTAATTATTTTTTTTGAAACTATTTTCGTCATCAGAAAGGCCATACAGCCCCTCGGCGGCGAGCCGGGTATGCTGAGCCGCCAGGCGGATGAAGATGCACCACCAGAGGGCATTCTTGAGAATCTGGGTGCGATCTCGCCGGCGGGGGGCCACGCTGGGCCGCAGGGCGGAGAATTCCAGCGTATGTTCGCTACCGGACTCGCTGAGGTAGCTGATGCGCAATTCGATGCGCTGCATGGCATTGACCTGATCCGGCGGATACTGGCTCAGCAGGCGGGCGGCCAGATCCGTGGCCTGGGCGGTGCTGGTGGGCATTTCGGAGCCGTTTTCGTGAATGTCCTGAACCTGTCCGTCAATATACAGATCCACGACAGTGATGTTGCAGAGATTGATCTTGCCGCGCCCGGCCTCGGCATGCTGCCGCACGACGCGGTAGTAGAATCCGCCCATTTCCTCGGAAACGCCGATGACCACCGTACTCTGATCCGCGCCGGCGTAGACGCCCACCTGGGCGGTCATGCGCGTTTCGTCGGCGATGTCCGCCTTGATGGAGGCGATCAGGCGGCGCTGGGCCAGCAGGCGGCGGCGGGCTTCCATATAGATGATGGCAATGGCACTCAACAGGAGCAGGACAATGAAAAGCTGAACCACGGGCAAGTCCTCCACAGGGCGAAAGGGCTGCCGCTTGCCTCGCGGCAGCCGGGGGGTTCTCAGTCGTCAATGCGCAGCCGTTGCAGGGTTCCGGCGCGCGCGGCCAGCAGTTCGGCCACCACGGAGACGGCGATCTGCTGCGGCGAGTCCGCGCCGACGGGCAGGCCGATGGGGCAGCGCACGCAGGCCAGTTCGGCGTCGGGCATGCCCTCGGCGCGCAGGGCGGCATAGACGCTTTCCCGCTTGGAACGGCTGCCGATCATGCCGATGTAGAAGGCATGGCTTTCCAGGGCCTGGACAAGCACTTCCCGATCAAAGCTGTGGCCCCGGGTCATGATGGCCACATAATGCCGCCGCCCGATGCCGCAGGCCCGCACAAGGTCGGCAAAGGCCTTGAGCACGAAGCAGTGGCGGGCCATGGGGAAGCGATCCGGGGAGGCGAATTCCGCCCGATCGTCCACCACATCCACCACAAAGCCGCAGGCATGGGCCAGGGTGGCCACTTCCAGCGACACATGGCCGCCGCCGCAGAGCAGGAGCACCGGCGGCGTATCCAGCGGCTCCATGTAGATGCGGGCCACGGTGGCATCCACAAGGCCGGCCTTGCCCCTGTTCTTTTCCAGCAGGTTGCGGGCCGGATCGAGGCCGATGATGACGCCGGGCGTATCCCCGGGCAGGGCGGAAAGGTCAAGCGACAGGCCGTCGGTCGGCGTCGCGGGACTGTCGGGCTGCCGTTCCAGATAGAGGACGCGCCGGGGATGTTTCTCCCGGGTGACGTCCACGGACCAGATGCCTTCGATGCCCTGATCCAGTGCGCGCTGGGCCTGACGGAAAAGCGGAGCCTGCGCGGCGTCAAGACTTTCACAAAGCACTTCCATGCTGCCGCCGCAGATCATGTCCGTATCGGCGCTGCCGTCCATGCGGCACAGGTGGCAGGCGGAGAGGCCGCTGGCCAGACACTGGCGGGCCATGTCCAGAGCCGCCGCTTCCAGCGCGCCGCCGCCCACGGTGCCCAGCAGCCCGTCGGCGGTCAGCAGGGCGCGGGTGCCGGCCCCGCGCGGCGCGGAACCTTCCCGGCTGATGACGGTCATGAGCACGGCGGGCTGCCCGCTTTCCAGCAGGTCGGCAAGGCGGGCCTCAAGGCCCAGCGGGCTGCTCAGGGGCGTGATGCGCGGGGGCACGGGGGGCGTCGCCGGGAGGGCGGCAGGGGCGTCCTGCCTGCCGTTCTTGCGGCTGGCGTCAGCTGGCGTTTGTTTCCGGGCCATTGTCGTCCTCCTCCTTCACATAGCCGCAGCCCCTGACCGGGCAGACGACCTTCAGGCCGTCCCGCGATTTCTTTTCCACCAGATAGGGAGAACCGCAGCGCGGGCAGGCCTCAGGCAGCGGGCGATCCCAGAGGGCAAAGTCGCATTGGGGATACTGATCGCAGGAATAGAAGAGCTTGCCGCGCTTGCTGCTCTTTTCCACAAGCCGCCCGTTGCCGCAGCGCGGGCAGGTCACGCCCGTGGAGAAGGGCGCGGCGTAGTCGCAATCGGGATAGCCCGTGCAGGCAATGAAGCGGCTGCCCGTGCGCGAGCGCTTGATGACGAGATCCCGACCGCAGCGGGGGCATTCGCCCACCTTTTCCAGCTGCGGCTTCAGGGGTGCGACGATTTCCACCTGTCCCTCGGCATTGCGCTGGAAATTGCTTGTATAGCGGCAGTCGGGATAGCCGGAGCAGGCCAGAAACTGTCCGGCCTTGCCGAACTTGATGACCAGCGGCTTGCCGCAGTCCGGGCAGGTCAGATCCGTGGGGATGCCGCCCTTGACCGACTGCATGTTCCTGGCAGCCGCCGCCAGGGTGGGATTGAAGTCGTCCGCGAAGTGGTGCAGCAGATCCACCCACCGCACCTTGCCTTCGGCCACCCTGTCGAGGTTTTCCTCCATGCCGGCCGTGAAGCCCACGTCCATGAGCCGCGCAAAGTGTTCCACAAGCTGTTTGCAGACGATGCGGCCCAGATCCGTGGGGATGAAGTGCCTGTCCTGCAGGCTGACGTATTCGCGATCCTGCAACGTGGAAATAATGCTGGCGTAGGTGGACGGCCGCCCGATGCCGCGCTCTTCCAGTTCGCGCACGAGGCTGGCTTCGCTGTAGCGGGCCGGGGGCTGGGTGAACTTCTGTTCCTTTTCCAGCTTGTCCAGCCGGAGTTCCTGCCCGGGCGCAAGGGGGGGCAGTTCGCTGTCCGCCTCGTCCTTGCCGCGCGGCATGACTGCCAGAAAGCCGGGGAAGAGCAGGCGTTCCCCCTTGGCGCGCCACTGGCTCGGCCCGCAGGCAATGGTGGCCGTGGTGTCGTGAAAGTGCGCGCCGGCCATTTGCGAAGCCACGAAACGCGACCAGATGAGGCGGTAAAGATTGTACTGATCCGGCGGCAGATGCCCCTTGAGACTGTCCGGCGTGATGGTCACATCCACGGGCCGGATGGCTTCGTGTGCGTCCTGCGCGCCGCTTTTCGCCTTGTAGATGCGGCTTTTGGCGGGCAGGTAGTCCTTGCCGTAGCTGGCGAGGATGAACTCCCGGGCCGCCGTGCGCGCCTCGTCCGCGATGCGCGTGGAGTCGGTGCGCATATAGGTGATGAGCGCCGTAATGCTGCCGTCCTCCAGCTCCACGCCCTCATACAGGCGCTGGGCGATGTTCATGGTGCGCTTGGCCGTGTAGGACAGGCGCTGGTTGGCCGCCTGCTGCAGGGTGGAGGTGATGAAGGGCGGCTGCGGGGCGCGCTCGCGCTCCTTCTGCTCCACGCTTTCCACCCGCCAGGGCTGGCCCGTGAGGGCCGCTTCGAGCTTTTGCGCGGCCTCGGCATGGGGCACCACGGCCTTCTTGCCGTTGATTTTGGCCAGCTCGGCCCGAAAGGGCGGCGGCGCGTCGCCCTGCAGGGTGGCGCGGAATTGCCAGTATTCCTCGGGCACAAAGGCATTGCGCTCGTCCTCGCGCTCCACGATGAGGCGCAGGGCCACGGATTGTACGCGCCCGGCTGAGATGCCGCGCTTGATGGTTTTCCAGAGCAGGGGGGAAATCTTGTAGCCCACCAGCCGGTCAAGAATGCGTCGGGCCTGCTGGGCGTCAAAAAGATCCCGGTTGAGGACGCGGGGATGGGCAAGGGCATCCTTGACGGCCTTGGCCGTGATCTCGTTGAACTGGATGCGCTTGATGTCCTTGGCCTTGTCGCCGATAAGCTCGGCCACATGCCAGGCAATGGCCTCCCCCTCGCGGTCGGGGTCGGGCGCAAGGTAGACGGTGTCCGCCTTGGCCGCCGCGCTGCGCAGCTCGCTGACCACAGGCTTCTTGTTGTCGATGACCTGATACTGCGGGGCGAAATCATTGGCCTCGTCCACGCCCAGGGTGCTGGACGGCAAGTCCCGCACATGGCCCACACTGGCCAGCACCATATAGTGCGGCCCCAGAAATTTTCGGATGGTTTTCACCTTGGCGGGTGATTCCACAATAATCAGCTCTTTGCCCATGCGTCGCTTCCTTCGGCGTTTTCGCAGGCGAGAATACGGCAAAATGCGCCAGCGTCAAGAGAGCCTGTCGCATGCGCTGCCGGAGCGGGCGGCCACTCACCCCGCGCGTGTCCGGGGCATCCGGGACGGCGCATCGGCAGCCCTGCCGGAGATCGGTCAACCTTCACATCCTGTCCGCTGCATATCCTTCCATCAAGGGGTTACTTCTTTCTGCCGCATGGCGCAACAGGGGATGTCCCTCCCCTCCGTCGATACAGCGGGCCGGAGCCGAAATGGGTGGACAACATGTCTGCATCATTATATAAGCATAAAAAAATAGTTTTTTGGCGCGCTCCGTCCGACATCCGTCCACAGGAGAGTTCCGTGTTGGCCTGCATACGGAAATATGCCTGCCTGCGTCCATTGCTTGTCCTGTTGACGGCATGCTGCAGTCTGATCCTGTTGGGCTGCACCCAATTGCCGGACAGCGATCCCTGTCCTCGGTGTCGGTCAGGAAGGAGACGCCCTTTTACCTGGATGTCTCGGCAGAGAGGGGGGAGGAAATGGGCATGTGCTCCGACTCGCTTGCCTCAGCCATTGAAAAGCGGCTCCTGACCGTTGACGGCATGAAGGCCGTCGATCAGCCCGGCCCCGGCACACTGGTGGTGCGCGTGGATGTGCGGGATCTCTATCTGGCGGGCATGACGCGCAAAAACTACCTGAAGTCCGCGGGGGCGGCCCTCGCTTTCGCCACCGTCGGCACGGTGGGCGGGGCCATTGCCGGCGGGGCTCAGGAGGCCGGTTTTTTCGACACCTCCTCCGACACCGTTCTCGGCGCCACCATCGGCGGGCTGGTAGGGGCCGTTTCCGGCCTGGTCTACGGCTTTTCCATGAGCAATCAAAAAGAGATCTGGGCCGTACGGGCCGGGGTGGGCTTGGCCTGGGACGAGCAGCCGGAGCAGCTGGAAGAACTTGTCGTGAGCACCGGCACCACGGGCCCCGACTCCAGCGAGGAGGCTGCAGGCTACCTTGAAGAGAGACTGGCGCAACGCATCAGGGATGCCATCACAGCGCCGTCGTAACGACAGATCGCAAGCGAGGACATTATGAGGCACATTTTCCGCCGCGACGACCTCGGCGTCAGGCTGTTGCCGACACTGCTCACGCTGTGCTGCTGTCTGCTTCTGGCAGGTTGCGGCTCACGCCCGGACAGCGGCACGCTCACCCCCACGCACGTGGACGAAAATACGGCGTTTTATCTGGATATTTCGGGCAAGGGCGTCAATGCCGCGGATCTCAAATACACCATCATGGGCTATCTGCAAAGCGATACCGGCCTGAGCATGGCCGATGCCCCCGGCCCTGAGGTTCTGGTGATTCGGGTGGACGTGCGGGAGATTTTTGCCGCCGGTTCGTCCAGCCTGGACGCCAGCGAGACGCTGGGGACAACGGCCACCGGCGTCTTGCTGGGCACACTGGTGGGCGGTCTGGCCGGAGGCCGGAGCGGCGCGCTCATCGGCGCGGGCGTCGGCGCGGCTACCGGTGTCGGCGTCTCGGCGCTGGACAGCCAGACAAAGACGACCTGGGCCATGCGCGCCGGGGTCGGCATGGCCAGAGGCAAGACGCCCGACACGCTGGAGGAAGTCGTCGTCAGCGCCGACGGCGTCAGCTCGCGCGAGGATGCCCTGCCCACCTTGCAGGACAAGCTGGCCCAGCGCATCAGCGCGGCGATCACGGCTTCGGCGGCGTCCGGCGGACAGTAGGGCGGCAGGCATGTCTTGCCCGCCTGCCGGCATCGGCAGTGGCCGCCTGCCGCAGCGCCGCGAGCGGAGATCCGCTGTCCCGCGCCTCCTGTGCGCGCTGATGCTGGTTCTCTGCCTCGGCTTGCCGGGCTGCGGGGCCGGATCGCCGGACAAGGGCAGCCTCTCGCCCGTGCGGGCGGACAGGAGCGGCGCCTTTCATCTGGAGGTGTCGGGCCGATGGGTGGACATCGAGGCGCTGAGCGCCGCCATCAGCGAGACCATGCAGCGCGGGAGCATCATGCGGCCTGCGGATGACGTTGATGCGCAAACGCTGGTGGTGAAGGTGGAGGTGCGCGAGATGTTCAGGGCCGGAACCGTGAAGGACGATTCTCTGGGCTGGCTGGACAGGGCCTTCGACGACAGTCTGGCCAAGCACGCCGTGGATTCCGGCCTCGTGGTGGGTTCGGCCTTGGGGATGGCCGCGGGCATTGAGGCGGGAAAGAGTTATGCCCTGGGCAACGGCACAAGGATTATCTGGGCCATGCGCCTCGCCGTGGGCATGGCCCCGGGCAGGACGCCGGACAAGCTGGAGGAGCTTGTCGTCAGTACCGGCAAGGAAGAGGCCTTCTCCCGCAAGGAGGCCATCCCGGAGATTGGGCGGCGTCTGGCGGAACGCATTGGCAAGGCGATTGTGCCCGCGGCGGGCGGAGCCGACGGGAAGTGACCCGTCGCCGTTCCCTGCGGCATGAAGAAACGAAGGAGAAAGGGCATGCGGAATCGTCTCATGCGCAACCATGACATCCTGCGCCTTCTGCTTGTCCTGCTGTTGATCCTCTGCCTGTGCCTGCCGGGCTGCGGGAGCAAACTGCCGGACGGCGGCAGCCTCACGTCCGTGGCGGCGGACGAGGACAGCTCCCTGTATCTGGATGTCTCGGGCAAGGACGTGGATGCCGGAAAGCTGTCCGCCGCCATCAGGCAGGGCATCGAGCACAACAGCGTCATGCGGCCCGTGGACAATCCCGATGAGAAAACGCTGGTGGTGAAGGTGGAGGTGCGCGACATGTTCCAGGCCGGGACCGTGGGCTTCAGCCCTGTGGGCTGGCTGGGCAGCACCGTCGGCGGCGCCCTCGCGGGGCTTGCCTTCGGGGCCCTTGTGGGAGCCTACACGGAAACCAGCGCCCTGCTGGGGGCGGGCGTGGGGATGGTTGTGGGCGTTGTGGGGGGCAGCAGCTATGCCCTGGCCCAGGCCGACAGGGAAATCTGGGCCGTACGCGCCGGCGTGGGCATGGCCACGGGCCGGACGCCGGACAGGCTGGAGGAAATCGTCGTCAGTTCCGGCGAGGACGGCGTCGCTTCCCGCGAGGAAGCCATCCCGCAGATCGGGCGGCGGCTGGCGGAGCGCATCCGCGAGGTCATCTCGACCGGTGCAGGCGGGGCGGGCGGGGAGTGACGCCGTTGCCGCGTTCTTCCTCTTGACTGAACGGGAACAGGAGGAGACATGTCGCATCGTTTCAGGTGGAACCGTAGTCTTTCGCATTTTCTGCTTGTCCTGTTGTTGAGCTTCTGCCTTTGCCTGCCGGGCTGCGCGGCAAAGCCGCCGGACAAGTGCTGGCTTACCCCCACGGGGCTGGGCGATGACTACCGCAGCTTTTATCTGGACGTATCGGGAACGAGCGAGACCAGTGAGGATGAAGTCAACGCCTTGAGAAAATGTCTCAGGGAGCAGATCGACAGGGGCCGATGGGAGGTCGTTGATACGCCTGACGAGAATACGGTGATGGTGAAGGTGGAAATGCGCGAGATGTTCAGAGCCAGAAAGGGGTGCCGCTTCAACCCCTTTCGCTGGGTGGGCACGGCCATTGGCGGCGGCATCGTGGGCTGTGTGCTGGGGGGCACCCTGGGCGCACGGGAGGTCGGCCCGGTGAGGGGCGCTCTCCTGGGGATGGGCGTCGGCATGCTGGGGGGGATCGGTTTTGCCATGGAGAGCTGCCAAGAAATCTGGGCCGTGCGCGCCGGCGTGGGCATAGCTCTGGGCAGGCCGCCGGACGAGCTGGAGGAAGTCATCATTAATAACGATCTCGGCAAGCCTCGCAACAAGGCCATGCCTTGGATCGCGATGCGTATGGCGGAGGCCATCCTGGGGGCCTCCTGCGGCTCGTGATGTCGAGGTCGGGACAGCATGCCGTCAGTTTTGGGAGAATTGCCGATGCCCCGCCGCGCCCGCATGAAATCCCTCGGCAAACGGACAGCCTGCCTGCTGCTGGCGGGCCTGCTGTGCTGTACGGGCTGCGCCGGCCGGCTGGACAAGGGGGAAGTGACACCGCTGACCGTGAAGCGAGAAGAGATCTTTTGCCTGGATTTCACGGGAGAGCATCTTGACGAGGGGGAATTCCGCGCCGTCCTTGATCGGGAATTGCGGGACAACGACTTGACGGGGCTGGTCGATGCCCGCCCCGATGCCGTCGTGATCCGGGTGAAGGAAGAGGATTTTTTCGTGGTATCCTGCCGCCCCCTTTCCGGCGATACCCTGTTGCGCCCGTATGAGGTGGCAAAGGGCTTCATGGATCTCAATCTTTCCGGCTTCAGGGGCGGCTTCGGCAGCGCCAGCCTGTCCGGCGGCGGCAGTCGCAGCGGCGGTGGCGGCGACAGCATTCTCGACACGCCCGTCAAGGGCATAATCGCCGTTGTGCTGGCCATCCCCGGTGGAGCCGTCCTCATGGTGCGGGACTTTTTTCCCCAGCCCACATGGAGCATGCGGGCAAGCGTGAGCATCGGGCACGGCGAAACGCCGGGTGAGGAAAAGATCCTCCTTGTCAATTCCGGCAAGATGGAGCGGGAAAAGGCCTTGCCCGTCCTGTATGAAAAACTGGCTGAGCGCATCTGCGAGGCCTTGCAAGCCGAGCCGTCCTCGTCATGACGGCAGGATCCGCGGCTGCCGCGCGCTCGCCCTTGCCCCGCGCCCGGAACGGTGGACAGGCGATGCCCGCTTCGGGTATAGCATGAAGGAACCCTGAGAGGGCAGGTTGATGCGCCGCTCTTTTTGCTTCGGCGTGCGGCGGCGTGGTTCCGTTGCCTCCTCTGCCGGAACATCCCGGGCTTGCATCAAAGGGCCGTTTTGCCGGCCCCCGCAAGGCATGCGGACATCTTCCTGCCGGATGGGCCGGAGGAGGCGCAGGCCCATCCGGCCTTCCGCATCGCCCATGAGGCTGCCTGAGGCTCGGGGGCTGCGCATGGCGGCGAAGTTTCGCCCCGGTCGCGCATGGGCATCCACGTCTCAGCCGGACGCGAGCGCGGCGGCGTGCCCCAAAACATGCGGCGCAGCTCCGCCTGCAAAAACGATCCCCTGCCTGACCGATGCATGGCCGCGGTCGTTCCGCAAAAAAACTCGCCCAATGTGCCGGTCGGGCGCTGACGCTGTCCGACCCTGACGTCGGGGATGCGCCATACCAAACGGATATGCAGATGAAACAGTTTCGGAATGCCCTTGTCCTGCTGCTCCTTGCCTGCCTGCTGCCCCTTGCCGGCGGCTGCGTGAAGCCGTCGTCCCAACAGGCCGGCGATCTGGATGTTTACCGCCACGGCAAACTCGATGAGGCCGGGACGGACATCACGGATGTGGCCTACGTCAATGTGCGCGACAGCACCGCCCTCGTGGGCAATCTGCACGGCGAGATCGCAAGCCGGCTGCGCAGCCACGGCATCGAGCTGACCGGCAATCCCAGTCAGGCGGGCTATATCCTGCAGATTTCCGTCCTTGCCTGTGATCCTTCGAGCACCGAAGCCCTGCGGCAGAGTGTGGACGCCGGCTACGGCGCGCCGGTTCATCTGTCGGGCGAAGGCCATACTTCGCTGGTGGCCGACGCCCTGCTGGTGCTGCGTCGTGTGCCGCGCGCGGGCAAGAAACAGGCCCTGCAGAGCATTTCCAACCGGCAGGCCGTGGCCAACAGCCAGATGCGGCTGGGCCTGCAGGCCCGCAAGACCCTTGATGCCGACAGGGGGCTGCCCGCGGATGTGGGCAGGCGGCTGGCGGCGGAAATCTGCGTTCCTGTCCTGCACCATGCGGCGGAAACAGCCGATCCCCATGCCGCGGCCGCTGCGCCGGCGGGCGCGAAGACGAAGGGCGCGGACGGAAAATAGTCTCCCGGCGGGCACGCGTCGTCAGCTTCTTGACGCCGGTGTTCTTCCGTCGTTTCCTTCTGCGGCAATCCGGCGCGTTTTTATTTTCAATATGGTGTAATCCGTAAGAAAATTTGTTCTCGCACATTTTTTGCTAATGTTCTCCATGCAGGGAAGCCTGTCAGAAACGCGCTGCCCTGCATGGAGGGATTGCATGACAAATTCATTGCCCCATATCCAACCGCCCCTGGAGCGGCAGGCCACACTTTCCGTGCCGCAAAACCGTAAGCCGGAAGACGGGGAGGGCTTTGCCGCCCTGCTCGGCAAGGAAACGGCGCGGACGGACGCCGTTCGGGCGTCTGCCGGCGCGGCGGGGGAAGGGGGCAAGGCGGACGGCGCCCCGGGCGGGGAGTCTCCCCGGGCCGGCGCGCCTGCGGCGACCCCGGCGGAAGAGGGCGCTGAGGCGCGCGCGCCGCGGCCCGAGGTGCCGGGCATGCCGCTGCATGGTCGGGGCGTTGCCGTGTTCCAGCGGGCGGTCATGGCCGGGCGCAGTCCCAGCGAGGTCATGCAGGGGCGGCTGTTCTCCGAAGCCTCGCAGGACATCAAGCGCACCCAGGCGCTGGAAGGGCTGATGGAAGGCATGGGCGTCAGCGACGACTCCCCCCTGTCCAGTGCGCGGAATTTCAATGTGGCGCGGCAGTTGCCGGGCCTGAGCCTCTCCATGCGCGATCAGAACGTCATCCGCGCCCTGAGTCATGACGATTATGTACGCACGCACAATGCCTCGGATGCGGCGGCGGCGCGGGCACGACGCCGTTCCGCGCGGCAGCGGCGCGGCGAGGGCGCGCAGCGGGGCGGCGAGGAAATCGGCTCGCTGTCGGCGCGCTTCGAGTCCGGCAAGGCGGGCATTTCGGCCATCGGCTATGACAGCAAGGGCGGCACGTCCTACGGCAAATACCAGATTGCCTCCCGCGTGGGCACCATGGACGCCTTTCTGTCCTTTCTGGACAATGAGGCCCCGGACATCTCCCGGCGGCTGCGCGATGCCGGCCCGGCCAATACCGGCAGCCGGCAGGGCGCCATGCCCGATACCTGGCGCGACATTGCGAGCGAGCAGCCCGAACGCTTCGGCAAGCTGCAGGAATCCTTCATCCGCGAAAGCCACTATGATCCCGCCGTGGCGGGAATCACGGAGCGCACGCGCCTGAATCTGGACGAGCTGTCGCCCATCATGCGCGAAGTCATCTGGAGCACGGCGGTGCAGCATGGCGCGCGCGGGGCGGTGCGCATCTTTGAACAGGCCGACGCCACCAGCAGCGGCAGCGGCAGGACGTACGAGCGCAACCTCATTTCCCGGGTCTATGACATTCGTTCCGGCCAGTTTGGCGGGCACAGCGCCGATATTCAGCAGTCCGTCCACAACCGCTTCCGGGAGGAAGAATCGCTGGCCCTGAACATGCTGGAGGGAACCCGCTCCCGCACGGCCTAGGCCGACGCGCCGGACGCGTCCCCGCCTGCTTCCGCTGACGGCAGGCGGCGAGCGGCGTCCGCCGCACCCCGTCGGCTTCCGTGACTGTCCGTTCCGCGCACATGGCTATCGACATCCTTCTGCTCAACCTTACCCGTTTCGGAGACCTGCTGCAAAGCCAGGCCCTGCTGGAAGATTGCCGGCGGGCCGGTCTGCGGGCGGGCATTCTCTGTCTGGACAATTTTGCTCCGGCCCTGCCCCTGCTGCGGCACCTTGCCGGGAGCTGGGCCTTGCCGGGCGGCGAGCTGCTGCGCCGGCTCGACGGCAAGGGGCCGGGAAAATGCTGGCACGAGGCGCCGGCCCTGCTGCTGGAATGGGTGGAGCGCATCCGGCGGGAAGCCGCGCCGCGCCATGTCGTCAATCTGACGGCGACCCTGCCCGCGCGTCTGCTGGCCTCCCTGCTGGCCCCTGCCCCGGAGGCGGTGACGGGTTTCGCCCTTGATCCCGCCGGCTACGGCTTCTGCCGGGGCGCATGGGCCGCCTATCTCTGCGGCTCCACCCTGCAACGGGGCAATGCTCCCTTCAATATGCAGGACATGTTTCGCATGGCCGCCCGTCCGGCCCTGCGCGCGCTGGCAGGCGGCAGCCTGCCGCCCCTGACGGAGACCGGGGGCCGTCTGCAGGCGCCTTCGGACAAGGCGCTGGACGAGGCGCAAGGCCTGCTTGCCGCCGCTCCGCCGGGCTGCGCGGGCTTCGTCGGGCTGCAGCTGGGCGCCAGCCATTCGCAACGCCAATGGCCGGAAGATTGTTTTGCCGAAGTGGGGGACGGCTTGTGGCAGGCTTCCGGACTCTGCCCCGTCCTGCTGGGCAGCAGGGCCGAACAGCCTCTGGCCCGGGCCTATGCCGCGCGGGCGCGCGCGCCCTTCGTGGATGCCGTCGGGGCCACCTCCCTGCCGGTGCTGGCGGCCCTGGTGTCCCGCCTGCGTTTGCTCATCACCAATGATACCGGAACGATGCATCTGGCAGCCGGTTTGGGCGTGCCGTCGCTGGCCCTTTTTCTGGCCACGGCGCAACCCTGGGATACCGGCCCCTATCTGCCGGACTGCTGTTGTCTGGAACCGGCCCTGCCCTGTCATCCCTGCGGCTTCCGGCGGGCCTGCCCCCACGACGGCGCCTGCCGCACCCGCATTGGCGCAGCCGGCGTCCTGCGGCTGGCTCTGGCCCGGCTGGAGAGCGGGCGCTGGGAAGACGGCGTGGACGGCGAGCTGCGGCGGACGGCGCGCGTCTGGCGAACCGTGCGCGATGCCGGCGGTTTGGCCGATCTGGTCTGCCTGAGCGGACATGCGCTCGAGGATCGCAGCCTCTGGCTGCGGGTGCAGCGCCCCTTCTGGCGGCAATTGCTGGACGCGCTGGACAGCGGGCCGGGGCAGGAAGATCTCCTTGCCGGATTGCCGGAAGCGGTGCGGGCCGCCTGCCGGACATCCGCACTGGCGGAAAGCGTGCGTCCCCCCCTGACGGAAGCGCAGGCCCTTGCGGCCCGTCTGCCGGAACTCTGCCGGCTGGCTCCCGGACATCCCCGCATGGGGCAGCTTCTCCTGCGTTCCTGCGACCAGTTGCAGCGCGTGCTGGAAGGCAGCGAGCAACTGACGTCGCTGGCCTATTTCTGGCGGGAAATCCGGCAGGCCCGGGGGGGCGATCTGGAGGGGCTGGCCGCTTTCTGCGAGGATCTGGCCGTGCAAATCCGCCGGCTTGGCCAGCTGTTTGCCGCTTGAAAAGGCATATTTTTTGCTGTAACGTGACACAACTCCCTGCGGTGGGAAATTTTTGCCGGCATGCTTGCCTTCGGGCGGGGATGCCGTGGTTCGCTGATGCGAGGAGGTTTTATGATCATTGTCGACGGCCGCAACAGCGGCAAGGAAATTTCCAACTTTGCCAACCTTGAGGAAATCCTTGTGGACGTCATGGAAGAGGAAGGCATGGAAAGCCGTGTGGTCACCGACGTGCTGGTGAACAACGAGCTGTTTTCCGAAATTTACCCGCATCAGGCCGAAGATATTTCCACCGCCTCCATCAATTCCGTGGAAGTCCGTTCCATCGAAGCCTCAGAAATGGCGCTGGCCATTGCCGGAGAAATGGAAAAGGTCGCCGTCATGATGAAAAAGGCCGCGCACGAGATTGCCCGCCTGTTCCGCGAGGGCACCAATGCCGATGCCCTTGACCTTCTGCAGGATCTCGTGGAGGTCATCCGCGACTTCCTGAGCATGCTGAACCTGCTGCGCACGCAGTACCTCAAGACTGCCGGCGACATCAGCCTGAACCTCCAGGGCGACAAGTTTGCCGAGCTGGTCTCGGAAATGAATGAGGTCATGGAAGGGGAAGACTGGATCCTGCTGGCCGACCTGCTGGAATACGAATTCGCTCCGCTCTGCGAAGCGTGGCGCGATGCCAGCAAGCAAGTGCACGCGGCCATGCAGGCGCAGAAGGATTAGACGGGCGTCCGGCGGACGCGCGTTTCCGTCACACGGGGGCAGAGCCATGTCACAGGCATTGCAGCTTCTGGAAAGGGCCTTTCAACTTGCCCGGTTGGAACGGGAGGCCCTGCGGACACGAAATTACGATCAGGCCGTGAAGCTGTCCGAACAGCGGCAGGCCCTGATGGAAGCGGCCCGGGACAGGCTTGAGGCATCCGAACACGCGGCGTATCGGGAGCGGCTTTTGCAGCTTGCCGACATGCAGCGGGAACTGACCGCCCTTGCCCGTGAAGCGCATCAGAGCGTGCTGACCAGCCTGCAGGGCACGCGCAAGCAGAAAATGCGCCTGCGCGGCTACAAGCAGGCCGTGGCGCTCAGTCTGCAGTAGGCCTGCCGGGCCTCCTCGGCATATGTCGCCGGGCCGGTGCGCATTGCGCCGGCCCGGTTTTTTTTGCGCCGATCTCCCCCTGCCCGCGAAGGCGGCAAATCCGGCATTGATTGCACTCTTGCCGGGAGGCTCGCCCCCCTGCCCGCGAAGGCGGAAACAGGCAACAAAAAAGGCAGCACGGCTTCACCATGCTGCCCTGATTTTCGCTGGCGGAGAGGGAGGGATTTGAACCCTCGATACAGGTTTAAGCCCGTATACTCGCTTAGCAGGCGATTGGTTTTGTTTTTAACTGTCTAGAATGTGGGGTATTTATTTTTCGATTTCAACACGTTCTGCGCGTTATGGCGCTGCGCTACGCCATACGTACCATAAAATTTGAAAAAAATACGTCAGACAATCAGCCTGCAAAAGCAAGCGCCAGCACATCCAGGCTTGTGCTTTGCGGGTTCCTTTCCGTGTCGGTTATTATACTGCCATTGCATCCAAGTATGTCTGCGGGGAATTTAAAAGCACTCCCTACCTCTGTAAATGGCACATCATCGGCAGCGGAAATCATTAGATTGAGATCTTGTAGTTTTTCGCGGTAGCTTGATTCTAGTCCTTCGATTGCTTGAACGCATGACTTTATGCCGCTGAGATAGCCTTTTGCACTACCATAGCTGAGGATTCCGAAAATATGCTCTTCTTCGGTATCGCGAAGACTGTTTAGAATATGGCTAATGGCTAAGTAAGCTACCTTGAAGATATTGAAAGATTTATCTTTAATCTGTGAAACTATGGTGATATTGGCATGTTTGGAGATGTTTATGACGGTGTTTTTGTCTAAGATTGTATTTGGCTTAATGATGAGTGTTGTCTGTTTGTCTTTTGATAGTTCGCATATATTTGCTGTCACTTTAGCTACTTCATCGGTACTCATGTCAGAGAATATAAAAATATGGCCTACTTTTTCTGTTCGTTCTAGAATGTCATTAGTAAAGAAATCTTTGTTTGACTTTGTGTCAGCCGACAATAATATGCACCAATCTTTGAATATTGGCTATCGTAATCTGTGATAATGCTGAAAGGCTGCTGGACGCTGAGTTTCCTAAAATAGTCTATCTCTTCGCTGAAGCTATCATTGCCAATGAAAATGAAGTAAGAATTATCAATAACGAGTTCGTAAATATTATCATTTTGCGGCTCTAGCATAAAAGTACTCTTTTTTGAGTGGTATACCAGTAAGCTGCATTTATATTGATTCCCCCGTCCTAAAAAGCTAAGATGTCCCTCCGTTACGTGGCTTCCTCGCATGCGTTCGGTACGGCGCAAACTCCCGCTTCATGAGTAGTGAAAATTACAACTGATATACAGAAATGAAAGAGGTATAGACTACATGGCTATACATAACAAGTCACATAGTAATCATGC